>JAXFGC010000039.1:0-22069 GCA_034171505.1 Candidatus Alloenteromonas sp. | reverse complement strand
TTGGTCGTTGACGTTTTGGATGACGGAGGCTTTTCCGTCTTCGAATTTGCAGAGGCAGGAATAGGTGGTTCCTAAGTCAATACCGTAAACACTCATAAGTTTCTCCTTTGGTTATTGATTGTTTATTGATGTTCCGAAGTCGGGGCTTCGGGATGGTACTCATACATATCCGCGCGCATCGGGACGAGGACGATGCGCCCTTTCTTCCATCCGGGAGAACGGACCGCGGCAATCTTCTTGTCGAGGGAAGCGTCGGACGTCGGGATTCGCTTGGCGATTTTGGCCACGATCGGATCGAAGTCGTCACCGACTTTCGCCTTGACGAGTTCGCAGTCGTAATCGCAGAGGAACCCCTCGAGTTCTTCGAAGATTCCTTCGATGTTGCTGCGGGTTTTGTTCTCGTCGATCGGGGCGTCGATCATGAAGCAATAGGTGCTGTAGAATCCCGCGACCGTCTTGAGGAGTTTGTTGAGGGAAGTCCCTTTGACCTGCTCCTCCAAAATCGCGACGTTCTTTTGCAGGGTGGTCTTGGAGGTGACGCGGAACTCCTCGTTCTCCTCGAGCACCTTTTTCAAGATGCCATGGAGCGACGTGAGCGCGTTTTTGGTCCAATCGAGGCGAGAGGCCAGAACCGTCGGGACGTTCGCGCTTAAGAAACCCGCGAGGGTCGCTTTGGCTTCATCCCCCAATGCGTCGAGTTCTTCGGGGGTGGCTTTGGCGAGAAGTCCGATGGCCTCTTCCAAGGGAGAGGCGACCGCCGGGGCTTCTTCTTCCACCGGGGTCTCGGGAACTTCCTCGGGTTTGGGTTCTTCCACCGGGGTTTCGATGACGGGAACTTCTTCGGCCGGGGTTTCGGCGATGGGTTCGTTCGTCGGATTAGTTTCCATGTTTATCCTCCTTCAATAATGCACAAGAAACGTATTTTTTGTCTTTGATGGTTAAGGGCCAACGGACCGGCGCGAGGACCCCCCAGGGGGCATAGGCCTTGTCGTTCGGGGAGTGGCCCATCGGGGAAGCGAGGTAGAAGTGGACGTTTTTGAATCTCGCTTCGATGTTGGAGACGAGGGAGGCTTGCGAGACCGAGGCGAGGAACTCTTTGATGAGTTGGTCGCGGCAGGCGTCATAGGAAGCGTAGGCCTTGCGGTTGGTCTCCCATTCTTCGTCGATTGCCTCGAAGGTGAGACGTTTGCGCACCTCTTTCGTATCGGCTTTGGTGACGATGACCGACAAAGGGGTGTCGACCATCTTGCCCGTCTTGGCGAATCCTTGGGCGATGAGGTAGTTGTCGAAGCTCGTGAGGACTTCCTCGGGGCTCGCCGGAGAGTATTCGGTGCTCTTATCGGTGCTTTGGGCGGCCTTTAGGTCGCCTTCGGCAAAGGGGTCCAGAAGGAAGAGGAAGCCATTGCAGTACTTGTATTGCTCCAAACGGGTATCGCCTTCCTTGAGGGCGGTTTGACCCGAGAACATTTCCCCCGGAATGTCAACGACTTCAAATTTGACGGGGACGGGGTAATGCTTCGGTTCGACGATGTCGGCATAGAAGAGGGCGTCTCTGCCCGCGGTGGAACGCATGTACTTGCCTTGGAAGGCTTTTTCGAGTTCGTTCATGCCTTCCGCGCACGCCGGGTCGGAATAATAGTTCGCGTGGGTGGAACCGTAATGACGGTGGAGTTCATGGAAGAGGGCGGCCAAATAGACCGTTTTGCCCGAGGCGGTGCCCCCGATGAGTTGGAAGGTGATCGGACGCGTGGCGCCGGTCTTCATCGGTTCGTGGCAGCGCGGACAAACGGGGTTCAGATAACTCTTTCCCGAGAAATGGGTGGAGCCAAGCATCGCTCCGCAGCGGCAGGTGTGGTAGAACACGCCATAGGTATTCGGGGCGAGTTTCTTGTGGACGGCGCCGCAGCTCGGGCAGGTGTATTCCGGAATCAAGGAACGCTTCTTGCAGTTGGGGCAGTCGTTCTTATATCCACGGAAAAGCAAGAAGAGGCGGTCCACCGCCCAGAAGATGGCGAAGATCACGTAATAGATCAGCATCGCGATAAGGAAGAGGACGGTGAAGATGCCCATCCAGGTGGCGGAAAGGATGAAGGCGACGCCCCAGTGGATGATCGCGATTTCAAAACCGCAGACGAGGACAAGGCCTTTGATGATGAGTTCTCCATCTTCGAACCAACCCGAAAGTAGTTCCTTGATGTAACTGGTTTGGGCCAAGATGACGCGGAAGCAGGATTGGAAGATGGACGGAATGGCGCGGAAGTTCGGGCCGAAGAACCAGCTCTTACGGGCAGGCTCACTGCCTTTCTCATTCGAGTGGAAGTGTTGGTATTCGAAGGATCCGTTGAGCCCGTAAATGATGCCACGGAAGGCCGCAATGGCAGCCAAAACGATGGACACGACAAAGGAAGCGACACCCAAAAGAGGAATTGCGATCTCCAAAATCGCGAGGATGAGAAATATGGCGAGAATGCCTACTAGGATTTCCATATTTATTTGACTCCTTTCACAACGGCAACGACTTTTTCCAGACGGACACGGCCTTTGTGGCAGAAATACCCGGCAATCAAAAGAGGCAAATTCAAGGTGAGGACCCCGAGGACCATCGCGGTGCGGTGGATGGGATTACGGGATTCCTTGCGGTGCTTCATGCCCCGGATGGAGGCGCTGAGGCTAAGAATCGGAAGGGCGAAGAAGACGACGAGGTAAACAATCGAGAAGATAAGATTCAAGGTGGAGGCGTCGATTGGGTCGATGAACCGATTGAAGAGTTGCATCAGGAGCTCGCACAAAACGAGAAGCCCCGGGAACAAAAGCACCGAGGTGATGATGGCGAGGACATAGAAGATGGAGGCCCCAACGACCCACTTGGTCGAGGGGGCCATGTGGTAGCAACCCGAGGAAGCCGTGCTTCCTTCCGTCGGATGGGGACGCGGGGTGGGTTGAGGCTTTGGGGCATCTGGTTGAGGCTTTGGGGCCGCGGGGGAGGGTTTCGGGGCAGCGGGCTTTGGTTTTGGGGCCGGTGTGGCTCCGCCCATGAGTTCTTTGTATCCTTTGTCGGAGGATTTCAAAAGGTAGTATTCGCCGTTGAGGGAATCGGATTCGCCGACAAAACGGAAGGGGACGGAAGCTCCTTTCTTGAAACTTCCCCAATCGGCCTCGGCCTTAAGCAAACGACATTCGACTCCGCCGAAATTGCCTTTCTTGACGCAGACGCCACGGAACATATCCGAGCCCAATTCCAAGAAGACGGTCTCTCCGTCGGGGGAGATGCCCGAATAGGCATTTCCCGAGGGGGCCGCGGGTTTGGGAGCGGCGGGAGCGGGCTTCGGGGCCGCCGGCTGAGGTTTCGGCGCGGCGGGTTGGGGTTTGGGTGCCGCGGGTTTTGGCGCGGGGGCGCCTCCACCCATGAGTTCGGAATAACCCTTATCTCCCGAAGAGAGAATGACGTAATCCCCATTGAGGGAATCCGATTCTCCGGTGAAACGGAAAGGAACGGAAGCGCCTTTGGCATAACTTCCGATGGCGTCCTCCATCTTGAGCAAACGGCATTCGACCCCGGCGAAGTTGCCTTTCTTGACGCAGGTGCCGCGGTGCATTTCGCTGCCGTGTTCCAAAAAGACGGTCTCTCCGTCGGGGGAGATGCCCGAATAGGAGGTTCCCGAGGGGGCCGCGGGCTTTGGAGAAGGCTTTGGCGCGGGTTTCGGGGCGGCGGGCTTCGGATCGGGTTCATCCCCGGAAGCGGCGATGTTTGGATCAATTCCGTTCTCGCGGCAGTACTTGAGCCATTCTTGAACGACGGCGTCCATCTCTGGGCCTTCTCTGAGCAAGGTGTAGTCTCCGTTCAAGGAGTCGGCTTCTCCATCGAAAACCATGCCCATGGAAAGGCCTTTCTTCAGATCGCCGAAGTTTTGTTCGAGCACCAAAAAGCGATAATGTTTGCCCTTAATGGACGTTTTGAAAATGCAATGGCAACGTAAGTTTATGTTGCCGCTTTCGAGAAATACGGTTTCCCCGTCGGGGGAGATACCGTGATAGACACTCATGATTGGCTTCCTCCTGTATCCATTCGAGTTGCCTTTTCAACTAAAAAGACGTCCTTTTTGGATGACAGCGATGTGTCCAGTCGGACAAACCTAGGGGAGCCGTCAACGATTAAGGCTTCATGAAATCGCTTTACTTTGTAAAGGCGGATTTCACTATTGCCATAATTCTATACCATCCATTCAAAATTTCAATATGCCGAAAAAGAGGAAATAAAAATTAGATTCCTTCGATAAATTCGAGGTTTTTCTTATATTTTATGTTTGGGCATATGAAGATAATATTCAAAAAGCAACAATTCTATTTCCTTTCCGAGGAGTTCTTCTCCTTGAGGAATGGAAGCGAGCAATGAAAAAGCCCATCACAGGGATGGGCGGAATTTTCGTGGTGACCCGTACGCGGTTCGAACGCGTGAATGTATCCTTGAAAGGGATATGAGTTAAGCCACTTCTCCAACGGGCCAGGATGGCGCTCAGCATAGGGCTCGAACCTACAACCGATCGGTTAACAGCCGATTGCTCTGCCATTGAGCTAGCTGAGCGCAAACGCGGATTTACGCGCTTGAAAATGATATACAGGCAGGGCAGGCAATGCAAGTGTTTTTTTCTTCGATTTTTTCCGAGGAAAATCGCGGCTTACATTCGCTGAACCGAATGGGTAAATGCGGGCTTATTCGCCGAGTTTGGAACCGATTTCAGAATAAAGATCGGCGACGGTCTTGATCGACGAAAGCTTTTCGGGATCCAAGGTGATGCCGAAGCGGTCTTCCAAGTCGAAGCTGAGTTCGACGACGTCCAAGGAATCCAATCCAAGATCCTTTAAAGACTTGGTTTCATCCACCGTAGTCATGCCGAGTTTTTCGGCAAAAAGTTTTTTGATTTCTTCAAGTTTTGCAGATGCCATATTCGTTTCCTCGGTTGGAATTATAACAAAAACATTTATGAAAGATAGTGCTTTTTCGCGGCATGAAAAAGCGCCGGAACGGGAATCCGGCGCTCGATATTTCCCTACCTCAGTTGCCCGAGAGGATGACGGACTCCACCGAGTTCGCTTTTTGCGAGATGGTAGTCGCGTCGCGGGTGACCGCGGCGGAAACGGTTGCGGCGGTGGCACCGAAGACGAGAAGAAGGGCGAGCAAGCCCAAGAGTTGGCCTTTGATTTCAGACATTGTGTTACTCCTTTGTTGTGTGTTGTTGTCTTGTTGAAAGGATGAATGAAGGAATAACCCCTAAAAGTTTAGTTGCTGCTGGACGTTAAGTTAATCTGGCTGTCCACGCGAGCGACGATGGCATCGCTCGTACGGGAGAAGACCCCCATCAAGGTTCCTCCAATCGCGCCAAAGACAGCCAAAACGAGCAATAAGCCCAGAAGTTGCCCTTTGATTTCGGACACATCGCATCACCTCCTTTACTGATTCGCGATATAGAAACCGACGATGCAGCTCCGACGGACGCGGAGACTCATCTCCGATTTCTGAAACACAAGGGGGGAATAGGTCTTTTTGACCTCTATCGTGAGCATATCCCCGATGCTCGGCGTGAAGACGGAGTCGTACCAATAAGAGAAGGAAGCCCCCTCCCCTCTAACATAATCGATGGTGTCCTGACTGACATATCCATCCATCTCGATTCTTTGCACCGTGACGATGGCAAGGGAGTCGAGTTGCTGATAAGAGGCGTTGAGGAGACACAAATCGCCCCCTAAGAGGAAGACCGACATCAGGAAGACGGTCGATAGTAATAAGCCGATTTTATAAGACATTGAGAGCCTCCTCCATGATGTTCACAAGCGATAAGGAAAGGGCGATCATCGTTAACCCGCTTCCGACTAGCGGAAGGAAGGATAGACTTGCCAGGCGTTCGGTCCACTTTTCCTCAGATAAGGCGTGTTTTTGGTCGCTTAATTTCCCAAACAAACGTTGGAACTGCTGGATGTAAACCCCACCCTGCCCCTCGTCCACCATTTGATAGATGGAGAGCATCACTTGTTTGACGGCGATTTCCCCAAAATGGGAGGAGAAACGCACATACGGGGTGACGCCTTTGTCCGCCTCGATGTCATTGAGGAGATCCTCAAGGAAAGCGTTCATCTGGGGAGAGGCGAAAGCTTCGATGGCCCGCAAGGCGGCATAGACGTTGAACCCATCCTCGATGTAGACGCCGAAGAAAGTGAAGAGCTTTACGAATTCGTCGGTGAGGGCGGTCTCCCTCCGGGCGAGGATGGACTTGTATCTCCCAAAATGCAGATAGAGGAAGAATACATAGAGGAGAAAGGGCAGCACCAGATAAAACGATGGGCCCAGGAAATAGAGGATGGCGAACGCGATTCCGATGAACGGGACGATTAGGAGAACGCCAAGAACGATCTCCTTTTTGGGGTTTAGCCCCGCTTCAATGACCTGCTGTTTCCACGACATCGTCGGCCTCCCCGTTTCGGTTCAACTTCTTCTTTTTCCCAAAACCCCCGACGTAGAAACCGCCATACAGGAGGATGGAGCCGAGCATGAAGAAGAAAAAGACGGCAATGCAGATGAGGTAGATCGCGGATTTCCGGATAGCTTCGAAATACGAGCCGAGCCCAAACCGAAGGAAGACGAGGATTCCAAGGGACATCACCCACAAGAGGATGTATTGAAAGGCGTTTCGAATCCCGGCTTTCTCCAACTTCCGGGTGGATTCTTCGACGCGGTTGACTTCTTCGAGCAACGAAGCGCTGAGTTTGAGGATGTCCCCGCCTTGTTCGGAATAAAGCTCGAGGACGCTTAAGAACATCGCATAGAGGTCACTTTCGAAATAAAGGCCGAGGTAACGCGTTTTTTCAAACGCCTCCATGGACGCGACCGATTCCATGGTGGTCTGGAGTTTGCCGCTCGACCCTTCTCCGGCGCTTAAGAACGCCTTTTCTAGCGATGCGGTCGCGGACAAAGAAATGAGGTAGGAATTCACGAAGCGATAACACTCGTGGCTTTTGCGAATCCGTTCGGCGTAGCGTTGTAACATCGGGGCGAGAACCGCGATGAGACTGATGGCGTAAGCGGCGAGGACCACCAAGGACAAAAAGATGTTAAGGGTGGATAGATAACACGCCGCCGCGCAAACAAGGGAGATAATGAGAAAGGCGAGGAACAGGCTGCTCATAACGGCTTCTCCTTCCGGTCAAAGAGCAAGTCCACCTTTCTCTCCTTTTCATTGAGCCTTCCGACGCTTTGGACATACCGATGGATTTTTCCTTCCCGCATCTCCTTCTTCAGGTATACGAGGGTCGAGAAATGGTGATAGACGTCCGCGAGGGTTTCCTCAAAGAAGAGACGCTCCCCCGCCATCATGGCCATACGTGCGATACGGGTGGGAATCGAATCGATGTCCAGGGCGTGGAGGGTCGTGATTATCGGGTGGCCAGACATGACGCAGTGCAAGGCTTCTAGCATTTCCCCTCCCCGAGATTCCGCCACAAGCAGGTAATCGGGGTTGTTCCGTAACGCGTTTCGGATGAGGGAAGGGAAAGAGGATTCCTTCAAACGGTCATCCACCAACCAACTCGTTAAATCGAGGTCGTTGCTGCCACGGCTTAACTCCAATTCCTCGACGTTATCGATAACAAGGACGCGGGTGAAGGGAGGTAAATGGAGGAGCAGGTACTTCTGTAGCTCCGTTTTCCCCGAACTCGTCTCCCCCGCGATCACAATGGATTCCCGGCGATGAAGGGCGTCAAGCAACAGATCACGGGATCCGCCGAAGAACTCCTTGTCCTCTTCTCCGATCGCCGTCCCTTCCTTCCCGATACGAAGCGAGAACGAATACGATTTCGCATCCTTTACCCTAGTTAAGGAGAGATACGTGGCGTTCAAGCGGTACCGGGAGAAAGAGACATCTAATATCGGCGACATGTAAGAGAATTGTTTTTCCGAATAATTCGCGATTTGGCGAAGGAAGTTCCCCACGATCGTCGGGGTGACCTCGCAATCGAAGGGCAGGCGACCGCGGGTGGAATCCTCGTAGAAAATCCGTTGGCCGTTATAGGAGATATCGCTGACGGATTCGTTTTGCAAAAGCGGGGCGAGAAAGGAGGATTCGACGTAATCTTTAAGTCGTTCCCGAATTTCAAGTGAATTCATTTTCACGATACCTCCTTGATGGAATAGGCCGCGGTTTTCTTGACTTTGTGCAAGCCAAGATTGGCGTCAAATGTGATGACCATGTGGTGGTATTCCCCCGCCCCGGCGTAATCCGAATAAGCGACTTTCCAGGAGAGGGAAACCGTGTAGGGGCGCATGTTCATGTCGATATATTTGGGCAGATAAACATTCACGAGTTCCTCATCAAAATACGGCGTCGCCCCCGGACGAGAAGGGAGGAAGTTGGTCACGCAGGACTCAATAACGCCACCATAGAGGTTCAAATATCCCCGAGTGAACCCCGCCCAATTGAAGGTTTGGATAAATCCGCCGAGGCAAGTGATGAGGACCATGCCTCCGAAAAGCATTTCGACCATGGTTTCACCCTAACGTTAAGACGTATTTGGAATCCGGATTCCCGAGCCCCACGTGGTTGTTGGTCTGGGTGAAGGGGATCCGCACATAGTCGTTATCGAGTTTGAAGGTCAAATCCCAGGAATAGGTGGTGGAGGATTCGTCCTTACCTTGGGGAAGGGGGATGCGCGTGGTTTTGATTTCTCGCGAAGGGTGATATGAATTCTTGGAGACCGCCCCGGTCCCTTTATCCATGTAGATGGATTTTTTCAAAGCGAACTCGATGCGGTTGGTCATGCTCACCGGGCTCAGGTAAAAAGTGCAATCCCCGGTCGTTAAGTTGTAGGCGTCCGCCGCATAACGGAACTCATCCAAATGGGAATGGATCACGATTTGGGCGCTTGAGACCGTCGGAATCGTGTATTTGTTGGTTTCGACCCACTTCTTGAACACGCGGACGTTGAACGCGGCCAAATAGGGATAACCCATGTCCTTCACGTTCACGAAATTGTATTTGTACGTTTTGGTGGGGCTCGCCCCCGCTTGGCTCGCACAAAAATCGTAGGTGCTCCTACCCGGGGCCACTTCTTGATCCTTGGAAATCACAAGGGGATTGGAACTCGTCCCATATCGGGTGCCGGGGGTAATCGTGTAATTGATGTCAATCATCTGGGTTCGGCTGCCGACTTGCCCATACATATGGAAGTGGATTTGGAACTTCGCGGTCGGGGTGTAGGAAAAGCTTAAGACGATCGGGGAATCCCCTTTTGCCAGCGTTCGCGGATATCCGTTGGTTCGATCCACCCCTTTGGAGGAGAGGAGGTTGCCACTGGAACTATAAAGGGCAAACTCATAAGCGTTCACGGTGATGGTCGAGGAAGTCTCGTTCCACACCTGCACACTCATGGTGAATTTGCTCCAAGCGGTCACTTCGTTCGTGTAGGCATAATAGGAGAAATTCGTGGAAGTACCCTTCGTATATCCAAGCCCCAACAAGGCGGTGCTCGCCAACAATAGGCGAGACAGGTATTGGTTTTTCTTCATAGCAGTCCCTCCTTGCTTGCGAGGGCGTAGACCTCCTCGTTCATACGTTTCTTGAGTTTTCGATACTCCCGTTCGGGTATCGCGTGGATGTACCAAAATTGATAATGGAGTCCGCGTTCAAAGATTTCGTTCACGACCGTTTTCCGTTCGATGGGGACGAGGCGACGGTAGAGCCTTTTGCAGGAAAGCAAGAACCTCGCTTCCGGCGTCTTCTCCTCCTTGGTGAGTTCGGCGAAGCTCACCGCCTCAATCGGGGTGTTCGTGTTTCGCCCGAGCCGCAACATGCTTTGACGGTAGACCGCGCGTAACGCTAACGCAGTCGCATCCGATTCTCGATTCCCCCGAATTCCCTTGGAACAGCTTGGCATCCCATTACCTCTCTTTCTTCTCTTCCCCGCGCCGAAATGGTTCGGTACTTATTCTTATTTCCCGAAAAGAAGGGTTTTGTCGGAAGAAAATTTTTACCATTTGAAAAAGAAGCGAATCCATCGAAGGAAATTGTTGAAAAAATGTCGTCCTCCCTTCAGGGTACAATCCATATAAAAAGCCAAACGTTACAAAGATGCTGACCCAAAGAAGGCAAATGCGATAGAATGGAACGGCCATGATTCTCTTACTCGGACCCTCGGCGTCAGGCAAAACCGAAATCGCCAAAATTCTCTGCAAAGACTTTCACTTCACGAAAACCATCACCTCCACGACCCGTCCCATGCGGAAAGGGGAAGTCCAAGGAGTGGACTACCATTTCTTGACGGAAAAGGAATTCCTCCGTTTAAACGATGAAGGGGCTTTCGTGGAAACCACCTTGTTTAACGGTTACCACTACGGCTCCTCCAAAGACGAAATCGGGGACGATAAAGTCCTCATCGTCGACGTCCCGGGCTATCTCGCCTACAAGGCTTTGCAAGATCCTCGCATCATCTCCTTCTTCATCGATTGCCCCGAAGAAGAACGGATCGCCCACATGAAACATAGGGGTGACGAAGAAGAGGCGATCGCAAGTCGCATCGAGCACGACAAAAAAGCCTTCCCCGACGTCGTCAAAGACGAATCGGATTGCCACATCATGAACGTGAAAACCTCACTGGAGGAGCTCGCCAAGAAAATCGCGGAGATTTACGAGGCGAAACTCCGGTCGATGGTTCGTTAAATCTTCCGGCGCGGATGATACGTCACTTCCGTCATCGACACGGTGTAGGAAGTGACTTTTTTAATGCGGATGGTGACGCGCTGGAAGTCGATGACGTCCCCGACTCGTCCAAACCGCCCCAACCGGTCGTTGATCCAACCCGAAAGGGTTTGGTAGTCGCGGTCGAGCAAATCGACGTCCAGATTGAATCGTTCAAAGAAGTCGGTGATGTTCATCGATCCCTTGACCAAG
Organism: Candidatus Alloenteromonas sp.; assembly: GCA_034171505.1. Lineage (GTDB taxonomy): Bacteria > Bacillota_I > Bacilli_A > RFN20 > CAG-826 > Alloenteromonas. Next base: position 11,135 of record JAXFGC010000039.1, on the reverse strand, counting down.
AAGACGTTCCGTTTTTCCGTTTTGGTCACGTCTTCGGAGATGGGTTCGCTTTCGTCCCACATGTCCCCGACGAGTTCTTCGAGAATGTCCTCCAAGGTGACGATGCCTTCGGTTCCCCCGTATTCGTCCTTGACCACCGCGATATGGTGATGGGATTTCTTCATCTGCTTCAAAATCGCGGAGATTTCCATCGTGCGCGGGACGTTCAAAACGGGGAGCATCAATTCTTCAATGGATAAACGCTTGCCGTTTAATATCGCCTTTTGGAGGGATTTCACGGGGATGTATCCCTCGATATGGTCGTAACTTTTTGAATAGACTGGGATGCGGGAATGACGGAAGGCGTTCTCGCGCAAAACGTAACGCTCGAGGTTTTCTTCCCGAGAGATACCTTCGATTTTGACGCGCGGGGTCATGACTTCATAGGCGCAGGTATCTTTGAAGTCGATGGAGTTGGAGATGATCTCACTTTGGGATTCGTCGATGATGCCTTCGTCCTCAATGTCGTCCACCATCGCCTGGAGTTCTTCATCCGATACGGGCCCGACTTCCTCGACCTTCCGCAAGAAAGGACGGGTCATCCACCTCGCCAAGAAAGTGACGGATTTGGAGACGGGGTAAAAGACGATTTCAAAGAAACGGACGGGGTAGGCCGCAAGCAGGCAAAAGTGATAAGAATAGGCCCTTGCCATCGCCTTGGGAAGGATTTCCCCGAATGTCAAAACCGCAAGCAAAAGGACCGCGGAAATAACGGGGGAAGCCAAGGGATATGCATCAAAGGGGGGCTCCATGGATAAGGCAACGCCCAAAGAGGACGCCAAGATGTTCACGAGGTTGTTGCCGAACAAAATCGTGGTGATGGTGCGGTCGTAACGTTCCGCGAAACGGTACGCCAAAACCGCGGACTTCTTTCCTTTTTCGGCGGCTCTTTTTAAGCGCCTGACGTTGACGCAAGAATAGGCCATGTCCATCGCGGAGAAGAATCCGGAGGCAAGAAGCAATGCCCCCATACACACGAGGTAGATAATCGCCGGAATGCTCATGGGCGAACCTCCTCGGGGGAAAGCTCCACTTCATCGATCCGTCCGACGAGTTCTTCCAGCACGTCCTCCGTGGTGACCATGCCGAGAACCTTGCCTTCTTTTCGAACAATCGCGATTTGGGTGTGGTGTTCCTTAAACCCGTCCAAAAGATCGTCCATTTTGACGCGGGGCGTGACGAAATAAGCCTTTTGGACAAAGGGCAAATACGAGGTACTGGGGTTCTTAAAATAGGCCGAAAGGAAGTTTTTGACGACCAAAACCCCAACGATTTTATCCCTGGATTTGTAGTAGACGGGAACGCGGGAATAGGAACACGTTTTCAAGAACTCAATCAGTTTGGGGGTATCCAAGCCATCCGAGTCGATCATCTTCATTCTCCGGATGGGGGTTAGGACTTCCTTGACGGAGGTTTCGGTGAAGTCCAAGGAATTGACCATGATGTTCGATTCGTTGGTCTCAATGTCCCCAAACTTCTCCATTCGCTCAATCTCTTCGGCGATGTCCTCCGTATCCACTTCCGGATCGGGGGCGGCCCGGAACAGCTTACGGACCAAGGCGGTTAGGCCGCGGAAAATCAAGGTGACGGGGAAGAACAAAACAAAGAAAAAGGAAAAAAGGTATACGTTCCCACGCGCAATCGCATTCGGGGCTTTTTTCGCGATGAGCTTGGGGATGGTATCGCCAAATAGGAAAGTCACGACCGCGACCACCAAAGAGGAAAGGAGCGAGATGGCGGAATGGTCCATCTTCGAGCCAAAGAATTTCATGAACAAAGTGGTCGCCAAAGAGGAGACCGCGATGGCCACGATGTTATTTCCGACCAAAGCCGTGATTAAAGTGGAATCGTAGAAACGATAAAGCCTATCGACGAGTGAAGCGGTTCTGGATCCGTTTTCCGCTTCGACCTGGAATTTGTACTTGTTGAGGCAAGAGAAGGCGGTTTCCGAAGCGCTGAAGAAGGCGCTTCCGATAAGGCAAAGGACCAAAAGGATGGATGTAAGCCAATCAGGGATGTCCAATGCCGATCACTTCCTTTCCGCGGGCAACGCAAGAAGGATTATAGCAAAGATTCGTGGTTCTGTCAGGAAATCGGGGAAATTAGTAGACGTACCCCTTATTATTGACTTTTTGAGTATGAAAAAGCCCGCACCGAAGCGATGCGGGCGAGAAGATTAATCTTCGTCTTCGGAGGATTCGCCTTCTTTGGCTGGCGGAATCTCTTTGGCCCAGTCTTTGACGACGACCTTACCTTGTTCGAGGCCGTTCTTTTCCATGACCGCGGCGATGAGTTCCTTCGCACGGTTAATGGAGAGGGGCGAGCGGACCTTGAAGATGAGCGGGATGTCGCGGTAGACGCCCACGTGTCCCGCGTCTTGGACGGGGATCGGGGAGTTCGCGTAATCCTTCGGATCGAGGGCGAAATAGAGCTTGAGGCTCTTGCCGGCGATTGTAATCTTCACGAAGGTCTTCTTGTGGAGGCGGAAGGTGTCACCTTTATTGGAGATGCGGCTCTTGACGCCATAGGACATGATTTCGGATTTGATGATGTTGTAATTATCAATCATTTCCTTTTCCGCTTCGGCCATCCGGGTTTGGAAGGGAATGCGGATGATCTTGTCATGGGGAGGAAGATCCGGGTTGATCGCTCCGACAACGCGGGGTTTCGGAGCGGGGGTCGGGGTTTCCACGACCGGGGCCGGGGCCGCGGGAGGGGTTTGGATAACAACCGTCACGGGGGTCGGGGCGGGTTCGGGTTTCGGCTCGGGCTTCGGTTCGGGTTTGGGTTCGGGCTTGGGTTCTTCCGCCGGTTTCTCTTCTTGAGGAGCCTTCACGACAACCGTCACGGGTTGAATTTTCTCTTCCTTGATGGGAGGGACGCTCAACATTTCTTGACGGATGATGTCGCGAATCAAGGAGGGGGTCAATTCACTTTTGACTTCCTTCGGGGCACGACGGGCGAATTCCTCGTTGATGATTTGTCGGATTTCGGAAGCGGAGATGGAAGGGGCCGCGGGAACCGGTTCGGGCTTGGGTTCGGGCTTCTTCTCTTCCTTATGGGACACGAAGTAGGCTTGAAGTTCTTCGGCGATGGCCGCGCGGATATCGGCTTCCTTCATTTGTGGAGCGGGGGTGGGGACGGGGACCGGCTCGGGCTTGGGTTCGGGCTTGGGTTGTCCCGCCGCCATTTCTTCGGCAATGATTTGGCGGATGTCATCGGCAGTGAGGGGCGTTGGGGTCGGAACGGTTTCTTCCACGACCACGTCTTCCTCTTCTTTGCCGAGGGTGCGTTCGAGTTCTTCGGCGAAGATACGACGGACGTCATCGGCGCTCAAGGATTTGGAATCATCCTTCGCGGGAGAGGGAACCGAAATAATAACCGGTTGTCTCTCTTCTTCTTTCGGGCCGATTTCTTCGCGGACGATGCGACGGATATCCTCCAAGGACAAGGGTTTCTCACCCGTGATGGCGCCTTGGATTTCGGAGACGGGGACGGCGCCTTGGCGTCTTTGCCCACCCGTCGTCACGGTTTCTCCGGAATTGGGGGAATAGGTATTGATGTATTGGACCAGGAGCGGGCCTTGGATGCCGCCGGCCATTCCATAATTCGGGGGAACAGGTCCTGAGGCAGTGGGGGCAGCAGGGGCGGAAGGAGGAGTCGGAAGCGGGGCTTCTCCGGGTTTCACCGCGGGAGTATCCACGCCTAACGCGGCATCGATTTCCTCTCCGCTGGTGGGAGGAATGATTTCATCGTCATGGACGACGATCGGAGCGGGTTCTCCTTCCGCGACCACAGCAGCGGCTTCCGGAGCGGGAGATTTGACTTTCTTGGGATTCGGACGACCAAGGACCATGTCGAGGAAATTGCCGAGAACGCCAAAGATATAGCCAAGGGCGGCAAAGCCAAAGCTCACAAGCGGCAAAATGAGTAAGTGGAGATATTTGCCGTCTTCCGAGGCGACTTTCGCCATGGAGAGCCAGCCGTATTTGCCATCGTCAACGACCACGCCAAGAGGATCCACCCAGAATCCCGTGTAGTTGGGATGGATGGTGAAGACGGCGTAGGCGAGGAAGACGGCCAAGGTGATTAAGCCAAGGAGTGCGCAAACAATACCGACGGGGCGACGCTTGGCGAAGCAGACGATGATGGAAACGAGGAACACCACAAGTCCGATTCCCGCACAAACGAGAATCACGATTTGGGTCATTCCGATATTGGTGAAATCCACCACGCCTTTCAAGACGTTCACCCAATCCGACCATTTGGCGCCGGTGAGGGTATAGAAGGTTCCGGCATCTCCAAGGATAAGGGGTAACACGCAAAGGATGCCCACACCTAAAAGGAGGAATACCAGACCTAAAATGGATAATGTCGTAGCAACTTTTTTCATTAGACGACCTCCGAGTTAGTGACATTATAAAGTTAGCGCGCGTATGCGTAAAGCAAAATAAAAACACCGCAAATACGGGTTTATTACCTGAATTTGCAGTGTTTAAATATCAGTTTTGCACCGTTTTGCCTTATTTGCGGTTCGCCAAGGCTGCACGGATAAACCCGAAGAAGAGGGGATTTGGACGCATCGGACGGCTCGTAAATTCCGGATGGAATTGCGCGGCGATGAAGAAAGGGTGGCTCGGAAGCTCGACGATTTCGGCGAGATTTTGTTGGGGATTGATACCCGAGAAAACCATACCCGCGGCTTCGAATTCCTCTTTGTAGCGGTTGTTGAACTCGTATCGGTGACGATGGCGTTCCTTCACGAGCGTTTTGCCATAACATTCATAAGCGAGAGTTCCTTCCTTGATGGCGCAATCGTAAGCGCCAAGGCGGAGGGTACCTCCCATATCGATTCCGGAATATTGGTCGTGGAGGAAGTCAACGACGGGATAAGAGGAGTTCGGATTGAATTCGGTGGTATTGGCATCGGGGTGTCCCAGGACGTGCTCGGCGAATTCGATTAGCGCGAGTTGCATACCGAAACAAATACCGAGGTAGGGGACATTGTTCTCACGGGCATAACGAATAGCGGCTTTCTTTCCTTCGCTTCCGCGCTCGCCAAATCCACCCGGAACAAGGATCCCATCCGCGTCTTTTAGGAGTTCCGAGGCGTTTTCATTGGTGACGTCCATCGCCTTGATCCAATTGATTTTCACATCCGCATCAAGGGCATATCCCGCTGAACGAAGGGCTTCGCGGACGGAGAGGTAAGCATCGTGGAGCTCCACGTATTTGCCAACGAGGGCGATGTTGACGGTTTTGGAGAGATGTTTGACGCGATCGACGAAGGCTTTGTAGTCATCAAGCGCAATTGGTTTTTCGCTCGGGAGGCCAAAATGTTCGAGAACGTAGGTCTCAATTCCCTGATCGTGGAGACGAAGGGGAAGTTCAAAGAGGCATTCGCAGTCATCGGCTTCAAAGACGCCTTTGAGGGGGACGTTGCAGAAAAGGGAAACCTTTTCGCGGGTTTTTTCATCCAAGGGGACTTCGGAACGGAGAACGATCGCATCAGGTTGGATGCCTAAGCCGGTGAGTTCTTTGACCGAGTGTTGGGTCGGCTTGGTTTTGGTTTCTCCCGAGGTACGCAGATACGGAACCAAGGTGTTATGAAGGAAGAAGGTGTTCCGAGGGCCGAAGACCAAACGGGCTTGACGGATGGCTTCGAGGAAGGGGAGGGATTCGATGTCGCCGACCGTGCCGCCGATTTCGGTGATGACGATGTCCGCGCCGCTATGTTGGGCCGCCCCCGCCAGGCGAGAACGAATCTCATCGGTGACGTGGGGGATGACTTGGACGGTCGCGCCCAAGTAATCGCCATGGCGTTCTTTCTTTAATACCGCGTTATAGACTTTGCCCGAGGTGACGGAAGAGTCCTTGGTGAAGGAGTCGTCCATCCAACGTTCGTAGTGGCCGATGTCGAGGTCGGTTTCCGCCCCGTCGTCGGTGACAAAGACTTCCCCGTGTTGATAGGGGGACATCGTGCCGGGGTCGACGTTGAGGTAGGGGTCGAATTTCTGCATGAAGACGCGGTATCCACGGCGTTTCAAAAGCATGCCGAGACTCGCGGCGCTGATGCCTTTTCCTAACGACGAAACAACCCCACCCGTGACAAAGATAAATTTGGTATCCATAAATTTCCTCCCGGAAATCAACAACGCCCTATATCATACGAAGAAACGACAAAAAAGGCGATGGAATTTCCATCGCTTTTACTATTCGCGTTCTTCTGCTTTCCCTCCCAAAATGGATCAAGAAGGAAAAAGAGGCGAGAACGGTGGTCGAATTCTCCTAAATAACCTCGGCTTTTTCGATAACAACCGGCGTCAAGGGGCGGTCGGAACGGTCCTTTTTGACCGAGGCGATTTTGTCGACGACTTCCATTCCTTCGACGACGTGTCCAAAGGCGGCGTATTGCCCGTCCAACCAAGAATCATCGGCATCGCAGATGAAGAATTGGCTGCCCGCCGAATCGGGATGGGCGCTGCGGGCCATGGAGATGACGCCGCGAACGTGACGAATGGGGTTATCCACCCCGTTGGCTTTAAATTCGCCCTTGATGTGGTATCCGGGTCCTCCGGTTCCGTTTCCCAACGGGCATCCCCCTTGGATCATGAATCCTTTAATGACGCGGTGGAAGGTAAGGCCATTGTAGAAGCCTTTCTTGACGAGGTTTTCGAAGTTCTCGCAGCTGATCGGGGCATGTTCCTTATCGAGTTCGATTTTGATGGTCCCGTAGTCTTTGACGTGAAGTGCAATCATTTGAATCGTTCCTTTTTTTTGTTTGGGGATACTATACCCTCTTTTCTTCGGGAATACTCCCTTTCCCATCATAATCGATGATGAGATTCCCCTCAATTAATGATACGGTGGCCTTCGCCCCGCAAAGAATCGGCATCGAGGGGGAGATGTGGCCAAGGTCAACATCCATCCAAATTGGAACCCCAAAGGAAGAAAGCATGTCCGAGACCGCGGAATGCTTATTCACCCCGCAGATTTCCGCGTCTTTGCATAAGGGGCGTCCGATGAGGAATCCCTTCGCGCTAGCAAACCAACCCGCATGAATGAGTTGGAACAAGGCCCGACGAATGCCAAGGGGAGAGAGGTCGCAGGCCTCCAAAAACCAGATGACCCCCTCTTTTTCTTTCGCGATAAACTCCTTTACGCGATCAAATTCCGTCCCACATATATTGATGAGGCAATCAAGGCACCCGCCTAGCAAGGTTCCCCGCATGGGTTCTTCGCCGTTAATTGGGGTAATCACCTTCTTTTGGGTACAACGGTAGGTCCATAAGGGGTGATCGGGGTTGGAACGCGTGATGGAATACTTGGGATAACCTTCCACGTGGGTGGTTCTTCCTTCGAGCAAATCCAAGGCGTCTTTTTCCGCGAGGCGATACGGCTTATGGAAGTATTGGGGGAAACAAGGGCCGTAGACGGTAATAAGAGAAGAAAGGGTCGCCAAAGGGAAGGTGAGATTCGTGTTATCGGAGAATCCCATGAACCATTTCGGAGGTAATTTCGAAATCTCCTCAAAGTCAATATAGGGGAGGATGTCACACATGGTTTCCCCGCCCCCAACGCTCAAAATAAGGGAGGCATCCCCTCGAAATGCGCCCATGATCTCTTCCGCCCGCTTTTCGGGAGAAGCACTAGAGGCGACGCCTTCTTCGAGGTGAACGCAGGGTCCTTCCTCGACGAAATAACCCCGACGTTCCCAGTTCTTCCTCGCAATTTGATAACGAGTCAAATACGGCTCGCTCGTCACTCCAAAAGACGGGGCGACCGCGATGACCTTATCCCCGGGATGAATAAACGGAGGGAGTTTCATTTCCAATATTCCTTTCCCCAATGTTCGTAGTCCCATTGCTCCATGTAGTCATTCTTTTCGTAATCGATGTAATAAAGGTTTCCGTTTGAATAGATGAAGTTCGTGGGGTAATAATCGATGTTCGTCTTGTTCTGGTAAAGGTTTGGCAACCAGGATTCGAGGATGGTGCGGGCTTCCGAGATATCGTGTCCCAACGTTATCTCTTCCGCGATCGTGACCCCAGGGACGAATTCCTTCACGATCCGTTCCTTCTCCTCGTCGATTTCATAAAGGTGGGGGACGTTGATTCCAATGCCCCGTAAGAAGGCGTAATCGGCTTTCTCACTCGCGAGCTTATCCCCAAAGGCGTAGTACTCACAGGGAAGGTGATGGATGGCTTTTAAGACATACGTTCTCCCCTCTTTTTCCACCAAGAAGGAATGCCCGCCTTTTCCTTTGCCGAGTAATTTGACAAGGCGATATGGACTCCCATTCACCGACAAATAGGCATCCATCACGTCTTCGAGTTCGAGGACTTTGACTTCGGGAGCCTCTCCGCTAGAGGAAGCAAGACACAGGGAATAATCCTTCAAAAAGGAATAACGATGGAAATGGATTTCCTTTCCTTCACGGGGATAGACGAAATCGGTTTGGAGGGCAAAGGAAGAGAAATCAACGCTGCTTAAGGGCTTGGATAACCCAACCCCAATGAATTTGAGGAAACTCTCTTTTTCCGTCCACAATGAATAGAAGAGATCTTTTTTCATGGTCATCGGGGTTATCCGATAATCCTCGATTTCCTTTGGGGTGAAAACCTTCGGGAAGATGCGTTCGGCGATTTCATCGTGGGCTTCGATATCAACACCCACTTCTTCGCTCGACACCGCCAAAGCGACGTATTCCCCCGAATGGGAGAGGTTGAAATAGACCTTTGAGGATGGGAAATAGGCTTTCCCCCATTCGTTGTAGCAGACCTCTTCTTCAATTCCGAACTTTTTGCGGATGTATCGGATAAGGAGCCCCGCCCCTAAGGCAAGATACTTATCTTCGTCTTTCGCGTAACGGTCCACGCGGCGTTGACGGTCTTCGTCGATGCGGCGATAGGCCTTGATGAAAACGGACTCGTTCTCAAACGGGGTAACTCGTAGCAAATAAAGTGATATGGGCATACAGTAGAAATGATAAGGAAGAGCGGCCAATTGTCAAACGGGGTTTTCTTTCCTGCTCGGAACGAAAAAGCCCTCGCGCGAAGCGAGGGCTCAGTCACCAAGATGGTGACCCCAACTGGAGTCGAACCAGTCATTGAACCTTGAGAGGGTTCCGTCTTAACCGATTGACCATGGGGCCGAACGGCAATAAGAATTAAACCATGACTCCCTATGGGGCGCAAGAACTATTTTTGTCGATGAACTAGAGGGTCTCCGCGACCAAATTCATGCGACGGATGCATTCGTCCTTCCCCAAGATTTCGATGATTTCGTGGAGGTTCGGGGATTGGGTGGAACCCACAAGCGCGACACGGATGATCTCCGCGACGTCGCTTAAGGAACCAACGAAGGATTCGGGGTTGTTCTTGTAGTCTTTGTTGGAGGCGGCGAAACCGAATTTGACACCGATTTCCTTGATGGCGGCGAACCAGGTGGGTTCATCGACCTCATAAGGCATACTCACCGCGGCTTCTCTCAAAAGGTTGGCCAACAAAGCGCGATCGAACTTGTCTTGGAAGGGGAGCGGAGATTTGATGATTTCCGCGTATTCGTCCGCATAGAAGAACTTCACGAGAGGATAGATATCGCTGTATTTGGCGTAGTCTTTTCTCGGGTTCTTCCGGTCTTTTTCGATATTGAGGATCTTTTTGAAATAGACGGGGTCGCCTTCAATGCGCTTGGCAAATTCGGAATCAAAGGATTTCGCCCAGGCAAGAACCGCGTCGAATTCCTTTTCCAAGGGTTCGCGGGCCATCATCTCTTTGGCAAAATAGTTGAGTTTATCTTGGTCGAAGAGAGCCCCATCGAGGGAGAGTTTCTTGATGGAGAAGGGGAAAGCCGATAAATCAAACGATTTATGGGCGATGGTCCATTCCTCGAAGTTGGAATTGGCGATGCTCATGAGGTAGACCTTAAGAGCCTCGGGAGCATAGCCTTGTTCGAGGAAGTAGGAAACCGCAGCTTCGGGGTCTTTGCGTTTGGAGAGTTTCCGCTTGTTGCCGTAGTCGAGCTTCATGATGTTCGGGACGTGGGCGTATTTCGGGGCTTTCCAACCCAAAGCGCGGAACATATCGAGGTGGATCGGAGTAGAGGGAATCCATTCTTCCCCGCGGGTGATCAAGGTCGTGCGCATGAAATGGTCATCGCAGACGTGGGCGAAGTGATAAGTTGGGAGTCCATCGGATTTGAGGATGACGACGTCGGTATCGTTGTCCTGGAGTTCGATTTCCCCGCGGATGGCGTCGGTGAATTTGGTCTTCTTCTCGTGGTCACCATTGGATTTGAAACGGATGACCCAGGGGATTCCCGCTTTGATCTTTTCGATGCGTTCTTCCACGCTTAAATTACGGTCGCGGGCGTAAATGCCATAGTATCCCGGGAGGACCTTCGCGGCTTCTTGGGCTTTGCGGATGCGGTCGAGGTCTTCCGGGGTGCAGAAATCGGGGTAGGCGCGTCCGATGCGGATCAATTCCTTGATGACGGTGCAATAAATGGAACGGAGTTCGCTTTGCTTGTAGGGTCCATAATCCCCATGGTCTCCGTCGACGAAATGGCCTTCGTCGGGGACGATGCCGAATTCATTGAGTTGGACGATGAGCAATTCCCCACTGCCTTCGACCGTGCGCTTGGTGTCGGTGTCTTCCAAACGGATATAGTAAACCCCGCCCGTGGACTTGGCGACGGTATAGGAAATTAAGGAAGTGAAAAGGGATCCGGTGTGGAGAAAGCCCGTGGGGCTTGGGGCAAAGCGGGTCACTTGCGCCCCTTCGGGCAAGTTCCGCGCGGGATAACGTGCTTCTAAATCCTCAATGGTCTCCGTAACGTCGGGGAAGAGGAGTTCGGCGAGTTCTTCGTTGGTTGCCATAAAAATACCTTCTTTGTGAACGGGCAAATTATAGAAGAAGGGGACGAGTTCTTCCACTGTCGCAAACGCATTTTCGTTCAATTTGTGAAAAAGAGAGGAAAATACCCCTTGCAATCCATTGGGAGCCGTATATATAATTTTCGAGCCTTCGGAAGAAGACATGCAGGTGTAGTTCAATGGTAGAACATTACCTTGCCAAGGTAAATACGCGGGTCCG
>JAXFGC010000010.1:0-6215 GCA_034171505.1 Candidatus Alloenteromonas sp. | reverse complement strand
GATGATGGAGAAGATGGCGAAAAACCGCGAGGAAAACCTCAAGGTCTTCGGCACCGATAACCCACAGGTCTTCGTCTCCTCCCGCACCCCCAATGGTGATTTGATCGTCATGAAGGCGCACGAAAAGGCGAGAAAAGCCATCAAGGAGATCGACCCCTCCATCCAAGTCGGCCTCACCCTTTCTCTCCACGACATCCAAGTTTTAGGCGGAGGCGACGCCGAGGCGAAAAAAGCCTGGGAAGATGAATTCACCCACTATCTCCCTTTCCTAAAAGAAGACGATTTCTTCGGGCTTCAGAACTATTCGCGCGCCATCTATGGGCCAAGAGGGCTGATTCCTAGCGATACCAGCAAAGACAAAGTGACCCAAATGGGCTATGAAAACTACCCCGAAGCCTTGGGCCACGTGATTCAGCGCGTCCATAAAGAACTCGGTCTCCCCATCATCGTCACCGAAAATGGCATCGCCACCGAGAACGACGAAGAAAGGGTCGTCTTCATCCAAAAGGCCCTAAAAGGGCTCGAAGAAGCGAGAGAAGCCGGCGCGAACGTCCTTGGCTACTTCCATTGGTCGTTCTTGGATAACTTTGAATGGCAGAAAGGCTTCTCCATGCGTTTCGGCCTCGTATCCGTCGATCGCAAGACGATGGTCCGCACCCCCAAAGAAAGCCTATTCGTGCTCGGAAGTTTCGCGAAGAAACTCTAGAAACAAGGGAAAGGCTTCCGCACAAAGAAATGAGGGCCTTCCTGTTTCTCCCTTACCTAGTTGGTTAATACAATTCCATTTTTGACTACTCATTGTTTTCCAGCGTCATTGATGAAGCAAACCCATCTGTCTGCTTGAGCGTCGATGTCCAAACAAATGAACGATAAGGCTGTCGCATCTTTATTGTCATTCAAAAAAAGCGACAATAACGCCATGATTTTTTCATGGTTTGTGGATAAGAGCAGCTAATTTTCCTATATATCCTATGATCTCTCCGAAAAACGAGAACGAAATCGGACTGATTCTTGAAATCAAGTATTCAAAAAACCATCCTTTCCAAAACTAGGTTGGAAACGCTTGCGAAAAGAGGATTGGCTCAAATCAAAGAGAACAGATATTTTTCTGAATTGAAGCAAAGAAACACCAAACCAATAATCTTATGTGGCTTTGCTTACGATGGCGAGCAGTTAAGTGTCCAATCAGAGGAAGCCTAATTTGCGTTGTGACTATTGAATATCAGTATTCGCTCAATAAGTCGTGATTTTGCCATGCTGCAAAGTAGACGTCCAGCCCTTGATGTAATCATTCCACTCTTCGTCAAAGCCGCTGGTGTCCCCGTTTCTCCTAAGTTTGAGCGAGGTGCCGTTCGTAACAGAACTGGAGTTTTTAACAATTAATCCGAACGCCAACCCACCGATATAAGTCACGGAAGCAGGGATATCAATCGGCGAATTACTGGTATTCCATAGGCGAGAGCACCCGAAAAACGCATGTCCGCCAATTGATTCAAGAGCACCAGAAGAAGGGAATATCAGTCTGGTTATCCCGCTGCAATACTCAAAAGCTCCGTATCCAATCCTCACGATGTTTGATGGGATGGTGAGGACACCATTCACTTTTTCGCAATTCGAGAAGGTCCTAGACTCAATCGCCGAAAGGCCGGTGAGATCCGGGAATGATTTGATCTGCGACCTTGCAAAGGCATATTCGCCGAACGCAGAACAAGGTGAATTTACGTTGAAATTCACGAATTTCTCGGTGTCGCTGAAGCAACCATCGCCGACGACTTTGACGCCGGGAGCTTCCAGTGTAACAAGATAGCTATTTTCGTTAAACGCATAATCGCCAAGCTCTTCGACCGTTTCCGGCAAAACAATCATCTCGGCTTTGAAATTATATTTTCCACTGAAGACGCGTTTCCCAATTTTGGTCACTGGGTAGAACGAACTGCCATCCAAACTGAATTCCTGAGGCACCGTAATCGTCGTGCTTTGTGTGTCAAGGCAAGAAAGGATGACGAAAGACTTCTCTCCTGCGACGTTACGCAGCGAGTAGAAAAAACCGTCAGAACCGAAACTGCCAAGATATCCGAGGATGATTTCCCTGTCGCTTTTGACTGTCCAGGTCTCATCTAGCTGCGGGACTTGGAAGGCGATTGGAGCGCTGCACTCAGTTATGTTGACTGTTTCGACTTCGGGGGAAATGATCAATATTTCGTTTGCGCTTGTCATTGCCGCCGCTGAGTGATCGGTCGCAGCATTGCCAATGACGATACGTTTGGCTGCATGGGCACAAACGCTATCTGGCGCCTCGATCCTTTGAGGGTTACCAAATTGGTAGACGCCCTCAACCGCATAGGTGGCCGGAATGTAGACTTCGTCAAAAGAACAGCCTTTAAAGCTATCAGAAGCTATTTGAACGACACTTTCTGGTATCTCCAAAAAGCCTTTTAGACCACCGCATGAAGAAAAAGCTCCGGCGCCAATGTTCTCGATGCCTTCGCAAAGTGTCAGGCTGATTAGATTCGCGCAAGACTCGAAGGCCCTATCTCCAATCGTATTGATGCTGCCTGTGAAAGTAACCTTTTGGAGATTGGGGCTTTTTGCGAAAGCCTCTTCTCCAATTGATTCCATGCCGGAAGGGAAAGTGACTTCGGTCAAAACGTCGTCTCCATAGAAAGCGGAGGCAGAGATTCTTTTAATGCCTTCTTCGAAGCTGAGCGAACGCACCCCTTTCCCTGCAAAGGCATTCGCTCCGATGTCGGTGATATCATACTCGCCAATGCGGGAAGGCACGGTTACATCTCCGCCGATTCCGTGATATCCGGCAATAATCGCTTTATCATCTCTAAGCATCAAATCGTAATCGCCGGCCATCACCATTTCCTGATAACCATCAGCCTCGGAATAGAAAGTAGGCAACGATTTAGAACCGCGCCAAAAGAAATTATGAAGGAGGTTTTCTTCCCAATTCAGTCCGGACGGGACCAAGACGGCCTTGATTTCATAATCTTGACAAAAGCAATTCGCCTCGCATGTAGGATCTGAGCCAGTCTTGAAACGCAGATTCGGCGATAAGCGAACGTAGCGCAGGCTGGTACATCCATCAAAGGAAAAACCATTGCTATAGCCGACTGCCTCCATTGAGTCTGGCATATGGACACCGATAAGGCTGGCGCATCCCTGAAAAGCATAGGAATAAATGACTTTGACACCCTCTTCCAATACCAATTCTTCGAGGGCGGTGCAACCTTGGAAGCAGTAAGCCTCAACTTCTTTCACTGATCCAGGAATAACGATTTTCTTCAATGAGGTACAAGAACGGAAACAGGAGGGTTTCAAAGACTCCAAGCTATTTCCAAGGTTGGCTTCCTCCAAACTGAAACAATTCTGGAAAGCACCAGCGCCAAGTTCTTTCGTTCCCGATAAATCCACCTTTGTCAACGATGAGCAGCCTTGAAAAGAAGCGGAAGGAATCTTATCTGGCAAATGGACACCGACGGTCTCAAGGGAAGCGCAGTCAGCGAAAACGCTACTACCCATTTTGCTGATCGTTCCACCGCCACTGATGACCTTGATATTGCTGTTCTTGAAGGCTTGATCGGGAATCGAGATGCTGACGCCTTCCGGGATAATCAATGTTTCGATAGAGCTATTTTGGAAGCCGTTCATCGCAATCTGTGTCACATTTGGGCCGAGACGGACGGTTTTCACGTGTTGGTTGTCCTGGAATCCGCCTACGGTCTTGACGCTCTCCCCTCCTCCATAGGCGGGAATGACCACTTCTTCCTCCTCACAAAGGTGTCCGCTCGCAAATCCCTGAGAGAACGAAAGACCTTTGGTAGGCGCGTTTTCCGGGCTATTCACGCTGATGATGGATTGCCCATAAAGATACCCGCTATTGTGGTATTCCTGGGAACCCCGATTTTGATCAAATTCCTCTTCGGTGCACGCGTATTCGTAATTGTCTTTGCCATCTTCCTCTAAAAGATAGGCTTTCACACAATAAACTCCTTCGCCCGAAAGATGGTTTTCGTTGCACTCTCCATCCCCCTCAATCACTTCGCTTTCATAGATGATTTTCGTGCCGGGAAGGGCCTCGCCAAGATATTGGATTGAGACCCCGGAGCCTTCGTCAACGACGTTTTGATCGGGGAAGAGCGATTGATCAAACCATCTTCTTTCCCTATTCGCGTTGATTGTAAAGATGCCATTTCTGCTGAAAGAGCAATACGTTCCGGTAGGGTCGGTGAAGGTGCAGGTGAATTCATACTCCCCAGCATCTTTTTGTGGAGCTCCCGTCCAAGTTTTCTCAAAGGGGACCGGTAGTTTGGATTCGTCAAAGATGGGGTAGATGTCTTCGCCGGAATAAACAAAGTCTCGTTTTTGGGGAAATAGAGGAAACCCGTCGAGGTTGGCGCAGACATTCGCTGAAGACTCCATTTCGACAGAGTCGTGACCAAGTGTGTTTCCGCATGAAGCGAGCATCATCCCGCTTGATAAAAGTGAAATAAGAACGAATCTCTTTTTCGAAATTCTCATAAAACAACCCCTTTATTTCAAAATCTTTGAATGCAAAGATGCGGATTTATACTTAATGGTATACCCTCCCCCCCTGACGGATACAACTTTTTCCGATCGGACGCCCGATTACTCTCTGAAAAGATTCAAAACGCACGCTTCCAAGCATAAAAAACAGATTGACACATTGTATCAATCTGGACGTTCCTTAATGATGGAGTCGCGGGGAATCGAACCCCGGTCCGAAGAAGATCCTGTAACGGTATCTACAGTTAGGCTGCGTCAAGTTTGACTTTGCGGCGAGGACACAGCCAAGTCCGCAAAGCGAGGTTAAGAAGAAACTCATTTCCAGTCGGCCGGCTTTTTAATCGTTTCGAGCATATTGGTCGTGTGGTGACTATACGAATATTTCTTCACTTCGGTTCCTTCTATCGTCTCGTACTTCCCTGAAAATTCATTTTTGAGAGTTACCGAATCCGTTACGATGCCCAAGAGATACCCCGTCTTAGAAGAACTATAAAGGCAGGACAAAACCAGAGCATTTCGGAAGAACTTTCCGTTTCGAGAAAGGAAATCCATGTTCACGTGAAGCCCCGTTTTCTTAATTAAGAAGTAAAGCGCCATCGCGGAAGTTCTCGTGTTCCCCTCTCTAAATGGATGGATATGCCAAAATTCGGACACGAAATAGCACACCTTCTTTATTTTTTCCGAAGGATTGAGCGGCCCCCAATCGGTAGTCGCGAATTCCTTTTGGAGCTCTTTGAGGGCGGTATCGATATAGGAGGCAAAAACATAGTCAATCGATTTTCCTCCTAAAAGCGGTTCCGCTTTATAGATGTTGATGGTCCTTGGTTTGCCTGCCCAGTCGTAAAGCGCGGAAAAAAGCCTTCCATGAATTTCCAAGAAATCGAAAATCGAATCAATTTTGAAATCCTCGTTCCTTAATTGGCTTATCGCAAGAGAAGCAAAATCCGATTCAGCCTTATCGAGTGTTTCAGAATCGCGGATATTCAGCTTATTGATAAGGACGTTTGTCCCTTCATATACATAAGGGTCCATTATTGTTGATAAAGCCTTCCGATTGCGAACTGCGCGGTCTCGTAATCGATCTCTCCCCGAGAGTAGAGGCGCATAATCCTTTGGGCATCCTCAGAGGGTTTTGCCCCGTCAACAGTCGCCACAGAAATCGCAAAAGATAGGTCTTGATCTTCCTTCTTGGGCAGGGCTAACTCGAATGGCATCCCATTGTGATTAACCGTAGCCGTAAGGAAAAGCATTATCGCCTGGCTCGTAGTGAGACCAAGGGAGGCAAAGATCTTTTCTGCTCGATTCTTTATATCTTCGGTTACTCTTGCGTGAACTGTCTGCGTTTTTGCCATATGAATTACTCCACCGATATTGTATCACGTTTGCGATACATATGAGGAATCAAAAAAATCCCATGCCTTTCTTGACTTGGGATTGGATTGCATTTGGTGGAGTCGCGGGGAATCGAACCCCGGTCCGAAGGACATCCCACGAAGACCTCTACAGCTTAGTCCCGATCAAATCATCATCCGGATTGATCAGAACGAGTATTCCGGATGACTTGGCGTTGGTTTTCATCGAATGCTTCCGCCAGGGCATTCGCCTATCGCCTTGTATTGCGCCCATCCCCCGATAAGGCGCGAAGTCGGGAGAGGACGTGCTCGTCCGCGAATGCGCGGAAC
>JAXFGC010000027.1:0-85517 GCA_034171505.1 Candidatus Alloenteromonas sp. | reverse complement strand
TCATGGTGGGTGCTACAGGGATCGAACCTGTGACCTCCTGTACGTCAAACAGGTGCTCTCCCAGCTGAGCTAAACACCCATGATGCGTGCAAGCGCCGTCGTTTGACGGCTCGATAATTATAGGAGAGCGAACAAAGGCTTGCAAGAGGAAATTTTCTCTGCTTCGATTTCCCAAAAAATTAAGGTTTTATCGATACTTTTTTGATTATTCGTTCTCAGAAACAAACAAGGGAACGATTTTTTGAGCATCCACATCGACCAAGCCTCGGGTGCATATTTTGATGTGGGGGATGACCGGAAGCGCCATGAACCCCATCGCCATGAAGGGTTCAAAATCCGGGGTGGCGCCGCATTCCATCGCGGCCTTTCGGACGGCTTCGTTTCCCGCGGCCACTTCCAAAATCGGGGAATTGGACATCAACCCTCCGATGGAGAGGACGTTTTTGGCGACGATTTCACCGTTTTTAACCACCACTTGTCCGCCACCTTGGGCTTTGATTTGGTTAACCGCGAAGGCAATGTCCGCGTCATTGGTCCCTAGAACCACAATATTGTGGGAATCGTGGGAGACGGAAGAAGCAATCGCGCCTTCTTTCAAGGCAATGCCGTGAATGTAGCCAAGCCCGATATGATGGGTGTTATGATGACGTTCGACGACGGCGATTTTGAGAATGTCCCTTTCAATGTCAATACCGTTGTTCGTCGAGAAGTCGAGAACCTCATGCGCCTCCTCGCTTAACAGTTGTTCTTTTAGCAAAGAAATAATACGGGCGGGACGGGTAGAGGGTTCGACATAAAAGTCTTTTGGGGAGACGTCGTCAAAATGGAAGGTGTGACGGACTTTCTGATAAATCGAATCTTCGACAAAGGGGCAAGGGAAGGGGAGGGCCACTTTGTCTTTCACAACGAGTTTGCCTCCGACATAAACGTCTTGGACATCAACGGTAGTTAAATCGTTTAATACCAAAATGTCCGCTTTATACCCAGGGGCGATTGCGCCCATGAAAGGGAGGTGGAAACAACTGGCCGCTTGGATGGATGCCATACGGATGCCAACCAAAGGATTCTTGTTCCGTTTAACCGCTTTCCGGATGATCGCGTCAATATGGCCATGCCCCATCAAATCGTGGGGATGCTTGTCATCGGTGACCAAAAGACAACGATGGTTAAAGGGTTCGTCAAACAAATCAACGAGCCCCTTGAGGTTACGGGCACTGGTGCCTTCGCGAATCATGACCCATTGGCCTTTTTCGATGCGTTCTTTGGCTTCCGCGAAAGAAGAGCATTCATGATCCGAGGAAATGCCCTTGGACAAATAGAGGTCAAGGTCCTTTCCGCTTAGTAAAGGAGCGTGGCCGTCCACCATCTTGCCCTCTTGGAGGGCCCCTTCAATCTTCCGGAGCACTTCCTTATCCCCGGCGATGACCCCTGGGTAGTTCATCATTTCCGCCAAGCCGAGGACTCGGGGGTTGGAATAATAGGGTTTGAGATCATCCGCGGTTAATTTGGCTCCCGATTCATCAAAGGGAGTCGCGGGGACGCAACTCGGAAGGTTGACGTAAACGCGAAGGGGGATGTTTTCGCTGGCAGCGAGGATAAAATCGATCCCTGCGGTTCCGGCGACGTTCGCAATCTCGTGGGGATCGGCCACAATCGCGGTCGTCCCGTGGACCAAGGCCACTTTCGCGAGTTCATAAGGGAGGAGCATCGTGCTTTCGATATGGATATGGCCATCGATGAAGCCCGGAGAGAGAATCTTCCCCGTACAATCCACGATAACATCCGCCTCGGTGTAATCACCGACGCCAAGAATCGTCCCTTCGTCGGAGAAGAGGACATTCGCCTGAAGAAGAGAATCCGTGAAAACGTTAACGACAAGGCCGTCTTTCAGCAACGTGGTCATAAAGCTTCCTTCCTTATTTAAATTACGTAATCTTACTAACTTTGAATTCAATTGCCTAGCATTGTGATAGCGGTTTCACCCATTTTTTGTATCCTGGCAAAGAGCCGGAAAAGCAAAAAATAAAGGGGGCGTGTATGCGAGTTTGGTTAATTGTCCCTACCTGAAGATGACCCAACGAGTTTAGTTTTTGATGGATGAAAAAGAAAACCCCGAACAAGTCGGGGCAATTATTGACTGGTGCCGACTGGGGGAATCGAACCTCTAACCTGCGGTTTACGATACCGCTGCTCTGCCAATTGAGCTAAGTCGGCGCTCATTGAATATACACTTTAGGGAAAACGAATACAAAGGTTTTCGTTGCTTAATAGAGGCGTTCGAAGGTGAAGACCACCGAAATCGCCATCATGACCTCCGACAAAGGAAGGGCAAAGACCGAAATATAAAGAATCGTGAATTCAATGCTTTGAAATCCTTCGAATCCCAGGAGAACCATTTGGGAAATCGCGGATACCGCGAGTGCAGCGGCGAAAAGGATCGAGAGTTTCCGTATCTTTCGGTAATCCACAAAGCGACCCATCATGAACTTCCGCGCATTGATGTAGAGGAGAACTCCCACGACGATCTGGGCGACGAGGAAAGCGATATCCACCAAGGTGAAAATAATGATGATAGGATCAAAGGTTAATAGATTGATAATGGAGACGCCGAAGCCAAAGACGAAATTGATGATCTGGGACGCCACGATCATAAAGAGGAACATGGAGATTCCTCGGAATGCCCGATTATCGTTGATGACGTTATAGTAAAACACCATAAAATAGGCGAAGAGGACAATCGCGAAATTCCAAATCTCGGTGAAATCATTCGTGAAAAAGGAAAAACCATGAAAGCCAATTTGGATGCCGTAATAAGTGAAGAACAGGACCAAGGCGAGAGAGGAGAACCCCACCGCGAAGATTTTGTTCTTTTTGTATTTGAAGTTACGAAATAGATTCATATTCTTTATTGTAGACGGAAATCGAAAGGAAGGAAGATAATCTCTTTATGATTCGTCCCGTTTTCCATTATGGAACCACCCCAGAAGCCAAAGCGATTCGTGAACAGGTTTTCATTGTGGAACAAGGTTTTCAAAACGAATACGACGAATTCGAGGATTCCTCTTGGTGTCTTGTCCTCTTTTTGGACGAGACCCCAATTGCAACCGGACGAATCCGCGCGTTAGATCCCGCGACTTATGCGGTGGAGCGCATCGCGGTCCTTCCAGCGTTCCGAGGCCAAAAAGTCGGGACCTACCTCCTTCGTTTCCTCGAAACCAAAATCAAGACCTTGGGAGCGTATAAAGCGCGCCTTAATTCCCAGGCGGATAAAGTAGGTTTCTACCAAAAGCAAGGATACCAAATACAAGGGGATGGGGAGGTCTTTTACGAAGAAAACTGCCCTCATGTAGCGATGGAAAAAGACTTATCGATCAAGAGAAGGGGACGCTTTTGACGAGGATGTTCCCATTGGCCATCGGGAGGGAGCATTTCACTTCCCCGTGTTCAAAGACGAAAGCTTCGTAGACGCCTTCTTCGCAAGGTCCGAGGAAATATGTCTCCCCTTCTTTTGGGGAGAGTTTTTGTGCTTCCTCCACTTGGCAAGAAGTATCTCCGAAGAGAATCCGAGGGGCGGGCTCCGGAATGTTGTTGATCCCAATGCCAAGGGAAAAGAGATGGCCGTCGAGTTCCAAAGTCGTGGAAGAATCCACCCATTGGACAACGCCTTCAGGGAAGCAAATCACATATACGTCCCCCTTATTTTGGCGTAAACCTACCCCGAGGACGATACGGTTTTTCTTAGCGATTCGAAGCAAAGAAGAGAGGGTTTTCCCTTCGAGAACTTCAAACGAATGGAGGGGAAAGAAAAACGCGGCAACCTCCATTCGACGGAGGGTCGCATGGACATAAGTGGCGATCGAGCAGGCCATCAAGGGAGAGGTTTCCTCCTTCGCGAAAGCGCACAAAGCGATTCTCATGCCAACATTATCCCCTTACTTTCTTAAATTTCCTA
This sequence comes from Candidatus Alloenteromonas sp., assembly GCA_034171505.1. Classification (GTDB taxonomy): domain Bacteria; phylum Bacillota_I; class Bacilli_A; order RFN20; family CAG-826; genus Alloenteromonas. The sequence goes on along the minus strand of JAXFGC010000027.1, from coordinate 81,565 downwards.
ACCCTTTTGATTACCCAAGCGTATAATTCCGAAACTTGGGGGTAAATCCATGAATTTCATCCTGAATTCCGTCGCTTCTTCCCCATTCTCCGGGAAGCCGTATCTCGTTCTATTGCCCATTGGACTCATCCTTTTGCTCGGCAAAGTTTTGTCTTTGCTCATGGGCAAAATCAAAGTTCCGGAAGTCATCGGTTATCTTTTGGCAGGACTCCTCGTTGGGCTCTTTTACTTCATTCCCCAAGAATACAACGTCATCCTCAATGACTCGACGGTCGGCGGAATCAATTTCTTAGCGAAGATTGGGGTAGTTCTCATCCTTTTCTCCGCGGGGGTCGAAACCAACCTCAAAACCATCAAAACCCAAGGGAAGGCATGCGTTGTCATCACCCTACTAGGTGTTCTTTTGCCTTTGGCACTAGGATGCTTATGCGCTTTTTTGTTTCGCGTTGTTGGGCATATGGATTCCTCCTTTTACGCGACTTTGGAAGCGAACAACATCCATCCATTCTTCTCCGATTTGTATTACGGGGTCATCTTGACGGCAACCTCGGTCTCCATCACCGTCGCCGCATTAAAGGAACTTGGAAAATTAGAGGGGGCGGTTGGAACCGCGCTAGTCTCTTCCGCGATCCTAGATGACGTCATCGGCATCGTCCTCTTATCCGTCATTTTGGCGTTGTCGGGCGGCAAAGAAGGAACTTCCTTTTGGGTCATCCCCATCGGAGAGGGTCCTCTCTCCGTGGTTTGGCTGATTCTCATCATGATCGCCTTCTTTGGATTATCCATTGGTTTGGGTTTTGTCCTTCACCGTTTATTCGACTGGATGGGCAACAAATATCCCCATCATCGACGGATTCCCATGTTCTCTTTGGCTTTTTGTTTTCTTTGGGCGTTCCTTGCCGAAATCTTTCATATCGCCGACATCACGGGGGCGTATATCGCCGGCTTAATCCTCTCGAACACCTCCGCGGCCAAATACATCGACCATCGGGCGGATACCACCGCGAACATCATCTTCGCTCCGGTGTTTTTTGCTTCCGTAGCCTTAAAGATGTACCAAGCCTTTGGCCTCGACGGATCGGGGAACGGAATCGCGGGATTCGATGGGACGTTCCTCGCGTTCGGTCTTACTTGGGTCCTCGTCGGATTGCTTACGAAATTCCTTGGCGCGGGAAGCGGCGCCCTATTAAGCGGATTCAAGTTAAGGGATTCCAGCGCGATTGGCATCGGGATGATGGCCCGCGCAGAGGTATTGATCGTCACCGCTCAAGTTGGGGTAGATAACGGGCTTGTGGATAGCAGCATCATCGCCTTTACTTTAGGCCTCATTATTATCTCCTCGTTCTTAGCTCCGATTTTATTGCGATTGCATTACAAAAACGACCAACCCTTACCCCCATCTCGACCACTGCCATCAAGTGAAAAAACCGCGATTAAAACCAATTAACATACGAAAAGTAAATATTTGGTAAGTTTTTTAGACCTCCCCTAAGAGGGGAGCATACAATAGGGTATCGGTCGATGAATCCGAGTTTTTGGCGACCGACATACCGAATATGTACATCGAACGCTGGAGAAGGAGACAACGGAACAAAATCCTCTTTTCGGCGTTGCTTGCCATTCTGGGAGTCGGGGCGCTTGGAACCTCCACTTTCGCTTGGTTCATGATGGTCCGAAATCAAACCCTAACTTATAGTGGAGTCAACGTTCAAACGAGCATCGATCTCTCCATCGATTACAAGATTTACGGTTACGACGAAGACAATCGCGCTGGAAAGGAACTCGACTTAGTGGGCGAATCCCCCACGGATAAGTTCCTCGAAGAGTACGACACCTTCATTTTGGAACGTAATAAGAATAACAACCGAATCATTGCCGTCGACGTCACGTTCGTCAAGGAAATCGAAACCCCGAAAACCATTGTTTCCCGGGTCGTCGCCACTTCTGCCTTTGATGATGGGAATGGCCACGTCGCCGAATACATTTCCAACATCATCTACTTCCGAACTCTTTTAATTTCAATTGACGGGGTAAGCGTGGACGCCTCCACCCTTTACACCGACGCGGTCAACGCTTCGGACGAAAATGCGATTTACACAACCGGCAAAGCCTTGTTTGACTCCAACATCGTGGATCCAACTTGTTTTGTCACGTCCACGGGCACCCCGGAAAACCTGAGTTCTTTCAACAAGGTGGATGGCAACACTTTGGAGTTCCGTTCTCCTAGCATCCCCGCAGGATCCACCTCTGCCCGCGTTCTCATCGAATACAATTACTCCGAACCCTTGATTTCTGCTTACGAATCCCTCGGATTATTCAGCGGCGCGAAAAACTGGGGATCCACTGACATTTTGCAGGGCAACAACGTAGTAACATTCGGCAAAGACATTTCGTATTTACGTATGGATTTGGAAGAGGCGAGTTAATATGAAAAAGTCCCGTCTCGCCATCGCCCTTGGCAGTTTGTTTACGATTACCCTCGTCGGCACTCTCGGCCTATCTTTGGCGTGGTTCACCACCGCGAGATTCGTGGAATTCGATAACCTCTCCGGCAGCGTTCTGACCTCTTATTTCGACAAAGTCGATTATGAAGGGGCCAGCGCTTATGAATACGGATCGGAACAAAACCCCTTCGTTATCACCCGTCCCAAACATTGGGAAAATTTGGCAAAACTCCATTACGCGATGCCGGGCTTTTCCGGAAACGACACCGAAAACCCAAAAGAGTACTACTTTGAAATTGGGAAACAAATCGGCGGAACCGGAGACTATGTTGTCTACAATTACGACGATGAAGGCAAGGCACAACAAGACCAGAAGACAAGCCGAACCCTGAATCTCAACGCGATCGATATTTTGCCACCCCTTGGTTCCACCGCAAACCCTTTCTCCAACCACATTAAGGGAAATAGCATCACCATCAAGAATTTCACCGTCGGCGGAGAAGGTTATGGGGATTTGGGTATCTTTGGCTATGTCGGCGAAAGGGGCACCTGTGAGAACCTCTACTTCTCCTCTTTCACGATCGACGTTAGCAAAGCGAGCCCCATGGCGGTTTCCGATTCACACGCGGAACACGCAAGCGGTCAAGAAGACCATGGCTATTTTGGCTTTTTATGCGGACACCTTTACGACTCGAAAAATTTCACAAACGTATACGTCAATTCGTGCACATTAAAAGGCGAGCTTGATTCCACCACATCCAATATCACCGACCGTTATGGCTATTATGGTCACGTCAACATGGACTCCTTAGGTGGACAAAGCGGAATCGGGAGCAACTACGAGTTCACCTTAAGCGCGGACGCCACGCACCAATACTTCGCAGGCGCCTATGACACCGATAAAAGCAAACCCGTTTACACCCGCCGAACCGAAGAAGCGGCAACCGCAGCAGCATCCGAATCTAAAAAACCTGTTATGAGAGATGGGTATACCTATGTTTGGAATTCCTCTCTGCTTTCCTATACTTTCTATGCCGTTGGGCCAGACGGCAATCCCATGGGCGACCCCGTTTCCGAAGAAGAGGCCGTTTCCTATTGGGAAGCTCCGCTTGTTTTGCAAAGCGGCAACAGCGCTACCCTAGAAAACGCCGTGACTTATACCCTCAACGAATCTGTGCTTAACACCACTACATACACGCTTAACGGAGACTCACCAAAAGCGACCGGCGCCAAGCATAACTACTCATTATCCACCCTAGGAACCTATGGTTACCCATCCGTTTTTGAAACGAAGCACTATCAAGCGTTCTATAAAGACGCCAATGACAATTACGTTGAGATTCCTCCCCTAAAAAGATTTATTCAAAAAGAAGGAACCGGAACAGGCGAATCCGAGGTGGAATACGAAGAAGTGGGGGAAGTTGAAGTTCGAACCGAAACAAGCATTACCGAACTGTATCAAGCCCTCGTCGACCTGAAACCAAGCAACGCCGATAATCGAAATTTCGTGACCGGCAAATACGTTTACTATGACCTTTCTGGGGAGCAATGGAAATATGTCGAACTCAAGATGGGTACAGACGGAGACGGCAATGGAACGGATATGCCAGCGGTGGTCAATTTTTCTTTCCCTGCGGTGAGTCCTGTGACCATCGATGCCTCCGATTATTTCTTTAGAAACGCCTCAATTTCAAACGCGACCCTAACCGCTTACCTTCAAGTCGATAATAACAATAACGATCAACAAACTCTCTTTAGCGGAAACGTCACAGACGCGGGATGGTTCTCGGTGAACAAAAGCCGGGGTGACGACTACGCCTACCTTTCGGTAAACGCCATGACCGATGTTTTTTCCTATTCATTAACCCCCGGCACGCATTCTTTTTCCGTCAGGCTTGAGTGCTCGGTTGCGATAAAATACTCGCTTTTTGGTAGCAACACAGTAACTTATCGCTACATCGCTGGTTATGGCTCCACTACAACGGCAAATGAAAATACCATTACTGTTGATCCTCAAACAAATATAGAATGTAGCAATCTTGCGACAACTTCTTGTACCTTCTCTAAAGGACAAGGCCTCATTGAAGTATCCTCGTCTTCCGCCAATAGTGTTACGTTAAATCCCGGCGATGCTTACGTGGCGGGCGACACCGTCTCTTTAAAACAAGGTCACGCCTCGTATGACATCTATGGGCGCGAAGTTGTTACCGCTGAAGAAGGTTCCGAATTTGACTACGAATACGCGACCCTTGTGGCCACCTATTCACCCCTCAAAATGCAAGAGACGATTTTTGGCTACGACAAGTACAAAATTGATGATGGCTCTGGGGCTAGCGCGCCCTCCGATGAAGACACCGCTGAAACGTGGCTCGCTACAGCAACGGGTTATTACCCAGACGAATCTCAAACCACCACTTCCTACATTGCCGATCCCGCATACACAAGCCCCACAGACGGAAGCGATCCTGTCGACACTAACCCCATCACATTAAGTGGCTACAAAGCCAAAAATATGGACTTGGTGGGGGGCGACGTTGACTTCTTTTCTTGGCGCGGCATCAACATCATCGCGATTCCGGGACAAAAAGAGAACGCGGATGACAACCCTATCAAAATCCCCGAGAAGAAAGAAAAATTCTACGCGACAACACACACACCGAGTTCGATTGTTATGTACATCAAAAATACCTCGAACGCCTCGGACGATGCAAATGACACATTGGGAACCATTGATTTTCAATACGTCACTGTTTCACTTTTTTCAATCAAATTCATCGAGACCTCCGAACCAATGTTTATTAAGGGTGGGAGCAATACTAACAATATTCGCTTGGCAGATAATTACGGAAAAAAGGAAAGCGTTTCCAACCTGGTTTACCACGTTAACGTCGATAACCTAACAGAATTCGGCACTATGGCGGCCTCTTATTGCGCCCTTGATAAATACGGCAACATCATCGGGCGTTTCGAAGGCGGAACCAATTCCTTGACTTCTCGGCCAGCCTTCACCAACTTTACCAGCATGTCCAAAGAGGAAGCGTTACGTGCCATCGACACCTATGTTTTGGTACTTGGATGCAAAGATGACACCAACTACGGAACCTGGATTACAAAAGTCGACTTCTCTTACAAAGCGGAAGACGGGTATGGAGGAACCTTTGGTTCGGTCGAATATCGCGACGCGGAAGATAAGGCAGATAACACCATTTTCAACTTCTACCTGACTTATCCCGCGGGGGTCCAAAGCAGTTTTGAAGTCCAAGTGCAATACGTTGCGGATACCGATGACAGCACCGATTTGCTAGGCACCTATACCTTGACGATATCCACCACCACAAAGGTGAAACTAACGTGTTTCCTCTACTACAGTAATTACACCCTGAACATAGTACAAAACGGCACAATACTTCAGACGGCAACTTCACCCGGATCCACGAGCGTCACCATATCTCCTTAGAGCGAATTCAACTATATGGGTTCGCTCTTTTTTATTCTTGGTGGAGCTCAATATGGGAACCGTGGTCGGTTTTGGTGACCACGAGTTTATTGGGCAAAGACTCCTCTAGCAAGGCGACGTGGGAAATCACCCCAATCATTTTTCCGGTCGTGGAGGATAGTTCTTGGAGGACTTTGATGGCACGTTGGAGAACATCCGCGTCAAGAGATCCAAACCCTTCATCGATGAACATGCAGTTCATGTCGATTCCTCCAGCGGTGGCCCCAATGACCTCGCAGAAGGAAAGGGCAAGGGACAAGGCGGCTTCAAACATCTCCCCTCCACTTAAGGATTTGACTTCGCGTTTTTCTCCGTTTAAGGAGTCCTGAACATAGATTTCCAAGCCGACTTGATCCTTCTTGGAGGCTTGCGTTAAGTCCGAAAGGAGGAAGGAATAGACCCCATCGCTCATCTGATAGAACTTCCGACCCGCCAAGGAGAGAATCTGTTGGAAGAGGGGGCGCATGCGATAGGTTTCGAAGCTGATTTTCACCGCGCCACTGACGTGTCCCGCACAAACATCCGCGATTTCCGCGGCTTCCTTGGCTTCTTGGATTTTGGTTTCGTATCCTTCAAGGCTTGCCATCGCCGAACGACAATAGGATTCGTTCGTCGCAAACCTTCTTTGAATTTCATCGTATTCCTTCAGGAAAACTTCGTATCGTTCTTTCTTTTCCTTTCTCTCTTCTTCAAGAGGGGTGATATCTTGAATCGAAAGGGTATCCACCTTTTCTTTCTTTGCCTTTTCCAAGGCTTGAAGCACCGCGAAAAGACGTTGACCGTGGGTGGATATTTGTTCTTCTTTGGCGAGTTTCTCGTTGCTTGGAAGCAAGAAAGAACGCGCCTCTTCCTCGTTTTGGAACCCGTGCACGGACAAGGCTTCTTGATAGGCTTTTTCTTGGGTTTCTTGGTCAGCCTTGTTCCGGGCAAGAGTCTCTTTCAACGAGGATATCGAGCCCATCAAAGAGGAATGATGAGAAGAAACGGACACAAAGTCGTCTCGAATCTTTTTTGCTTTGGCAAGGCAGGAATCGAGTTTGGACTTTGTTTCTGTTATTTCATTTCGGATGGATTCTCCGTCCCGTCCTTGGACTTCCGCTTCCAATTTGGTGTATTCGGTTTCCAAAGAGGCTTTTTTCGATGAATGCTCCAAGAACGACTTGTTGGCCTCTTCCAAACGACGGTCGACTTCTTTTTCTTCTTTGGAGGCGGATTCGGATTCCGTTTTTGCTTTCTTATAGGCTTCAACAGACGATTGGAGTTCTTTGATTCTCTTCCCGATTCCCTCCAAGTCTTTGGTATGCTTCTTTTGGAGTTCTTGAACCAAATTTACGGGGGACAGGGGGTCGAATTCGACACCAAGATACTTCGTCGTCAACTCTTTGATTCGAAGTATCGCGGCTTCGTAACTCGCATGGTCCTTCCCCGCTTGAACCGCGGCTTTCTCCGCCTTCTCGGCTTTGGCTTTGGCCTTCTTTTCAATCGCGTCCAAATTTTCCTTGGTGATCCCGTCTCCTTCTTTTATCGCCGGGGAAGGATGGGAGATCGAACCACATACGGGGCAAGGGGTTCCTTCTTGCAGAGAAGAGGCCAAAACCCCCGCGAGGTTATCAAAATACATCTGTTGATACGCGGTATACGCGGCCTGGGCAATCGTGTTTTCCTCTACCGCCTCTTGGTACTCTTTTTGGGAACGGAAAGAGGTATCGCGGGAACGGGTATACGTCTCCATCGCCGATTTGTATTCTTGCTCCTCTTGTTGCAAGGCTTTCTTTAGGGAAGATTCTTCCGCTTGAAGTTTGGAGTATTCGCTTTCCCCGGAATAGTCCTTGTATTCCTTGGCAAAGCCTTCTTGGATATCCGCGAGGTGTTTCTTTTTCGCTTTCAATGAATCGAGTTCCTCTTGATCCTTTTGAACTTCTTCCGCAATGGAATCAAGGTCCTTCTTTTTGGAAGAGAGTTCCTCGAATTTGCTTTCGATCGAAGATAAGGAAGATAAGGTTTCGCGAAGAGAACGTTCTTCCTTTTCGAGTTTTGGCAATTCTTCTTCTTTTGCTTTCTTTGCTTCTTCAAGAGCCTTTTCGGCTTCAGGAAGAGAGGCTTCCGAAGTTGACAAAGAAGATGCCGTATCCTCATAGGCTTTCTTGGCCTGCGAGAACAAACGGAAGGATAAAAGGACCGCCTCCGCTTTCTTGCTCCTCTGTATTTCTTCTTTGAGGGATGCAATCAAAGGTTCCTCTTCTTGAAGGCGCTTTTCTTCGAACAGATTATCGTCGTATTCCTTTCGGGCTTTGTTGTTCGTTTCCCTTTGACGGATGGTCTCTTCCAAATCGCGAATCGAGGCCTCTTGTTCTTGCTTGGATTTCGCGGATTCCTCTTTGGCGATCCGTTGAACCTCCAAGTCCTCTTGAACTCGTTTACAAAGGGATAGGATTTCCGAAATGGAGGGGTCTTTTAATAAGGCGGCAAGTTCGGGGTCGCTGGCTTCAAAATGTTCCAAGTATTGGGCCGCGGAGGTAGAGGCAAAAGAAACCGCCTCCCGCCTTTGTTTGGCCTCTTCATCGAGGTAATCCGAGAAAGCATGGACCCCCGAATCGCTTAAGATGCTTCGGAATACCCCCATACGTTCGGAGGTGTTCGCGGTGACAAGTTGCATGAATTGCCCTTGGGCGATCATGATGGTCATCCAGAATTGTTCTTTGGTTAAGGGGAGGATTTCCTTGAGTTTGTCCCCGACGTTTTTGAAACCCGAAATCGTTCGTCCGCCTTCTAAAGTCAAAGACACTTCGCTTGGGCGGACCGAGATTCCGCCTTTCCGGTTGGTGTACTTGCTTGGGACGGTCCGGTTCACCGTGTAGACGGAACGCCCAATCTCAAAGGTGAATTCCACATAACTTTTCGCGTCTTTCTCCGCGAAAGCGCTGAAAAGGGAATCGGGGGATCGAGATCCATTGGGGGTGCCGAACAAGGCAAAGGAAATCGCGTCAAACAAGGTGGTTTTTCCAGCGCCCGTATTTCCCGTAATCGCGAAAAGGGAGGAGTTTAATGGGTCAAAATCAATCTCCGATTTTCCCCCATACGGCCCAAAAGCGGACAACGTCAAACGAATCGGTTTCATTCTTCTTCCTCCTTGGACGAGAGTTCCGCCTCATGGATGAGTTTCTTTTGGAAGGGGGATAGCTCTTTTCCCATCGTTTCCCCAAAAAAGGAGACAAAGGATTCCTCCAAGGACAAGTTCGTGAATTCCTGTCCGTCGGGCTCTTGGGGCAAGGAGGTCACGATGTCCTTTCGTTTCACGCAGAGGATATAAGGGTATGCGCCCTTTTGGAGGCGGTCCTTGGGATGATCAATGCCTTCTCCATCCAGCAACGTCACCGCGACGTAATCTTTGGGATTGGGATGGTCCATGAGCTCTTGGAAAGTTCCTTCGACTTCAACGAGATCGCGAAGGGGAGAGAAAGGGACATGGATTCTATGCACTTCATCTCCTTCGATGTCGATAAAGGTGAGGGATTTGTTTTCCTTCGCTTCGTCGATGTGGTACTTCAAAGGACTGCCCGCGTAATAGGAATTGGGGGATGGGGCATACGCCTTATGAATATGTCCCAATGCCACATAAGTGAAATCGGAGAAAATGGAAGCGGGGAGATAGGCGCTTAATCCAATATAGGTGGCTTCCGAGCCCGCGAAAGATAACGCTCCTTTGGAATCGCTGACGGCCTGGTGGAGAAGCAAGACGTTCTTTTTCGTTTTATCGATCTGCAGGCTTTCCACGAAAGCTAGGAAACGCTCAGGGAATTCGCTTGGAGGATTTTCCAGTTCATTCAGAAAATCGCTGCCATGGCTAAAAGGGATGCCATAGAAGCGAACTCCCTCGATTTCGATATACGTTCTCGCTTCTTTTAAGGAAGTGATGAAGTGAATCCCGCTGTTTTTCAAGAAGAAAGAGGCGTAATGAATCCGTTCCGCGGAGTCGTGATTTCCAGGAATGGCAATTAATTGAACCTGCCTTTCCGCCAAAGCCTGGAGGAAGGCGTCAAATAGGTCCAACGCTTCTCCACTAGGCGAAGAAACATCGAAGATATCCCCTGAAATCAAAACGACTTTGGTATTGTTTTCCCTTAACGCGGGGAGCACCACGTTAAAAAGAAAGAACCGTTGATCCTCCAAAAGAGAATAGCCATTCATCCGTTTGCCAAGATGCAAATCCCCTAAGTGCAAAAAGCGCATCCCAAAATCCTCCCGTTCTTTAGGAAAATGATACCACTAGAAGAGCGGAGAAAAAGGCAGGAGAATCAGTTTTTGCCGCCGCGGAAAACCGAAGCGAGGACCTCTTCGTTGAACTCGGTATCCTCTTCTTCCTTGGGAACGGAGGTTCCATTCGCGATATTGAGCTGTTCGTTGAAGACGCAGGTAAGGACTTCCACCGCCAAGTTTTCAACCCCGTCGTTATTGACGATTAAGTCCGCGTACATTGAGGAGGGCTTCACGATTTCATCGTACATCGGTTGAACCGTGGAGAAATATTGGTTCACGATGGATTCAAAACTTCTCCCGCGTTCCTTGGAGTCGCGGATGATTCGACGGAGGAAGCGGCGTTCCGCCCCCGCATCGATGAAGACGCGAAGGTCCGCCATGTCACGGATGTTCTTATCGACCAAGGCCATGATGCCTTCGATGATAATGAGGCTTTTTGGAGTGATTTCCTCCACCTTTTCCCCACGGGTGCGTTGAACGAAGTCGTAAATCGGTTTCTTGATGGTACGCCCTTCCTTCAAGGCGGCGATTTGCCGGCGCATGAGCGGCCAATCAAAAGCCTTCGGATGGTCGTAGTTGACCGCGATTCTTTCTTCTTCGGTCATATTCGCTTGGTCTTTGTAATAGTCGTCGATCGTAATCCGGGTAACTTTGTCTGCCCCAATGAGTTCGATGACGCGACTCGTTAAGTAACTTTTTCCCGAGGAGGAACCCCCTCCCACCAAAATGATTCGTGGCATATTGTCTCCTTTGGCCATAGAAAAGGGGCCGAAAATCGGCCCCAGACAGATGTTATTGCGCCGGTTCTTCCGGTTTGGTCAAATCGATGACCTTGGGATCGCCGAGTAAGAAGTTTCTCACCGAGCGCGCCGCGGAAATCGCGGAGTCTCTCGAGGGATAGGTTTCGCCCATCACGAGGACCATGCCGTTATCGGTGTAGATCTTGAATTGGTAGGAGCCTTGCTTATCGCAGACGACGGTGACGTTGCCAGCGAGGGCTTTCTCCTTGATGTTGGCCATCCCCGCGAGGAGTCCAGACTTATTCGCGTAACTCGGAGTGAGGAGGAGCAATTCGCCATTGGAAGCGATCAAACGACCGATGTACTTGCCGTTTTCGTCCAAGACGACTTCAAGCTTACCGTTCGCGGAAGCCTTGGCCTCGGTGAGGTCAAACTTCCATTCGCGGATTTCGGATTCGGGGATTTCGTCGAGTTTGACGACCTTATCCGTCATGTAGAAGCGAAGGACGGAATCGAGGGCCTTTTGGGCTCCGGCAGCATCGGGATAGATTTCCCCGGCAACGACCAAACGGGAGTCGTTGGCGGTGAAGATGCGGAATTGGCCGCGCCCTTTCTTGTCGGTGATGACGCGGTGGGTTCCGACTTTCAGATTCTTACGAAGGGTTTCGATGCCGCGTAATGCACCGGCTTGGGTGGTATAGGAGTTGGAGACTAAGAGGATTTGTCCGTTGTTGGCCTTAAGACGGTATTTGAAGAATCCGGCCTCGGGGAAGACTTCGTATTTTCCAAGGGTTTTGGCGCCTTTGGGCTCTTCAACAGAAGTTTCTTCCGCGACGGGGGTTTCTTCTTCGACTTCGGGAACGGGTTCTTCCTCGACCGGAGTTTCTACGGGTTCTTCCTCGACCGCTTCTTTGGCCTCATGGCGTTCTTCTTCGTGGGCTTTCACAGCGGCATCGGCCTTTTCGGCAACGACTTCTTCGGTCGCGAGTTCCCCACCCATATCGACGTGTTTGTCGATTTCTTCCCCAACGATGACGCGGGCAGCGTCCTCATCGATGGAAGGAGCGGACTCTTCGGAAACGGCTTCCACGACCTTCTTGGATTTGAAGGAAACGGGGATTTCAATGAGCAAGAGGAGATAAGCGACCACCGCGAGGACGGCGGCGATGATGAGCCAGAAGGTGGCGGCGCGCTCGGCGACTTCACGGATGTAGCCATTGACGAGGAAAGAAACAAGATAAGCGACGAGAATGCTCACGAGGACGAGGACGATGCTATCGCCCACACGTCCGGATTTTTTCTTCGCGGAGATAACAAGGAAGATGATTCCGATTACGAGCATCGCGATGGTGAAGATCGCCGCCGGCATACCAGCGGGGGATTGGCTCGCGGCCCACCAGAGACGCCCGGTGCCTCCAACGAGTCCGGGATCCGGGATGAACGATCCAAAATATTCTTTGATAGCGGCTATCGTGCCGAAATGGAATTCTCCCTTCACGGCATCGCTCGGGATCCAACCCGCCACCGTGGCAATCACCACGACGAGAATGGACACCACGGCAAGGATAATCGCCGCGATAAGGGGAAAGCGTCTGGATTTGGTTTTTGTCATAGACATCACTCCTAGGGTTTAGTTTATGGTACACGCACGCGCGGAAAGTGCAAAGTAAATCGCGAAAGAAAATTGTATTTTTCTTTACAATCGGTTCATTAAACGAAGCAATAAGAGGACAACGTCCAATAGTTCGATAAGGGCAAGGGGGAGGTTCAAGATGAAGTTCCACCTCTTGTGGAAATCCTTAAGCATCACATGTCCCGCAAGCAAGAAGAAGGCGCCCGAAATAATGAGAGTGTATTCATAAGGGGCTAGGAATGAGGTGTAAGCCGGCAACAAGTAATAAAGGGCGCTGGCCACCGCGGCGAGAATGCCTACCACGGAGAAGAGGCGACGGACGACCGCGCTTGGACGTTCATCGCGCCCCGCATACCCATAGGTGATGACGATTACAAGCATCGCAAGGAGGGCGATGGGGACGAGCGAATAAAATGGATAGAAGGGCGAAGTTTGTTGGTAGACCACAAGGTAATAGACATTCGCCGCAAGAAGCAAAATCGGAAGGATGATGAGGAAGAAAACGAAGGCACCGTTTTTGGCTTTTCCCCACGAATTCACATAGGTGTCCCTCGCCTTTTTGCCAACGGGCATCTTGAAATTCTCTTTGTGGCCCGCCAAAGCGTGGAGGGCGGGATTGGCGCTCTTGGTGATCGTTTTCTTCGCCAAAGGGGAACGGAGCAAAGCGGCAATCAAACGTTTGTAGTCCTTGCGAAGGGACTTCGGGAGATGATCGCGGATGGTTAATAAGGCATCCGCTTTCTTCTCGAGGTCGAGGGCTTTCTTCTTCGAATCGCGGAGGGCGAGGAAAAGCGATTGGACAACCGGCTCAGGGACTTCCTCGAGCAAGACATTGGAGAACACGTCGATCTTCCGTTCAAAAGTCAGAGCCTTAAAGAGTTCATGGAGGGTCGTTTGCTTCTTCTCACTCATCGAGGCATCGGCAAAAAGCAAAGCGACAAGCGCGGAGGATTCGGGATTATCGAATTCAAGGGAAGAACGAAGCGTAAGGGCGTATTGGGCGAATTCCTCATCCTCCTGGAAACGACAGACGTTGCGCAAGAAGGCAAGACGGAATTCCTTTTCGTCTTTGGGGCCGAGGAACAAAGGATTCATCTCCGTTCCTTCGGGGATGTTGGAGCGAATCCGGAATAAGGTTAAAGCATCTTCGTATTTGGCATTCTTTTGGCCATAGAGGAAAGACAAACGAACATAGGCATCAATCGCGTCTTTTCTCAATTCCTCATAGACCTCTTTGGTGGCAGGAGTCGGGGAAACACAGGAAGTGAAATCATTGATCTCCACGAAACGTTCGGAGAGTTCTTCGGGGGAAGAGATTTCTCCCAAGGTTTGATAATAAAGGCCCAAGACATAGAAAGCTTGGTCAATATAGGAGAGTTTGTCTTTCTCCGTGTGGTATTGGGTCGGAAGCTTTTTGGCGTCCTCTTTCAAAGCGAACAACGCGTCTTTTGGAAGCGATTCTTGATGGGCAAACAAACGATGTTGCTCATCGAGGAGACGGATTTTGGCCATCGTCCAATCGTGAATCTCGTGAAGGAGTCCCTCAAATTTGAGTTCGACCCCATAATCGAGGTTCCAATATTCCGAGAGTTCGGAAATCGTCGTCGAAGCTTCTTCGTAATGTCCCGCTTCCACAAGGAGTCGGGTTTCATAAAGGATGAACTCGCATTGGCGTTCCACTTCTTCAAACGCCTTCAACGATCCTTCGACCATTTTGGCTTTTTCGATGAGTCCGTCGATTTTTTCTTCCTCTTTCTTTAAGGTTTCCACCGCGCTTGGGAGGTAGGACAAAACCGCGTCCGCCCGAGGCAAGGAAATGGAATCGATGTGAAGGGAGTCGATTTCTTCGGAGCGTTTGGTTTCGGCGGCGAGGGCGTCAACCGCGGCTTTCTTGGCGGCGGAGGCTTCGGCGAGCAAGGCGTCCTTGGTTGGTTTCTTGGTCTTACTCATGCGAGGTCGCCTCCTAACATATCTTGAAAGATGTCTCGGAGTTCTTTGCTTTTGGTGTTGAACGAATGGATCTCATCCGACATTTGTTCCATGAGGGCCACCTGTTCATTCGAAAGGGCCTGAAGGAAGGCGTTCGCCCCATCCAATGTCTTTTGGTAATCTTGGCGAAGGGAAGAAGCGACCATTTTAAGCTTCTTGGCATTTTCTTCTTGGAGCAATTCCTTTTGACGGGTGATGGTCGCGGTTTGTTCGGAGAGGATCCGAATTTCCTTTTTCTTATTCATTTTCGGCCTCCCCTCCCTCGAATACGCGATAGAGATGAAGCAAGCGGTTGGTCAAGGCTTCATCTTTCTTTTCGAAGGCTTTTCGAGTGCAAAGCGCGAGGGCATTGGTGCTTTCCACCACACTGGCGGCGGCAACGGAAAGAACATTTTCGGAGTGGGTACGATAGGCTTCCAAAGACGGGGCCATGGCCTCGTCCGCCTGTAAGGAAATCTCCGCAATATCCGCGTTCTTTTGTTGGACGTCAGCTTCGACGTCCTCAAAACGAATCGTCTCTAGTTCGGAATTTGGCATATCTAGATTCTAGTCTCTATCCTTCCTTTTGCAAGGAAATCGAAGATTTAGGCAGCATTTGTGTTCCCGGAAGTGGGATTTCCGTCCTCGGTTTCATTGGGGTCCGTGCCGAAGACTCCATCGATAAGATGAGCCTTCCCGTATTTGACGATATGGGTGTGGAGGAGGAATAAAACCCAAGATTGCAGGAAGATGGAGAAGATTCCCGCTTGAACCCCGGGAATGCAGGTTTTGCGGATCTCTTTGGCCTTGGTCGCGTCAGTCACGATGGACAAAATGGCGAAGAAGGCCTTATCCGCGCATCCGTTGGCTTTCGCGATTCGTTTGGCTTTCCTAAGAAAACGAAGGTAGTTGGAATCCGGCCGAAGGGAGAGGAATTCGGTTTGAAGTTCTTCAAGCTGAGGCAAGGTATATGCCGTCGAACGCATTTTGTCTTTGTCCGCTTCCCTCTCCTTGAAATACTTCTCCAAAGAGAGAATCGCCATGTCGAGATCGTAAAGGGAATTGATGGAGGCATCGGGGGATTCCGCCTTTCCGAATCCGTATCCAGCGTGGATGAATGGCAGATCCGCTTTTCGGGTTTGGATTTCATCCCCATGGGTGTCCCCGATGTAAATCGCATCCCTCAAGGTATGACGGATCATCAACAATTGGATGGTAATGTTCTTCTCTTCATGGGTATCCCCCCAACAAAGATGGCCTTCAAATAATTTGGCATCGGGCCCTAAAGCGTGAAGGAAGGTTTCGATGTATCCGGATTGGCAATTGGATACGATGAACAGGCGATGGCCTTTCTCGGACAAAATCTTGAGGGAAAGCAACAAATCAGGGAAGAAAACCCCAGGATGCTCCATCAAGTAATCGTTTTCCTCCGAAAGTAAGACTTCCGCGAATTCTTTCCTCGCCTCTTCTTCCATATTGGGGACGATGTCGGCGACGATTTCCGTCATGGTTTTGCCCATTTCGGCCCGGACTTGCTCGGGGGTCACGACAAAGTCGGGACCGACGATTCTTCGTCCGGTTAAGGTCCAGGATTCCGCGACTTGGACGGAGGAATCCCAAAGGGTTCCATCGAGATCAAAAATGAGTGGGTAAATCATATTCAGCCCTATTCTAAACCATTGCCCGAACGCGGTCATCCAATGTGAATTGAAAAGCCAAATAACATTGCTATATTTAAGGGGAAAGGCAAACATGGACAGCGAAGTTAACGTATTCGATTTAGCGAGGAACGACGGTACCTTCGATCCCTCGCCGAATAACAACGAAACCCTTGATGAAGTGGAGGCTACGGAAGTTTACGACTACCAAAATCTCACCAAATACGCTTCTCTAGGCAAAGGGGTTTCCCGTGGCATCATCGCCCTTGGGGCACTTACGGTGACCGCCGGGATCTTAATGGGCACCTCCTCCCTTTCTTCGTTATTCGGTTCCTCCCCATCGGTCAACAACATCAAAATCTTGGCCGTCGAAACGGAAGACTCGCTTTCCTATTCCTTTTCCACGAGCAACGAAAGTTCCAATTTCCTCCGTTTTTATCTAGTTAAGGATAAAGAGGAAGAAAAGGCCTTTGAACTCGATGTCACGAAATCCTCCGATTACGAAGGAGTCGTCAAAAACCTCGGGTACAACGTCAAAGTGAATTATTACTTTGAACTGTGGAATAACGAAAACTTCTCGGAAATTCTCGCGGAAGGAGTTGTCTACACCACTCAAGAAAGGATTGATCCATGAACGAAAAACCAAAAGAAACGCCGGAAACCGAACCCCAAAATAAACCACCGCATAAACCCACCCGCCGAGAAAAGTGGAAAGCGAAAACCACCAGTTCTAAGGTATTCGCGATTCTAAGGATTGCCTTCTTAACTGTTGGGGTTCTCGCAATGCTCTTCTACTTATTCGGACGCCAAATCTTCGGGAACGAATTCGGAGATGCGATATATGGGGAGGGGGCGAACGGATGGGACTTCCTCATCTCCTCGATCACTTCTTCTAGCGGAGCCTGGTTCTTAACCTTCATTTACCTCGCGGTCGCCTCTGTCTTCTCCATCCTCCTTGATATTATCGTACGTTTGGTGAGTCCCCGTTCTCGGAGAGGCAAGACCATCTCTTCATTGGTGAAATCCCTCCTCCATTACGCGATCGTCATCATCACCCTCGGATTGATTCTCACCGCTTGGGGCGTCAATGTTGCAGGCATTGTTGCAGGGGTTGGGATCATCACCCTCGTTGTTGGCTTAGGGTGTCAATCCTTGGTCCAGGACGTCGTCAGTGGACTCTTCATCGTATTTGACGACTACTTCGCCGTCGGCGATGTGGTAATCATCGACGGATTCCGCGGAACGGTCACCTACGTTGGGCTTCGCACTACAAAACTCGAAGACGCCGGTGGAAACATCAAATCCATCACCAATTCCTCGATTTCCACGGTCGCGAACCTCGCTCGAATTGATTCGTTAGCCAAAGTTGAAATGACCGCCGCTTACGAAGAAGACGTCCACCGCGTGGAAGCCATCATCGCCACCCACCTCGACGATATTCGGAAGAAGATTCCCGCGATTACCGCCGGGCCCTTCTATAAGGGAATCAGCAGTTTCGGGGATGCAGGCATCAATTATTTGATCATCGCCAACTGCAAAGAGGCGGACCGTTTCCAAGTCACCCGGGATATGAATCGTGAATTCTACCTCCTCTTTGTGGAGAACAACGTGAACGTTCCATTCAATCAAATCACGGTCAACACCGCGGACACCAACCCCCGCCCAAAAGCAAGCCCTGCGGAAATGGCAGTCTCGAAGAAGGCGACTGATGCTTTACGCGGAACCACCGCGCCAAAGAAACAAAAGGCGTCCAAGAGCGTCATCAAGAAAGTCGGCGAAAGCATTCGCGAAGCCGCTTTGCAAAGCTTCGAAGACGACGGCGAGTAATCCGCTCCTTAACCGCGATCCATTCTGGTCGCGGTTTTCTTTTGCCTGAATTTCCATCAACAATAAACAGGAAATTCTAATGGACTTTTCAAGCGTGAGTTTCCAAAGCAGAATATTTCTTCTTTTCTCTTCGAAGGACGTTCAATATAGTTTTTCATTGACGATTTTCAACGTATCAAAATATTTCCTACCAAACCCATTGCGAAAGAAGATAAGCGTCAAATGAGGGATATAGAAAACAAAGAGCAAACTGGTCGAAAGCAAACGCCTCAGTTAGCTTCTGCTGATGTCTTTCCTAACTACAAATTGTCCACTCTTTTGATTTGCTAATTCCATTTTATAAAATAATTTTACTAATTATGAAGAATTCTTAATTCATTTCCATTTGTAAAAATCATTTACTATACTATTCTCATGAACAGTTCCTCGATTAAAGAAACCAATATTCAGGCAGTACGTAACTACCTAATGAGTCATTCTGGAGTCACCCGTGTTCAAATGGCCAAAGATCTCGGATTATCCAAGATGACGGTCACCAATATCGTTAATTTTTTGCTCACGGCTCATTTTGTCGAAGAAAGAAACGCTCCGGAAGGCGAAACACGTGGAAGGCCAGCTAAAATCCTTCTTTTGTCTTCCTCTTCTCCCCGTTTTATTGGGGTTCTCCTGGATGTTCACAAAGCCAAGGTTCTTTTCATGAATCTTTTGGGCGAAATCATTTCAAGCAAAGAGATCCTTTGCATTGAAGGCGAAGAA
Source organism: Candidatus Alloenteromonas sp. (assembly GCA_034171505.1). GTDB lineage: Bacteria > Bacillota_I > Bacilli_A > RFN20 > CAG-826 > Alloenteromonas. The sequence goes on along the minus strand of JAXFGC010000027.1, from coordinate 62,786 downwards.
AAGAACTTTCTTCCCCAAATCATCGAGGAAATCGATCGAATCGCCCGTCAATCCCTCAATGATTCCGTATGTGGGATTTCTATTTCGGTAAACGGAACCGTCCAGGGAGACAAAATTGTTGATTCCATCGAACTCTTCGGAATCAAAGACTTTGCTTTATTAGCCGAGCTCAAAAAACGTTACTCCCTTCCAATCTATGTAGAAAACAGCCGTTATTGCGATTGTTCGCTTGAACTTCGTAGCGGGACATTATCCGGTAAAAAAGAAGCTCTTTATTTGCATATCGGCAAACACATCTACGCGACGATGGTCCATCAAGGAAAAATCCTTCGTTTCGATAATCAAGCCAGTGAGTTTGGTCACATTTCCATCGATTACAACGGACTTTCTTGCGACTGCGGAAACCGTGGATGCCTAGAGACATACGCCTCCACCGCGGCAATGGAAAAGAAGTTACGAGATATCACCAAACTAAAGATTGATTTCCGTTCTTTCTGCGAACTCCAAACCAAAAAGAATGATTCTCGAATTGACTGGGCGCTAAAGGATATGATGGACAAGATTGCCACGGCTGCCGTGGGGTATATCAACTTGTTCCACCCGGAAATCATCATTCTCGGAGGAGAAGCGGCCTCCTTGCCAGATCGTTACCTAGCAAAACTCGAAAAATCCTTGCGGGAGAAGACTAAAGGAACCAATCCATCCAAAGCTGAAGTCAAAAAGCCCAAATACCGAACCTCTTCTTCCGAAGCATGCGTCCTAATTCCTGTGACGGACGCTCTTGCAGGAACGAACAATTAATAAAATATTTTTACTAATTAAATAAAATCAATTTACGAAATATGGAAATATGCGAGGAAATCATCCGAAAAGCGATTGAGTTCGCAGAAGCCAAAATTCAAAGGAAACTTCTTTTCGTGTACCTTCAAGGATCCCAGAATTACGGTCTTCAAACTTCATCTAGTGATTATGATCTCAAAGCTTTTTGCATTCCATCTTTCGATGATTTCTACACTCGATCACTAATTTCATTGACAATAGATTATGAGCATGGACAGATCACGATTCATGACGCCAGGATGCTTCCAGAATTGTTATACAAAATGAATCCGGTTTACCTAGAGAGTTTCTTTTCCAAATGCCTCTTTGTTCGAAAGCCAAACGGTCAATTTGCTAAGGTAACGTCTCCTCTAGATTCTCTACTTTTCAACGACTTGTTCATCACAAATTATGACGTCCTGATTCGTGCCTCTATTTCTTATTTTCGAAAGAAGGTCGATGAAATTCATAAGCCTTCCGCGATACGTATTCCCGTCGTTAAGGAATACGGCTACGACATCAAAAGCGCTTCCCATGCCTTTCGCATCTACTACCTCATCCATGGTTTGGAAGAGGCTGGAGGCGCGAATATTCAAAGTCCATTTACGGTTTATCAATCCCTCCTCACGTTTAAAGGCATGGAAGAAGAAAGAAATCTTGTTCTCCGTATTAAAACCGGTTCTCTCGAAGAATCCGAAATTGCGCGCGACCTTTCGTCCTTTACGGATTACTTGAACAAACGATTCCAGATCCACCAAGAGAAAAGCAAAAATCCTCCCCCAAGCCTAGAAAACCTAAAAGAGAGGATTTATCGATTAATCAAGGACTATTTCGCCGATTAGGCAATCGTGAAGCCTAAATCCGTACGCGCGAGTTTGCAATCGTAGTAGGCCTCGATGAATTGAATCATCGCATCAATGTCGGAGGCTCCGCAAAGTTCGACGGAGCTATGCATTGCAAGTTGCGGCAAACCAATATCCGCGCTTAAGAAACTGACCTCACTATTGGAGATATTCCCAAGAGTCGATCCGCCCGGAAGGTCACTTCGATTCGTATATTCTTGGACGTTCACTTTCGCGATTTCCGCGACTTTTTTCACAATCGCGGCCGACAAGGCGTCGGTCGTGTACTTTTGGGCGGCGTTGTATTTCAGAACAATCCCACCGTTGAGTTGAACATGAGTCGTCGGAGCACTGTATTCAGGATGATTCGGATGGTTCGCGTGCGCGTTATCCACCGAAAGATTGATTCCGCGCGCCACCGCGCGGGCAAAAGTTCCTTCATCTCCAAACACTGCACGGGAAACCGTGGCCAAAGTGTCTTTGAGGAAAGTGGAATTCGCTCCCTGACGGGTCAAAGAACCGACTTCTTCATTATCAAACGCGGCGAAGACGTTGATTGCATCTTCCCCACCCGATCGGAGGAAGCCAAGGGCAACGCTATACAAAGAGGCGAGGTCATCCAATTTTGGGGAAGAGATGAATTCGTGATTGAGGCCCAAGCGACGCGCGGAATCCCTCACAAACAAATACAAATCGTGGGACAATACCTTTTTGATGGTGGGGTCGTTCATTTGTTCTAGAAGGAAGTTCTGGAAATCAAAGCCTTCTTTGGCCCCGCACAAAACGGGTTGCATATCCACCGCGGGGTTAAAGGCAAAACCCTTATTGACCTCACGGTTCATGTGAATCGCGACATTGGGAATCACCATCAAATCCGAATCAAAGGCAAGAAGACGGGTTTCCACTCCATTCTGCGTTTCCACCATCACCCGCCCCGCCATTGAAAGAGGACGGTCCAACCAGGAAGACATGATCATGCCTCCATAAGGTTCTACATCGAGTTTGATAAGGCCTTGGGAGAATAATACAGGGTTTGGCTTAACCTTGAAGGAAGGGGAGTCCGTATGGCAGCTCGCCACCTTGAACATGGGCTTTGGGGTCTTCGGGATGCGGACGGCAATAAGGGATGAGCCGTTTCTACGAATGAAGTATTTTCCGCCCGGAACGATGTTTGCTCCCTCTTGCTCGAGGAGTTCGTTATACCCTCCATCCCGCAAGATCCTTGCAAGCAAATCCACCACGTGAAAGGGGCTTTTGGAAGCATCCAAACAACCCATTACCAAATCCAAACTAGACATCGTTTTTCCTCCGAAATTGACGCAATCCTCAGTTTTGACGTTCGAAATTTAATCGTGCGTCCTCTACCGCGGCATATAGGTTAAAGAGCCACTCTTTGTCGCGCATCACCCCAGCAACGCACGTGTTGTAACTACGTTCGAACTCGTCTTCATCTTCCAAATAGCAGAAATGAATATAGACGTTATGGGCATAGGCGTTACGGGTACGCGTGACTTCGAACAGACGGTTGTAATCCTCTTGGGAGAAGAAGCGCCGAGGACGACGCTCGTCCATCTCCTTCATCAAGGTGATCACTTGGCCAAGCGTCATCTTCTCTTCTTCGATTCGCAACCGATTGAGGCGGGCATTTCCCTGCATCATCTGCGCGCAGATGCGCTTCACGTTTTCCTCAATGCACTGGCAATACATAAGGATTTCCCCCACGTATTGGTGAAACTCTTCAATCGGTATGTTCATCATAACGTGAATTGTAACCCAACCCGCGATAAAATACTTCTCGAATCCATCAATAAACCCATGAAAATCGTATCCTTCAATGTAAATGGCATCCGCGCCATCCTGGGAAAAGGCTTTCCCGAATCCTTTGCCTCCTTCGACGCCGACATCTTTTTCCTTCAGGAATCCAAGTGGAGTGAAGACAATCATGACTTCTTCCCATTCACCCCGGAGGGATACCACGTCTATTGGACTGTCTCCAAAGTCCGAAAGGGATATTCCGGGGTAGTCGCCTATTGCAAAAAGGAGCCCTTAAGCATCCATTACGGCCTGAAGGATGGCAAATACGACGAAGAAGGACGTGTCATCACCCTAGAATACGAGAATTGTTTTGTGGTTGGGGCTTACGTCCCAAACGCGGGAGATGGGCTGAAACGCCTTGATTTCCGCATGCAATACGAGAAAGATCTCCTCGAATATTTCGAAGAACTTTCCGCGAAAAAACCCATCATTTATACCGGGGACCTCAACGTTGCCCACAATCCGATTGACCTCAAGAACCCCAAGTCCAACGAAGGGAACCCGGGCTATACCCCCGAAGAAAGAGGGGCGTTCTCCACTCTTTTATCCCACGGATACAAAGACACCTTCCGCGAGCTCCACCCCGACACCGTCAAATATTCCTGGTGGAGTTATCGTTTCCACGCAAGGGAAAAAGGCATTGGCTGGCGAATTGACTACTTCGTTGTTTCCGAGTCCCTCTTGCCAAAAGTCAAAGAAAGCGAAATCCATAACGACGTCTTTGGGAGCGACCATTGCCCCGTCAGTCTCGTCATTGACGTTGACTAAAGTAAACAAACTTTCCTTAACGCCCCTTTTCTGCTTCCTTTAACGCGTGCGGATAGGTTAAAGTATTCTTTGCCTATGTCGTTACGGGATAAAAACAGCACTCGATTCTCTTACGCGTCCATCTCTCGAGGAAGCGATTATTTTGATAATGGCCGAGTCGAAATCAAGGAGTTTGCCTCCAATTCGGTGCGAGCAAAAGTGAAGGGGACAGGAACCGATTACAACGTCACCATCGCCTTCTCAAAATCCGGCAGCATGCTTTCGAGTCGCTGCGATTGCCCCCAATACTATCGGACTGGAGTCCCTTGTAAGCACATCTACGCCACATTATGCGCCGCCTCCGCGATCGAGGAGAGTCGGCAAGTTTTGTCTTTGGATCCGAAGAATCCCTATTTTTCCGAACTCTTCCAAGCCGAAAAGGTTTTATCTTCGATTTCCTTTTATTCCAAAGATGTTGCATACGTTTGTTCTTTAATCCGTCAGCTTCTTTCTTCCGTTCAATCCAGCGTTTCAAAAGAAGCGTTCCAATATTTCGTCCAAAAGATCTTAATGGCCATGACGAGCGTCAATCCCGCGTTTATCGATGGGGCCATGGGTCAACACCTGTATTTGGATACCTTATCTTTATTAGATAAAGCCTCCGCAGAGAAATTTGTCTTCTCCACGTTTGTCACCGCGAAACGTCTGGACACCTTGGCGAATTTGTTCCGAATCATCGCGAAGAATCCCTCGACCGCGATGTATTTGCCCGAAATCGTCAAAAAGAACGGAACGCTTCTGGATAAAATCAATCGGGCGAGCCGCGTTATGCTCAATTATTGGGAAAACGTGTTCCCTTTGTTCTCCAATGATTTGTTAAGCGCGTTCATCGAAGGCACTCCCGCCCTTCCGGATTGGTTCGTGAACTATCTCCATGAGGAGGCGATTCGTCGTCATCTCGATGATTTGGCCCTCGATATCATCTTCCATTACCCCCATTCGGTCGAACCCGATATCTGGATTGAAACCTTCTTCTCCCTAAAAGAAAAAGGAGATACCCGTTCCCTAAAAACCTTGGGTTGGAGTCTTTTGAAGAATCATTCCGTGGATGGGGAGCTCGAAATTCTATTAGGTTTAGCCTGTTTCCCTCCCGAAGAGCGAAAGCAGTTCCGAGAATCCCTCAGTCGAGACAGAGAGTGGTATGAAATCGATCCTTCTCTTCGTTCCTATCTCCTTTTCCAAACCCCGGTTCCCACCGTTTTGGAGTTCAAACAGAACACTTGTTGGATTTTCCATGCCTTCTTTGGAGAGGAACTTCTCAAACACCCCCAGTTTAAAGCGACCAAGGAAACCATTCTCGTGATTGTCCGGAACGCCATCAACGGTCTTTCAAGTTGGGAAGTCCGCCCCTTCAGCCTTTTGTTTTTGTTCCTAAAAATCTTGGAAACCTACGGGCCTCTTTATCCGGAGATTTACCACAAAGTGGAAGAGGATGCGGTGCGTGAATCCATCCGAGGCGATGAATTTTCCCGTTGGTATTACTTGGATTTCCTTCATCGACATCCAGGAGTTGGGAATTGCACGGAGTTCTAGATATGTATTTACGCAGCACCAAAAAATCCACCCTCCGTTCTTGGGAAGAGAGGGTTTCCGCATTTCCCGAAGCCGCCGCCTTTTTGGAACAGATGCGAAACAAGGAAGTCCCCGTTTTCGTTTCGGTCCATTCCGACTCTTCGATCGTCTATGAAGCGTTAAAAAGCGATCGCACGATTATTCGGCTGGACCTCTCCCCCAAAGGAGAATGCGAAATCATCCCAACCGCCCCTTTGCTTCAAGCCTATTCCATCGCGTTAGCCATCTACGTCGCCGAAGAAGACGCGAAGGCGGATGAAGCCACCTTGCGTCGTCGTTATAAGTCTTCTTTCTCTTCTCTTTATCGGATTACATCCCTGTCCAAAGAAGAACGAAAGGAATACATCAAAGGGAGAGAACAGCTTTTACGTCTCAAAAACCGTTTATGTGAAATCAACGAGACCAAGAAAAAGAAGCCCACGAGCACGAGCAACCTGATTGAAATTGCCCCAAAATTTGCCCTCGCCATCCCCGGCGGCATCACCGATTACGAGAAAATGGTCCCCGCAGTCGTGGGAAAAACCGTCCATAAGAGCCGTTCTTTCTCCGCCTTCCTCAAGCAAGTGGAAAGCAACGGAATCGTAAACGACGGCAAGGGGAGGGTCATGCATGTCGGCATGCCCAACTGGTCCAAATCCGATCAACAGGTATTGTTCGGCATCGCCGCGGTCGTTCGGGAAGTCGAAAGCCGTTATTATTCCTACCGCGATTACGATAACGCGGATCTTTGTCGGATCTTCCTTACCTCCCTTGGGGTTGAGGTCCTCACCGATGACCGCAATTACAAAATCGAGGATGAGGTCCGTTCTATCGATACGACAATCGAGGAAAACGGTACTTTGACGGTGACAAAACGAGACGGCACCCTCCTTTTCGCGCACCAAAACACCGAAATCCGTTATTCGGACGAGGAGCAAAAAATCTACATCTATTCCTATAAATCCCAACGCCAAATGCTCTTCGCGGATTTCGTCGCGGCCAACCCGAAATTCCCTTATGAGTTATTTGAAGAGGAGTTCGCGACCGAGATTCTTCCGGTATTGGAAAACTCCGTCCAGCTTTCGGATGGTTATCAAAAGAAAATCGCCCGTTATAAAAACCTCGTGGAATATTACCTCACCCTCGAAACGGAAGGAGACGCCTATCTCGAAGTCAAAACCCGTTACATGAGCCACGGGGAAGAGGTCAACGAAGAAGAGTTTAAAGAAATCGACCCTTCCGTCTATAACAAGTTCGTCTCCGCCATAAAAACATTAGGCTTACCTCAGCAAGGCAAGTTCACAAGCGAGGATACCATCGGTTCGATTTTATCCGCCAACCTCTCTTCTTTGGCGGACTCCTGTTCCCTCTACTTGTCCAATAACATCGTCCCCAACATCGTCAAAACCCCTTCGAGATTCTCCATCTCCACCGAATCGGGTTTGGACTGGTTTGAAGTGAATTTCCAAAACAAGGATTACGACCCCGAGACCATCGCGGTGATCCTTGGAGGATACAAGAAAAAGAAGAAATTCGTACGGGTGGGGTCCTCCTTTTTCTCCCTCGATGACCCAAACATGAAGGAAATCGTCGATGCTTTCTATGTCGATCCGACGGAAGATTTGACCCAAGAGCATTTACCCTTATACAAGGCTTTGCGGCTCAAAAACACGGAAGACGTCCACGTCACTTTTGACGAAGGCCTCCAAAATTTGTTTGAACGTCTCCTCCATTATTCTTCCTATGCCCTCACTTGCCCGCCTACCATCCTCGATTCGCTTCGCCCCTATCAGAAAAACGGGGTTCAATGGCTGAGCGTTTTGGCGAAAGAAAACCTCGGGGGGATCCTCGCGGATGATATGGGCCTTGGAAAAACCCTCGAGATGATCGCCTACTTAAGCCAAGAAAAAGAAGACGCCCCCACCCTCATCGTCTGTCCCAAATCCCTCCTCTTCAACTGGAGAAACGAGTTCCGTAAATGGAACCCATCGACGAATGTTGTCATCATCACCGGTTCCAAAAAGGGGAGAACGGAAGCGATTCTCTCCGCGAAGAAACTCACGAAGGCCGTCTTTGTGATTTCCTATGATTCTTTACGTATTGACGAAGAACTGTTCCAAGGCACCCACTTCTCTAACGTCATCCTCGATGAAGCCCAATACATCGCCAACGCCTTGGCCAAAAAGACGAAAGCGGTCAAATCCCTCGACGCCACCCATCGTTTCGTCTTAACCGGTACCCCCATCCAGAACAGTTTAATGGATCTTTGGTCTATCATGGATTTCCTATTGCCGGGATACCTCGACGGATTTAACGAGTTCCGTTCCGTCTATCAAGGTTATAGCGATTCCAAGGAGGCCGAACTCAAAGCCCTAGAATCTCAGGTCGCCCCTTTCATCCTCCGCCGCACCAAGGAAGAGGTTTTGCAGGACCTTCCTCCCAAAAGTGAGGACATCCTCACGATTGCGATGGAACCCAAGGAAAAGAAACTCTACGAAGCGTATCTGGCCAACATCAACAACCAACGCCACCAGGATACCAATCGAATCGCGATCCTCGCGGAGATTACCCGCCTTCGTCAGCTTTGCGTGGACCCCTCTTCCTTCATGGACAATTTCCATGACCTTTCCTCGAAGCTCAGCTACACGATTTCCATGATCGGGGACGCCCTCCAAAGCGGCCACAAAGTCCTCGTGTTCTCAAGTTTCGTGAGCGTCCTTAAACATCTTCAGGATTGTTTGAACCAAAACGACATCCGTTCCGAACTGATTTATGGGGATATCCCCGCGGAAAAGCGCCTGGAATTGGCGGAGGAATTCAACCGTTCCTCGAACCTCTCCGTCATGCTGGTGTCGTTAAAGGCCGGCGGAACCGGATTAAACCTCGTGGGGGCGGACATCGTAATCCACCTCGATCCTTGGTGGAATGTGGCGGCCGAAAACCAGGCGAGTGACCGCGCCCATCGCATTGGACAAACGCGACCCGTATCCGTCTTCAAACTCGTCGCGGAAGGGACCGTTGAGGAAAAGATGATCGCCCTTCAAGAAATGAAGAAAAACCTGAGCGGAATCATCCGGGTATCCGATGGCAGCGCCAGCGGACTTACGGAGGAGGACATTGCGTTCCTGTTATCATGACCATCGATGCCATCACCATTGCCTTAACAAGCGTCTCCCTTTCGGTGGATGCGATGACCGTCAACGCCACCAACGGGCTACAAGAAAAGAAGATCGCCTTCAAAAAAGTCCTCCTTGCGAGTTTCCTATTTGGCTTATTCCAAGCGTTGATGCCGACGATTGGATACTTCTGCGCCCAAACCTTTCAACAATACGTAACCCCCTTTATCCCTTGGATCGGGTTCGGATTATTGGGTTCGCTCGGAGTCAAATCCCTCATCGATTGGATTAAGGACTTCCGTCACCGGAAGGATGAGGAGCCGATCGAAGAAAAGAAAATCTCCATCGGGACTTTATTCGTGGAAGCCATCGCGACCTCCATTGATGCCCTGTGCATCGGATTCGCCTACATGAACGCGCCGATCGTCGACGCGATGATTTTCTTTGGCATCATCGGGGTGACCACGATGGTCCTCTCCCTCCTGACCGCCTTGCTGGCGAAAAAACTATCGAAGTTCCTCTCTTCCTACGCGGGTTTGTTCGCCTCAATCGTCTTCTTTGGAATCGCGATAAAAATCCTTTTAGAAGGAATCCTCTAAAGTAAAAATAAGAGGGACGTCTATTTGTTTTCGGTGGGAGTCGGATTCTCCCCATGAGCTTTTCGTATCGCCCGAAGCAAGGGAATCGCAAGGACTGTTATGGCGATGCTTGTGACAAAACTCAAGAGGATTCGCGTCCCAACCAAGACCAAGGTGACCTTCGGGTCGTAACCGATGATGAGTCCATCGAGAACCTCCACCCCCGCGTTTACAAGGGTGACCACGAGGGCGGCTAAGGCGCTTGCGATCCCAAACACCAAAGGATGGGAATCGATGTGATCCCCTTTCTTTCGGTAGATAAGGTCGAATAGGCCGATGACCAACGCCCGAAAGCACGGCGACCAAAACCATAAAGGGGTGGTGGGCCCTATGCCATAAGAGGAGGTCATTTGAATGACGACTTCCCCCAAGAACGCCACGATCAGCCCGTCCGTGAGGCCGAAATAGCACGTGGCGAAAACGACCGCTAGGCCGGCGAAGGAAATGTGGAGGGGCGGCACCTTAATCGTGAACTTGGCCAGGACGATAAATACCGCGACCAACATTCCGTCGATGCACATCCGACGAATTTTAGCGTTTCCCATCTCAAAACTCCTTGATCTGGGAGGTGGGTCTGCCCAAACAAAACCGAACGATTTCGCCCTAAGCGGCTGCGACGGGGCACCGCGGGAAACTTCCCTTCGTCCTTGGGCGACCTCCCATCCCAAGGCACTTAACGCGCCACGCCTACTCTTAGCAGGCAGAGCTTCATAATCCGAAGCCCCTATAGATTACCATAAAGCGATAAAAAGCCAAACCGCGTATACGGATTCTTTCTTTATCAAAAGACGACCCATTTTGGGGTCGTCTTCATTCATTCGGATTATCTTCTTCGGGAGGCACGGGTTCTTCCAAAGGGGAGATGGGTTCTTCTTCATCCAGCCCTTCGAGGAGCCCTGGAATCGGATGTTTCCAGTGATAAAAAGCTTGGAAGAGATAAACCGCCGCATAATAAAGCAAACTGATTCCTAAGGCATAACGGAAGTAGGTGATGCCTTCTTCGTTGCTGACCCAGCCAAAAACGAAGGAGAGGATATCGAAGACAAAGACGGGGATGGCCATCGGAAGGACCAAGGCTTTGTCGAGCATCGAAACCTTCGCGCGATGCTTTTTCGAAACCAAACACCAAATGAAATCGCCGATGAAATAGGCTCCGCCTCCGCAGGTGAGGATGGCAAACGCCCAACGTTTCCAGTCGGCAACCGTGATGATCCCGAGCAAAAACAAAATCCCCAGGACCAAGAACACCACCGAGAATACGAGGAGTTCCCCGGAATAAATCAATTTCACTTTCGTGACTTCGTCGAGTTTCTTTTTCATGGGAGAAATCTTATTCCTTTACGTCATTATTGCAAGAAGGAGAATGCAATGCTTTTTTCCAATCGATCACTAGAAAGAAAACGAAGATGACCACTTCCACCATGACGGATAGAATTAGGGAGAAAGAGACCCCATCCATGTAGTAACGTTGGATAAAGAAACGCGAGACCCCAAAACAAGTTAAGGTGCCGAGCACGCTTCCGAGAATCACCCCGAACTTGTCGTTCATCGCGATAAGGATTTGGTTTAGGACCACGAACAAACCCGTCGCCGTCCCCGCGATAATCGTGAATTTGAAGGTCGAGGAATATTGAAGAATCGAAGGGTCGAAGACAAGACTTAAGGCCCAATCCCCAAGGAACAAAACAAGGACGAAGGCGACGAGCCCCAAAACAACCGTGAATCCCACCAAACCTCCGCAGGAAAGCAAGAACCCCTTCAAGTTCTTTTCCGCGTAAGCTTTCCCAATCCGCGGAAGCACGGGAAGGAGAATCGATCCCGCCGCGGTCTGGATGAGAACCGAGATGGTCGCGATGGAAGAGTAGTACCCGTATTCGGTGGTCGTATACATCTTTTCAAACATCGCTTTGGGGATCGACGGTAAAACGTTGGAACAAAGCAAAACAACGAAGAACGGTAGGCAATGAAGGAGCAATTTCCCCACGCGTTGAATGGAAAAATCACGCAAGGAGAAGGTGACGTTCACCGAAGATTTTAAGAGGATGAGTTCGGCAATGAAAACCAATAATCCCACCCCAATCATGAAGGCGAATCCTCCGATTAAGGTATGGGTGAGAACCGCTCCAAGGACAAATCCCCCAAGGGATGCCACCCCTTTGACGGTGTTCAAAATCCCCGAGAGATACATCTTCCCATGACGTTGGAACGCCCCCGAATGGATCTCGGTGAAAAGTTCAAAAATCTTATAGATATAGAAAAGGAATATCGCCCAGAAAACATCGGGAGGATATTTCATGCCCAAGGAATAAACCACCGCGACAAGCAGGCTTGCGGCGCTCGTAAAAACCCGGGAAAACCAATAATCCGCATCGCTATAAAGATGATTGATGTCCCCCGCATAAAAGACGCGGACATAGAAACTGCCAAAAGACATCGCGATGTTGGAGGCGACCAAACACAGGGAAAATACCCCCGCGGATTCGTAATCGAGCAACTTCGCGGAAAGAATGGAAATCACCCAAAGGGCGATCATATAGGCGAACGTGCCTACCGTATGCCAGAAAATGTCTTTCGACAATCCTTTCGCCGCTTCTTTCATTTTTCTTTCCCGTCAAACAAAGGGATGATCATCTCTTTTTCGAGTTCCTCTCGTTCTAGATAAGGCTTAAGGTCTTCTAGAGGCGCGGAAACCATCTTGCCATCGGATAGCCGCATCGAGCCCGCTTTCGGTTCGAAGAATTGGACCGTGTCGGTCATGACTTCGATAATCGCATAGGAGTCGATGGAATCGTATTGTTCCTTCAAGAAACGTTTCATCCCCCGATTGGTTTGGATGCGGTAATAAGGAATGCGGTACGCCCAAGCGATGCGAGACATGTCGGGGAAGGTCAAATCCTTGGATTCCGGACCGATTCCCACCATCTTGCGATCCTTGAAAAAATTGGATTGGCTTTGGCGAATCGAATGGTATCCATCGTTGTTGAAGATGACGATCTTAATGGGCAGGTTCTGACCCACGATCGTTTGGAGTTCTTGGAGGTTCATTTGGATGGAACCGTCTCCGGTTAACAAAAGGACTTCTCTCCGTCCTGCGGCAAGGCTTGCCCCAATCGCGGCAGGCAGGTCATAACCCATGGACGCCATCCCGCTGTTCTCGATGAAACGGGTGCCTTCTTTCGTGGTGAAAACCTGTCCTCCGACTACGCAGGCGGTGCCGTTCCCGGAGACCACCAAAGTCCCCTCTTTGACGTGTTCGGAGAGCATCTCCATCACCGCGTAGGCATTGCAAATCCCCGTTTGGCTTCGTTGTTCTTTGGAAATGACGGGATAGTCTTTCTTCCATTTTTGGCAACGTTTGACGTAACGGGCGTAACTCGGAAGCTCTTTGCCTTGCAAAAAGGAAAGGAACGTCTCCATGAAATGCTTCACATCGTCATGAAGGGGAAGTTCCACGTGGATAGTGGGTTTCTTCATCTCTGCTTCATCGATGTCGACCATCGCCACATAGGCTTCTCTTGCCCAAGAGGCATAGTTGAACCCGGTTTGGCGAATGGAAAGGCGGCAACCAAGAGAGAGGATGAAGTCCGCGTTTTGAACCGCGAAGTTTCCAAATCGATCGCCGAAATTTCCCGCTCTTCCGGCGTAAAGAGGATGATCGTTCGGTATCACGTCGGTGCTGTTCCAGGCGGTGACAACAGGAATGCCCAAGACATCAATCAAACGACGGAAAACCGCGTAACCCCCGCTTAAACGAATCGCGCTTCCCGCGTAGATGACAGGACGTTTCGCCTTTTTCATCTTCGCAAACAAAGTCTCGAGTTCCTTTTCGGTTACGCCCAAAGCGAGTTCGTCTTCCTTCGGGTCGTAACCGCGCAGGGTTTCCGGATCGATATACGCGCTTTGGACATCCCCGGGGACATCAATCCAGGTGGGCCCTTTTCGGCCGTGGTTGGCGAGATAAAGAGCTTTCTCCACGATATAACGGACATCTTCTTCTTTTAGGATGCATTCCGCGTATTTCGTCATCGGTTTGACCGAAGGGATGATATTGTATTCTTGGTCCCCCATCGCCCGGAGAGGAAGTCCGGTTGTTAGGGAAAATGAATCGCGACGGACTTGTCCGGAAATCACAACCATAGGGACGGAGTCGACATAGGCCCCGACCACACCGGTTAAGGCGTTCGTCCCCCCTGGGCCCGTGGTCACAACCACCGCGGCCATTTCGTTATTCACGCGGGCATAGCCTTCCGCTGCAATCGCGCAGGTTTGCTCGTGATGGGGATAGACCACTTCGATTCCAGGATGATGGCCAAAGGCGTCGTTGAGGTGCATCGCACCCCCTCCGACGACCGAAAACGCCGTACGTATCCCCGCCTTTTCACAGGCGGAGGCAATATAATCCGCGACGCGAACTTTCATTGGATCTTCTCCTTTTTCATCTTCGCGATTTCCTCTTCGAACCTCCGAAAACGATGAAGCGGAAACAAACGCTTCACTTTCGTTAGGGAAGGGCGAAGGCAAACCAAACCTTCGGGGTTCGGATTCACCGTTCCAAATTCATAACTTTTTTCACCAAAAGAAGAAACGACAAAATCCTTTAAAGGACGGGTATCCGGGGAAACCATGTTGATGATTCCTTCGGCATTTCCGTTTTCTAACGCTTCAACAAAAAGCTCCCCGATATCGTCTTCGTGGGTAAAGTTCCATAAATGGGTGCAAGGCCCAAGCATCACCTTCTTACCGTTTCTTTCCGCTTCCGCAAGAGAAGAAATCAAGCTGTTCGGGCGGTCGTGGGGACCGTAAACGGAGAAGATGCGCCCATGGACAAAACGGATACCATGAAGCGATGAATAAGCCTGCCCGTCTTCCCCAAAATGTTTCTTTTCCTTGCCGTAGGCAGAGAAAGGTTCCGCGGGTCCATCTTCGATTTCCTCTTGGGTATCTCCAACCCTCCCGTATTCCGCTTGAGAACCCGAGAACAGGAAGGTTTTCGCTCCCAGAGAAACCGCCACATCCAATGTTTTCATGGACCAGTGGTAGTTCTTCTCTTGAAGGGTTTCGTCCATTCGGTCGGTTGATGTCGTTCCTGCCCAAGCGAGGTGAAATACGGCGGTGGGGTGTCCAAGTTCCGCCTTATGGAGATCGATTTCATCCAAGGTTCCCCGAACGATTCTCACTTCTTTGAAATCTTGATGGAACGCATCGGTGGAAGGGATGTCCAAAAGATAGGCGGTCACAAAGTAGCCTTTATCCAAAAGGGAACGAACGATGCTCCGCCCCACGATTCCCGTACAACCGGTCAAGAGAACTTCTTCACTCACCGAAGAACCTCCGGATCTGTTCATCGGTTATTCTCTTTAGGGCTTCTGTGTCCCCAGCGAGATAGACTTTGGTCCATTCGGCGACCATCATCAAGGCTTCGTCGATATGGGTGCGGGGTTTCCACCCGAAGACGCGTTTCACTTTATCCGTGGACAAACGCAGGAAATTCGCTTCATGGGGTCCGTCTTGACGATGGGTGATCCAAGAGGCTCCCTCCCCATAGATTTCGCAGAATCGGTCCATCAATTCACCTGTAGATAGGCAATCCTCTTCCTCAGGTCCAACGTTGTAATATCCCGCGAAAGAGAAATCTTTTTCCTGGGCAACGGCCAAAAGGAGATAGACGAAGAGAGGTTCCAAAACATGTTGGAAGGGACGGGTGGAATGGGGGTTTCGAACTTCAATCGAAAGTCCTTTCTGAATCGCGCGAACCGCGTCGGGAATGATGCGGTCTTCCGCGAAGTCCCCTCCCCCGATGACGTTTCCCGCGCGACAGGTGGACACCGGGAGCAAGATGGGGTCGAAAAACGAACGTTTGTAACTATGGGTAACCAATTCGGAGCAGGACTTGGAATTGGAATAGGGGTCATACCCGTCCAAAGGTTCGTCTTCCATAAACGCGTGCCCGGGGATATCCGGATTGAAATAGACTTTGTCGGTCGTGATGTTGACCACGCTTCGAACACTTGGGGTCAAACGGACGCATTCGAGGAGATTCGCAGTCCCCATGACGTTGGTTTCATAGGTATACAAAGGTTCGCGGTAGGAGGCTCGAACAATCGGTTGGGCGGCCAAATGAAAGACAAACTCGGGTTGGAACTCGTCGAACGTTTTCTTCAAAGAATCGTAGTCGCGGATATCAGCGATCACCGATTTCATCCGTTTTTCGAGCCCCAAAAGTTCAAATAAGGAGGGGTCGGTGGGGGGATTTAGCGAGTAGCCCAAAACCTCCGCTCCCGAAAGAAGGAGGATTTCGGATAGCCAGGAACCCTTAAATCCGCTATGGCCGGTGATGAGGACCCGTTTCCCACGGTAGGCGCGCAACGAAAAATCAATCATCCCAAACCTTCCACGGGGCGTTGCCCGTTCTCCAAAGTTCTTCGAGTTCATCGTGGTCGCGTTTGGTGTCCATACAATGCCAGAACCCTTTGTGGAGGTAGGCTTTGAGTTGGCCTTGGTGGGCAAGGTCGGACAAAGGTTTCTTTTCAAACGCGGTGGAATCCCCATCGATGAAATCAAGGACCTCGGGTTCGCAGACCATGAAGCCTCCGTTGATGATCGCCCCGTCTTCATCGTGGTCCTTCTCGCGGAAGGAGGAAACCGTTCCATCCTTTGAGAGGTCCAACACCCCTTTGGTGGAAGCAAGCGACACGGCCGTCAACGTGCAAAAACAATGGCCTTTTTGATGGAATTCCAGGAGCTTTTGAAGGTTCACGTCCGCCAAACCATCCCCATAAGTTAACATAAAGGTTTCATCCCCGATGTAATCCTTCGCCCGTTTGATTCGCCCTCCGGTCATGGTGTTTAGCCCGGTGTCGAGAACGGTGACTTTCCATGGTTCGGCGTATTGCTTATGGATGGTGATTTGGTCGCAGGTCATGTCAAAAGTGACGTCGGAATGGTGCAAGAAATAGTTCTTGAAGTATTCCTTAATGATGTATTGACGGTATCCCCCGAGAATGACGAATTCGTTGAATCCATATTTGGAGTAGGTCTTCATGATGTGCCAAAGAATCGGCATTCCCCCGATTTCGATCATGGGCTTGGGTTTGTATTGGCTTTCTTCGGAAATGCGGGTCCCATAGCCTCCCGCGAGAATCAATACTTTCATTGACGATCCTCCTTGGCAAAGAAATCGTGGATGGCTTCCGACATATCGCAAAGCATTTCATCGCTCATGCCGGGATAAACGCCAATCCAGAACGTGGAATTCATGATGGTGTCGGTATTCTTGAGGTCCCCAACGACGCGGTACCCCGCGCCGCTTTCCCGCATTTCGTCAAAGCAAGGGTGGCGGAGCAAGTTCCCCGCGAAAAGGTTTCGGGTTTGAATGAGGCGCTTCTCCAAGAACGTCGTAAGGGCGTTTCGGCTCACCCCTTCTTTGCAGGTAATGACATAGCCAAACCAACTTGGGTCGCTTCCAGGGGTGGGGCGAGGCAAAATCAAACGATCTTGGAGGTCGCTTAAGAGCTCGGTCAAACGCTTCCAGTTTTTCTTTCTCGCTTCCACGAACCCTGGGACTTTATGGAGTTGTTCTAGACCAATCGCGGCTTGCATCTCCGTGACTTTGAGGTTGTATCCGAATTCGCTGTAAACGT
Source organism: Candidatus Alloenteromonas sp. (assembly GCA_034171505.1). Classification (GTDB taxonomy): domain Bacteria; phylum Bacillota_I; class Bacilli_A; order RFN20; family CAG-826; genus Alloenteromonas. Next base: position 45,558 of record JAXFGC010000027.1, on the reverse strand, counting down.
ATTTATGGTCATAGCCATAAGGCAATTCCCCGTATTGTCCGGAGAAACGATGGCCGCAGGAATTATCCACCCCCGGTGGGCAAGAGTAGTCTCTGCCCCAATCACGGAACGCCAAGATCGTCTTGGCCAAGAAGGGGTTGTTGGTGAATACCGCCCCTCCTTCGCCCATGGTCATGTGGTGGGCGGGATAAAACGATGCGGTGCCGATATCGCCCCACGCACCGGTCTTTTTGGTGACCCCATCGATCGTGAATTCGCTTCCGAGCGCATCGCAATTGTCTTCGATTAACCAAAGGTGGTGTTTATCGCAGAAGGCTTTGACGGCTTTTAGGTCAAAGGGATTTCCCAAGGTATGGGCGATCATAACCGCCTTCGTTTTGGGGGATAGGGCCTCTTCGAGTTTACTCACGTCGATGTTGTATTCGGGAATGGTGACGTCCACGAATACGGGGACCGCCCCGAAATTAAGCATCGGGGAGACGGTCGTCGGGAATCCCGCGGCGACCGTGATGACTTCATCTCCCCTGCAGATTCTCCGTTCCCCCAAAGAAGAGGAGGTCAAGGCCATGAAGGCAAGGAGGTTGGCGCTCGACCCTGAAGTGGTCAAGAAAGCGCTATGGACACCGATATACTCGGCGAGTTCCTTTTCGAGTTTGGCGCAGTATTTGCCGGAGGTCAGCCAAAAATCAAGGACGCTATCAACGCCGGCAATCAATTCCCTTTCGTCAAATACGCGCCCCGCATAACGGATGCGGTCGCCTTTTTGATAAGGTTTGCTTCGGTATTCCTCTTGGAAATACTCGATGATGTCTTGATGAATTTTCTCTCGGTTGGCCATAAGAAAGTCTCGCCCTTTACGATTCGTAAATCATTATATACTAGTTTCCCCATGTCGCGGAACACGCGTGTACGCAAAAGGGGTCAGAAGTTGATGCGTTCTTCTTCGATCACGAAGGGGCGTTTTAGGACCCTCGTGTTGATTTGGAGGACATATTCCCCAAGGATTCCAAGGAAGAAAAGAATGATGCCTCCGACGATGAAAATAGCATCGAGAATCGGATAGAAAATGCTCGGATGGACTCCGTTCCATTGGAGGATTAAGAAAACGATATAAGGGATGAGGAGCAAGAATCCCGCGAGAACGAATCCCACCCCGACAAACGTCGCGGCGCGCAAAAAGAACTTTGAATAGGAGGTAATCCCGTTCATCGCCATGTCGTAAAGGGTGGAAAAATTATTATGGGTTTTCCCAAATCGACGTTCGGGTTGGACGTAAGGGAGAAGGGTCATCTTATATCCGAGTTCGGCCACGATTCCCCGCATATAGGGATAAGGGTCATCGAGTTTGGCGAGAACTTGGATGAAGCCTTGGTCGTAAAGCCCGAATCCGGTGAAATTTTCAATTTGTTCCACATCGGAAACCCGGTGGATGATCCGGTAATAGAGTTTCCGAATGGAATTCACGAACGGATTCGTTTTGCTCTTTTCCTTGACCCCGACGACCACGCGGTACCCTTCTTCGTATTTGGCAACGAATTCAGGAATGAGTTCGGGAGGGTCTTGGAAGTCGGCGCACATGAGCATCACCAAATCCCCTTTGGCCTGAGTTAAGCCGTAATAAGGGGAACGGATGTGGCCGAAATTCTTCGCGTTAAAGATGGCTTTGATGGAGGGGTCCTTCTCGCATAACAAGCGAATCTTATCCCGCGTTCCATCGTGGGAGTCGTTGTCGATGAAAAGGATTTCGAGGTTATACTTGGGAAGTTTTTCCTTACAGACTTTCTGGATTTCTTCACTTAAGGGGACGACGTTATCGACCTCGTTGTAACAAGGGATGACGATCGTCAGGGTTTTCTTTTGTTTCGGCATACCGCTTTATTATACGCTTCTTTCCGTTGAGGTCTCAGGGGAAGATACCGCTTCCTTACAAGCGGGGGTCTTTCGGAGGTAAAGATGGATGAGGTCAATAATGGAGAAGACGAGCAAAATACCCTGGGCAAAGCTCGATAGAAGCGGAATTTGGTAGAAATATTGGAAGGGGAAGGCCGCGAAAAGGAGGCACATCCCGTAGATGACTTTTTGTTGGAGATTCATGTTCTCCATCTCGTGGAGGTAGACGATCGTCAAAAGGACAAAAAGCAAATGGACGTAACAGAAATGGACGGAGGGGAAAGCGAAGAAATTCATGATTAGCAAGGTCATGTAAGGGAAAGCAGACCCCTTCTTCGGTTGGAAGAAAGAGAACACGAGGGTCAATACGCAACAAGCAAGTCCAAGCACTTGAGAAATTACCAAGGTCGACCTCCCGATCGTAAAGAGGAAGGCGTTCTGTTGGATCATTTCCAAAACGTGCCCCATCAACGCTTCAGGAGAGGCTAGATATGGGAGGAAATCGAGGACGAATTGGACTTTTCCGAGCAACCCCGCCCAAGAGATGTTGGTAAACACCAAGAAACGGTCCGAGTCCACGGAGAAAGCACTCATGTTTTGGAGCAATCGGCCAACGTTGGAAAGTCCCCCGGGAACGAAGAAAAACGGCGCAAAAAGGAAAACCAAGGTATAAATCGCGGTACGGAGCAAGGGGAAGTAACGACGTTCCCGGAAGAAAACCATTGCCAAAAGGACGGGATAAACCTTGATGGAAATCGCAAGGGCGAAACAAACGTAACCGAGTTCCCGCAGCCACCACTTCTTGTGATGGTAAAGCCCAAAGAAAAGGAGAATGCCAAGGAAAGTCACGAAGATGGTATTTCCCCTCCCCAAAGCAAAAGAAATCGACCCATGTAGCAATATTCCACCCATTAGGTAAAACAAATCCCAGCCTTTGAGGTGAGACAAATACGCACTAACTAAGAGAATCAAAGCGATGCAAACGAACGCGTAAAGCAAATACGCGGGCAATAATCCAGGCAACCGCTCGGGGGTCGCGAGCAGCTCGGGATTGGCCAAATACGCCATCGCGGCGTCTTTCCCAAGCAGGGCAAAGGGATAAATGATCAGATAGGAAATCGGGAAATAGATGGTCCTGCCACATGGCACATCCAAATAAGGATTCTCCATGAAGCAAAAGGCCATCGTCTCCAAAAAGTCCCCAAAAACGAACTTGCCCGTGAATAAAGTAGTCGCCACCTGCAACGGAATCTCGGGAATATTCTCGATGACGAGTTTATGGATCAAAATGAAGATCAGCATGATCCCCCAGCCGATCGCCCCAAGCAAAAACAAAAACTTCAGGAAATACGTCTTTTGACTCAGAGGGGAACGCTTAGAAATCGAGGCTTCGGACATACGACCAAACTATAATGAACCTAAAAGGTTCGCGCAATAGAAGCAAAAGCGCCCTCCGAAGAAGGCACTTAATGGAGCCAGTCCCAAAAATAAGGGGGACGTCTATTCGTTTACGAACTTTTCGCCCATCGAATAAGCGTCGCCAAGTTCCTTCCCAACCTCGCGATAAGCGCGGTGGAACGAATCATAGACGATGGCTTCCGCCTCCACGAGGTCCACGCGTCCGTTTTCGCCCAACGTCTTTTCATCCGCGAGGACCTTCTCGATTTTGAAGTAGTTCATGCCCGTGGATTCGTCTTCATGGTCGAAGAGGCAGAGAATCGCGACGGGGAACTCTTCCATCACCGGGGAAGCGGCGAGCTTAAGGTCGTGAAGCGAAGTCGCGGCGACTTTGTTCGGGACGTCGTTTCCGCTGCAAGTGCCAAAATACGCAGCTTCCGCCATCGTGGACTTGGTTGCAAAGGAAACCGTGACGTGGGGGTCGCGGTGGAAATTCGCGTTGGTCTTATGTTCGGGGCTTAAGCAGACCGCGAGGATATCACTATCGACGGGGACCGCCCAGGCGGCCGTCATCGCATTTGGCGTTCCGTCCGCATTGTAAGTGAGGAGGATCGCCACCGGTAAGGGATAGACGTAAGGAGCGGTTTTAATGGGTTTATGCATACATGGGTCCTTTCTTTTACTCGCTACGAAGGGCGTTGACCGGGTCTTGTTTGGCCGCGGCAAGGGACGGAATCAAGCCCGCGACCATGGTGAGCAAGATGGAAATCAGGAAGACGATAATCGCGGTATACCAGTTGAGGTTCGCGATCATTCCGAGGTTAAACGTGCGTCCAATGGTCAAGTTCAAGATGAGCTCGAAGAGATAGGTTATCGCCAAGCCGAATAAACCGCTCGCGGCGCCGATCATGAAGGTTTCGGCGTTAAAGAGGTGGGAGACGTCTTTCTTTCGTCCGCCAAGGCTTCGGATAACACCGATTTCCTTGACGCGTTCCATGACCGAAACATAGGTGATGATACCAATCATGACCGTGGAGACCACCAAACTGAGGGCGGTGAAGCAAACGAGGGCGATGGTGACGATGTCGATGACCCCGTTGATCATCGTGATGACGACTTCGAGATTATCCGTGTAATCGATCTCGGTTTGGTCTTCGATTCTGATGACCGTTCCATCGCTTAATGTGATGTCTCCTTTGCCCCATTGGGAAAGATAATCGGTGACCATATACTTGGTATCAAAGTTTTTGGGGTAGATATAGATGTTTGCCGGGGTAGTGGCTCCGCCCAAATCTCGAGTGGTGATGGTTGCGGTCTTTTCGATGGATAAACCGCTGCCGCTAGAGGAACCGCCGCTACCCCCGGAAGACCCTCCTCCCATGCTTGCGAGGAAACTCGAGAGCCCGTTTTGGGAGCCGACGACTCCATAACCAACATAGGGGTCATCCTCAAAGAAGAAATTGAATCGGTACCCAAAGCCGCTGATCATGCGGACGCTTAAGGAACTGACCGTTTGTTTGATAATCATCGAAGAGTAGCCGTTGTTGCCATTATCTTCCTCAAAGTTCCGAACAAAGCGGGTGACATCGCTTTGGGCGTTATCCGCCATCATGCGGTCGGCGAGTTTCGGGGTGTAATAAAGTCCAGCGGACATGCATCCATAGAAAGTGGTTTCCTTTGGAGCGAGGATGCCGACAATCCGGAGTTCCATTCCTTCGTCCCAAGACGGATCTTCTTGGTAAGAATAGAAATAGGGTTGGTAGCAGGTATCGTCTTCCGTAGCGCTTCCCCCATAGGCGGGGTTCTTCTCATAGATGGTATTGTTGGGGTAGTAATAGTACTTCTTATTCAAGATTTCATCGAAGGTAATCGACTGCTGAGTTTCCCAAAGGTCCGGATCGAATTTATCCGAATGGGAGAAGTGGTAGGCGGCGTTCGCGAATTCTTCTTGGGAATAGAAGCCCAACAACGTGAGGACGAATTCGGGGACGGTTTTCTTCGAATTCAAAACGAGCATCATCTCGTTTTCCTCGGTCGGGTAATGCCCTTCGAGGACATCGTATTGTTCCAAGACGTATTCCTTGTTGTCGAGGCATTGGCCAATCGTGTTCGTGTATTGGTCCACCATCGGGGAATAATCTTTGTACTTGCCATCCTCCATGACTTCGAGGATGTTGGAGCAGACGGTCGTGATGCAGGAAATGGAATACCGGTTGTCGGGGTCCCAGTTCTTGATGTCCATTTCGCAATCGGTGTAGATGTTGTTCTTCACGTTGACGCCATAATCCTTGGCAAGGGCGGCGTAATAATCGCTCGGCATGTCATCGATGAAGGCTTCGTATTCCGGAGTGATCGTGTTGCTGACCATCGCCCCATCGAGGGTATCGGAGGTCTTGATCAAGGCTTCCATCAAGAATTGGATGTCGATTTTGCCGTCTTTGACCGAGTGAATCACCGCTTCGGTTTGGCCCATGCTGCCGGCGGCGTTCATCAAGGAAGTGAGGCTAAGTCCGCTTTCGGCGACTTCAATCGGGTTACCCGAAAGCATGTCATCCTGCATGTCCACGATATAGCCGCGCACCCCTTGGGAGACGGCCAAAACCGCGGAGACACCGACAATGCCGATGGAACTAGCCACGACGATCAAAGAGGTGCGACGAATCTTCGACCAGAGGTTTTTCGCGGAGAGTTTGAAAGCGGTCCACCAACTCATCTTGGCCTTTTCGTCCACTATGGTTGCTTGGGGGGTTACCCGTTCCGCTTCTTCCTCTTCTACGCTATAGGGGTTGGAGTCGCTTTTGACCTCCCCATCGAGCAATTCGATGATACGGGTCGAGTATTTTTGGGCCAAATCCGGATTATGAGTGACCATGATGACGAGCTTCTCTTTCGAGATTTTCTTGACCAAATCCATGATTTGGATGGAGGTTTGGGAGTCGAGGGCACCCGTGGGTTCGTCCGCCAAAAGGATGTCGGGTTCGTTGACGAGGGCGCGGGCAATCGCGACACGTTGACATTGGCCACCCGAAAGTTGGTTCGGATGCTTGTAGTACATCCCTTTCAAGCCGACGTTATCGAGAGCCTCTTTTGCCCGACGGGTCCGTTCTTCTTTCCCTAATCCCGCGATGGTAAGGGCGAGTTCCACGTTCTCCAAAATATTCTCGTGGGGAATCAAATTGTAGGATTGGAAAATGAAGCCAATCTTATGGTTGCGGTAAACGTCCCAATCGTGGTCGTCGTAACGTTTGGTGGAAACCCCATTGATGATGAGGTCCCCGTCCGTGTAATGGTCGAGCCCTCCGATGATGTTGAGGGTCGTGGTCTTTCCGCATCCCGAAGGGCCAAGGATAGAGACGAATTCGTTTTTACGGAAGTTCAAAGAAATCCCTTTTAACGCGTAAACGGGATTGTCTTTGACTGGATAAACCTTGGTGATGTCAACTAATCGCAGCATGGTTCATAACCCTCCTCATATTTCTTCACGGTCTCAAGCCCCATCGTGATGATGTTTTGGATGGCCTCAATGACGATCTCCGACTTTTCGGGTCCGAGCACATCGAACACCCTACATATAAAGTCGAAGATGATATTGCCCGAAAGGAGAACGCCTTTACGTCCCTTCTCGGTCAATCGGACAAACGTGTGCAGTCGGTCTCCCTCCTGCTGGAATCGTTCGGCGAGCCCTTTTTCTTCCCAGGTATCGAGGATAGCGGTGACGCGGGAAGGGGAACAATCCCCGATGGACGCAAGTTCGCTCGCGGTCATGCCTTCCGGGCGGGAAAGCAAGGCACAAGACATCGCGTGCGGCGCATTGAAAACCTTCTGCGCTTTCGCGATCAACGATGCGTTGGAACCATCTTGGAACATTCGAACGATTCGTTCTGTGTATTCTCTGCTTTTACCGTTATTTTCCATCTGTTTCACCCCGTGAATTGTTCACACAGTTAAATGATAAAAAACGATCGCAAAATACGCAATCGTTAACAGGGTGAAATGTAAGCGCTTTCTAAGCGAACCAGGTGGGGTGGGTCTTGCGGACTTCCGCTAAGCCTTCTAGCCCCGAGTAATTATGTTCGCGGGACGCCGCCTCAAGGGCATCTCCATCTTGGGCGACAAGGGCCTCTAGAAGGCGTTCGTGAATCGAAAAGAGCGAGGACAGGTATCGAATATCACGGAAAAAGGTAACGTGACGATATCTCGAAAAAGTGGGGGATTTGGTTTGCATCCGATGGTAGATACCTTCTTTGTTCGCGAAAGAATAAATCGCTTTATGGAAGGCCTCATCCAATCCATAGAACCGTTCCGGCGCCCGAAAATTCTCGGACTCCGTCAACGTTTGTTTTTGTTCATTCAAGATTTGGCGGAGAACATCGATGTCATTTTCGGATAGACGGCCAAAGAGGGTTTTCATCACCGCGGTTTCGATGGAAAAGCGGAGGAACATCTCGTCTTCGAACCCCTCCATGTCGAGGGGAGTGACATAAGTTCCGCTTTTGGGGACGATACGAACGAGCCCGTCTTCCTCTAACTTCTTTAGCACATCGCGTATGGGTGTGCGCGAAACGCCAAAACGGGTAGTTAACTCGATTTCTCCGAGTCGAGTTCCCGGGACGATTTGGAGGCTTTCGATTTCTTGACGGAGTTCTTGGTAAATCGGGAGGACGTCACTGGTCATACTTACCGTTGGACGCGTCCGTTGGTGTTGCCGGCCATCAAGGATTCAACTTCTTTGATGCCAACGTGGTTGAAATCCCCGGGGATGGTGTGTTTCAAAGCGCTGTGAGCGACGGCGCAATCAATGGCCTTTTGGGAATCTTCGTAATGGGTCAAGCCATAGATGAGACCCGCGGCGAAGGAATCTCCTCCCCCAACGCGGTCAACGATGCGAAGGTCGTAATGGGCAGAGACATACGCCTTGCCATTCGTGTAAAGAACCCCGCTCCAACCATTGTCGGAGGCGCTGTGGGATTCCCGAAGCGAGGCAGCGGCTCCACGGAGGTGGAACTTCTCGCACATCGCGCGGAGCATATTTCCATACCCTTGAGCGTCGAGCTTCCCTTTGGAGACGTCTCCTCCCGCGGAGAAGCCAAGGCAAGCTTCCGCGTCTTCTTCATTGCCGATGACGTAATCGACGTATTCCATGAAGGGGATCATGACGGATTGGGCCTCTTCTTTGGTCCAAAGTTTGGCGCGGTAATTGAGGTCGAAGGAAACCGTGATACCCATGGCTTTGGCGGCTTGGAGGGCTTTCAAAGTGATGGCCTGGCAGTTCTTCCCAAGGGCCGGGGTAATGCCGGTGATATGGAGCCAAGAAACTCCTTTGAGAAGTTTACGGAAGTTGAATTCGCTCGGTTTGGCCTCGCAAATGGCGCTGTGGGCGCGGTCGTAAATCACTTTGGAAGGACGGACGGAGGCGCCGGTTTCCAAGAAGTAAATACCAAGGCGATCTCCCCCACGGACAATCCCCGAGGTGTCAACGCCAAATTGACGGAGGGAATTGATCGCGGCTTGTCCGATATCGTTGTTTGGAATCTTGGAAAGGAAGCGGGCTTCTTCTCCCAAATTGCAAAGGGAAAGGGCGACGTTGGCCTCACCTCCACCGTAGTTGATGTCGAAGGAAGTGGATTGAACAAAGCGTTCGTTGCCGGGGGTCGACAAACGAAGCATGATTTCTCCAAGAGTTGCGTAAATCATGGAAATTTCTCCTTATTTCTTCATTTCATCACGCGCTTCTTTGACAAGGCGGACGAATTCTGCGGCGATTTTGGTAACTCCCGCGTAATCCCCTTTCTTTGCGGGGGCGGTGAGTTGTCCACCGGTTCCGATAGCGACCGCGCCGGACTTAATCCAGTCTTTCGCGTTCTCCAACGAGACGCCTCCGGTTGGCATCAAGTTTGCTTGGGGAAGAGGTCCGTGGACCGCTTTGAAGTATTCGGGGGTGGCCGAGGATCCGGGGAAGATTTTCAAAATATCCACGCCGGCTTTCATCGCGGTGATGATCTCGGTGATGGTGAAACATCCCGCCATATAGGGGACTTGGTAGACGTTGCAGAGTTCCGCGGTCTCTTTGTCAAAGCCAGGGGAGACGACAAACTTGGCCCCGGCGAGAATGGCGGTGCGGGCGGTCGGGGCATCGAGAACGGTTCCCGCCCCGACAATCGCGGAATCCCCAAGCTCTTCGCAGAGGGCAGCGATCACTTTTTCCGCTCCAGGAACGGTGAAGGTCACCTCCAAGCCTAAGATGCCTCCTTCGGCAACGGCGTGGCTGAGTTTGCTCGCTTCTTCCACCGAATTGGCGCGAATGACGGCGACAACGCCACAATCAACGAGCTTCGAAATCACATCGAATTTCTTCATACACTTTTCCTTCTTGTATACATGTTTGAAATCATTATATCTTCTTTTATTAGAAAATCACTATTTTTACCGCGTGAAATACTCTTTCGCGTTTTTATAGCAGATATCTTCGACGATTTCCCCGAGGATTTTCTCGTCGTTCGGATAACGCCCTTCTTCTACCAACGAAGCGATGTAGGAGCAAAGCTCGCGACGGAAATAATCGTGACGGGGATAGCTTAAGAAGCTGCGGGAATCGGTCAACATGCCGATGAAGCAGGAAAGGAGACCATCCATCGAAAGCTTTTTGAATTGATTGAGCATGCCTTCGTAGTGGTCGTTGAACCACCAAGCGGTTCCCACTTGGATCTTGCCTTTTCGACCACCTTGAAAGCAGTTCATGAGGGACATCATCACGATGTAGTCCTTTTCGTTGAGGCAATAGAGAACCGTCTTTGGTAACGAGTTATCGAGATCGAGTTCGTTTAATAAGCCCGAAAGTTTTTCGGCGTAGGTGCGATCGTTGACCGCATCGAATCCCGAATCGGGTCCAAGAAGTTCAAAGTTCCGTTTCGAATTGTCGCGGAGGGCGCCGATATGGTACTGCTGAACGAGGCCGTAGCGATGGTATTCCTTGCCCAAATGAACGAGGAGATATCCTTTGTAGATGTCCTCTTCCTCGAAGGAAATGGGTTCTCCCTTCAATCCTTTTTGATAAACCGCTTCCGCTTCTTCGTAGGAGGCTTTCTTGTAATGGAAAGTGTCTAAGCCGTGGTCGGCGGCACAGCATCCATTCTCCACAAAGAAGGCGAGGCGTTCATCAAGGGCCCCCAGCAAATCCTTCAAGGTTGGGAGTTTACGTCCCACCACTTCTTCGAGTTGATGGAGCCAAGGCAAGAAAGTCGCCCGTTCGACGTTGATGGCTTTATCCGGTCTCCAGCAGGGAGCGACCTCGACTTTCAAGGTCGGGTCTTTCCGCATCAAAACGTGATATTCGAGGCTATCGACGGGGTCATCGGTGGTATAAACCGCGGTGACGTTGCACTTTTCCATCATTTTGCGCGCGGTCATCGTCTGGAGTTGACGGTTGCATTCTTCGTAAATCTCTTTGGCATTTTCCTTGCATAAGGGGGTGGTGATGCCAAAGAAAATCTTGAGCTCGAGATGAGTCCATTCGTAGATGGGGTTTCCAATGAAATAGGGCATGCATTCCGCGTATTTCTCAAAACGTTCATATGGGGATTTATCGCCCGTGATGTAGGATTCGTCTACCCCCATCTCGCGCAGGAGTCGCCACTTGTAATGGTCGCCATACCCTTTTCCGCCGAGCCAAACCTCGGTAATGGTTTCAAATCGATGGTCCTCATAGATTTGCTTCGGGGATAGATGACAATGGAAGTCGAAAATCGGCATCTTGGAGGCATGCTCTTCGTAAAGGCGAACCGCCAAAGGGCTATTTAAGAGGAAGTCGTTTCCTAAGAACTGTTTCATACAAAAACCTCGATACTGAATTTAGAATACCACGACTCCTTATGGAGACGTATACGGGAATTGTTTTCGAAAAAGAATTCACGTTTCGTTTGATGAAGATTGGTATAACTAGTATAACTCATATAACCAAGGAGGAGCATATGGACCCTAACAAATGCATCGGGGTGGCGACCGTCGGAGCCAAAGGGCAGATCGTCATTCCCCAAAGCGTCCGGGAAATGTTTGACATTCATCCGGGGGATACAATCGTCGTCCTCGCGGACAAAACCCGCGGGATCGCCCTTGTCAAAAGCGATTTCATCGAAGATATCGCGGGAAAGGCTTTCGATGGAAACGACTGACATCTTATCCGTCGTTGACCTTTGCAAGCGTTATCCGGGATTCTCCCTCGAAAACGTTTCTTTCTCTTTGAAAAAAGGGCGGATTATGGGGTTCATCGGGCGAAACGGCGCGGGCAAAACGACGACCATCAAGGCCATTTATGGAATGATCTCCGCAACCTCGGGAGAGGTCTATTTCGAAGGGAAACGCATCTCCCCGGAGAACTTCGAGTCCAAATCCGACATCGGCCTCCTTTTCGGCGGGGTGGATTATTATCCGAGCGTCAGCGCGAAGACCATCGCGGACGTCACGAAACGTTTCTTCCCCCGGTGGGATGAAGCCTTGTTCGACAAATGGATTCGTTATTTCGACATCGATTTGAACAAGCGAATCAAAGAACTCTCCAACGGAATGCGGGTGAAATTCAACCTCGCGATTGCTTTATCCCATGGGGCGAAGCTCCTCATCCTCGACGAGCCCACGAGCGGCCTTGATCCCGTGAGCCGGGACGAGCTCCTCGATTGCTTTCGGAAAATCGCGGACAAATACGGGACCGCGGTTCTCTTTTCCACCCACGTCATCTCGGATTTGGAAAAAGTCGCGGACGACATCACCTACATCCAAAATGGAAAAGTGGTCGCTTTCACGACTTTAGAGGAATTCTCCAAAGCCTATCTTCACGTCGAAGGGAAAGAAGAAAGCCTCTTCCCCAAAAGCGCGCTTCACATCCGGAAAAGGGGCGACCATTTCGAAGGGGTGGTTCCTGCAAGCGAGGAAAAAGTCGAAGGTTTAACCTACCAAGAGGCGCATCTCGAAGAAATCATGCTCGGCATTGAAAGGGGGGTCGAAAATGAAGAATCTCCTATATAAGGAATTACGGCTTTGCATGCCGGTCCAAGCCTGGATTTATTTCCTTCTCATCATCACCGTCGTAGTGCCAAATTGGCCTCCGATCATCGGATTTTATATGCCGCTCGTCGCCTGCAACATCATCTTCCCCTTGGCCCTAGCCAACCGCGATTTCCTTTATTCCCAACTGTTGCCGATTGCCAAAAAGGACATCGTGAAAGGCAAGTTCCTTTTGATTCTCTTCATCGAAGTTCTTTCCTTGCTCATCGGGGGATTGCTCCTGATTCCGCGTTACTTCTTCATCCAACCTTATTTTAAATTCTTGATGGGCGCGGATTTTGGAGTCATTGGGGTGGCGTTGCTTATGTACGGCCTTTTTAACATCGTCTTTTTACCTTGGCTATTTGCCAAACCCGAAAAACCCATTTGGTCGATTTTGGTTTCTTGCCTCCTCTCCGCGGTGGTATTTGGCGCCTATATCGGCGTCTGTGGAGCCCTTCCCGAAGTGGCCCGTCTCATCAATTCGTTTGCTCCTGGTGATATTTGGATTCAGCTTTCGATGGCGGGGGTTGGCGTAATTCTCTTTGCCGTCCTCACCGTTCTTGCGTATACTCTTGCCACACGAAATTACTTACGATCCGAATAATCCATGAGTCCCAAGACCGTTGGGTACCTTCTCCTGCCCATTAACGCCATCCTTTTCACCGCGTTGTTCGCGGTCAATAAGGTCTATAGCACACGTTTGAAAGGAAACGTGTTCAACGCCCTTCTTTTCGCTTTGCTCGCTAGTGGGGGCAGCGCCATCGTTTTCTTCCTGATGTCTTGGATTCAGGGCTTTTCCCTAAATCCCATTTCCCTCATCTTCGCATCAATCTATGGCGTTCTCTTCGTCTTCACCCAAATCAGCGGGGTGCTAGCGTCGAAACTTGAAAACATGTCCTTCTATAGCCAATCCTTCATGTTAGGAGGCATGATATTGCCCTTTTTCTATGGGGTATTCTGGGAACACGAATCCGCGAAAATCGCCAAAATCATCGCGATTGTCCTGATGGTCATTTCCCTCATTGTCCCTTTGTTCGACTTCCTTTCCAAAAAAGGAGAAGGCAAAAGCAAGAAAACAAGCGTTCTTTTCGTTCTCCTTTGTTTGCTTGCTTTGGTGAGCAACGGCAGCAACTGCGTCATCCTAAGCCTCCATTCTCGAAGCGTCACGGGAACCACCCCCTTCGTGTTCACGGGTTTCTATTGCTTATTCACCGCGATTTTCTCCGCGATTGGATTCGGGGTTTCCTTCTTGTTTTCCAAAAGCAAAGAGGAGAAGGCGAAAGCCAAGGCCTCCTTCTCCTGGGCTCCCCTTCTTCTGGCGATCGCCTACGGCTTATGCATGACCTTCGGCAGTTACACCGGAATGGAAGGCGTCATGCGGGTGGATGCTTCCATGTTCTTCCCCGTCTCCTCGGGACTTTGCATCCTTCTTTCCTTCCTTGTCTGCCGAATTCTCTTTCACGAGAAAACCGGTTTGTTCTCCAAAATCGGGTTTGGGATAACCTTGGTCGCTACCGTCTTATTCCTCTTCTCATAATTCATCCAATGAATGTGAAAACTTTGTTTTTTTGAGGTTTCATTTTCTTCGCGTTTCGGGAAGCTTTGGAAGGAATACGCACCCGCGAAAGCGCAAAAAGAATCCTTACTTAAATTCCCCGAGTTTTCCAAAAATCGAGCAAATCAAGCACAGGAGGTATCGAATCTTTTCCAAAACTGAAGAAACTTAAAGGATGCCCTACAGTTTCCATTTTTTCGTATTTCAAGTACAAAGTTGCCCCTTTCGGCAGTTTTTATGTTGTGAAACGGGAAAAATGCTTTAAAATACGAATAGTTTTCTTTAAAGGGGGGAACTACAAAATGCATAGAAAAGAAGCGGCCGAACTTTTAAAAGCACTCGGCCACGAGGTGCGAATCCGAATCATCAAAGTCGTTCTGAAAAAGCAGGATATCACCGCCTCTGACTTAATCAAGATCGTCGGATGCACCCAACCAACTCTTTCCCATCACACCAAGATTTTGGTGGATGCCGGTCTCATTAAATTGCGTCGGGATTGGAAGTGGGTCCACTACTCCGCGAACGTGGATCTCATCAATGAGTTGGCTGCCTTCATTTCCACGCCGTGCTGCTGCTGCGACAGGGAATAAGCCCAATCACCACTTAAGTCGAGGAAACTCGACTTTTTTGTTTGTCTTTCCCCGATTGATTTTTATACCGCCGATACCTACAATAATCCCGCTCGAAAGAGCATCACGCGCTCGTAGCTCAGCTGGATAGAGTACAACCCTCCGAAGGTTGGGGTCAGGCGTTCGAATCGCCTCGGGCGCGCCACGATAATATTCTTCTCTCCCTCGAAAGGAGAGAATTGGGGGACATCCCCCTTTTTTTGTTTCCAGTTTCCGTTTGGTTCTTCTACCTTCTTCATCGGTTCGAAGCCCCGGGTTTCCATTTGGCCAAAAAAAGAGGGCGCTAAACGAACATAACAAAACATAATTTTGCCACCTTAAAAAACGTTGTTTTGAATTTGTAATTCAATCAGAATAGACCCCAAAGGAAAGGAAATCCGTCATGAAAAAGAACCTGATATTCGGACTCACCGCAGCATTCATATTGCTCCTCACCGGATGCGTGAGCCCCGCGCGTCCCACTTCCAGCGACAGCGTCCCAAACGAAGGAACCGTCGACGTTACCGAACCCATTGATAACGAATCCAGCGAAGAAACCCATCGATTTTTCTTCTCAGAAACGATGGGTTTTTCATTTTCGCACCGGGCTTAGGCGTGGGCTTCTCGATATTCGTGGGGAGTCTTTCCCGTCACCTTTTTGAACACCAGGGAAAAATGGCTTTGGGAAGCAAAACCAAGGTAAGCGCTGATAGAGAGCAAAGACTTGTCCGAATAACGGAGCAGACGTTTGGCTTCATCGATTTTCTCACGCGCAATAAACTGGGAAAGGTTCATTCCGGACTCCGCCTTAAATTTGGTGGAAAGGCGGGAACGACTGATGAAAAGATGCTTTGCAATGGCTTTGGTGGTGATTGTGTCTGAGATATGTTGCTGAACGTAGTTGGCAACCTCCGTAACAAGTTTGGATGGGTGCTTGCCAACGCGAATCCGTTCGACCCGTTCGGTGAAATCCGCAACCATTCGGAATTGGAGGTTCATTAACGAATCGATGGACTGAATGAGTTCTACTTTTTGGATGTAGGAATCACTCAGGGAAAGGGCCTCTTCGGCATCCAATCCTCCTCGAATCGCGTTTCGGGATGCCAAGGTGGCGGTGACGATTAAGATGTTTTTTCGTTGACGGAGTTCGTTATCGGCGATGTTCCCTCCCCGCACCGCGGGGGCGGTTTTGGTCCATTCCCTTAAGGCGGCAGTATCGCCTTTTCGAACGATGTTCATGAGAGTTTGTTCCACTTCCAAAGAATTGTGGACGGTTCTTCTTTCCATCGAATCAAAGGATGGTTCAAAGTGTCTTTCGCTCCGTTCTCGTTCCATCTCCTTCGCGAGTTCTATTTGTTCGACGTCATAAATTTCAATGTCTTTCAGTTCCAATTTCTCTCCGCTAAAAACGTGATTTAGGAGACAAATCAACTGCATGAGGCTATCCAAAGACATCGGGGAGATACTTTGCATAGCGTGCACGAAATCTTCCGCGCTTTCTTCCACTAAATCGAGTTCAAACGCGAGCTGTTTGAGGTCTTTCTCACTTGCGGTGATTTGGCGGGTGGGGCCGATGATGATCCGTTTATCGCCGAAATGGACAAAACCGTAATAATCGAAACTCGGGGTAATGAAATAGCCGACCGGTTTGGCGATTTGCGAAATCTTATCTTGATAAAGAAGTAAAGGGTCCTTGGAAAGTTTCACATACGAATGAAAATAAAGGAGTTCGCCCCCTTGATAAAGGCGAATGGGGATGCCCGAAAGGTTCCCAAGAGTCGTGCAAATATAATGGAGGTCCAGTTTTTTCATAAAAAGAGTATATCAAAACAACGAAACAAATATTATGAGTTCAAAACAAATATTATATATTTCAAAAACTCGTCTAGATTATAACAATGACAACCAACCAACATAGCGAGGGTTAAATTTTGAACATCAACGATTTGCTGTCGCAACTGACACTCGAGGAAAAGGCCGCTCTTCTCTCGGGAACGGATTTCATGTTTACCAATCCGATTCCACGCCTTGGCATCCCCTCCATTTTCCTTTCCGATGGGCCTCATGGACTCCGAGTTCAAAAAGACGCCCGCGACAACGGGGTTTCGGAAAGCGAACCAGCCACCTGTTTCCCAACCGCGGTTACGACCGCTTCCGGATGGAATCCCGAAAACGCCTACAAAATGGGGCAAGCCATCGCCGAAGAAGCCCTCCATTATGGGGTAGGCGTCGTGCTTGGCCCAGGGGCCTGCATCAAACGCAACCCCTTATGCGGACGGAACTTTGAGTACTTCTCAGAGGATCCACTTCTGGCCGGAAAACTCGGTGCCGCCGAAGTCCAAGGGATCCAAAGCAAAGGGGTTGGCACATCCGTCAAACATTTTGCCCTGAATAATGCAGAGAACTACCGTTTCAATGGCAATAGCATCTGCGACATGCGCGCCATACGCGAAATCTATCTAAAGGTATTTGAAATCATCGTCAAGGAAGGCAAACCCGACACGATGATGTGCGCCTACAACCAAATCAACGGGGAGTATTGTTGCCAGAATCATTGGCTCTTAACCGACATCCTCCGCCAAGAATGGGGATTCGATGGGCTCGTAATGTCCGATTGGGGCGCGACCCACGACCGCGTCAAAGGCATACAAGCCGGACTCGACCTCGAAATGCCAGGCGATACCGCGATCTGCCGGAAGTGGATTATTGATGCCGTCAACAACGGAACATTAAGCGAAGAAGACCTAAACAAAGCCGTTGCGAACGTCTTACGTCTTGTGGAACGATACAAAGACAACCCCAAAGGCGGTAAAGTCGATTGGAAGGCCCATAATGACTTAGCCGCGGAAATTGCCGAAGACTGTGCCGTCTTATTAAAGAACGATGGGTCCCTTCCCCTTCGAAAAACCGAACGAATCCTCGTGGTGGGCGACCTCTTCGACAAGATGCGTTACCAAGGGGCGGGCAGTTCGATGATCAATCCCACCTATCTAACGACCCCGCGAACCGAGTTTGACCGTAATCAAGTGAACTACGCTTTCGCCCGAGGCTATAAAGAAAACTCCTTAAGCCCAGATGAAACGCTGATTGCGGAAGCCCTCGAAAAGGCAAAAGACTTCAAAACGGTATGCGTTTTCGCTGGTTTGACCGACTATGTAGAAAGTGAAGGATGCGATCGGGCAACGATGGGGTTGCCGGAAAACCAACTCGCCCTAATCGACGCCCTTCTCCAAAGCGGAAAGAGAATCGTGGTGGTGCTATATGGTGGCTCCCCAATGGAACTTCCCTTCGCCGACAAAGTCAACGCGATCCTCAACATGTATCTCCCTGGCCAAAACGGAGGCAAGGCCACCTTCGACCTCCTCTATGGCATCCATACCCCTTCGGGAAAGCTTGCGGAAACCTGGGTCAAAAGCTACGACGACGTCCCCTTTGGCAAAGAATATTCCAAGAGCATCCACGAGGTCTATAAAGAAAGCATCTACGTCGGATACCGCTATTATCTGACCGCAAGCAAAGAGGTGCGTTACCCCTTCGGTTATGGCTTGTCGTATACGACCTTCGAATACGCCGACATGAAAGTCGAAGAGAACGAAAACGAATTCCGCGTCTCCTTCCATATTCGGAATACCGGCGAGTTCGATGGCGCGGAAATCGCGCAACTCTACGTCCAATCTCCCAAAGGCGTGCATAAACCCCTTCGAGAATTAAAGGGATTTGCGAAAGTTTACCTCAAACCAGGAGAAAGCAAACGAGTGGAAATCACCGTCCCAAAAGCCGACCTTCGTTACTGGAACACCGCCTGCAACTCCTGGGTTCTTGAAGGCGGGGAATACATCCTTCAAATCGCCTCGGACTCCCAAACGATCCAACTCTCACGGTCGGTTATGCTGCCAAAAGAGGAGGCTGCCAACCCCTATTCGGAAAGGGTCGAGGAAAAGTATTCCACTTGCCGTCTGGATATCGATGATGCCCTTTTTGAAGAAATGTCGGGGTTAATAATCCCACCTCTTCCCAGCAAGAAGCCCATCTGGATGGAAAGTCGTTTCTCCGACTTAAAGGAAGTTTCCCTCATGGGCAAAATCCTCTTCTCCGCGGTGCTTGGCGTCGCCAAAAACGATATGAGAAAAGCCAAAAAACTACCAGAAGGGACCGAAAGGGACAACAAAATCAAAGGGGCGATGTTCCTGAAACGAATCTTGGAGAGCAATTCCCTCATCACCATGTCTATGTCCGCGGCGAAAAGTTGCCCCTACAACTTCGCCGAAGGCTTCATCCATTTCTCCAACGGTCATCTCATTAAAGGAATTAAATCCTTCTGCACCAAAATAAAAGTACCTAAATTGCCAAAAGATAAGGAGGAAAACTAATCATGGGAAAAGGAAAAGTTTTGTCGGGGCGATTCTTCGACAGCCGAATCCACTCCAAAAACGTGGAGGGGAAAGAAAAGTGGCTGGGCTATTTGCTCGGTCCCTGCGGAGCGTTGCTTCTCAACGCCGTATTGGCAACTTATCTTAACGTCTATTACACAGACGTTTTGAAACTCACAAGCGTTTGGGGTGGCCTCTTCTTGGTCCTGTTCCCCCTCGTTTCAAAAGTGATTGACGCGATCACCAACGTCGTGATGGGTTACATCATTGACCGCACGAAGACCAAACAAGGCAAAGCTCGTCCGTGGCTTTTGCTCTCGGCCCCCTTGCTCCTCATCACCGGCCTTTTGTTGTTCATTGTTCCAAGCGGAAACGAAACCCTCCAGGTCGTCTGGGTCATGATTTCGTACAACCTCTTCTATTCCTTTGCCTTCACCATCTACAACATGAGCCACAACCTCATGGTTCCCCTCTCCACGAGAAACACCCTTCAACGCGGCAGTCTTTCCGTCTTCAACCAAATCTCCACCATCATGATGAGCGGTATCCTGGTCGCCCTCGTCTTCCCAATGGCCATCATGCCGATGGTTGGCGTGGACAAAGACCTCTGGATTTTGGTGATGGGCATCCTCTCCGGCATCACCTTGCCCTTCACACTCATTGAATACTACTTCACCAAGGAACGCGTCACCGATGAACAAGCCGACAGTGAAGAGAAAAAGATTCCCTTCCTCACCCAACTCAAAATCGTGTTGACCGATAAGTACATGCTTATCATGTTCATTTATTTCCTCATCTATACCTTTGCTTCCTATTTGAAGAACATGGGCCTCGTCTACTACTGCAACTACGTTTTGGGCAGCTATAACGACGGCATTACCCAGATGATGGTCTCCGTCATCGGCGGCATCCCGATGGGCATCGGCATCTTTGCCGTCTGGCCGCTTGCCAAAAAATTCGGTAAACGCAACGTGACCCTTGCCGGGTTCTTGCTCTACTCCCTTGGTTCCGCCATTTGCTGGATGGTCCCGAACAACCTCGTCATCGTCCTCATCGGACAATTCATCAAGAACATCGGCGGTCTCCCCTGCGCCTACGTCTTCATGGCCCTCTTCGCGGATGGCCTAGACCACGTGGAATGGAAGAGCGGCATCCGTTGTGACGGCACCGCCATGTCCATCTATAACATCATCGCCGTCGCAGTTGGCGGGGTTTCCACCGCCGTATTCAATGCCTTGCTCGCCAATGCCGGTTACGTTGCCCCCGAACTCGTCAATGGCGTAACCACCGCTTTTGAACAAAGCCAAACCGTCAAAGACGTCATCACCTTTGCCTTCGTTGGCTTGGAGAGCATCACCGGTATCATCCTCGCCCTCCTCTTGGCCTTCCTCTCTTTGGAAAAGAACATCGGCCGCAAACAAGCTATGATTCTCGCCCGTCAAAAAGAGGCCTGCGAAGCCCGCGGAGAAGAATGGGTCTCTCCGGAAATTCAAGCAGAAAGAGACGAAGAACGTTTCGTAGCTGAAGGAGAAAAAGTCTTTGCCGAAGAACTCAAAGTCAAATGCGAAAAGAAAGGACTCGACTTCGAAACCGAACTCAAGAAACACCAAGATCAAATCGCCGCGGATCGCGCCAAACGAGAAGAAAAGAAACGCCTAGCCAAAGAAAAAGAAGCGATGAAGGCGAAGAAAGCCGAGAGCAAGAAAGCCGCCAAGGAAGCCGCCCTCACCCCGGAAAAGAAGGCCGCCAAGGAAGCCAAAGCCAAAGCTCGCCGCGAACGCGAAGAAGAACTTTGGGCGAAGGAGATGCAAAAAGGCGAAGTCTTCTACGCCAAAATCCAAGCCGAACTCGCGGCGAAGCAATAACGGTAAGCAAAAATGAAGGCCATACATTTACGAACCGAATATTTGGAGAATCCCATTGGGATTGATATCCCCCATCCTCGCTTGATGTGGAATTGCCACGGGGGAATCCGCCAAACGGCTTTCCACATCATCGCAAAGAGTGGGGAAAAAGTCGTCTGGGACAGTGGAAAAGTCGTTTCTTCTTCCATGTGGGTTGATTTCCCCACCCCCCTTTTCTCCCGCCAACGTGTCGAATGGACCATCACCTTGTTCGACGAAAAGGACAACGAAGGGGAAAGCGAAAACGCATTCTTCGAAATGGGTTTGCTCCATGAAGAGGATTGGAAAGCGAAATGGATCACCGGCAATTACTCTCCCAAAAAGAATCACCGTTACCCCGTCGACTGCTTCCGAAAAACCTTTCACCTCACCAGCATCGCCCATGCTCGTCTCTACATCACCGCCTGCGGACTTTACGAAGCTAACATCAACGGCAAGAAAGTTGGCAACGACCTCTTAACCCCGGGATCCACAGACTATAACAAGCGCATCCAATATCAGGTTTATGACGTCACGAATCTCCTCCAAATGGGAGAGAACGCCTTATCCGTCGAACTCGCGGATGGATGGTACCGCGGTTCTAGTGGAGCAAAAGGCCGCACGAACACTTACGGAAAACAAACCAAATTCATTGCCCAACTGGAAGTGAAAAAGGAAGACGGGAGCCTCATCACGCTTTGCAGCGACGCTTCCTGGTCTTGGTCCAGCGATGGGCCCACCCTCTTCGCGGACCTGGAAGATGGGGAAATCGTGGACGCGAACAATGCTCCCTCCTACAAAGATCAAGCGAAGGAAGTTCGTTTCCACGCGAACCTCACCGCCTCCAACAACGTGACGGTGAAGGAACGGGAATCTTTCTCCCCAGTAGAACTCATCATCACCCCCAAAGGAAAGAAAGTTCTCCGGTTCCCTCAAAACCTCTCGGGATATATTCATTTCTGTTTGAAGGCCCACAAAGGCGACAAAATCCACATCACCCTCGGGGAAATGCTCGGGAAAGACGGGGAACTCACCTTGGAGAACATCCAATGCATCCACAAGGGCAAGCGCTCTCCACTTCAGGAATTCACCTACATCTGTAAAGAAGGAGAAAACGACTATCGTCCAAAGTACTTCTATGGCGGATTCCAATACGCCCAGATTGATACGGACATTCCTTTTACCAAAGAGGATTTCCAAGCAATCGCCGTCTATAGCGCTTTTGAGGAGGCTTCCACCTTCGAATGTTCCCACCCCTTGATCAACCAGTTCTACAAAAACACGATTTGGTCCTTGAAGAGCAACTCCACCGACCTCCCCTCCGACTGCCCCACACGCGAAAGAATGGGCTGGACCGGGGATAGCCAGCTCTTCTTCAATACAGCCTCTTATCTCGTGGATTACGCTTCGTTTGCCAAAAAGCACGTCCGGGATATCTTCGACCGTCAATGGAAGAATGGACGTCTCCCCCAAATCGCTCCTTTCGCGAACGAAGACTGGTTCATGTGGGTCATGAACGGATCGGTTGGCTGGGCCTGTGCAGGAGTCTATATTCCTTATTATTACTATAGGAAATATGGCGACGAACGCATCCTCGAGGACAATTACGAAGGCATGCTCAAATACGCGAAATTCATGATTCGCCGCGCAGGGAAATGGGGCGGGGTCTACGCTCATCCAATGCATCTCTCCCACAAGAATCGGAAATACGCGGTCAACTGTGGCCAATCCTATGGGGAATGGGCGGAGCCAAACGACGTCTGCGCCTTCCAATGGTACGACTTCGCAAGCCCACACCCCGAAGTATCGACCGCTTACACCTATTTCACCCTAAAACACGTCCTGGAAATCGCGAAAATACTCGGTAAAAAAGAGGACAAAAATCTCGCGAAGATCAAGGAGTACAGTGAAGGGGCGAAACGAGCCTATCAAGAACTCGTCACCACGAAAAAATATACCCTCGACACTGACCGCCAAGCGCGGCTCGTCCGCCCCTTATACATGGGTTTGCTCGACGAAGGACAAACCGAGTTCGCCAAAAAGCGGCTCGTCAAAGCGATGGAGAACTACAAATGGAGGCTTGGGACCGGATTCCTTTCCACTCCCTTCATCCTAAACGTTTTGGCTTCCATCGATGTCAAATACGCCTATCGTCTCTTGGAAAACGAGGAGTGCCCGGGATGGTTGTTCATGCCAAAAAACGGCGCGACCACCATCTGGGAATCCTGGGAAGGGAACTTAACGAGCGACCGCGGAATCGCCTCCCTCAACCATTACAGCAAAGGTGCCTTGTGCGAATGGCTCATTGGTTCGATGTGCGGAATCAAAATGGGCAAGAACCCCCACACGTTCCTCATCCAGCCGATTCCCGGCGGAACGATCACCCATGCGAAAGCAAGCTACCAAAGCGTCTATGGACGCGTGGAAAGCGGGTGGGAAAAGAAGGATGGGAAAACGGTTTATTCCGTTTCCGTTCCCTCCAACTGCACCGCGGAACTCGTCTTGCCAAACGGTGAGAACCACACCTTGGAAGCGGGAATCCATTGCTTCGAAACCACCGATTAATCCGAATCGGATCCTCCTACGTCCCTAAGAAATCATTCCTCTTGGGGACTTTTTCTTTCAAAGGAAACGCGAGTCTATTAAGCTTGGCAACACCTTTACTTCCCTTTCAAGGGATTTGATAATTAGAAGCATGAAGACATTAATCTACTTCGAGGGGGCGGACGCGATTTCCAATTCCGGAATCGGACGCGCGATGTCCCATCAAATGCGCGCCTGCAAAAGCGCGGGCGTCGACTTTACCATCAACGCGAAAGACACCGATTACACGGTCGCCCACATCAATACCTTATGGTGGAAGTCCGGGCGTTTGCTCAAGAAATGCAAAAAGAAGGGAATCCCCGTCATTGTTCACGGGCATTCCACCTATGAAGATTTTCGGCGTTCCTTTACCTGCTGGCAGCTGATCGAACCCATCTTCGATCACCGCATCAAATGGATGTATTCCCGTGCGGATTTGATCATTACCCCCACCCCATATTCCCGCGATTTAATCAAAGGTTATGGCCTTTGCCAAAACGTTATCGACATCTCCAACGGCATCGACCTAGACGAATATAAAAGGGATGAGGCCGCCCAAGAAAAGTTCCTCTCCGAGTTCGGATTGACTCGAGAAGATAAATTCGTGATGGGCGTTGGTTTTCTTTTTGAACGGAAGGGCCTCCAATCCTTCATCGAAGTCGCTCGGAAATTCCCGGATGTAAAATTCATCTGGTTTGGTGCGCTAAACCCGTTGATCACAAACCTCAAAGTGAAAAGATGGATTCGCAAGAAACCCGACAATGTAATCATGGCGGGATATCGAAAAGGGGATGTCATCCACGGGGCATACCAACTTGCGAAAGCTATGTTTTTCCCTTCCCTGGAAGAGACCGAAGGCATCGTCGTCCTCGAGGCTTTGGCCTCCCGCACCCCATTGCTCGTCCGCGACATCGGTGTCTACCAAGATTGGCTCGTGGATGGAGTCAATTGCCATAAGGGCAAAAACGACGAGGAATTCGTCTCCATCCTCCGTAAACTCATCGAGGAAGGGGAGGATCCCAAAATCCTCGATGCGGGGTACGAGGAAGTATCCAAAAAGACCCTTGATAAAGTGGGCCTCGAATTAAAAGCGGCTTACGAATCCTTAAGCAAAGATTAGTTAAGAATCCCTCGCGAAACGATGGGGGAATAGAACGCCCCCACCTTCCGAAGGGGGAGGTTTTCATCCATCACTTCGTCGAACTCCCGTTTCACCTGGATGAAATATTCTTTTGTCGCGCCATGCTTTTTATCTAGGAGGCGATCAAACCAAACGCTCCAGTAATAACGGGTCTTATGTGCGAAGAAACGACGCAAATCCGCGGGGGTTCCATAGCTTTCGATGTATTGGCGCATGCAAGCGAAGATCGCGATGTGATAAAGAGACCGGTCCGCGCGTGGGGTGGAAGTCGCGCTGGAAGGGTTGTCTTTGTGATACAAATAAAGTTTGTCGCTGATGCAGGCGACCGTATCGGCTTTCATCAAAACGGAGAATCCGTAAGCGATGTCCTCGAACATATCCGGATACTCTTCCAGCAAAAGGAGAGGCGTCTTTTGGAGCAAACTCTTTCGAATTAGTTTGGTCCATAAGAAAGCTCGGAAGGAAGTGTCGTGGAGATAGGCATCGAGCCATTGGGCATGGGTCAATATTCCTTTGGAAGCAAAGATATTCGAGGTTCGTTTTCCATTCTTCACCGTGTAGAAAGAACAGTTGACGCAGTCGGCATTGGATATCTTTTGGGCGGTATAAAGGGTGCTCAGACAATTTGGCAAAAGCTCGTCATCCGAGTCCATGAAATAAACAAATTCCCCACGGCTTTCCTCAACCCCTTCATAACGGGATCCTGCTGCCCCGGTCGCTTTCTTTTTGGGGTGAATTCTAACGATATCGGGGTACGTACTCGCGTATTTTTCCAAAATCTCCTTGGTTCCATCCCCTTTGTCATCGAAACTGACAACCAGTTCAAAAGGAACGAGGAGGTCTTGACCAAGAACACTTTTGAGGGCCCGTTCGATGGTCGCGAAAGAACGATGCACGGGCATGACAATGGAAATAACAGGATTTGCCATGCCCCAATTCTAACACATTCGTCCTTATTTTTGACCCCCAAACCAGGAGATTCGGCCGTACCATCTTCATGTCAGAATACCGAATTGAACGTTATCCACCTTCCTTCGAAAAGGAAGTTGAGGAACTCGTCCGTTCCAACTTTTGGGATGTCTACCGTCCGGGAGCAGTCGAACATCTTCTTCTTCGCGTCATTCGAAAGCAAAAGGAATACCTTCCTGAACTCGAATTCGTTTTGTTCCAAGGGGGTAAAATCATCGGACAAAACCTCTTTTATCCCGGGGTATTTTCAAGGGGGGAATGCGAAAGTCCTTATTCCTCTTTGGATTTGGAATAATGAAGGATTGCGGAAATCATCGAGGGAACGAGGATTAAGGTCGCAACCAACCACGAAACCGTATCCCCTAACGCCGCGCCAATAAAGGGAATCGGGCCAGATGTCGAATTGATGGGGCCTCCCGCGATCCAAGAAGGCACGAAAACACAGACAAAGATACGCGCGAAGAGTTCTCCAATCCCTGCCATAAAAGGCCAGAAGGGTTTTTGGAGTCCTTGCAATACATTTCTCGCCAAGAAAAGCATCCCCAGGAAGAATAAGGTCGGAATCGAAAGATAGAGATAAACATTCCCAAAAGCGATGGTTTCCTCGCTCACTTTATCCGCGGAAAGGAAGACGTATTGGTAGGCTCCGTTGATGGTCAAAAGCATTCCAAGCACGAGCAAAACGCCGCATATAATCAGCAATAAAATCGTGGATTTAATGACCCCGTCCTTGATTCTTTTTCCATCTTTCGCCCCATCGTTTTGACCAATAAAGGACAGCATCGCGGTCCCTAAGGCATTCAATGGAACCATCAGGAAGTTAATGATTTTGCAAGCCGCCCCATAACCGAGTTGGGCGCTCATGCTTTCTCGCATCGCCCCTCCTTCGGGGAGGATGTCAAACGCGATGATGGACGACTGCATAATGACCATGCCGATTGCCAAAAGACTATATTGAAACCCAAGGGGCAACCCGTTCCTCAGGTGAACCGCGTATTCTTTCCAGGGAGCCTTTGCGTCTTCTTTTTGGAAGTGGAGGACAGGATATCGCTTCCAAGCGTAAATAAACGCCCCGATGGCCGCTAAGCCTTGACTGACCACGGTCGCTAAAGCGCTCCCCGCGACGCCCATGGAAAAAACCAAAATAAAGAGCAAATCCAAAGCCGCGTTTAACGCGGTAGAACCTAGCAAAAACAAAAAGGGAACGAAACTGTCCCCCAAAGAACGGAGGATGGCAACGATCATGTTATAAAAGAGTTGGCAGACAATCCCGCCGAAGATAATCGCAAGATACGTATACGCCGAAACGTACACGGAATTCATGTAGACATCGGCCGCATTCGCTTCAATTCCCATGAGCCCAAGCAAGATGGGAAGCAAAGCAATCGCGGTCGCGGTCAAGAATAGGCTTACAAGCAGGGAAAGGACAATTTGAACAAAGAAGGAACGACGCACCCCCGCATCATCCTTTCTCCCAATCGCCTCCGCGACGACGACGCTGAAGCCGGACGCGCAGCCAAAGCCAAATTGGAGGACCATAAAAACGAGACTGGAGGAGTTATTGACCCCCGCCACTTCCGCGGGACTGAGGTTTTGCCCCACAATCGCCGCATCGGTCAAAACGTAAAGTTGCTGAAAGATCAACGACAAGACGATAGGAACGGAAAATAGAAGAATATTTTTTGTGATATTCCCTTTGGTTAAGTCAATGGGATCAAAGAGGTGGCGAATCGAAGGCAATTTCATACCGGGCGATATCATAGCAAAAAGAAAATGAAGCGAAGGATGAAACCGCTTCATTTAGTGAATTATTCCGTAGCGGTGAAGATTCTGCTGCAGCCCTTACCGTCTTTCTTCGCCATATAGAGGGCTTCGTCGGCAAATTCGAAGATCTTTTGTTCGTCGGTACCGGCTCCGACCAAGTAGATGCCGCAGGATACTTGGAGGGAGAAACGGAGTTCCTTCTCTTTAAGCTTTCGATTCACGGCATCCAAGGTCGCGGCAACATCTTCGGGAGCGCGGTAGGAAACAATCGCGAATTCGTCTCCGCCATAACGGAAGACGTTCGCGCCAAAAGCTTCCGAAAGGAAAGAGGCGAGCATAACCAAGGCATCGTCCCCCACGCGGTGGCCATAGGTGTCGTTGATGCTTTTGAAGTTATCAATGTCGAGCAAAACAAAGGTAAAGGAATACTCTTGTTTGGATAAACTGGTGATGTAATCGTCCAAGGAACGACGATTGGACAAGGTGGTTAAGCCGTCTTTCGTCGCGAGTTCCTTTAGCCGAGTCGTCAAAACGAATTGTTTGACGGTGGCACGATACATTCTCGCTTCCACGAGGACCAAAACCAGAATAAAGATGAAGAAATTAATGTAGAAGGGGACGTCCATCTTGCTCGCATCCGCAAGCAAAACCGAGACAATGAGCCCAGCCGCGGAAATTACCGAAATACCCACGAAAGCAAGTGGATGGAAAGCGATGACGCTACCAACCGCGGCAAGAAGAGTCATGTAAGTGACGGGATATCCATCGCCCAAAATATCGCAAGTAGAAATCGCGGCGGACCAAATCACCAGGACAATGCTGTATACGATAC
The DNA here is from genome assembly GCA_034171505.1 of Candidatus Alloenteromonas sp. Taxonomy (GTDB): domain Bacteria; phylum Bacillota_I; class Bacilli_A; order RFN20; family CAG-826; genus Alloenteromonas. The sequence goes on along the minus strand of JAXFGC010000027.1, from coordinate 17,526 downwards.
ACATGTAGGCCATTCCGCGCGACCACAAAGGACGTCGGGCACCAATGCTAAGCAAAATTAAGGTGAGCACCGAAATCAACAGCAATGAGCAGTAAAGGGCGATATATACGATGCGGCGTAATTCGGAGAAATTAAAAGTCGTAAAACCATAAATCAACATGATGGCTTCCAAAGCGATGATGACCAAAAGGAAGAGTTTATACGCTCGCACGTTCTCCTTTAAGCTGGCTTCAATCAAATTTATGCTTTTCTTCATAGAACCCCCTAGTTCTTGAGAACGCGTCTTGAAAGACGCTTGTTGATTTTAACACAAGCCTGCACGCACATACGAACATAACTTTTTCAGTAACTAAATAACGAGAGATTCCTAACCATTTATGAAACAAAAATCGAAATGGGTTTCAAATAGAGCAAAATCAAACGAAGATCCTTAAACCTAAAAATAAGGGGGACATCTATCGATATTCGATGCTTTTTCCATCGAGGATTATTCAGGTTTCCGAAAAGGAATATATAGAATTCCGCGAAAGAGGCATCTGATTTTCAGCCTTTCGTTCGGTTAATGTTTCCTTACATTTCAGTCGAGATTCGTTCCTGAAAAAGCATCAAAATCTTGCCATTGCATTGGGAATCCGCTGGATCAAAGAGTTTCCTTAAGCGTTGATCCATCGCTTCTTTGGCATCTTCCAAGGAATAAACCAAGCGTCCCGCCAACCCCGCGTCGCATACGAGGATATATCCTATTAAAAACGGCAACGCTGTAGATGCGTCGCCGTAATGATCGCGATGGTGCCCGCGGCCAGACTCGAACTGGCACGTCCTCTTCAGACATTGGATTTTGAGTCCAACGCGTCTACCGATTCCACCACGCGGGCATACGTTTCTTTTGAAACGCGAAAGAATTATAGAAGGAGACTTTCTCTTTTTCAATATCAGGTCTTTGAAAGTTCGGTAATCTCCGTTTCATTCTCTTATCTCAACCTTGATTTCCTATAGAAATCTTATTTCCGAACATATTTCGCATTCCTTGTCGATCCGATTTTTCCGATTTTCTTGTCCCGGGCCCAGATTTCGTCTTCGTTGCGATTCAAGGGATTTGAGTTTTGGCTAACGATTTCTTCAATTCTCTTGTCGGTAGTCACAATGCCTTCGATGGGATTGCTCCCTTTGACAGATTGAACAAAGGCGATATTCTGCAAGTTAGTAAAAAGGCGGGGTTCTCTTTCTTCATAATTTCGGCGACTGCCTTCACGGAAAAAACACATTCGCCATATTTAGGAAATCGACAGGAACCTTCGGATTTCTGAGAAACGAATAATCAAATTGTTTCATATTTGCCCCCTTTTTCTTTTTTTTTGCATATATAGCAACGAAAAATATGCAAACTAAGAATGAGGTATGCAGACAGATTTGTTCTACAGAGCATTGAAAGAAAGTTGTCGTTCAACAAAAAAGGTTTGAAACCATTATTTTTGGTATCAAACCTACGCTTTCAATATGGTGCACTGAATGGGACTCGAACCCATACCGGTCGCCCGACTAGCTCCTGAGACTAGCGCGTATACCAATTCCGCCATCAGTGCAGCGATAAACAATATACCTTCAATTCCCCAAAAAATCGATAATCGCTTTCATAATTTTGGGGTCATCCTCCGTAAGTTTATGGAAATCCACCCCCTGTAATGCAAGAGGTCCTTTGCTCTTTTCGCCAAAATCCCCAAAAAGTTTGGTGAAATAACGTTGGGCGTTCACGCTCCAAAATCCTTGATGCCTTCTTCCTTTGGCGAAGTACAAGGAGATTGAAGGATAGTCCCCTTTGTGTTTTTCCAAATAACGGATGTGGGAGGCGGAAGGAACAACCGGATCATCGTCCCCTTGGATATAAAGCACGGGGACATTCCGTCTTTTTATGATATCAAGGACGTTTTCGCTCGCGGGTTCCCCGAAATGACGACGGACATAGGAACGTAGCATTTTTTGGATTCCCGCGTATTCAGGACGAATCTCCGCGATCAGGGAATCAAAAGAAAAGAAACCCGAGACCGATACGGCTTTTTGAACGCGGTACTGCTCTTGGAGTGCGAGAAAAGCCCCATACCCTCCCCAACTATGGCCAATCGCGAACCGGGGAAGATCGCGGATATCCTCCCGCGTTTCTAGATATTCAAAGAATGCCTTCTGGTCCAGCGCGGTTTGGGAAAGGGAGATCATGGTCTTTCCTTCGCTTTGCATGCAGCCCGTGTTGTCATAGGCCATCACGAGGTAACCGGCTTTGGCGAGATAAGCGATTTCTCCCGTGTAACTACTTCTTCCCGCGGAAAGGCCGTGGAAGAAAATCACAAGCCCTTTGTAATCTTTTTCTTGGTCAAAATACTCTTCTCCCCGAAGGGTGTTTTTCCCGCTTCGAAAAGAAAAGAAGCGAGAACGTATACCGTAATCGCTCGCAAAGAAGTAGGTAAACCCCGGGGAGCCATCCCCTCGGTGACCGAAATTCTTCTTTAGGGAATGCGAGATGAACGGATCGAAAATCCGCATACCCTACCTCCGTTTTGGACGTTTGCCGAAGATCAAATGGATGATGCCGAGGAAGTATTGGCCGTTCGCAAAATCCAGAATCATCGCCACGAGCCTTGGGGAAAGACCACCGATGCAAAGGGAGCGGATGGGATTGTCCTCGAAGCAGGCGGTCAAGAAGGCTTTCTGCCCCTCGGTTTCATGCCCATCGAAAGCATGGGAATAGAACACTTTATGAATCAGTTTCCCAATCGGGGTATGGGAGATTTCCTCCATTGTGCTATCCATGGTAAAGGGACGCTCATGACGGTCCGCGGGCAGGGGAACGACTTTGCCCAGAAGCGCCTCGAACTCATCGTCGTATTGCCCGAACCCTTGACGGGAGACGGAATAATAAATCGGGGCAGGCAGGCGAAGGGAAACGAACTTGGCATCGGTTTGAACGTCGAGAGTTTCTTCCGCGACAATCTCAGTACAGGATTCGCCCACCTGAATATGGTAAGTTCCCCCCTCGGTCCGGAAACGATGCTCCTCCACGTCATAATGGGCGAAGGTTTCTTGGGTAATCGGAAAATCCACGATCGCCGACTTTCGGGGTTCGAGGAAGACTTTTTTGAAGGCGATTAAGATGCGCTTGGGACGGAATACATCCTTTTGGGTCGTCTCGGCATAAAGTTCCACGACCGTTTCGCAGGCCCGTCGATTTTGGTTGGTGACCTTGACGCTTGCCATGACGATTTCCTTCCCCTTTAAAGTCGAGGAACTCAAAACCATGGAATAGGTGAATCTGCAATACGATAAACCATGCCCAAACGGGAAGAGGACGGGTTTTCCGCAGGTGACGTAATAACGGTAACCAACGAAGATGCTTTCTTTGTATACCGCCTGTCCTTCATAACCGGGATAAAATCCAAAGCAAGGGGTATCCGCGAGGTGCATCGGCCAGGTCTCCGCGAGTTTTCCCGAGGGGACGACCTTGCCCAAAAGGAGGTCCACTAACGCTTCAGCGCCCGCTTCTCCCGCGAGGTAATCGCAGAAAATCGCTTTGGTTTCGTTGACAAACGGGAGGGCCACAGGAGCGCCGCAAGAAAGGATCACAATGATGTTTTGGTTGCTTTGGTAAATCGCGTCAAACAAGCCGAGTTGATTGTCCGGTAGATTGATGGTTTCCCGATCAAATCCTTCGGACTCCATATGGGAAGGAAGACCCAAAAAGAGGAGAACGGTCTTTGATTTTGACGCCAAATCAACGGCTTCGTAAACCATGTTCGCGTCGAGTTCGGTTTGTTCAAGGGAATATCCTTGCGCATACGGCAAATCATAGGATTTCACCGCGTCTAAGAAGGAGACGACGGAATCCGAATGAACAAAACTCGATCCGTTTCCTTGGTAACGTGGGGTTTTCGCAAAAGCCCCGATGACACAGCATCCACGAAGGGAAGACAAGGGTAACGTTCCTTCTTCATTTCGTAACAAGACGATGGACTTGGCCGCGGCTTCCTTGGCAAGAAGATGATGAGCTTCGTAATCCACCGTGGGGGCGGTTCTCTTTTTCGCCTTTTGGAGCATCTTCATGACGCGTTGGCTCGAAGCATCCACCGCTTTGGAGTCCAAAAGACCCGTACGTAACGCGGCAAGGAGAGTCCGACTTCTGCCTTTGACGTTGCAAGGCATCTCCACGTCCAGCCCATGGTTATGGCTCGTGATGGGATCATAGGTCCCACCCCAATCGGAGAGGACCACCCCATCGTAATGCCAAGTAGAACGGAGAACCTCATTAAGAAGTTCATCGTGTTCAGAGGCATGGACACCATTGATTAGGTTATACGAGGTCATGAGGGCCCAAGGGTTGGACTCTTTCACGACGATTTCAAAAGGTTTGAGGTAAATTTCATGAAGAGCACGTTCATCAACGATGGAATCGCTGATGTTGCGATAGCTCTCTTGGTTGTTGCAGGCGAAATGCTTGACGCATCCCCCGACATTCACGGATTGGATGCCGCGGACAAACCCAGCGCCCATCTTGCCACTTAGCAAAGGATCTTCGGAAAGATATTCAAAATTCCGCCCACACAACGGGGAACGCTTGATGTTCACCCCGGGAGTTAAAAGGAGAGAGGTTCCCTTGCTGGAGGCTTCTTTGCCCATCGCTTCCCCGATTCGATGTTCGAGTTCTTCATCCCAGGAGCAAGCAAGTAAAGCCGGAGAGGGGAAGCAGGTCGCCGCTTCCGCGGCATAAGCGTCCTTGCATTTCTCAGGAACCTTACGAACGCCAAAAGGACCATCGTGAAGTTCGATGCCGGGGAGGTTCAACCGACGAACCCCATGGATATGCCATTCTCCAAACCCGTGGAGGAGGTGGACTTTTTCCTTGGAGGTCAGTTCTTCGGGATTTCGGCGTTTCATACGTTCTTTATTATGGTAGCGAAGGAATAAACCCGTCAACGAAGCCTCTTATCTATAAGAGAGGAATATCAGGGTTTTCCTCTTCGATGACGGGTATCTCTTTGGTGTCGGAAGTGGAAATGGAGACGAATTTCTTATCCATCTTCTTCACCGTGATGCCAAATTCATCCGTGGCTTTCGAGAGGGCTCCGACGGAACGTTCAATTTTCGCCCAACGCTCGCTGAAGCGCGCAAATTCCCGTCCCAGTTCATCGAGGGCTTTGGTGATTTTTTCCAAATTTTTGGTTCGTTTAGCGTCGAGTTGCACGGCTTTAAAGGATGCAATGATTGGCTGGAGGATGGTGGGGGAAGCCAAAATCACGTTCTTGCGACGGGCATCTTCCACAAGGTCAAAGAACTCGCTTTCGACGTAAGCGAATACCCCATCATTGGGGATAAAGAGAATCGTCGGACGAACGAATTTGCCCGAAGCAGCGTAAGCGGCCACCGCAGCGACATTTCCTTCAAGAGCTTTCTTGAACGCTTTCTTAAGTTCCGCCCGTTCAGATTCCTCTTTGGGACTATCATCAAAGAGAGATTCGTAGCCAACGAGGGAAAATTTCGCATCGATCGCCATGATTTGTTTTCGCGACTCCCCGTCGAGGAAGACCACACAATCGGGACGATAAGTGGCGTCCTCTGTTTTCACCACGTATTGGAAATCATAAAGTTGCCCACGATAGGTTTCCCCGAACATGGTTTCGACGATCATCTCAAGTTGCATTTCCCCATAACGGCCTCTTTGTTGAGAGTTCGTGAGGATGCCTTTTAGTGAGAGAACTTCTCCGGATAAGGATTCGATGCTCTTTTGGGCGGTTTCGATTTCCCCGAGTGCCTTTTGGAGACGCTGTATGGATTCGCTGGTGCCTTGGAACCCCGTTTGTAAAGAGGTCGTGACTTGACCTTGGAGAGCAACAAGATTCTCGTCCACTTTCTTTCGGATTCCTTCAATCGCAGTTTGGACGTTGGTCAAAATCGAAGTTTGGAATTGCAAAAGTCGTTCGGTCTCCTTTTGAACATTTTGGGCGAACAAGGCACGAATCTCGTTCTCAAAAGAAACGAGTTTGGAAGAGGAAGCCTCGTTTTGAAGTAGTAAAGCCTTCTCTACTTCCGCCTTCGCCTGAAGAGAGGAGTTTTGAATCTGCAGAGGCAAGGCGGTCTGAAGGGCTTTTAAGGAATCCGAAAGGGCCTGAATTTGAGCGGCCAAATCCAAATCCGATGGAGAACGGTGGTCGAATTTGCCTTTTTTGATTCCCAAAAGAAGATAGATGACAACCCCAAGATTAGCCAAAGTTACGGCGGCCAATATGGCCATAAAAATCCATTCCATATGCGTTAAGTCTACCACGGGCACGCGAAAGAAAAAGACGGATATTGACCCCTTTCCTCACTTGGAATTTTTGGTATGCTAAAAACATGATTCCATTTGCCAATAAAATGGGCTCCTGAATCGTTTTTATTTATGTCCATGGATTTAATCGTAATACTTCATGAACTCCAAGGCGGGGACAGAACACATTTTCCCGAACTCTACGAAGCGACCAAGCGACCCGTGTTTTATAACATCCTCGCCATCACCAAGGATCACGGTTTAGCGGAGGACATCCTTCAAGAAACCTTCATTCGCTTCTTGCAGAATCCACCCAACACGAACAATGAAAACAAGCTGCTCGGTTACTTGATGCGGGTATCCAAAAACTTGGCCCTGGACCTGATGGAGAAACGAAGTCGCATGGACGAGATTCCCGAGGGCACCGACCTCCCAAGCGTCGATGTCCACCGGATCGACGAGGAAATTCTGGTGGGGCAAATCAAAAAGATCCTCAACGAAAAGGAATTCCAAGTCTTCATCCTCCATGTTCTGGGGAATCAGACCTTCGAGGAAATCCATAAGACGCTCAAACGACCACTGGGAACCATCCTCTGGTCTTACAACGAAGCCATTAAAAAACTAAGAAAGGAGATGCGGTTATGAGAAAAGTCGACGACGGCAAAGAGCTCTTCGACAACGTGGAACCCTATTCCATCCAAACCACCGCGGAAGACATTCTCTTCGCGGAACGTTCTCGCGCCGCTTTCACTTCTCCTGTTAATAAGAAGAAATCCTTTAAGCCTTTATGGATTGGCCTTTCTTCTCTTGGCGCGGTGGCGGTCGCGGCATCCATCCTCGTCTTCCTCTGGCCGAGTTCCCTTACCCCGTCCGACACCCCGGATCCTGAGATTGCCCCTCCGACTCCTTTCTCCCCGATGGAAAACAAAACCCTTTCCCAGGAACTCATGACGTTCCAAGCGTTCGGTCCGGAAAGCAACGAAACATCTCGTTTGCCATTAACGCTTCGAAATGCATCCAAAGGGCATTGGGAAAATAAAGAATCCTCCCTCACCGAGGCGGCGTTCTCCGAAATCGTCGATGGATACGAAACCGTCGAATCGGGCATCTACCACATTTTCAATGAAATCACCGTTACAACCGAAGCCTATATCCTCTCCGAACCTTTCGTTTATAACGGAAGCTCTTACGATTACGAGATTATTTTCAAAGACGAAAAAGGGGAAATCGACGCGAAGCTCTTCTACCGTCAAGATGCCTTTGTTGAAGACCATCATGGCTCTTCCACCGAAATAACGGGCCTTTATCTCGACCACGACGTTTATTACTACGCCCAAATCCAGCAGGAGGAAGAATCCCATTCCGGACGCGGAGAAACCGAAGTCAAAATCCTCCTTTCCCACGTAGAAGGCCCTTCTACGGTGTATCTCATCGAACACGAAACCGAGTATCGCGGACAACAAAGCGAGCAAGCCTACTCCTATCGAACCTACGCTTCAATAAACGATTACACGCGGAACAAAGGCTCTTTCCTTTCCTCCGTGGAAATCGAATGGCAAAGCGATCGCATCAACGTCGACATCGAATCCCCCACCCAAGAGATGGAATTCTCCTCTATCCAGCAAAAAGACGAAACCCATTATGTCTTCTGGGTCGAGGAATACGAAACCGACGGTCAGGAAGTAAAACACTTTGAAGTGAACCTGACCTACGGAAGCGATGCCTCCCGCACGTACGCGTGTAATGAATATATAGAAATACGAAATTAACGAATACTTCTTCAATTTATTCACCCGCCTGAACAAATTTCCCAATAAAAGAAATCGTTCGGGCGTTTTTATTAGTGAAAGAACCAAAAAGGAGCATCCCATGAAAAAACCCATCCTCGTATTCGCCCTAAGTCTCATCGCCGGTGGGGCGCTTGTCGCCTGCAACGCCGAACGCATCCCAGACCTTCCCGCGGAAGAAGTCACCGCCCAAGACGAACTCACCCCGAGCCAAGTCTTTAACATCCAAGCCGTCACCGGACTTTCCATGGTCCATCCCGTCGTTTCCTCGAGCATCAGCCCCTTAAGCGCCCACAATACCTTCAGCGAAGACGAAATCGCGATCATCCAAGACGCGCTTCCCACGATCGATTTGATCCTCGATAACGGCGCCCTTTTCTCTTCCGTCGTCCAAGTCGTGAACCTTGAAGTGGATGGGGCCACCTACAAATACGAGGAGGCCATCACGTATCTCACCTCCGACCTCGTCGAATCCTCTTTCCGTCTTCTCTACAACATCGAAGGGGAAGTTGAGGAAGAAAAAAACCCGGCGGAAAGCGAAGAAGTCACCGAATCCACCGAAGAAGTCGTTAAAGAAACCGAAGAAGTCGTCGAAACCCCTGAAGAATCCGTCGAGGATTCCGTGGAAGAGGAAACTTCTTCCGCTGAAGAATCCATCATCACCAAAGGATGGAATGGTTCGCATCACAATTACGAAAATAGCAGTGAGGAGGAAGAAACCGAGCCTGCCGAAGAGACCAAATGCGAAGAAGGACACGGTTGGGAACATGACAATGAAAGGGAACACGAAGATGACCACGGGCATGGCCATGAACGCGACGAGGATGAAATCAAGAGCACTTCGACCTTAAACGGCATCGCTTATCTCGATGAAGAAAGCTATGTCCCATTCTACTCTCACGTGGAAACCGAAATTGACGACGACGAAACCACAACCGAACGTCACTTCCGTCTCCAAACCGGTGAGAATTCCCAAATCAACATCCATGAAGAACGCGAAATCGAAGACGACGAGGAAGAACACGAACTCTCCTACACCGTCACCGAAAACGGACGCCTCATGACGAGCTACAAACTCGACATGGAGACGAGCGAAAACAAAGACGAGATCACCTTGAAGACCAATCACGAAAAATATCGCGTGATTCGTATCGATAATGAAGACGGCACCTTCTATCGTGTATCCGTCAAAGGACAAGGCAATAAGCTTGTGGCCACCTTCCAAAAAGAAATCGACGAAGAAGGCAACGTATCCTACAACGTTATCTGAACTCGGTTTCCATATCCCCCTATTGAAAACCCCTGCCTTTTCTCCCCCGGGCAGGGGTTTTCACATTCGGATAGTAATTGCAAACACAATCGATTCATATGACAACGAAAAAGACGAGCCTTGTTGCTCGTCTTATCGTTATTCGAACCGCCATCTGGAAGATTGCAATTCGTTATGGTTAAGATGGTGGACCTTGTCGGGATCGAACCGATGACCTCCTCCATGCCATGGAGGCGCTCTCCCAGCTGAGCTAAAGGCCCACGTTCACGCTGTTTTATCAGCGCTTAAGAAGTATAAAAACGGATAGGCTCGTTGTCAAATACTTTCGAAAAGATATTTGGAATTTTCCCGTCCAATCCAATTTGAGCCATGCTCGTCAAGAAAAAACGATTCCGTTTTCTTACTTTAAACTGCAGTTTTCCCAATAGGAAACACGGCATCGGAAAAATCCATTTACCATTGCTTTCCCAAGGTCCAACGAAGGAAAAAATCAAGACTAGAATCCATGATTTTTTCTTTGAATAATTCCTCCGCCATGGAAAAGGTCTACGCCGTCATCGACATCAAATCTTTCTACGCCTCCTGCGAGTGTGCTGACCGCGGACTTGACCTTTTCACTGCGCCCTTGGTAGTCGCCGATCCCGAGAGAAGCGAAAGCACCATTGTCATGAGCGTCACCCCTTTCCTAAAGGAAAAATACGGCTGTTCTAACGTTTGCCGCATGCGGGACCTTCCTGAAATCCCTGGTCTCATCAAAGCCAAACCCCGGATGCGTTATTACCTTGAGATGAGTGCCAAAGTCGTTTCCATTTTCTTGGATTTCATCGACGAAGAGGATCTGCACGTCTATTCCGTGGACGAATCCTTCCTCCACTTAACCCCGTATTTATCAATGTATCATTGCACCGCGGAAGAGCTCGTCCGCCGCATCCAAAAACGCATCAAGGACGAGCTCGGATTGCTCGCTACCGCGGGACTTGGGCCCAATATGTTCATGGCAAAAGTATGTCTCGACACCGACGGGAAGAAACGGGTCCCTTATCTTTCGAGGTGGACGATGCAGGACGTACCCACCAAGTTATGGAAGATCACCCCTTTGACCAAAATTTGGGGAATCGGGAGAGGAATCTCCAGCCATCTGGCCCGACTTGGAATCTACAACCTCGAATCCCTCGCGAAAGCAGACACCCAAATGCTTCAAAAAGAATTCGGGATCATCGGGTTGCAACTCCAAAACCTCGCGAATGGAAAAGATGAAGCGGACGTTCGGGAGAAATACGTCCCCAAAACCAGGAATCTGTCCGTCGGACAAACCCTGATGAAAGATTATTCAATTAAAGGAGCCAAACTCTTATTACGGGAAATGAACGATGACCTCTGCTTCCGTCTGCGGTACGCCCATTACAAAGCGGGATGCGTCTCCGTTTACGTCGGTTATGCCGCCGGAGAAGGGGGAGGATTCTCCCGTCAAATGTCCTTAAGCATCTCAACCGACGATAACGACGCCCTGTTTGAAGCGGAGATGGAAATCTTCCAAGAATTCATCGAGAACAAACCCATTCGGAACCTCGGCATTTGCTTTTCTTCGCTTACCCTCTATAACGGTCAGCAATACTCCTTATTTGAATCCCCCGAAGAGAACGCGGAAAAACGACGTTTGTACCAAGCCTTGGATGAAATCCAAACCACATATGGCAGAAACGCGGTCCTACGGGCCACCTCATTGACCGAAGATTCGACCGCGCGGATGCGACACGAACAAATCGGAGGGCATCACGCATGAACGGCGAACGCGGCATGATGAAATACCAGCCCTACCAGTCTTTGACCGAGCAAAGCGCCATTTTGGCACGCATGCGATATGAAAAAGGAAAGACGGAAAAACCCTTAATCTCCGCCGATCGCGCGGAAGAAATCAATGAGATTCTCATCCATTACGAACAAGAACCCGTGGAAGCGGAATACTTTGAAGATGGGTACCGTCACCGCGTCAAAGGGACGATTTCCCGCATCGACCCCATGTGGAAATACCTCGTCGTGGAGGGGAAACGCATCTCTTTCCCCATGCTGCTCAACCTCGAACGCATATAAAAAGCCACCAAGACAAGGCTTGATGGCACAAAGAAGCAATTAAATCGCCCAGTTTCCGTCGCGGAAGATTTCCACGCTTTCGCCTTTTTCGGTGATCCCGGTGATGCAGAGGTCCTTCGACCCAATCATGAAGTCGACGTGGCTTAAGGATTTGTTGATGCCGAATCCATGGATTTCCTCATCGGTGTACTTCTCAAACTCCGGATAGAGGTTGGTGAATCCGCGGCCAAGGGCCAAGTGGCAGGCGGCGTTTTCATCAAACAAGGTGCTGTAGAAGAGAAGCCCCGTGTTGTTGATGGGCGAATCGTAAGGAACCAAGGCGCATTCCCCGAGGTAGGCGCTGCCTTCGTCCAGGGTAAGGATCGAGCGAAGCGCTTCTTCCCCTTCTTCCGCGTGGACGTCGACCGCTTTTCCGTTTTCGAAGCGGACCCAGAAGTCACGGATAAGGTGGCCTTGGTAGACCAAGGGTTTGCTCGAATAAACGATACCTTCGGCTTCCCCTTTCATCGGGGAGGTGAAGCATTCCTCCGAGGGAATGTTCGGTTGGAAGGAGATTCCGCTTAAAGTGTGTTCCGCTCCACCTTCAAAGAGGACCCCGGGGATGAGGCCAACCGTAAGGTCGGTGCCATTGCTCGAGGTGTAATGGAGGGACTTTAGGCGAAGGGAATTAAGGACTTCGCACTTGGATTTAACGACTTTGTTGTGTTCAACCCAGTTTTCAATGCCATTCCCGTCTGCGGCACGGGAGGTGCTGAGAATCGCTTCCCACAAGGCTTCCACGGCCTTTCCCACGGGGAGGTCAGGGAAAATTTTCTTTGCCCAGGCTTTCGAGGGAACTCCGGCGATGCACCATTGGTATTTGTTGGAACGGGCTTCGACGTAGGGGGCATTTGCTTGGTAATGGGCGACGCGGACCGCGGCCATCTTGGCGGCGTCGAGTCCTTTGGCGGCGTCGGGGTCATCGGAATGGAGGACGAGCAAGCAGGGGAGGTCTTTGGTGAGCCATTCTTGCATTGCAGTTTCCATTGGGAGGACTTCCTTCAAAGCAGAGAGCTTGCCTCTTTTGAATTTGACGCGGGTGCAGGCTTCGGCGATCCATTCCACTTGAACGTGCTTGGCCCCGGCGCGATAGCATTCGTCCATGACGATCGCGACGAACTCCTGTTGGTCCACCCCCGCGCGAATCAAAACGGATTGGCCCTTCTTAAGGGCGATGCCACTGCGCACGAGGAGTTGGGCATATTTTTTCTTTAACGATTTTTTCATAATTTTGCTAATCTCCTTATTCAAAAGTATTTATACTAGACGTACAACAACTCGCAAGAAGAAAGAGGTGCAACATGGCCAAAAAGAAACGCAAAACCAAACTTCCCAAAACCAAAGAGAACACTTTCGGAAAGTTCTGGTGTATCTGGAATGGGGTCGAGGCATTCATCATCCTCGCGGCGGGCATCCTTTCCATCGTCTTCGGCATTCTCTACAATTCCGAAAACACCGGTGGATCAAGTGTCGTCATCAATAACGTCCTTCCCTTCGTGGTCGGGGCTTTCGTCTGCATGGACGCCATCCTCCGCATCGTCAAATCCGTCCAACACATCGGCAAGGAAAGCGAAGAATCCATCATGCTCATCGGGGGATTTGAACTCACCGCGGGCATTCTCGTGATGATGTTTCACGACATCTTTACCCGTTTGATCATCTCCGCGATTTCCATCCTCCTCATCGTCATCGGGGCCTTGATGCTTTTATTCTCCATCATGGTCATCATCCAACGCTCCAAGAAGCTCTTCATCCCCATCTTAGAAATCATCTTCGCGGCCATCCTCATCGGGGTTGGAACCGTTGTCTTAATCCTCTACCACGGTTCTTCGGACAACAACCAAATCGTCTTGATTGTCTCGGGCACCATCTTCACGATCGTCGGGCTTGGACAAGGCATCCTCACCATCACCAAGGCGGTCAAGCTCTCCAAAGGCAAAATCGTCGTGGATGAAGATAACGAACCCAAGATTGAGGAAGAGCCCGAACGTATTGAACGCGAGGAAGAAGTTCCTCTTATCGAAGCGGAAAAGCCAACGGACGATAACGACAAATAAAAAGAGAAGACGCATATACGTCCCCTCTATTTTAGCCCTTCGGGGCTATTTTTATTTGGAATGGGTTTTCTTGTATTCGACGAATCGGAGGTCGAAATCCACGACGAAGGAGCTGCGCATCGGCTCGGTGAGTTCCACGTATCCCACCATTTCGGTCGGGCGGAGAATTTCATAAGAAATCTCGAAGTCGTTCTTCTCCTCGCTTTGGCCAGGGATGTCGATTTGGTTAGGCGATCCGATAAGGATCATTTTGCTGTGGTTGCCAAGACGGGTGACCATCGTTTGGATTTCATCCAGGGTCATGTTCTGAGCTTCGTCCACGATGAGTAGGGAATCGTTGAAGGAACGTCCCCGCATGAACTCGGGGGCAAGGGGGACGATATCGCTGGGGAGTTTCTCATACATTGGGGAGAGAATGGTCGAATCCGCTTTCTTCTTCGGTTCCCGCATGGGATGCCCGTTATCGGTGTCGATATTCTCCATCAAGTGGTTGTAGTTATCCAAAAGAGGCCCGAGGTAAGGTCCATATTTCTCTTCCTCGGTCCCTTTGAGGTAACCCAAACGATGACCGATTTCCACCGGTTCACGGACATAGAAAATCGTCTTGTATTTTCGGGAATTCCGAGGACCTCGAACCAAATTCAAACAAGCCGCCAAAGTGGCGAAGGTCTTACCCGTTCCGGCGCTGCCTTTGCAATAGACGACCGGCATAAGTTTGGGGTCGATGTTAATGAGGCGAATCAATTCGCGTTGTCCTTCGTTTTGACCGAAATCGATGCCGAAGAGGACGTAAGGGGAAGTGTTAGCCATCGGAAATCAATAATCCGCCGCGTGGGTGAGTTCTTGGAAGTGGGGCAAGGTGTCGCACCAAGCGCAGAAGTCACGCCACTCCTGGAGTTTGTGGTAACGCCGTTGATGGTACATGGTTTTGAGTTGTTGGTAGTTGGTGACCATCGTGGCAGCGAGGCAGAACCCGCAGGGGAGGGAGGCGACCAATACGCGCCACTTCTCTTTCTTCTTCGCGGTGAGTTCTTCGTTCGTCAGGTCTTCGGGCATCGCGAGGTATTCCTCAATCAATGCCTTCATGCGTTCCAAAATAACGGGGTCGGTTTCATCCACGCATTGGGCGGAGACATCGAACTTGAGGAGGCAGTGCATGGTCGATTCGGAGGAAACGAAATCAAACCAGTGGTACCGTTGGGCCTCTTTCCACCAATAAAGGGGTGCGGCGATGTCCACTTGAACCGTGATGCCTTTGAGGTAGTTATCGTGTCCTTCTCCTCCACGGCAGGCGCCAAGTTTGGAGGCACGAAGGAAGTCTTTTTCATTGGGGTCGGAGGTATCGAGTTTGGTGCGCATGGGGTTGCCGCTTGCTTTGACTGCGCGTTCTAGCCCATAGACGTATTCGTTGCCAATGTAGAATTTCATTATTTGTCAGCCTCCAAGATATTTTGCATTAATGCCAAACGGGTCAGTAAACCGACTCCTCCCGGAACCGGGGTTTGCAAGGAAACGGGAAGGGAGGGAACAGCATCTCCGTGTAAATGCCCATCTTCTCCGCGGTTAATGCCAACGTCAACGACGATCGCGCTCGGGAGATAGGTGAAACGTTCATCGAGGAATCCTTGACGGCCAATCGCGACGACAATCAAATCCGCGTGGGCGATATAGAAGGCTTTGTCTTCTTCCGTGGTTTTGCTATGGAGCACGGTCACATTGCAAGAACGGGTGAGAAGCATCTTCGCCATCGGTTTCCCGACGATGTTGCTGCGTCCCAAAACCACCGCATTCTTTCCCGAGAAGGAAAATCCGATAGATTCCAGGTACATGATGATTCCTTTGGGGGTGCAGGGATCAAAGGAAGATAAGGGATGGAACCCATCGATATCTTTTTTGGGATCAATCGCGAGTTTCACCGCTTCTTCAGAGATATGCTTTGGCAAAGGTAGTTGGACGATTAATCCACAGATTTCGGGATCCTTGTTGCAACGTTCCACTTCCGATAAAAGGGCCTCTTGGGTGATTTCTTCGGGCAAGTGGATATGAACGGGGATGATGCCAATTTCATCCGCGTCCTTGAGTTTTCCACGGACATAGGCGTTGCTCGAAGGGACGTCCCCCACTTGGATGACCGCGAAGCGCGGCGGTTTTCCTTTTCCCTTCACGAGTTCCGAAAGAAGTTTTTTTCTTTCGGCGACGAATTCTTTGACAGTTTGCATTTGCAAAAATCTTACCATGAAAGTCGGAGAATAGAAGTATTGACAGAAACCTGTTTGCCCCCATGCCAACGAAAAAGCGGTCCCGAAGGACCGCATGTCATCGATTGTTGTTCTTTTAGAAGCGGAACAAGGCGATTTCCGTCGTGGCATCCGAGCTTCCCGAAGCTCCGTTGAGAAGCATGATGACCATCGCGAGGAAGAGGAAGAGGATCGCAAAGCCGAAGGTGAGGTAGGTGACCACTTTTTCCGAGCCGCGTTCCTTGGTCTTGGCAAAGACGTTGAGTCCTCCGCCGGTAATCGCACCAGAAGCGCCTTCGGACTTACCGCCCTGCAACAACGAAAGGATGATAATGATCAAACTAACGATAATGAAGATGATGTCATACCATTTCATAAGAAAAAACGCTCCTTTTCTTAGTGCCGTATTACGATACCCTTAAAACACTCTTTTCGCAAGAAAAGAATTCAGAGGAGAGGCTTTCAAGGGGAAATGGGAAAGAAAAGAATCCAAAATTCTCGAATTCGAATACCTGTCCCCCTTATTTTTGCTAATGCAAAGTCCCATTTACGGTTTTTAACAGGCCTTTCTTTCCACCTTTTCCCGATTCGCGATAAGATAAAGCTATGAACGAAACATTATCTATTCTCCTTTCCCGCCGCTCCATCCGCGGGTACAAAGACACCCCCGTTCCCCAGGAAATCGTGGAACAAGTGATGGAGGCTGGCCTTTATGCCCCGAGCGCTAGAGGAAAACAAAGCCCCATCATCGTCGAATTCTCCGATCCGAAAATCACCGAGGAACTCCGGAAAGATAACGCCGAGGTCGGCGGGATGCATGGACATGGCGACCCCTTCTATGGCGCGCCCGTGATTTTGGCGGTCCTTGTTCCGGAAGAAGCACACCACGGCATTGAGGACGGAAGCGTATGCATCGGGAATATGCTAAACGCAGTTCAAGCCCTAGGCTTACGTGGCATTTGGATTTCCCGGGCCCGTCCCCAATTCGAAATGTCCAAATGGAAAGACTTCCTCACTTCCATCGGAGTAAGGGACAACTATGTCGGCGTCGGCTTCGTCGCGATGGGATATCCCGCGGTGGAAGACCCCGTTCCGGCAAAACGAAACGAAGGTAGAATCTACCGAGTGATCCAAAAATAGGGGACACCTACTTAATAAGACAGCAAATCCTTTAAGGAAATGATTTTCTCGCGTTTGAAATCAGGATATTGATTATCGCGGTCAATGAGGAACGAATCCATCTTCGCGGCATCCGCGGCTTCGATGTCTTGGAGGGAATCACCCACATAGACCACGCGACTTTCCGGGCCCACTTTCATCTCCGACATCGCTAGAAACAAGGGCTCGGGGTCGGGTTTGCCTTTCTTGTAGACGTCGCACCCCATGAAGCATTCGGAAATATCGGGGTATTTCCAATAATCCCAAACGAGATGAATGTGTTTCGCGGAATTTCCGGAAACAAGGCCAATTCGTTTTCCTTTGCTAACCAAGGTTTGGAGAACTTCCAAGGTTTCGGGGAAAGGGATATTTTGAGAAACCGTTTCCTGCGCGTCGATGGTTTCGGTCAAAGCCTTTCCAAACGCAGCATAGTCTTTCTTCTTGAGGTTCCGAATCGCCAAGATTTCATAAAGGTTATGATGCATGAATTCGTCGGATTCCTCTTCCGTGACGGTTTGGCCGATGGCCCCAAAAGCGGCTTTCCAAACGGCACGCAATGAAAGGCGGGTATCGAATAACGTCCCGTCGAAATCAAACA
>JAXFGC010000059.1:0-18059 GCA_034171505.1 Candidatus Alloenteromonas sp. | reverse complement strand
GTTAAGAAAATAAAGCATTTAGCTTCTTTTTGACTGATTGAATAATAATGACGTTGTGTGTACAAATGGTTTTTGAGTCTTCAAATATTAATTAACCCTTAGTTCGTCTTTTTTGTTTGACAAAAGATTTTTGATTTGAACTTTAAAAAGACCGAAGCTTCTTCCTTGATGATCCTAAATATATTCCTACAAAATTGCATCACTAATTAGGAAAGAATCTTATGAACGTCTGTGAAATCAACAAGCTTTCAATCCCATAAAATTGCCAAACGATTGAAAACTGCCTTTTTATATTTTTAAACTCTTATTTGCACGTGAGGGATAAATATTTCAGGATTTATCGGAATCTTTCGACTTTCCCCAACTTCGATAGCGCAAAATTTTGCGCTTTTTTACCGCGAGTTCGATGAAGGCCTGCGCCTTTTGGAAGGCATCCCCTGGCGTGTTCCAATAAAAGTAGAATAGATTCAAACAATTCTGCAATCCGTATTTGGCCCTCGCGGTGATCGGCTTCCCGAAGCCGCATAGACCCTTCCAAACGTGCTGTTCTCCCATGGAAAAAGATGCCCTTCATCCTCCCATCCAATTGATAATCCCATAAAAAGTGGTATGATTTGTGGGAATAACAGGAGGATTACGGGAATGCGTTGCTTCGATTACTCTAGCTTCCTTACCCGTAAATGGGATAAGGAAATCGTCAATTACGTCGCCCTCATCCGGGAATGCAAGGGCAGGCAGGAGTTTTTCCTTGCCCAAAGACCTGAAGAGCTCGCGCGCCTCGTCGAAATCGCGAAAAGGCAGTCCACCGAGGCCAGCAACGCCATCGAGGGCATCCGCACGACTAGCGGGCGCCTCACAAAGCTCATGAGCGATAAAACGACGCCGAGAAATAGGGATGAGAAGGAGATCCTCGGATACCGTCATGCCCTGGGTATGGTCCACGAATCCTTCGAGTACATCCCGATCCGGCCGAACTACATCCTCCAGCTGCATGGCGAGCTTTGCCGCTACGCCGACCTTTCGTATGGAGGAAAGTTCAAGAGCGCCCCGAACAAGATCGACGCCACGCTTCCAGACGTTACGAGGCAGGTCATCTTCGAGCCCCTCCAGCCATACGAGACCCCGACGGCGGTGGAGAGCCTCTGCGAGCAATACGAGAAGGCGATAGGCCAATACGGAATCGAGCCGCTTTTAGTCATTCCGGTCTTCATCCACGATTTCCTCTGCATCCATCCCTTCAGTGACGGAAACGGCAGGATGTCGCGCCTTTTGACGACGTTGCTTCTCTATAAGAGCGGGTTCGTCGTAGGCAAATACATCTCCCTCGAGAAGAAGATCTCCGACACCAAGGACGATTATTACGACGCATTAAGCGAATCCTCTCTCGGCTGGCATGACGGCAGCAACGACGACACCCCGTTCGTCAAATATCTGCTTTCGACCGTTCTCGCAGCCTACCGCGACTTCGAGGAAAGGGTTGAGATCGTCTCCGCGAAGCTTTCGGCGAAAGAGGCGGTACGCGCCGCAATTCAGAAGAAGATCGGCAAATTCGGGAAGTCCGACATCATGGAATTATGCCCGGACCTTTCGACCAGCTCCATCGAGATTGCCCTACGTGCGTTAGCGAAGGAAGGATTCATTGAAAGGCGCGGTGGTGGCCGCTCAACCTATTACATCAGAAAAGATTAATCCCACAAAACGATATCAAAATTGTGGGAATATAGTTCGAATTGTGGGAATAATACCTCAGTGGTCCGTGTTTTCTCTTATTTTCTATATGAATATAAGGGCAAAGCGAGTTGAGTAAGGGAAAAGGCGGCCCGAGCGATTCGGTCTGGTACCACGAAATCGGGCATTTCCTCGCCCAGCACGAATTGACCGGGGAAATAGCGTCGATCTCCGTTGAGCAATATAAGGTATACGATTTCTTAACAACCATCCCCAAGGGTAAGGTGGTGACGTATGGGCAAATCGCCGAATTCCTCGGAAATAAGAAACTCGCGAGGGTGGTCGGCAATATCCTCCATAGCAACCCCGACGAGAAGAAGTACCCTTGCTACAAAGTCGTGGATAGCCAAGGGCGTTTGTCCAAACATTTCGCCTTCGGGGGAATCGAAGGTCAAAAACGCCGCTTGGAAGGGGATGGCATAGCCGTCATCGATTACAAAGTGGATTTGGATTTGTACCAAGTGAAATAATCGTTTTATAGACGAATTCGGCCACCGTTCTCCATTATTTTAGTAATTCAAGGCAAAATATCTCTTGCGTAGACCTTTTTATTAATTGAAACGTGTTTACCCGAATTGCAAAAACCCAGTTTTGGGGGTTGTTTTTTTTTTTTTTTTTGAAGGAGAATTTCGCCAAGGGGCCAGAAGTTTGTTTCTAGGCTGCCTCGATTGATTTGAAGGGAGTTTCGGGCTGGCATGGGTATTTTATTATTTGTTCTGGGCTTTCTAGCTTTGCTTCTGATTGGTGGGATGATTTGGGCTTTTATTCAAGGGGCACCCATCATCGGTTTTGTGTTGCTTTGCTTGGTTCTTGGTGGTTTGGTTTTTGTCTTGGCGGGTTGTCCTGCGATGTGAGGTAACCTTATGAGTTTATTAGCTATTTTGGGTATTGGTTTGGTTGCATTCTTCGTAATAGGAAGTCTAATTCTTATGCTACCAACCTTGTTTAAAATTGTTGGAATTGTTTTACTGGTCGCTGCCGTTATTGTCATCCTTGTTGTTCTTGCAAATGTGACTGTCTAACGTTGATGTGGAATGCCTTGGCCGCCTTCCATATGGTATTTAGCGCCCGGATTCCATCACGCCTTTTATATGAATTTCCAGTCGGTTTAGTTTTTGTGCCAAAGCGCTGCCGGAATAAACCAAGTGGAGTGGAATTCGTTCTGCCCACTTCTTGAAGAAAAATGTTGTTTCATAAAGCGGAACCAAAATGCGTTGTCCGTTTTTATCAAAACTAAAAAAAGGATGCCTGGGTCTTCAAAACTCGATTGACGAACCGCATGAATCTTAGAAAGCCTCATTCGTGAACGGTTTTTGGCTTCCCCATCGTTCAGCGGAAGATTGCTTTGCTGATGATATAGAATCTTCACGCTTGAAGCGCTTCGCTTGATAGGCTTTACCGCTCTACTTTTATCCCGAATCGAGTTCTTCTAGATGCTCCATTCCTTGTCGGTTTTCGTATGTCCGTGTTAACGTGTAGGTAATATCGCCCACGCACGGGAAAGAGGCATTTATTTATGGAACTAGACACTGCGATCCAACAAGCCCAAGAGTTTCTTGGGGTTCGTTATTTTAAGGACCTGCACATCGCATACGTCCCCCTTGAGGATCCTGGCCATTTGATCATTCAAAAGGACAAAGACGAGGTCGTTATCTCCTATGGACGACGTTCCTCGTTGTTCTTCGCCCTCACGTTACTCAAACAGCATTATAGGAGTTCCTCATATTCCTTGGACGTCCATCGTTCCTTTGAGATGGATGGGTACATGCACGATTGTTCTCGAAATGGCGTTGTATCCCTCAAGCAAGCGAAAAAGACGATTCTGATATCCGCTTGTTTTGGGATGGACGCGTATATGCTTTATACGGAAGATACCTATGAAATCCCGGGGGAACCCTACTTTGGGTACTTACGGGGAAGATTGACCCAAAAAGAGATTCGGGAAATCGTGGAGTACGCCTCCGCCTTTGGAATCGAAGTCATCCCCTGCATCCAAACCTTGTCCCATTTGAACCAAGCCTTACGTTGGTCCGTATACGGGGACATCGCCGAAACCAAACAGACCTTGCGCGTGGGAGAGGAGAAGACCTACGAGTTCATCGAGAAGATGATCGCCTCCTGCAGGGATTGTTTTAAAACCAACCGCATCCATATCGGCATGGATGAAGCGTGGGACCTCGGAACCGGGTATTTCATGTACCAAGGCAAAGCGATCGACCGGAAAGCGGAATTTCTAAAACACTTAGCCCGCGTGGAACAAATTTGCCATAAGTACGGATTCACCCCCATGATGTGGGAGGATATGTTCTTCCGCCTCCATCCGGAATCGAAGCTATCCTGGTATGAGAACGCCCCCTACTTAACCGATGACATCAAGGCGTTGATCCCTGAGGTCGACCTCGTTTATTGGGATTACTATAACGATGACCCCAAGGTATACGACTCGATGTTCACGGCAAGCCAATCCACGGGACGGAAGGTCCTTTTCGCGGATGGGTGCTTCCGTTGGATTGGCTTTGCCCCGAGCGTATCCGCGAGCATGCGTTGTACCGAAGTGGGGCTTACCTCTGCGATTATGCATAACGTGAAGGAGACGTTCATCACCTCCTGGGGCGATTGTGGAAACGAATGCTCGATTCACGCGGTCTACCACACGTTCGCGCTGCATTCCTGCTTTGACTTCTTCGGGAAGGCAAGCGAAAAGGAAGTGTCGCGTTTATTGCAGACCGTCCTCGGGTACGACCTAAAAACCTGGAAGTTATTAGAATCCCCGAACCACCTACGGGAGGAACTCGCCCTCGCGGAAAGCCCCTCGAAGTATTTCTTTTACCAGGACATCCTGATGGGGTTATACGACGCCCACGTAAAGGAAGGGTATGGCAAGAAGTACGAGGAGAAGGCCAAGGAATTGCATAAGGCAAGCTTAAAAAGAGGGGCGTTCCCGTATATGTTCCATACCCTATCCCTCTTGTGTGACTTCCTATCCGTCAAGGTGGAGATGGGATGCAAAATCCGTAAAGCCTACCAAAACGGGGATAAGGACACATTACGTTTATTGCTGAACGAACTGACGTCATGCGGCAAAAAACTCCGGAAGTTCACGGACGCGTATCGCCTCCAATGGGAGGAGGAGAACAAGGTATTCGGGTACGAGGTCCTCGAAGGGCGGTTCGGATTCTTGTTCGAACGGATTGCTAGCACCAAACGCAGAATCCAAGAGTATTTAGATGGCAGAATCGATTCGATCCCCGAACTCGAGGAGACGATATTGCCTTACGACAACCGTTCCCTAGACGAGGGAATCCACAACCCCTTCTTCGGGGAGATTTCCACGACGAACGTCATCTCCTGACCCCTTCTTTTTGGAGGAACGCAGGATGAGGAGTTCGTACTTTTTCGGCGTCATGTGGTAGACCCTCTCAAACGCGATGGAATAGTTTTTGGGGTTGTCCCAACCGAGGGAATAGGCGATGTCGATGATTTTCTCCTTGCCAAGCAGGCTCGTGGAATAGACCACCTTCATTTTGTTGTGGTACTGGATTAAGGTCATCCCATAGTATTTCCGGAACATCGTGGAGACATACGCCGCGGTGAACGGGGTCTCCGCGACGATGTCCTGCAAGGAGAGGCGCACGAAATCGTAATAGGTCATCTTTTTGTATAACCTCGTTAACCAGTCCGGGGCTTGGTTGGAGATCGTGATGCTTTTTTCGTTGAGCTGTTCGAGCAAGAAGATGACGATCCCGGCGAAGACGCTATGGATCTTGTCGGTTTCGTCTTTGTTGAGCTGAAGCTGCTCTAGCAACGCGGTTTTGTTTTGCAACACGTTATATTCCTCTAACGACAACCGACAACGGGGAGGCGTGTCTTGCTTCATGAAGTGGTCGTATAAGGCGGGGGACAAAAAGGAACAGGCTTTCTCGAACAAGTCCTGGGGGACGTAATAATCCCGCCACCTCGAGGATTTCGAACCGAACTGGGATTCGTGGTAGTCCGAGGTGCGGATGAGCAGGACGTCCATCGTCTGCATCACGATGGTCGGTTCGTCGTTGATGGAGTTTAAACAGGTTCCGCTTTCGACCACCACGATCTCAAAGAAATCGTGATGGTGTTTCGGCATGCACCCCGAATGGTAGTTCAATCGCGTATAGGGATTGTCCTGTATTTCCTTTTGGGTATAGAGAATCATATCTATACCTTGGGAAGTATGATTCAAAAAATCAACCTTTTTTTGAAATATGAGCCGATTTATTTAAAAAAACGGTGGTTATTTTTAATGTAATGGTATGAAAGTGACCGTTTTGGCCCTTATTCTATTAACAAGAAACCCCGAAAAGGAGTCCATATGGGTAAAAGAAATCACCTTTTGACCAAAGCTTTGTTGCTTTCCGCGTTCTTGACCGGTTGCAATGGCGAAACCAACTACATCGAGGATCATTCCGTCTACGGGGGCGATGCGGTGTATGACGTTTTTGATAACGAGGCCATCACCAAGGGCATCTGGGTCACTCCCCCGGATAAGTATCGGACCGAGGACATGTTTCAAAAGATGGCCGAGGCCGGCATCAACATGGTGAACGGGTTTATGTACGCGGAGAACACCGAGGAAGAGATCCACACGGTCATGAACTATTGCGACAAATACGGCATCCAGTATCTCGTCAATAGCGCCCTCATCACCGACGGCATATCCCTTTACGCCCAGGACCAAGACCCAAGCCACATCCAAGAGGCGATGGACTTCCTTGACAAATTCTCCTCCCACCCTTCTTTTGCGGGCGTCCTGCTCCTCGATGAACCCGGAGGGAGTCTGTTCTCCGCCATCGGGGCCTACGCCGCGGCGTTCCGGGAACGCTTTCCGGATAAGATCGCGAACGTGAACTTATTCCCCGATTACGCGTTAGGCGGCACGGGATTCTCCCGTTACGAGGACTACATCACCCATTATTTGGACGCCACCAAGGCCAAAGTGCTCTCGTATGACTCCTATCCCCTGTATGAGGTCGATACCACCTCGGAGAACTACATCTTCGAGGACGATAACTACTACGCCTGCCTTGATTTGCTGCGTCAACTATCCCTCGACGAAGGGGTACCCCTTTGGTCGTTCATCGCGACCATGGGGTATGTCCATCCAACGGAGAGGACGAGGCGCACCCCCTCCCGCGCGGATTTGCGTTGGACCATCTTCTCCAACCTCGCCTTCGGGGTGAAGGGCCTCCAGTATTTCTGTTACTGTACCCCCGACCAAGACACCTATGGGGAGGCCATGATCAACCGAGGCGGAGAGACGACCGACGTCTATTACTACGTCAAAGAGGCCAACGAAGAAATCTCAAATTACGAAAAGATTCTCTTGAATAGCGACTGCGTGGGCATG
Organism: Candidatus Alloenteromonas sp.; assembly: GCA_034171505.1. Taxonomy (GTDB): domain Bacteria; phylum Bacillota_I; class Bacilli_A; order RFN20; family CAG-826; genus Alloenteromonas. The sequence continues at coordinate 10,951 of JAXFGC010000059.1, read as the reverse complement.
ATGTTACGGGATTACCGCCGGTATGGGCAAAGCCTCCATTCCACGGGCCTCACCCGTTTCGGCCCCATCAAGGGGATCGAGGGGGACCATTATCTCGCGGGATGCTTCATCGGCAAGGATAACGGCAAGAAGTCGGTCTATCTGACCCCGACCTCGCCCCGCGAATCCATCCATATCGAACTCAAGACCTACCCCAATATCACCCAGGTAGCCGCTTACGTGAAGGGGCAACCGACCACGATTACCGCGACCAACAACGCGTTCGTCCTCGATATCGAGGCCGGGGAATCCGTCTTGCTTTGCTTTGAATAGTTAGGAGTTTAGGAACATGAAGAGAAACATCAACTTGTTTGCCTCGGGGGCGATCCTCGCCCTCGCCCTCACCTCTTGCTTTGGCGGAGGCGGGGTCACCGTCAATAGCGAAAAGACGCAACTTTACGTCGGCGTCTACGAAGGCGGACTCGAAAGCGGGTCCTATTACAAGATTGCCCAAGAGTTCGAGGCCAAATACGCGGACGTCTCCTTTGAAGAGGGCAAGAAAGGCGTTCAGGTCCTCTTTAGCGAGGGACGTTATTCCGACCCCCTCGCCGACACGATCGATGGGGTGTCCGAGGAGATATTCTTAGACACCGCCGCGAGCGTCCTCAAGTTCCACACCAAGGACCTCGTCCTCGATATCAGTGACCTCTATTCCTCCCCGATGAACTACGACTTTGTCCGCAAGGAGGTCGATGCGTCGAATCCCGATTCCACCGTTTTTAGCGAGAAGATCCGCGAGGACCGTCTCTCCTATTACCTTGAGGACGATGGGAAATACTATGGCATCCCCGGGTATTCCCAATTCTTCGGCATCGTCTACGACATCGACATGTTCACCCAATATAACCTCTATTTCGCCAAAGACGGGGGATTCGTCCGTTCCTCTAGCGATGAGCGGAGCCCCGGACCCGACGGGGATCCTTCCACCACCTACGACAACGGGTTGCCCGCGACCTACGATGACTTCTTTGCCTTATGCGACAAGATCGTATCCCTCGACATGACCCCCATCATGTGGGGCGGCACCGTCCAGGAATACGTGAACTCTTTGTTAAGCGCGCTTGCCTGCGACTATGACGGCAAGGAACAAACCGAGCTCAATTACAACTTCTCGGGCACCGCGACCACCTTGGTCCAAGAAGTCAAATCCGATGGGACGATCGTCTATAAGGATCCAACCCCCATCCAAGCAAGCAACGGATACGAGCTTTATTCCCAGGCGGGACGGTATTACGCCTTATCCTTCTTAGAGCGTTTGATCGCGAACAAGAAGTACTATAACGCGGTCGATTGCACCTCTTTGGGCTTAACGAACTTGGACGCCCAAGAACAATTCCTCTATAGCAAATACTCCTCCATGAGAAAACGCACCGCGATGTTAATCGAGGGTTCCTGGTGGAACAAAGAGGCCACGGGCGTCTTCGCCTCGATGGCGGCGGAACACGGGGAGGGCGATAGCCAAGCCTCGCGCAACATCGGCCTATTGCCACTTCCGAAGGCCACGAGTGACAAAGTCGGGGAGAAATTCACCGTTTTGGAACGCGCGGTCGGGGATGGGTTCATCAAGAAGTCCATCGCCTCTTACAAAGTCGACCTCGCGAAGAGCTTCCTCCAATACCTCTACCAAGATTCCTCCTCCAAGACCTGTTTGGACCTCGATTCCCAAACCCGTCCGGTCGATTTCACCGTGACCGAAGAGGAATATGCTTCCCTCACCCCCTGGAGCAAGACGATGTACGACTTAAAGAACAACACCATCGTCGCGACCTGCTATTCGGATAGCAAGATGATGCGCACCTATAGCAGTGACCTCTGGTACTCGCCCAACTTATGGAACTCCACCGTCTCGGGTGCCACCTACACCTACCCAAGCCTTGCCATGATCAACAACGACGTCAAGGCCCTCCCCTATTTCGAAGGCTTATCGACCTACATGAATAAGGTCGTCTGGTCCTCGAAGTTCTCCGCCGCATTTTAAGTCTAAAACAAACGAACAATAGGAATCCCTTATGGTAGTCGTCGCCCGCAAGCAGAAAAGGAAATGGAACAAAAAGAAGAAGGACTTCCTTTTCGTCTGCGGTCTTATCGTCCTACCGCTCCTGCAGTTCTTTATCTTCTACATCGCCGTCAACATCAACTCGATCCTCCTCGCGTTCAAGTCCTATGACGCGGAGGGGAACTCCGCCTTCATCGGGTTTGCCAACTTCGTCCAGCTCTTTGAGGACTTTAAGAACATGACGGTGTTCGCCACGGCCGCGAAGAACTCCCTCATCGTGTTCTTGGTCGGGTGTCCAATCTCGCTTATCCTCGCCCTTGCCTTCTCCTACTTTATCTATGATAAAAAGAGCAAGGTCATCGACTTCTTCAAAGTGATCCTCTTCCTCCCTTCCATCATTCCCGCGATTGCCTTGGCCACCATGTTCATCCAGATGGTCGATAGCGCCATCCCCTCCTTCTTGCGTCAATTCTTTGGGGATGAAATCCGGGGATTGCTCCAAAATCCCGACACCACCTTGGGGACCATCATCTTCTATAACGTCTGGTGCTCCTTCGGGGTGAATGTCCTCATGATCTCCAATGCGATGTCCGCGGTCAGCCCTTCTTTGCTGGAAGCGAGCGTGCTCGATGGATGCGGCTTCTTTCGGAAGTTCGTCCACGTCGTGTTCCCCGAGATTTTCGGGACCGTCAAAACCCTCTTCATCACCGCTCTAGGGGGATTCTTCATCAACAACGCATCCATCGTCTCCTTCTACGGCACCTCCGCGGAAGAGAGAATCCAGACGATTGGTTATTACCTCTACAAGGAAACCATTTTGGCCTCCAGCAGCGGTTCGATGGCCAAGATGCCCAAACTCGCCGCGTTTGGCATCTTGCTCACCGCGATCACCGTCCCGGTGGTGTTCCTTGTCCGTTATTTGCTTGACCGTTTTGGTCCGAGGAAGGACTAAGAAGTATGGAACGCGTGCACGCAAAGAATAGAGTCCAACATAAGTCCCATAAGTCGGGTCGATTCTCCGTCCTTTCGACTTTCGTTTTGGTTTTGCTCATCCTTTATTCCCTTTCCATCGTCTTGCCCCTCATTTGGATGGTCCTCACCTCCTTTAAGTCCCGTATCGACTACATGGAGAACGTGTTCGGCTTCCCGACCCAATTCCATTTCGAGAACTACCAAATCGCCTTCGATAACTTCTCCCAAACCTATGTCCGGGATGGGGTTGTCTACACCGCGACCATCTACGAGATGCTCTTTAATTCCCTCTTCTACGCGATCGGGGGATCTTTCCTTGGGACGCTCGCCATCTTCCTAATGGCCTACGCCGCCGCGCGGTTTGACTTCAAAATCGGCAAGGTGATCTATGGCATCGTCATCGTCACGATGGTCCTGCCGATCGTCGGGAGCTTGCCAAGCGCCATCCAGATTACCCGGGCCTTGGGCTTATACGACTCCTACGCCTTCTTGTGGATTTCCCAGTTCAACTTCCTCGGGGTTCACTTCTTGCTCTTCTACGAAGCCTTGAAGCGGATTCCCCGGGATTACGATGAGGCGGGGTATATCGATGGGGCGAACAACTTCACGATCATGACGCGCCTCATCTTCCCCCAGGTCAAGGGCACCTTCGCGACCATCATGCTCATCAAGTTCGCGGGTCTATGGAACGATTACAACATCACGATGGAATACGTCCCCAACATCAAAACCCTCGCGTTTGGCTTATACGAGTACAGCCAATCCTACAAAGCCGTTATCTCGTCCACCCCGATGCGCCTCGCGGGGTGCTGCATCCTCGCCATCCCCGTCACGATATTCTTCCTCATCTTCCACAAAAAGATCATGGGGGAATCCGATGAAGGCGGAATCAAAGGTTAACCCACTCGGAAAGGAGAATCATGATGAAACGATTCGGAATCTTCGGCGCCTTGGCCCTTGGGGTTTCTTGCCCGTTAATGGCGTCTTGCCAAACCCGACAAGGTCAATTCGCGTTAAACGAGAGCAACGTCTCCATGTCCCAATACGAGGAATACGCGCTTTCGTGTTCCTATAAGGGGCTCGATGTTAGCGACGTCACCTGGAGCAGCAGCGACAACACGGTCGTGACCGTCTCCGAAGGCGTCCTCACTTCCTGCGGGGTCGGGCGGGCTAGCATCACCGCGACCTACCTCGAATCCTCCTATCGATGCGAGGTATTGGTCACCCGCAGCACGGTCGGACGCGCTCTTGTGGTCAGTGAATCCGTGATTACCTTGGATTACCTCTTGCAAGAAGAGAAACAAGTCTCCGCGACCCTAAAGGAAAACGGAGTGGAACTCGAGGCCAACATCGTCTGGGAGAGTTCGGATCCTAGCGTGGTCGTTGTCTCCTCTTCCGGCCTCGTTAAATCCGTCGGACGGGGCAGCGCGATGATTTCCGCTTTCTGCATGCATAAGGGGCAGAAGTTCCAAAAGTCGATCCTCGTGAAGTCGGTCGCCTATTCCTCCACCGCGCTGGAATTCGATTTCCCCGAGGCGAGCCACGTTGGAACTTCCTTAACGGCTTATGACGATACCAAGACCCAATATTTCCCGGATGGGGGAGAGGTTTACCGTTACGACAGCGCCGGAGGGGCCGCCTCCCGCTTATTCGTCGACGGGGCCTTCGATAACGGCGTTCCCAAGAACGACCGATTGGTGTTCCAAATCAAGTTTGACGCCGTCCCCACCTTGCCGATGCACTTCATGCTCGGGAACGCCAAGAACACGATCCTCGCGAACACCTCACTCGCCACCGAACACACCTCGTTCCTCTTCTTTGACTACAAGGGGCGGATCGCCGATGGGTTGCGTTTAACCAAGAACTATTATGTCGTCGTGAACCTGAACGATATCTCCGAAGGAAGCGAATTCGGGTTCTATTTCGAGGAGGCGACCTCCTGCTACGTCGCCTCCCCCATCCTTTGCAGCGACGACTACCTCTTTGAACTCAAGGGATTCGAGAAACCCTACGAACTCCCCAAACTCAATTACTGCTACGCCGAATCGCGCATCGGATTGCCCCTCGGGGATGAAAAGATCGAAGGGATCAACGGTTCGTATTGGGTGATGAACACGACCGGCAGCCCCGTGTGGGACGAGAACGCCTGGGAGAACCGCGTGACCATCGGGGGCATCACCTACTCCGAATACCGCCTCTTCAACTACCAGTGCATGAACGTGATGTTCCCCGATCCCTCCTTCACCCAGATGGTGTTCTGGACCGGTGGGTATTCCTTCTACATCGACACCAAACTCAATAAATCCTCCTCCGAGACGGGAACCTACCAAGACGATGACCTCCGCGTCTATGAGGGGGAACGCTTGTTAAGCGTCGGAGAGCAACTGCGGGCGAACGTGGATTACACCTTCAAGGTCCGTATCCAAAAGAAGGACACCGAGAACGTCGCCTTCGGCATCAACGTGATCTCCGCCTCCACCTCCCCGATTTATTTGTCAAACCCCACCTTCCAGCTCATCTAAGGTATCCCCTTTATGTTCCAAAAAGCCCTCCCCATCTGGTTAACGAAAAGCCAAAACGAAGTGAACGAATACGGCGAGTTCGTCCTTTCCTTTGACGTCCCAAAAACCAAAGGACGTACCGTTCTCCGCATTTCCTCGAGTTCGGAATACGAAGCGAAGGTGGATTCCGTCTTGGTGGGCTTTGGGCAATACCCGAACTTCGCGGATGAGAAGTTCGTGGACGAAATCGACCTCACGGGGATTTTGGAAGAAGGACGGCACGAACTTCGCATCACCGCCTTATCGAAGAATTACCCCACCTCCTCGAGCATCGCGGATGGGAAATGGGTGGTTTTCGAGGTGGTAAACGACGGGGAAACGCTCGCGTATTCCTCCCCCTCCACCTTATCGCGAATCCATCCTCGTTACCTTTCGGGCAAGATTCCCTACATCACCAGCCAACTTGGGATGGGGTACCGTTATTCCTTTGTCGCATCTGATGATATCCCCTATTCCCCGTCTATCGCTCTTCCTGCATTTCATAAGTACTCCCCCCGTCCGACGAAGAAACTCGATACGGCCACGGTTCATCCCTTCACGGAGGTAAAGGACTTCTTGTTTGACGCCGGGAAAGAGGTCGTCGGGTATTTGACCTTCGACATCGATTCAAAGATCGAACAAGAAATGATCCTTTCTTACGGTGAACATATCGCGGACGGGAAGGTCCGTCGCTTGATTGGGGACCGCGACTTCAGCTTACGGTTTACCCTCAAGAAAGGCCGCAATCGCTTCTTCGGCCCCTTCCTGCGCCTTGGCCTCCGTTATCTGGAACTCAGCCCGATAAAGGGAAAAGCCGTATCCATTGGGGTTGTCCGCGCCACCTATCCCCACGTCCGCCTCCCGATGGATTTTGGATCCCTCCAATCCCTCGTGGAGAAATCTCTCTATACGGTCGAATGCTGCATGCACGAACATTACGAGGATTGCCCCTGGAGGGAGGCCGCCCAATACACGATGGACGCCCGGATCGAGATGCTCGTCACGATGCTCGGCTTTGGGGAATATGAGTTCCCCCGCGCCTGCCTCCTCCAGATGAGCCACGATTTCACCCCCCAAGGGACGTTGCGCATCACCACCCCATCGAACAGTTCCCTGTCCATCCCGACCTATTCCCTCATCTATTTCCGGATGGTCCTCGAATACTTTGAGATATCCAAAGATCGTTCCCTCCTCCAAGAGGTGGACGGGAAACTCCTCGCCCTCCTAAGCCATTACGAACAAGAGGAAGTGGATGGCTTATTGCCCCACCTCCGAGAATGGAACTTCTACGAATGGGCGGAAGGCCTCCATTTCGATCATGAAATCCATGAGCAAAAGAAGGACGAAGGGCAATTCGATTTCATCCTCAACGCCTTCTATTTGATCGCGGTGGATAGCTACGCCTCCATTTGTTCCATCCTCGGCAAACCGAACGAACCCTATCTCCAAAAAGCCGAAGCCTTACGAACCAAAATCCACGAAAAGTTCTTCGGCCCCAATCACCTTTATTATTCCTTTTATAAAAAAGAAGGATACCACTATAGCGAATTCGCGAACTGGCTCGCTTTGTATGCCCGCATCGCCCCAAAAGAGAAAGAGGAGGCGATGCTCCGCATACTCACCGAGCCGAACGACTGCGTCCCTTTGACCTTATGCAACTACATCTTCAAATACGATGTGTTGCTGCGCCACGAAGGGTATCGCGACTACATCGTGGAGGACCTCACCCGCGTTTGGGGTGAAATGGATTCTCGCGGTGCATCCACCTATTGGGAAACGATCCGCGGAGAGGCGGATTTTTCCGGGGCCGGCAGTTTGTGCCACGGCTGGAGTGCCGTCCCCGCCTATATTCTTCTTCAGATTCGAAACATTGACGTAAAGAAAGGAGGCTCCTATGAGAGGTAAAAAATCTTTTACGTTATTGGGGTTAATGGCGATCTTGCCCATCGGCGCGCTTTGCCATTCACCCGCCACCTCCGTTGCCGCGACCGAAGTTGAGTCCATCATCGATGAACTCGACGACGCCTCGAAACGGAAGGATCTCTATTCCCTCGGCGTTCAAAGCAGCGACGTCGGTTTTGGGGTGGACAACCGTTTGTATTCCACCTATTCCGGCGACGTCGTCCCATCGGGATCGAACGTCTGGGAGAACGCGTTTGGCTACATTGAGTACGATGTATCCGGCCACAACGCGTTAAGCGTCTTCGCCGACCAACCGAGTGACGTTGGTGCCCCGGTGGTCTATTGCTCCCCCAGCGGATTCGTCACGAGCAAGGGCTCGAGCAACCAAGCCTCGGACAACTGGATTCGTACCGAGTATAAGTACGACATCCCCGCGGATACGGCCTGGGTCCGCATCTACCCGATCGGCTGCAACGCCAACGGCATCGAGAACTGGATGCAGCAGATGACGCGCATCGAGCTCACCTACCAAGAGGCCGCCCCCGCGATACCCACGATCGAGGATGACCTTAACGACCTGAGCAAAACAAACGATGCCTATCACGTCACCGCCCAAACGGGAAACGTTGGATTTGGCGATGATAACCGTTATCTCTCCACCTATGACGGCGAAGTCCGTCCCGATGGGGCGAACGTCTGGGAGAACGATTTCGGTTACATCCAATATAACGTCGCTGGCCAAAATGCCTTAAGCATCTTCGCCGACCAACCAAGCGAAGTGGGCGCCCCTGTTGTCTTCTGCTCGCCGAGTGGCTTCGTTACCTGCAAAGGTTCGAGCAACCAAGCCTCGGATAACTGGATCCGCACCGAGTACAAATACGACATCCCCGCGGATACCGCCTGGGTCCGTATCTACCCCCTCAACTACAATTCGGGCGCGGTGGAATACTGGATGCAGCAAATCACCAAGGTGGTCCTCTCTTACGTAGAAGCCGAACCCGAACCCGAACCTGAACCCGATCCCGTGGTGAGTGCGATCGAGGATGACCTCAACGACCTCTCCAAGACGCTGGACGCCTATGGCGTCGCCGCCCAATCGAGCGACGTCGGATTTGGAAGCGATGGACGTTATACCTCCACCAAATCCCCAGCAGGCGCTCCAAGTGCCGCGAACTGGTGGGATGGCGAATACGCCTACCTCGCCTATACCCTTTCGGGTCAAAACCTCGCGACCGTGACCGTCGACTGTGGGCAAACCAATTTGAGCGTCTTCCCCCACATCGCCTTCGTCGCCAATTACGGCGGACTCGATTCCCGTTTCTTGGAGGTCAACAACTACTCGGTGGAGTCCTCCTCCAACTGGAGCCGTATCACCTATAAGTTTGTGATTCCCGAAGGCGCCCTTTGGGGACGCGCGATCTTCTCCGCCTACGATTCTTACGATGGAACCCTCCACGTTTGGGAACAACAAATCACCAAAATCGTGATCGAGCATGTCGATACCTTGCCGGAGAAAGACGCCTCGATCCCCGAAATCACCCCGATTGTCCGTCCCAATACTCCGTTAGAAAAGATCGAGGATGACCTCGATGCCTTAGAAGGCAACGGCAACCTCGGCGACTTCTATGGTGTCCAAGACATCGCTTACGAAGAAGACCATGTCGTCGGACTCACCAAATCCCCGGAAGAGGAACCGACCGCGTTGACCTGGTGGGAAGGGGTGTACGGATACGTCCAATTCCGCGTCGATGGACGCCACAACTTCATGAGCGTCCAAGCCTACGCCTCGGATAACGTCCTCGCCTATTGCCCCGACCTCATGGTTTACGCGGGACAAGGCAGCAGTTTGTCCCTCGTCCCCGTCCATAGCATCGTCCTCGGAGAGAAGAACGCCGCGGGACTTAACCTCGTCACCTATAACTACGTCCTCTCGGGACAAACCGCGGCCCGCATCGTCTTCACCGCGTACAACGCCCCCGACAAATCCTTCTCCACGAGCGACCAATTGCTCACCAAGGTCACCGTTGATTGCCTGGAGACCATCCCCGAAGCCGATCCCGTGAGCACCGCCCACGATGCTTACGTTGCCGAGCTCCGCGAATACTACGCTTCCATCGATTTGGAGGCCTACGATGAAGCGGAACGCGCCCTCATCAAGTTCTACATCAACGCGGGTGTCCAATACTTGCTCCACGGCAAAGCCAAGGACGACGTCGCCTGGGTCAACTCCGTCAAAGAGAAGATTGCCGCCCTCGCCACCTCCGAAGAGAAGTTCGCCTCCGCAAAAGAAGCCTACGTGAAAGAACTCAAAGACGCGTATGATTCGTATTCCTCCGAGGATTACACCGAAGAGAATTACGCGCGCATCACCAAGATCTATAACGATGCCTTGACCGAGATCGAAGCCTCGAACGACCTCGATCAAATCGCCTTGATCGTCTCCGACGCCAAAGAGGACATGTCCCTCATCGAGAAGTATGTCCCCGTCACTTTGGAGAGCATCGCCGTTTCGGGCGCGAAGAACCGGTTCGTCGTTGGGGAGGAATTCTCCGCCGAAGGACTCAAGGTCACCGCGACCTATTCGGACGGTTCGACCCTCGACGTGACCGAGGAAGCCATCGTTGACTCCTCCAAAGTCAAGATGGACACCGCGGGAAGCTACGTCGTCACGGTTTCCTACCTCTCCAAGTCGACGACCTACACGATCGCCGTTGAAGCCGAGGAAGTGCCGGCGCCCACTTCGAAAGGCTGCGGAGGAAGCATCCTCGCCGCGAGCAGCTTGTTTGGCTGCATCGCCGTCGCGGGAATCGCGCTCCTCATCCACAAGAAGAAAGAAGATTGATTTCCCCCTTTTAACAATCTTCTTTCACGGGAACCCGATTCGTCGGGCTCCCGTTTTCTTTTCTTTGTTCTTTTTTTCTTGAGTTATAATGTGCCGAAGATGAAAAGAAGAACTCTCGTAAATTCCTTGCTCTTGGTGGCTCTTATTGCTTTCCTCGTTTTGCCGTTTCTAAAAATCTACCACGAGGTGGGGGTGCTTCCCTCCTATGACGTGGATGGGAATTTTTCGACGGTTCGGGTCGATTATTATTACAGCGCCCTTCGCAACGTGAGCGATTTGATTTTCGAGCCTTTCCTCACCGGGATTCTCTATTTTGGTTATTGGGGTTTGCTTGCCTCTTCGATGGCCCTAGTTGCCGTTGATTTCTTTCGTCCCTTGCCTAGGGCAAAGATGATTACCTTCTCCATTAGCGCACTCCTCTTCGTGACTTTGATGATCGCTGCGTGCATGGTAGCGAGAGGATACTAAACGAGTGCGAAAATAAAAAAAGTCTGGCCGGTTGGCCAGACGTTTTTGTCATTGGCGGAGGAATGGGGATTCGAACCCCAGCGCCCTGTTACAAGCCTACGAGCTTTCCAAGCCCGCCCCTTCGACCACTTGGGTATTCCTCCGTTTTCGCGCCTGTTTGACGCGAATGTGATTATAGGAGATATCGCTTCG
>JAXFGC010000052.1:0-5131 GCA_034171505.1 Candidatus Alloenteromonas sp. | reverse complement strand
TGGTGGCTGAGGGGGGACTCGAACCCTCGACATACCGGGTATGAGCCGGTTGCTCTAACCAACTGGGCTACTCAGCCAAATGGTGGAACTTATCGGGATCGAACCGACGACCTCACGCTTGCAAAGCGCGTGCTCTCCCAGCTGAGCTAAAGTCCCAACCCAATAACGTTCGCCGCTTTCGCGGCTCGGTTATTATGGCATGGCATCAAGAAGTGTGCAACAACTTCTTTTTTCGCTTTTCACGGAGGCAAAAGAAGGCTAATCGAGGGCGAATTGGGAGTTGTAAAGTCCCGCGTAAAAGCCGTTTTGGGCGAGCAAGGACTCGTGGGTTCCTTGTTCGACGATGTTGCCGTCCTTCATGACCAAAATGAGGTCGGCGTTCTTGATCGTGGAGAGGCGGTGGGCGATCACGAAACTCGTGCGTCCCGCGGTCAGACGGTCCATGGCCTCCTGGATCTTCTCCTCGGTTCTCGTATCGACGTTGCTCGTGGCTTCGTCGAGGATGAGCAAGGGGGATTTCCGGATCATCGCGCGGGCGATCGTGATGAGCTGCTTTTGGCCCGCGGAGACTTGGCTGTTCTCGCCGAACACGGAATCTAACCCATCGGGCAAGGAACGGGTGAAGTGGACCAAGTGGGCCTCCTTGATGGCCTGCATCACTTCTTCGTCCGTGACGTTCGGGGTGTTGTAGACGAGGTTCTCGCGATAGGTCCCGTCGAACACCCAGGTATCCTGGAGGACCATCCCGAAGATTTCGTGGATTTCCTTTCTCGACATGTCGCGGATATCCTTCCCATCGATTCGGATGGAACCCGAGGAGATTTCGTAGAACCGCATAAGCAGGTTGACCATCGTGGTTTTCCCGGCCCCCGTGGGTCCGACGATCGCGACCTTCATCCCGGGTTCGACGACCGCGGAGAAGTCGTGGATGATTTCCTTCCCTTCGTCGTATCCGAAATAGACATGGTCGAATTCCACGCGTCCTTGGACCTTCTCCTCCCCTTTGCTTTCAAAGAGGAAGGGTTTATCCGTTTCGTCCTCGAGTTCCTTCTCGCTTAAGAAGTCACTGACGCGGCGGGACGCCGCCCCAATGACTTGGAGGGCATTGAGGGTCTGACCGATCATCGTGAAGGGTTGTTGGAACAAACGGATATAGGTTAAGAAGGAGGTGATGACGAGCATATTGATGCCAAAGAGGTTGCCGTTGACGGCGCATAAGCCGCCGGCGATGAGGACCGCGGCATAGCCGAGCATCGAAATAAAACTCGTCGTGGGGTTCATGAGTCCCCCCATGTCCTGCGCGACGAACATCGCGACGCCCAAGGTCTTGTTCTCCTTGTCGAAACGGGCTTTGCGGCGTCCTTCCGCGTTGAAGAGTTTGATGACGTTTTGTCCGCCGTAATCCTCTTCGACGATGCCGGAGACCACGCCGATCATGCGAGCCCGCTTTTGGAAGGCGGGTTGGGCAATCTTGAGTTCGAAGGCCAAGAAGACGAAGAGCAAGGGGATGGTGGCGCAGGCGACGAGGGCCATGAACCAGTTGGTGATGAACATGGCGACCAATGAGCAGAGGAGCATGAACACCGCGGAAGCGATGCTCGCGATCGACTGGTCGAGGTTTTGGGAAACGCTGTCGACGTCGTTGGTGACGCGCGACATGATGTCCCCGGTCGCGTGGGAATCAAAATACTTCAAGGGGATGAGGTTGATCTTGCGTTCGATGGCCTGGCGCAAGGAATGGCAATAATGTTGGACAGCGGTCGTGACGCAGAAAGCGGAAACGTAGGTCACGAGGGCGACCACGGAATAGAGAATCCCGAGGATCACGACGCGATCAAAGATGTAGTCGAGGTCGATGGCATTCGGCATTAGCGCCCCATCGGCGAGGGCTTGGGAAATTTGCCCGAGGAAGTTCGGGGCGATGACTTGGATGATGCAGGAGATAAGCATCATCCCGATGGAGACGATGAAGAGGGGCCAATACTTTTTCGTATCGGCGAAGAGGCGACGGAAGTCTTTGATATCCATCTTTTCCGTCACTTGCATGCGCGGGGATGGGCTCATAATCCGAGTTCCTCCTTCGAAAGTTGGGAGAGGGCGATGTCGCGGTAGGTGGGACAGGTTTGGAGCAATTCCCGATGCGTCCCTTGCCCGACGACTTTGCCTTCGCTTAAGACGAGGATCAAATCCGCGTCCATGATGGTGCCGACGCGTTGGGCGACGATGAGTTTGGTCGCCTCGGGGCAATGTTTCTTCAAGTTTTCCCGAACCGCCTTATCCGTCTTGAAGTCGAGGGCGGAGAAGGAATCGTCAAAGACGAAGATTTCGGGATGGATGGCCACCGCGCGGGCGATGCAGAGGCGTTGGCGTTGGCCGCCGGATACGTTCGTGCCTCCCGCGGCGATGTGGGACTCGTATCCCTCGGGCATCTTTTCGACGAACTCCGAGGCGCAGGCGACTTCCGCGGCCTCTTTCATGGAGGCTTCATCGATCGATTCGAGGCCAAATCCGATGTTCTCCTTCACGGTTCCGGAGAAGAGGTTCCCTCTTTGGGGGACGAATCCGACTTTCGCGTGCAAGGTGCTCTGCTTCATGTCCTTGACGTTCACGTTATCGACGTAGACGTTCCCCGAGGTCGCGTCGAACAAGCGGGCAACGAGGTTCACGAGGGTCGTTTTGCCCGACCCGGTCTCCCCGATGAAGGCGACCGTTTGCCCTTGTTTGGCTTCAAAGGAGACGTTGGTGATGACGGGATGGTCGGCATCCGCGTATCCAAAGCTCACGTCCTCGAAACGGACGAGTCCGCGCACCCCTTCTTCGGGGAGCACTTCCGTTTCGGGGTCGTGGATGGAGGGGGACATGCGTAACACCTCGTCCACACGCTTGGCGCAGACCATCGCGCGGGGCAACATCACGAAGAGCATGAGCAGCATCATGAAGGCGAAGATGATCTGGATGCAAAGGGAGGAGAAGGCGACGACCGTTGGGTAATCGATTCGCAAGTCCTTCATGAGGACGGCGCCGACCGCGTAGATGGCGAGGGCGCTTCCATCGAGGACGATCGTCATCACGGGGTTCATGAGTTGCATGATGCGCGAAGTATAAAGGTTCAAATTCATCAGGTCGTCGTTGGCCTTTTGGAACTTGTCGTTTTGGTATCCTTCCGCGTTATAGGCGCGGACCACGCGGACCCCCGAGATTCCCTCGCGGGTGACGAGGTTCAAACGGTCGATGATCTTTTGGGACACCTTGAACTTCGGGACGACCAAGAAAACCATGACGGAGAGGAAGAGGACGATGATGAGGATGGCGACGATCGCGACCCAGGTGAGTTCGACGGAAGTCGCTTGGATCTTGCAGATGGCCCACACCGCGGTGACGGGGGCGCTGAAAAGCATCCGGAACACGAGCAAGCAAGTCATCTGGACGTTTTCGATGTCGTTGGAGGTACGGGTGATGAGGGATGCGGTGGAGAACTTGTTGATGTCCCCCAAACTAAAGGAACTCACGCGGTCATAGACTTCTTCGCGCAAACGGGTGGCCAGCGAAGCGGTCATTTCGCTCGCGAGAATCGCGATGACCACTTGGCAGGCGAATTGTCCGGCGGAAACCGCCACCATCATTCCCCCGTTCCACCAGATGGCGGAGGGATCTTGCAGGATGATGCCGGAAGTTAACCCCTGCATGTAATCGACGTTCAACATGGAACAATACACCTGCAGCACCGTGAGGCCGCAGATGAGCACAAGGAAGATCCAATCGTAATATCGGAACCGTTTGAGCAAACGTAATAAACTCATGGGATATTCGTTCTCCTTTCTCGTTACGGGCTATTATTGTGGCGGGGTTTTCAAAAATAGCAAGGACAAAATTTAATTGCAATTCGCAACCGCCGGAAATCGTCAATTCTGACACTTTTGGTTGCGCTGTCTCTTTTAAAAGAGGGGTGGTTGCGGGCCAGGAGAATTCATTCGTCGAATCTTGTCAACCATTGAAGCGAAAGACAATCGGGGAGGATTCGGGGTATAATACCCCACGAAAGAGAGGGTCTTTATGTCACAACCCATCGTCTACTTTTCTTCCTCCATCACCCCCGAAACCGTGATTGCCTTATACGAGCGTTTGGGCAAGCCGTTAAATGGCAAGGTGGCCGCGAAAATCCACTCGGGGGAGAAGGGCAACCAGAACTTCATCGGTCCGGAGATGCTCTTCCCCATCATCGAGAAACTTCACGCGACCATCGTGGAAACCAACACGGCGTATCCCGGGATGAGGAATAACACCAAACGCCACTTGGCCTTATTTCAGGAACGCGGATGGAATCGGATGCCCTTTGAGATTTTGGACGCCCATCGCCCCGATTTGGCCTTGCCCGTAAGAAACGGGTTGCGCCTCAAGGAGAATTACGTCGGAAACGGCATCGAACATTACGACTCGATGATCGTCTTGTCCCATTTCAAGGGCCACCCCATGGGTGGATTCGGCGGGGCCATCAAGCAACTCTCCATCGGTTGCGCCTCCGCCCACGGCAAGGCCTACATCCATAGCGCCGGCGCCTCGAAGTCCCCCATCTTCTGTTGGACCAAGCACACCCCGCAGGACGCCTTCCTCGAATCGATGGTGGACGCCGCCTCCAGCGTGATGGACTACTTCGCCAAAAAGGGAGGCATCGTCTACATCAACATCATGAAGAACTTGTCCGTGGACTGCGATTGCTGCGAGAAGGCCGAGGATCCCTGCATGAAGGACATCGGCATCCTCGCCTCCTTAGATCCCGTGGCGTTAGATGAGGCGTGTTTGGACCTTATCCGACAAAGTGAAGATCCCGGCAAGGAACACTTCTTGGAACGGGTCTCCTCGCGTCATGGCACCCACACGATCGACATGGCGGTGCACCAAGGGCTCGGGAGCACCAACTATACGCTCGTAAACATCGACGAATGATGGAAAAAGAAGCAACCTCGCGTATACGGGTCGCTTCTTTTTTATTTGCAAAGAACAATGACTCGCCCCAAATGAGGCGGGCCGAACTTATTTGGTATAGGCTTTCGAGAGGATCGCGTTGAGGTTCTTCACAAACTCGGCTTTGTTGGGGATGTCGAACCCTTCCGCGAGGAGGGCTTCGTCGTAA
>JAXFGC010000024.1:0-72100 GCA_034171505.1 Candidatus Alloenteromonas sp. | reverse complement strand
AGGCACGAGACTTTGACTCTCGCATGCACTGGTCCGATCCCAGTCACCCCAGCCAGTTCCTCCGCTAGCTCAGTGGTAGAGCACTTGACTTTTAATCAAGGGGTCGTGAGTTCGAGCCTCACGCGGGGGACCAGCTTCATTCTTCGAACGAAGCAAGAGACGCCTCGAAAGAAGGACATCAGCAACCCAAACCCGAGGCGAGTCCTCGGGTTTCTTCGTTGAACCGCCGGCTTGGCGAAATGGTAGACGCAAGGGACTTAAAATCCCTCGAGTGAACAACTCATGCCGGTTCGAGTCCGGCAGCCGGCACCAAGCAAAAATCCCGATAAATTCGGGTTTTTTTATTTTTAGTCTTAGACAGTTTCAATGACGGAAACCGAGCCAGGGAGGATATAGCCTTGGAAATACTTTTGCGTATTCCATAGGTAAGGGGCGAAAGACAAAGTGATAAGTTCTCCACTTACATAATAAGGATAGAGAAGAGAGTAATTTAAACTCACTTCCGTCTTCAAATTGTTCTCCGTCTCATTCTTGAAAAAGAGGGCTTTCGCGGTCATCGCGTTGGTGTAAGCCGCGAAATCATTCTCGTAATAAGAATCGGTTAGGACAAAATAATAGGCCCCGTCCTTCAAATAGGCGTTCACGTATCCAGTAACGGAATAGACGTTCCCGAAGACGCCTTCGTATGCACTTTGATGGGAGTCGATGTCGTTGGTGTATTTCCAGGAATAGGTGTTCGCGCATGTCGTGGCACGGTTTGCTTCTTGATTTGGAATCGAGGCATCGCTAGATTCCGCGAAAAGATATTCCATTCCCGGGGCGAAGATGTATTCATCCATGACCCCATAGACGGTATAGACGTTATTCAGGGTAAAGGAATTGGAGATCTTGTTATTGCCGTGGACTTTCATGGTGCAGGAACCATCACTAAAAAGGAGAACAGAGTCATCCATCTTAGCGATGTATCTTCCGGTAAAGGAGGCAATATCTCCATATCCGCAACCCTTTAAATTGATGGGTAAATTTTCAATATACGAATAGACGTCCCCCATATTTTGGATGGAAGAGGCCAAATTCTTTATGGTTTCGTTGCCCACTTCAAAAGAAGGATTCTTGATGAATTCAAAGGAAGTAACTTGAACGCGGGGAGTCCCTTTGAAAGAGGATAAAGTTCCTTTGATTTCAAAGTATTGGTTCTCCGTTCCCGCGTACTTGCTGGGATTCCCCGAATAAGTGCTGGAATCAATGTCGCAATAAAGATATCCGGTTTCATCGACCGCGAAAGCGCTGTAGGGATTCCCGCATCCTGATTTGGTCGTAATCATTCCCCCATAAAAATAGACGCGCGCGGATAAGGAAACCGACACTTCGGTGAAGACGTATCCTTTGTCATTCGCCACCGAACCTTTTAGCAGAGCTGCCGCGCCTTCTTTGATTGAAGAGATACTTCCCGACAAGGAAAGGGGGAGGCTACTAGATTCGTTTTCTTCAGGAGAAGTGGATTCCGAAGAAGACGGGACCTCGATGGAAGATGAATCCCCACTTGAAGCAAGTTCGGAAGAAGAAGGTACTTCTAAGGATTTCGAAGACTCCGATGAGACATCCTCTATAAGGCTGGAAAAGGAATCCGTGGAGGATTCACTCTCAATAGGTTCGGAAGAATTTCCGCTGCAAGAAGCAAGGGTAATCAGACAAAGGAAAGGAAGATATTTTTTCATAGTGACAAAAGTGAAAACGGATACATGTCCCCTTTATTTTTTCTTATAGATGCGGGTTTCAAAGGGGCGGAACTCGCCTTTGGGATCGGTGTCGTAGTTGCCGAAGACAGATTCATATCCTTCGGGGATATCGATATGACTCGGCTTATCGTAGTTGATCGCGATGAAAAGCTTTTCATTTCCTTCTTCGCGGTAGAAGAGGAAGCAATCTTTTCTTTCTTCCGTCGCATCTTCAAAATGGCCAAACATCAAAGCGTCGCTGCTTTTGCGGAAGGCGATCATCTTTTGGAAGAAACGGAAGATGGATTTCTCCGAGGCGAGGTCTTTTGCCAAAGAGAAGCGGTTCCGTTCGGAATGGAGGGCAAGCCAAGGTTTGGCCCCGTCGTTAAATCCTCCCGTTGGGGTATCATCCCACACCATGGGGCGACGGCCGTTGTCACGGGTGTCGTAACTCATAAGGGCAAGGAGTTCTTCTTCCTCCATTGTACCTTTGTGCGCGCGATAGAAATTCAAAGTCTCAACATCGTTGAAGTCCTCGACCGAAGAATAGGAGGCGCTCGGAGTTCCAAATTCTTGTCCCTGGAGGATAAATGGAGTTCCGCGTAAGGTATAGAGAATCGTCGCGAAGAAGGTTGCGGATTCATAACGCAGTTCCTTGTCGTTCGCGAGTTTGCTCACGCAACGGCATTGGTCATGGTTCTCAAAGAAAGGCGGAAATACGAGGTCTAGTTTCTCATTTACCTCCATTTTCTCCGCAAAATGGTCGTGAATGCGCGAATAATCAACGTGATCGCTGTATTGGAAACGGGGTCCCAAATCCGCAGGGTGGCCTCCGCGGAAGGCGGTGACGAGCTCACCGCGGTCTTCCCCGGTTAAGCGGGCAACTTCCTCATCCGTAGTTCCCCAGCATTCGCCAACCGTGTAGATGTTCTTGCACTTCTCCCGTCCAAAAACCTCATGGAGAAATTCGTGGAGGCGAGGACCATTGGAGGAGATGCCGTTCTTAAAATCTTTTGAGACCATGTCGAGGACGTCGCAACGGAATCCATCCACCCCAAAGTCAATCCAGAAGTCGACGATGTCGCAGACTTCTTTCCGAACACGGGGATTCTCCCAGTTGAGATCGGCTTGTTCAACCGAGAAAGCGTGATAATAGTACTTCTTCAAGGAAGGAACGTATTCGTAGGCGGTCCCTCCAAAGCAAGATTGCCAATCATTGGGTTTTTCATCAAACCAATAGAAGTAATCGTAATAAGGGGAGGAAGGCCCTTTGAGGGCTTCTTGGAACCAACGGTGCTGGGTGGAGCAATGGTTCACGACCAAGTCGACGATGACTTTGATGCCGTGGGCATGGAAGGTATCGATCATCTTTTTGAAATCTTCCATGGTTCCAAACTCGGGGCCGACCTTCCGATAATCGGAAATATCGTATCCGCTGTCCACACCCGGGCTCTCAAAACAAGGGGAAAGCCAAACCGCGTTGATTCCTAGTTCCGCGAGATACGGGATTTTTTCGGTGATGCCGTTGAAATCACCGATGCCGTCGTTGTTGGAATCTTTGAACGACTTCGGGTAGATTTGGTAGAAATTGAGTTTCAAAAAATCGCGATAACGTTGTTTCATAAAGTGATGTTCATATCCTTTCCATATGTTTGGACCGCCCACAGAATCATGGCCTTCTCTTTTTCGAACAATTCGGGTTCTTTTTCCCATTGTTCCTCCATGTTCTCGGTATATCCATGAATCTCCATGAATGAGGGGCAAAGCATCTTGGCGAGTTGGACGCTTCGAGCCATGTGGAAGGGTTCGGTAATGATACTGATGCGTCGACCCGAGAAGATGAGTTGGTCTTGATCTAAGATAAGCATAGAGGAGAGCATATTCTGGATGGTGTCCTTCGACTCCCCTTCTAAAAGCATGACTTCTTTCGGCACCCCCAAAGCGAGAAGTTCTTCTTGTAAAATTTCGCATTCTTTTTTGTTGCCGTAATCTTCATAACGGACCCCGCCGGAAAGAATGAGTTTCTTACAATAACCTTCGTGATAGAAATGGGCCGCGATTTGAGCGCGGATTTTCATGCGGTCGGGGGTAGTCCCCAAAACGATCGCATAATCGGAAGGACAAGGCGTTTCAAAATCCTTCCGACAAAAGTAATCTTTGTTCAGGTAACTTGAGATATCCATGTCGCTTCTATTGTATCGGGTTCAGAGGAAGAGTTCGAGTTCTTTTCCTTTCTTCTTCCTACTCATATGAGTAGACTTAACTCCGAAAGGTAGGAAACTCTCGATATGACCCCTGCATTTGCTAAACTCAAGCCTTATTTGGAGAAGGCCCGTCGCCTTCATTACCTCGTCTCGCTTCTCAACTACGATATGGCCACCTGCTGCCCCGAAAAAAGTTTAGAAGAGATTGCGAGTCTGCTCACGGAGTACGACACGGAGCTCGCCTCCATCTCCAAAGATCCCGAATTCATCGTTTTGGTGAAATCCCTTCAAAACGAACCGAGCCTGAGCGACATGGAACGTCGTTTGGTCGACCGGGAGCTCGAAACCATCGAGTACATGGAAAAACTCACCCCCGAAGAATATGGGGCGATGCGTCAAGCCTACACCAAGTCCAATGAGATGTGGCGTTTGTACAAAGGCAAAAGCGATTTCGCCTCTTGGCTCCCGTATTGGGAAAAATGCGTCGAAGCCAAAAAGAAGGAACTCCGCCTCAAACAAAAAGAAGGCGAATCCCTCTACGACGTCTGCCTCCGCACCTACGAACCCGGTTCGAGCGAAGCGGCGATTGACGCGGTTTTCGAACCCCTTAAGAAATACTTGATTGCCAAAATCCCGGAAGCCCTGAAAGCCCAGGAAGCGATGCCAAAGCCTTACCTCCCCTCCTTCCCGAAATACAAACAAGAGGCTTTATCCTATGCGGTCCTCCGCACGATTGGCTACGACATCACCCGTGGAGCCCTTCGTGAATCCGAACACCCCTTCTCGGATAACCTCTCCATCAACGATGCCCGAATCACGACCCATTACGACGAATTCGACTACCGTTCTTCGCTCTTTTCGGTCATTCACGAAGGTGGACACGCCATCGAATTCCAAGGATGGCCCAAGGAACAATACGATGAATACGTGGATGGATATTCCACCGCGGCCATCTGTGAAACCCATTCCCGTTTCTACGAAAACCTCCTCGCGAGAAGCCGTGACTTCATCCCGACCTTGCGGAAACTCCTCACGGAGAATCTCTCTCCCGAATTTTCTTCCTTAAGCGATGATGAGATTTACGCGATCTCCAATTCGGTCAAACCAATTCCCAATCGTTGCGATTCCGACGAACTCACCTATTCCCTCCACATCATCATCCGTTATGAAGTGGAAAAGGAACTCATCAACGGACGCATCGAATGCAAGGACGTCCCTGCCCTTTGGAACAAGAAATACAAAGAATATCTTGGGGTGGATGTCCCCAACGACAAAGAAGGATGCATGCAGGACATCCATTGGACGGATGGAGAATTCGGTTACTTCCCCTCATACGCGTTAGGCAATATCTATGGGGCGATGATCCTCAACGAAATGAAGAAGACAGTCGATGTCTCCGCTTGTCTTACTTCGGGCCATCTTGAACCCATCAAAGCCTGGCTCGCCAAGAACGACTTCCCCTATACTTATTTAACTCCGGATAAATGGATTCTTAAGGTCACGGGTCGTTCCATGGACGCGCAGGACTTCATCGATTATCTCAATTCCAAGTACTGAGAAAATAGCATACAAAAAGGCCAGAACGGGGTACGTTCTGGCCTCTTTTTCTTATTTCTCGATGTCGTAGCTCTCCAAAACCTTGAGGAGCGGACGAATCGTGGACTTAATGGTTCCGGGGGCGAAAGGATCTTTCATATGCCCTTTGAGAACCAAAGTACGGAAGGGGTATTTACCACCCATTTCGCAGAACTTGAGGTAACGCTTCCAAGCGAGTTCGTGGTTCTTGCGGTCCAAGTTGAAGAATTGGAACGCCATCACTTGGGCGAGGGTGTAATCGATGTAATAGAACGGATTCTCGAAGATGTGGGCTTGGCTGAGCCAGCGATGACCCGTCGCCATATAGGTGCAATCACGATACGCCTCAACCTTGTAAGGGGTGTAATAGGCTTCGAGTTCGTGCCACTTGGCATCTCGTTCCGCTTTCGTCGCGTTCGGATTCTCGTAGACCCATTCTTGGAAATGGTCGACGGTCACCCCATACGGGAGGAAGGTGATGCTGTCAGCGAGGTGGGCGTAACGGTATTTCTCGGGATCGTCGAAGAAGCGATCCATCCAGGGGTGGGCAAAGAATTCCATGGACATCGAGTGGACTTCGCATCCTTCGGAGGTCGGTTGACGGTATTCGGGAACCTTGATTTTGCGGGCGCAGTAAGCTTGGAAGGAGTGGCCGAATTCATGGGTTAAGACATCCACGTCCCCCTTGGTTCCATTGAAGTTGGAGAATATGA
Source organism: Candidatus Alloenteromonas sp. (assembly GCA_034171505.1). GTDB lineage: Bacteria > Bacillota_I > Bacilli_A > RFN20 > CAG-826 > Alloenteromonas. The sequence continues at coordinate 65,890 of JAXFGC010000024.1, read as the reverse complement.
AGGGGATGCCATACTTCGGGAAGTAGGTCATGTAGCCCCCGCTTTGCTTGCCGGCGCGGGCTTCGAGGTCGAGGACGTGATGGTCCGCCATGAAACGGAAGAAATATCCCGTTTCGGGGGAGAGTTCGTCATACATTCCCTTCGCGGCTTCGATCTTGTCCGCGGTCGTTCCCTTGGGGAGGGGGTTCCCGTCCTTAAATTGGAGGCCAAGGTCATACACTTCGGGACGGCGGATACCGGTGCGACGGAATTGGGCCTTCATGATTTTGTTCACAATCGGGGTCACATAGTCGTGGATGGCTTCCCGGTACGCGGCGACGTCTTCTTGGGAATAGTCGTAACGGCCCATGCGGAGGTAACCGAGTTCAACGTAGTTCTTGTAACCGAGTTTCTTCGCCATTTGGTCACGGAGATGAACGAGGCGATCGTAGATATCCTCGAGTTCATCCACCTTAGTGGACATATAGGCGTAATAGGCTTCCGAAGCCTCTTTGCGGGTGGCGCGGTCCAAATCCTGCATGAATTTTCCCATTTGGGGGAGATTGTAGGATTGGCCACGGAATTCAACGGAATAGGAGGCGATCTTGGCCGCGTATTCGGTCGTGAGTTTGTTTTCCTCGACGGATTCCTCGATGATGCGTTCATCAAAGGATTTGAGGGAGTATTCCGCCATCGTGAAGCAATGGGTGCCGAGCTTCTTTTCTAGATACGCGCGATGGGGGCTTTCCAACATGGCGAGGGCGAATTTGTTTTCTTCGGCGCTGATGAGGGGGAGCCCTTCATTCATCTTGTTCATCGCCTTGGCGTATTTGGGATTGGCGGATTCCAAGGTGAACAAAACAAAGATGTGGGTCATCTCGTTTTGGAAGAGGTCGAGGGCCTTCGCGTGTTTCTTGTAAGCACGGAGGGCGGCGGGGCCATCGGCGGCAGCGCGGAGTTCCGCGGTGATTTTTTGGATTTTGGCAATGGTTGAGGCGATGTTTGGGACCTTGAAGGGCCATTCCTCGAACACGGGTAATTCTTTTTCTTTCATGGTGTTTCTACTCCTTATTAACGATCTAAGCGGATAAACAATGGGGTCGGTTCTTTGCCTTTTCGGATCTTGTGGTCTTTCGACAAATAGTTCTCGGCGATTTTCTGGGCATCGGGGAAGAGGTAATAGAATTCATCCCCTTGTTCAAAAGAAGAATCCACGTAACCGAGTTTCTTGAGAATTCCCAGAAGACTTCCCAGACGTTTGGGGTTCATGCTGGAATAACCGCCGAAAAGAAGGCAACCTTCGAATGCTTCCGCGGTGGGTTCCCCTTTCAAGAACGCCCGAAGGCCTTTTTGGGAAGGAGCCGCTCCGCAGAGGGATATTTCATAGATGGCGACCAATACCTTAAGTTGGGCGGCGGGTAAAACCGAACTTTGTTTTCCTCTCATGCGGGTGATTGTAGTATCAAAAACTTTTTCGTCTAGCGTTTTGGCTTGTCCACGAGCATCAAAATACCCGAAACAAGACTCGCAAAGATGAGGGTGCAGACTTTGAAGGGGGTTCCGACATCCTCTCCTTTATTGACGGTTTTCCAATAATGGACGAGCATTGGGATTTGCCAAGCGAAAGGCAAAGCACTCGAGATGATTTCAACGACATAAGTGGGGCTATCCGTATGGAAAAAGCTATCGACAAAAACAACGGCTTGGAAAGCGATGGCGAGAAGAAAGAAAATCTTCGCGGCCAAAACAAGACCGTTGTTATGGGCGATGGGGGTGGCTTCCGGGTTGGCGGAATACGCCGCGAGATGTGGCTGGATTTCATTGCCACAGTTCGGGCAAAAACGGGATTCACCGTCGAGGCGATGGCCGCAGTTCGGGCAAAATTTCATAATTCTCAGTGCTTCTCATCGACAAGCATCAAGACGCCCGGAATCACGTTGATGAAGAGCAGGGTGCAAATCTTGAAGGCGATGGAAACGGGTTCGTGTTCCTTTATGGATTTGAAGTAGTGAACGGTCATCGGGATGGTCCAGCAAAGAGGAATGATGGCTATGCCGGAAATGACGATTGAAATGACCATGAAGATTTTCGCAAGAAGAACGAGGGTTCCTTCGTCTTCCGGTTTGTTCACGACTTCGGGGGTCACGGCTTCTTCCGTGGTCAACTTTCTTCCGCACTTGGGGCAGAAGAGGGCGCCAGCTTCGACCGGGGCGCCGCAATCAGGACAGAAATTCATATTTGTTTTTCTCCATTTCTTCCCCATTAGTATGGACCTTTTTCGAAGAAAAACGCACGAAAATTTCAGTTGCGTACTTGGTTTCCTCACTTTTTCTCCAGATTTCAGGCCATTTGAATTGAAACGCTTCGCCAAAAGACTAAAATACAAAACGTTATGGAAGACGAAGCGCAAATCAAACTCATTGAGGCGACCATCGACAAGGTCCGCCCCTTCCTCCAACGCGACGGCGGCGATATCGATTTCGTCGGATTTCGCGATGGAATCGTATATGTCACGATGATCGGAGCCTGCCAAGGCTGCATCATGGCGGGGGAAGATATCTCCGCGGGGGTGGAAATCATCCTTATGGAAGAGGTTCCTGGGGTTATGGCGGTTCGTCACGAAAACATCCCCGATGATTTGATGGCAGAGTACATCGAACGCAAATCCCAAGCCATCTTGGAAGCCAGCAAATAGTAAGGCTCGCTACCAAAGGTTTCTTAAGAAAAGAAAAATCGCGCCGGAACTTCGGCGCGATTCTTTTTGTCTTTGCTTAGGCTTTGAACCAGAAGATGCGGTTCTTTAAGAGAATCCAGACCAAGTCGAGGATCCAGCCGACGGTCGCGGCGGCGAAAATCCAGAGAATGGCGAGGATCAAGTGGACGGCATCCTTCTTGATGAGAGCTTCGCAGATACGGTAGACGGCCCAGAGGACGTCGAGGATCCAGAAGCAGCAGATAAACTTCACGATTTTGGGAAGTCCATCCATGAAATCACAGAATTTCTTCATCGTTATTTCCTCCTACGCATAAATTATGCCACGCGCGTATACGCACCTAAATAAGGGAATTTCCTTTGCTTATTTTTCTATTCCAATAGGAGGTTTTCCGGGCAATTCGCCATCACGTAGCCATTCCGGTTATAGACGTCATCCCGGTTGTAGGTAAAGGGTTTTCCATTCGGTTCGACCATGATTCCACCGGCCTCACGAAGGATGATGTCCCCCGAAGCGACGTCCCATTCCTTTGTACCCGCGGAAATCCGAATGAAGAAGTCCTTCTTCCCTTCTGCGATGAGACAAAACTTATAAGCGGCACCCACGGCTTCGATATAAGGGTCGAAACGGTCCTTATGAGTCTCATAGAATCGACTTTCTTTTTCGTTAAAGTGGGATATCGACCGCATGGAACGGAGATTCTCTTTACGGGATGAGACATGGAGCCGCGTAATGGTTCCATCCGGATCCAACCGGAAGGAACCCTCCCCTTTGACGGCATAATAAACCGTATGTTTCCCCGGGAGATTGATGACTCCCACGACGACTTCATGGTTCTTCACAAGGGCGATGTTCGTACAGAATTGATCGTCCTTGGCGACGAAATCGCTGGTCCCATCCACGGGATCGACAACAAAGATGCACTCCTTCTGTTTTCGTTCCCCGGTATCCTTACTTTCTTCCGTAAGGAAGCCATATTCGGGGAATGCGGCGGAAAGTTCCCGACGAATAATTTCATCCGCCCCTTTGTCCGCGATGGTGACGGGACTGTCGTCGTCTTTGATTTCCACGTCGAAATCGGTCGCGTAGACCTTCATGATGTGGACTTCCGCTTTTCTCGCGGCATCGATCATTGCTTGTAATTCACGCTCGTACATCGTTATCTCCCGGAAGTTCGTTTAACGCCCTAATAATATCACGGAAAGAGGGCTTCCCGTCGACGATTTCTCCTCCGGAAGCATAACGATGTCCCCCGCCTCCAAAGGCTTTCGCCACCAGACATACGGGGTAGCAACGGTTGGAACGGTATTCAATGCGGGTCCAAGAATCCTCTCGGACACAGAAATAGACAAAGATGTTCGCGGAGAATTTTCCCGCGAGGGCGTTGACAAACGACGAGGCGACTTCAAAGGTCAAATCGAATCGGTGATAGTCTTCTGGACAAGCCCAAAGGTAACACACTTGCCCATCCAAAACGGCGTTGTCCCTCATCCATTTCTTAAAAGCCTTTTCGTTAGGGGTTTCATAATAACAAATCTCGATGATTTCTTTCGCGGGAATGCCATAACGGAAAAGCTTCCCGACGATTTCCATCGTTTTGGGGGTGACCCCATGGTAAACAAATCGTCCCGAATCCGTGAGGATGCCCGTGTAGAGGGCAGACGCAATTACGGAATTGATGGGAAGATGGTGCTCTTCCAAAAAATCAAAGAGGATTTCGCAGGCGGAGATGCGGCTCGAATCCACGATGGTAAGATATGGAAATCCCTCTCCCTCGGGATTGGGTTCATGATGGTCGATTTTGATGAAGTTTGCACACCTTGCCATCCGTTGATCTTCCAGCCGCGGGACGCAAGAGACGTCGACCAAGATTCCAAGAGCATCGTCAAAGACATCGTCTTCGACCCTGTCGACCGAGCCAAGGATTTTCCCTAAGCTCGGCATGCCCGAACCCACCGCATAAACCTTTTTGTCCGGGAAAGCCAAACGCAAGGACTCACGCAAGGCAATCTGCGCCCCAAAACAATCCCCGTCGGGGTAATTGTGACCTCCAATCACGATCGTTTTCGCGGAGGTGATAAGGGAAATGACTTCTTCGGATGGGCTCATGGGAAGCCTTATAGAATACTCCCCAAAAAGAAAAATTCAAATGTTTTCCTTTCCAACGAAAAATGGGCCCGAAGGCCCAAAATGCGATGAAAAGTTGATTAACGGCCACTCAAATAGTCGACGCCGTCTTCTCCGTGGGAAACTTCCCCGCTTTCTTCGTCGCCATCCAAATCAACGTCTCCGGCGTGGAGATCGCCCATGATGGCGAGGTCGTATTCCTCATCGTCCTTGGCGTCATCGGCATCGCCAGAAGTTTGGTTGACGTCGGAATAGACGTCGGTCATATCAACCTTATTGGACATCGGTTGACGTTCGGCGAGGTCCCAGTAGTTGTCCTTCAAAACGGTGGTGACTCCACTTAAGGAGAGGTCGGTGTAGAAGTGACCGATGCGGCGTCCTTCTTCTTCCGGAGGGATGTCCAAAGCGGCCTTAACGCCTTCCCAAAGGGTTTGGAAGGAGAGAGGTCCATCGGATTCGGTTAACATCTTGATCGCGATTTCGATCATGCTGCCTTTGCTCATGTTCATGGTAAGTAGTCCTTTCTTAATAAAGAAATTGCGGTAGTTTTATATCACATCTTGTCGGGCGAAGAAACCCCGAGAATTGCAAGCGCGTTCTTCAAAACGATTTTGCTGGCCTTCGCAAGAGCGAGGCGGGAAGAGGTGGTCGGGAGATCCTCCCGGTCGATGATACGGCAGTTCGTGTAGAAGGAATGAACCGAGGAGGCGAGTTTTTGGATGTAAGCGGCGATTTTGTAGGGGGCGCGTTCTTCCGCGGCGGAAGAGACAACCCCTGGGAAATCGGCGAGCAAACGAAGCAAGCTCATTTCCGTTTCTTCTTTCAAATTCTTGCCCGAAGGATCGATTTCGATGTCTTGCCCAAGGGAGAGAACGCTGGCGCAGCGGGCGTGGGCGTATTGGGCATAATAGACCGGGTTATTGGAGGAACGTTCCGTCGCGAGGTTGTAATTGAAATCCAAGTGCGAGGACTGGGAACGTTCGGAGAAGAAATAACGGACGGCATCCACCCCAACGTCTTCCACGAGGTCGCGGTGGGCGATGGCTTTTCCGGTACGTTTGGACATGCGGACTTCTTCCCCATCCCGGAAAACGCGGACGACTTGGACGAATTCCGCGGAGAGGACGTCTTCGGGGTAGCCTTTCATCATGAGGGCGCTTTTCATGCGGGCAATGTAACCGTGATGGTCCGCGCCCAAGACGTCGATGAGGTGGTCAAACCCACGGGACATCTTATCGTAATGGTAAACGATGTCCGGCATGAAGTAGGTATAACACCCATCCGCTTTGATGACGGGACGGTCCTTATCGTCGAGGAAGCGAGAGGTCGCTAAATAGGTGGCCCCTTCGTTTTCGTAAAGATAGGGTTTGAGGAACTCAAGGGTCTTTTCGATCTTGCCGTCTTTCCGGATATCGGATTCGTAGGTCACTTTGTCAAAGTGAACGCGGAAGGCATCGAGGTCCTTTTGGATTTTCGCGAGTTCGGCGTCAATTCCAAAACGGATGAAGAAATCGTGGGATTCTTGATTGTCTTCCAAGTAGCGATCGCCGTATTGGTCTTTGATTTGTTGGGCGATCGCGATGAGGTCTTGGCCGTGGTAATCATCTTCGTCGAGTTCCGCCCCTTCCACTCCGAGGAGTTCGAGGTAACGGATGCGGAGGGAATGGCCGAGGTGTTCGACTTGATTGCCACAGTCATTGACGTAATATTCGCGGGTCACGTCGTAACCGGCGAAATCGAGCAACGAAGCGATCGAATCCCCAATGGCGGCGCAGCGGGTATGGCCCAGGTGAAGGTCCCCAGTGGGATTCGCAGAAACGTATTCGACGTTGATTTTCACGCCTTTCTTGGGACTGCGACCATAATCATCGCCTTGGGAAATGATGCGTTCCACCACTCCTTGGAGGGCGTCTTTCTTGAGGAAGAAATTGATGAATCCCGGACCTGCGATTTCGACTTTTTCCACCATGGGGGAAGAAAGGGCGGCGACAAGATCTTTGGCTAAATCGAGGGGTTTTTTGCCTGCAAGACGAGAGAAACGCATGGCGGCGTTGGTGGAATAATCTCCGTGCGCGGCATCCCGCGAATGTTCGATGACGATTTGGCTTGGGTCAACGGAAAGGCCGATGGCCCCGCAAGCGAGGCGCAACGTTTCCCTAAGAAGCTCTTCGTTGGTCATTGTTCGTTCCTTTCTAGCAATAAGACAGTGGTGGCGCGGATGGCTTTGCCCTCCCCGATGTCATCGAGTCCTTCGTTGGTCATGAGTTGAAGGCCGATGTCCTCTTCGGGAACGGAGAGCAAGCGCGCGAGGTTGCTGCGCATTTGGGGCGCATAGGCGGATAAATGGGGTTTTTCGCAGAGAATTGCGACGTCGAGGTTCCCCAGGCGATATCCCTTCTGTGTGACCATCGCGTAGCAATCGCGAAGAATGAGGGAGGAATCGTAATCATCGAATCTCGGATCATTTGGAGGGAAGTATTTCCCAATGTCTCCTAGGGACAATGCCCCCAACAAGGCATCCGAGACCGCGTGGAAGACCACGTCGGCGTCGCTATGCCCAATCAAACCGAGTTCATAAGGGATTTCAACCCCGGCGAGGATGAGTTTGCGGTTGGGGCCAAGACGATGGATGTCTTCCCCGTATCCGATGCGGAAGGGTTTGCTCATACGTTGAACCGGAAGAACACGATGTCCCCGTCCTTCATAATGTAATCCTTCCCTTCTTGGCGGAGTTTGCCCGCTTCTTTGACCGCGGTTTCCGAGCCATAGGTGTGGAGGGCATCGAAATCATAAACCTCCGCTTTAATGAAGCCTTTTTGGAAATCCGTGTGGATGACCCCTGCGCATTCCGGGGCAGTCATGCCATTGTGGAAGGTCCAGGCGCGGCATTCATCGGTACCGCAGGTGAAGAAGGTGGAGAGGTTCAAGAGTTTGTAAGCGGCTTGAACGAGTTTATCAAGGCCGGACTCTTCGGTGCCAAGGTCCGAGAGGAAGATTTCGCGGTCCTCGGGTCCAAGTTGGGAGATTTCGTATTCGATTTGGCAGGAGACCGGGATGCATTGGGCCCCTTGATCCTCGGCGATTTTCTTGACCGTCCGATAGTAAACGCAGGAATCGATGTTCGAATAATCTTCCGGGGCGACGTTGGCGACGTAAATGATCGGCTTCAACGTCAGCAGGAAGAAATTCTTTCGAGCGTAAGCGATTTGATCGGCGCTTAAGGAACGGACCGAACGGGCAGGTAGGCCATCGCTTAAGGCTTTTTGGATGGGTTCGAGGATCGCCATTTCATAAATCGCGGTTTTGTCTTTCGCGACGCGAGCCTTGATGCTTTGACGGCCCATGATTTTGTTGACGGTTTCCAAGTCCGCCATCGCGAGTTCCAAATCGATGGTCTCGATGTCGCGAGCGGGATCCACGGTGGAATCGACGTGGATGATTTCGCTCGATTCGAAGCAACGTACGACTTCGCAGATGGCGTCGCATTCCCGAATCGCCGCGAGGAATTGGTTGCCGAGGCCTTCGCCTTGGGAGGCCCCTTTGACGAGCCCCGCGATATCGTAGAACTCGAAAGTGGCATTGATTTTCCGTTCCGGATGGAACATTTCGGTGAGTTCATCGAGACGCTTATCGGGGACGATGACCACACCCGTATTCGGTTTAATGGTCGCGAAGGGGTAATTGGCCGCTTCGACGTGGGAATTGGTAATGGCGTTGAATAAGGTGGACTTGCCAACGTTTGGTAGTCCAACGATTCCGGCTTTTAATGGCATACGAGGCAAACTCCTTGGTCGCGCAAAGATTGTATACGTATCTTCATTAAGAAGATAGTCTTTTTTCAAAAGAAAGAAAAAACCCTACCTTGCCGGCAGGGTTAGAAGCTAATCACTTAGATCTTCTTAACGTTCGCAGCACGCGGCCCACGATCCGATTCCGTGATGTCGAATTCAACGGCTTCGCCTTTTTCGGCGGTCTTGTACTCGTCCATCAACAAAGCGGAATAGTGGAAGAAATAGTCACGGCCGTCTTCCGCATGGATGAAGCCATAACCCTTCTCTTTGTTGAACATTTTCACTGTTCCCTTCATGAGACTCCTAACCTTCCTGGCATATTTCTTACGAAACTTTACCGATAAAAAGTATATTACCTTGGCTTTTGATTGACCATAAAAACCGAGAAAAAACGCATACAATATCTTACATTTTCATAATTTTTCATTGTTTTTTTACCCTTAAGAATAACGTAACGCCCGAGAACCAAGGTCCTTTCCCTTCAAAATATGGGTGGAGATGAAAACGGCGATCAGGGTCAAAAGGGCTCCAACCCCCACCATCCACAAGAGCGGAGAAAGGGAAATTCGGACCGATAATGGGGCCCCAAAAGACAGCGAAAGGAAGATGCTCACGAAGATTTCGGAAGCCAAAATGGATAACGACGCCCCGAAAAAAGCGGATCCACAATAGAGAATCGCACTCGAAGAATAGAGTTGCGCAATCTCCTTTTTGCCGACTCCAATCGCGAACAAAGTCTTTGCTTCTCCGAATCCTTCGGCGATGGAAAGCGAGATAACTAGGGCAAAAAGTAGAACACTGCTAACGAAAGCAACCGCGGAAAAAAACAGCAAAACCACGCTTAAATAGGAAGTTGTCTCGTTCAGCGATTCCATCACTTCTTGAGATGGGCAGGAAAAGGACACCCCGGGAAGAAGGGAAGAAAGGCGCGTCTGGATGGAGTTGCCGTTCGCCCCTTCATCGAAGAAGAAAGCGCAGCCCGTCGGTTCAAGGTAGAGGGGACTCACCCCCAGCTCGTCCAAAAAGAAATCCATGGTCCAGTCGTTTGGAACAAAGATCGTATCATGCGCCTCCTTTTTGTTTCCCACGACGAGGAGTTCCCGACGTTCAAACGTCCGCGAAAGATTGCTCCCTACGGTTTCTTGCGAAGTTTCCATAACAACGTTTACTTTTTCGGGCGAATTCCACTTCTCCATCAAGGAGGAAGAGAGGACAACTTCGTTCACGTTCGAAGGAATTTGACCGTTGATGCCGGTTAAGTCCGCGGAGACTCGGAGTTGGGAAGTGCCCGAGGCAATAAGGCTCCCCTCCACGCATCCTTCCGGCAGGGTTCCCAAAAGATTCGCGGACTCTAAAGGCAAATCCGAATAGCCTCTTTCCACTTCTTCCGCGGAAGCGGAGTCCTTGGCCAAAAAGAAGCGATTGCGGAACCCCGTCAAAGAAGAATCGGTGGAGGCGTAATAGAAATTCTGATTGCTTGGCAACCGCCCAAGCAGTTCTTTTTCCTCCTTCATCGCAAAGTCGAGTTCCTCGAAAGATAACCCGCGGCTTGGCATTCGAAGAAGGTAGAGGCGAGGTAAGGAAACGGATGCTCCATATGGGCAAATAGAGGGGGCGTATGTCGAATTAACCGAATCAAAGGCAATCTTTTCTAGCCCTTTCCTAGCTCGGCATTTCTTGAAAAATCGACTCGGGGAAGAACGCAATTCCACAAATGGAATCGAGGATGCTTCCTGGGGCGATAAAGGGATGCCGTCTCCAACATCAATGATGTTGAAATACCCTTCGAGGATTTTTTGATTCCAGCTCGGATCGGTGTGGTAAATCAAAGGAAAGGTCGAGGGAAGAACCCCTTGAACATAGAAGGTCATCGACTCCGAAAGATTCCAGGACAAATTGGATATCGTAAGAGTGGTGCGAAACCGTCCTTGGGAACAATAATCCCCGAGGAATTCGTAACCTCTTAAGAGCCCAAACTTCGCACAAAGTTGAGCCATCGTTTCATACGGAAGCCCTAACACCAAATCGTCAAACGCGAGGGTTGGGAGAGTCTCGGGATAAGTTCGCAAGCCTTCACAGTTTAGGAAGTCATTGATGTTTCGGCTCGAAAACCCCGAAAGGATTTCGGTGGAGATGCCGTAGGTATAGGAAAACTGGTTATCATCGGGGAAAGCCGATTCAAAGTCATATAAGTAAGTCTTCCCACTCCAAGAGATGTCCTCAGGGAAGGCGGAAAGAAGGGTTTCCGCTTCTTCTTGGGTTCCATAGGCAAGTTCGGAATATATGGTATCCTTCGTTTTCTTCTCCATCACAAGCAAGTTGGAAGGAACGATAGAGGAAAACACTTCAGAAATCTGCTTGCCGATGGAAGAGGAGACGTAGACGGATAACCCTAGGCCGAGCAGCCCAAGAGATAAGGCTGCCTCCGAAACGAAGGTTCGAAACCTTTTGGATTTTCTTCTTCGGGAGGCATGGGAAAAGCGCGAAACCCAAGACATCGAAGGGCTCTCCTTTCGGCTATCAATCGGGGTGATGTAACGCGTTCTAGACTTGATTTGAGGGGTGCATATATCGGAAATCACCTTTCCATCCTCCAGGCGAATCAAGCGATCGACATACTTCTTTAGAAGGGTTTCATCGTGCGAAACCATGATCACGAGACGCCCTTTGCTAAGTTCCAAAAGGAGGTCCATGACCAGAAGCGAATTCGATTCATCGAGGGCGCTTGTGGGCTCATCCGCGAGAATGATGGCAGGCGAGGTGACGAGAGCTCGGGCGATGCCCACCCGTTGACGTTCTCCTCCGGACATCTTCTTCACCTTTCGTTTGGCTTTGTTCTCGAGGTGAACGGAATAAAGCATCGATAAGGCCTTTTCCTTTTGGGTGGCTTTGGATTCTTTGGAAAGCATGGAAAGAGGAAACATCACGTTTTGAAGCGCGGTTTCAAATTCGAGCAATTCGCCTTTTTGGAATATCATCCCGATGTTTTCTAAACGAAAAGCGGCTTTCTCCTCGCTTGTTTTCTTACTTACCTCTTGGTCGTTGATAATAACGCTTCCTCGATACCCCTCATCAATCCCCGCAATAACCGAAAGAAGGGTGCTTTTGCCGCACCCCGAGGGCCCAACGATTCCCACGAATCCCGACTTGGGGAAGCGAAGGGTAATGTCGTGAAGCACCTCTTCGCCTTGGAAGGAACGGGAGATGTGTAATAAAGAAACCATGCTATTCATCGCGTACCTCACTCGCCAATGGGGCGTTCTTATGGATTCGTAAGGGAAACCATACGGAAAATAGACCAAACAGAAGAGCAATCAGAATCGCAAACAAAGGAAGGCCGTAAGGGATTCCAAGGAAAGAGGAAAAAGGGATGCGAATCAAAGAAGAGATGCCGAACTCTTTGAGAAAAACACCATTCAAAAGACGCGACAATGAAGGCGAGGACAATAACGCCGCAAGCATGGATGCAAAGGAAATGAACATTGTTTCTTCCATGAATAACGAACATACGTCCCCCTCCTTCGCCCCCAGGACGCGTAGAATCGCGCTTTCTCTTTTATGGGAATAAAAACAAGAATACCCACTCATCCCAAGGAGGAAAGCAAGGGATATCGCGGCAATGGAAGAAAACAACAATAAGGCACTGTCGAAAGCCTCGCAAAGAAGCAAAAACGAATACTCCGCTTCAAAAGAAGGGGAGGTTAAGGAAAAGGCGCTCGACTCCTCTTTCGCGCTCCGTTCCATCTCCCGCAAGGAATCCGCCTCCCCCTCTAAAGCGAACACAAGGCGATGGGTAGATAAGTAATTTCCTTCCGTTTCTTGAAGGTCCAAACAATATGGGAGGTTCATCGTTCCGCCGTATCGTTCTTGGATTTTGGGCAAAGGAAGATTTCGAAACATTTCCACGAGCCCGGGATAGGAATAATAGATTGTCGGCCTTCCCATAAAGGCAAAATCCCTGCTGATACCCGCGACTTCAAAAGAAAGATTCGTCGATACTTCCTCTGTCAAACCACGATAGACATAGGTAAATTCCAAAGGAAGGGTGATGATGTCTCCGCATTCCACACCGTATTCCTCGGATAAAGAATCATTGATATAGATGGAATAAAAGGAGGAGGATGCAAACGGAGAACCCTCAATCAACAAAGAAGAAAGACGAAGGCCGTCACTTTGATAGACAGGTTCCAAAGACGTAGATGGATAGTTCTTTCCTTCTACGCCAAACGGGGAATCCGAAGGAAAGAAATAACGATAATCCCGTTCGATGCTGACGCCGATTTGATCAAAGAGGGCCTCGGATTCTTCTAAAGATGGCATCCGTTCTTTGGATAAAGTCAGATTGGATCCTGGAATTTCCATCCTCTCCTTTTTGGTCAAAGAAGTGTATCCATACCCCGGACTTTGGGCGGCGGATTCCATCAAAGCATCTTTCGAGCCATAGGAAAACCCAAACGACAAAAGGAGCATCGAAAAACCAACATACCCCGAAACAAATCCCAATATGTTTTTCCAAGAATCTTCCTTAAAATGGGCCAAGAGAAAAGATGATTTCCAAGGCTTGCTCATTCTTACTTTTTCATTTGGCTGAATCGTCAACCGAGGCGGCTCGCTTAACGCAGGAAGAATGATCTCTTCTCCCGTCACAGAGATGACCGCATCGGCGTAGGCCTTCACCAAGGCAACGTTATGGGAGACAAGCAAGACCAATCGCTTTTGGGATTCCTCTTTCAGTATCTCCATGGTTCGCGAGGCAGACTCGCTATCAAGGGCCCCCGTCGGCTCATCGCAAAAGAGGATTTTTGGGTTGCTCACAAGGGCCCGAGCTAAACCAACCCGTTGCCTCTCTCCACCCGAAAGGAGGGATACGTCTATCTTTCTTTTATCCCCTAACCCGAGTTTGGCGAGAAGTTCGTTCGCATTTTGGTCCGCTTCTTTTTTCCTGCTTCCGGCCATCCGGAGAGGCAAGACGACATTCTCGACCGCACTATGACCATCGAGGAGTTCGTAATGCTGAAAAAGGAAAGAAACCATTTTCCCATGAAAGAAACTCTTTTCTTTTATGGCCATTTTATTGATGTCCTTGCCGCAGAAAAACACCTTTCCTTCACTGGGAGGAAGCAGACCGGAAAGAAGGTGCATGAAGGTACTTTTCCCCGATCCGCTTGGCCCAAGAAGAGCGAACATCCCTTTGTCGGGAAAAGCAAAATTCACGTGACGAAATAAGTACTTCTCCCCATCGAATTTCATTCCAAGATTTCGTGCTTCCAACAAATAATCCATTTTCGCCCTCCTACTTCTTTTATAGGAAGAACGGAGTCGGTTTTTGGAAGTGTTTTTGGAATCGAAAAAGAAAAAGTGCCGATTGTGGCGAAAGAAATTTCCTAAAAATTTTTCCGACAGTTTTTCGGCACTGCAACAATTAAGGGTGAGGGGCGATGGGTCCTTCGTGGGAAGCAATCACTTTTTTGATGCGGGAATTGAACTTATCGCGGTCCATCATGATGACGTTTCCGCAGGCAAGGCAGACAATTTTGACGTCCGCCCCCAAACGAATAATTTGGAAGCGTTTGTTTCGCGCGGAGCAGGGATGGGGTTTCTTCATCTCCACTTCGTCGTAAAGCGAATATCCGCTTACCATGGCTGATCCTCCATCTTTTTCGCGGCGGGGACTTTTGGGAGGCCTGGCATAGTCATGATTTCCCCCGTTAAGGGGATGACGAACCTCGCCCCGGCGGAAAGATTCACTTCGCGGATATGGATAGTATGGCCACTCGGGGCACCCAAAACCTTCGGATCATCGGTGAAGGATTGGGGCGTTTTCGCCATGCAGATGAAGGCATCCCCAAACCCCATCTTTTCGTAACTTGCGATTTGTTCCAAGGCCTTGGGTTCGTATTCGACCTTACCCGCCCGATAGATGGTCTTGCAGATGGTCTCAATCTTGGTTTTGATGGGGGATTTCAAATCATAAATAGGATGATAATGGGTCTCTTCTTCTTGGAGCAACGCTTGGACTTTCACCGCCAAATCGATGGCACCCTCCCCTCCTTTTTCAAATCCATCAAGGAAGGAATAACGATAACCCTTCTTCTCACACCACCGCTCGAGGAAGGCGATTTCTTCAGGGGAATCGGAAGCGAAATGGTTGATGGCGACGATCGCGGGAACTCCAAAGGAAGCGATGTTTTCCATATGGGTTTCGAGGTTGCAGACACCCTTTGCCAAAGCATCGACGTTCGGGGTTTTCAGGTCATCGAATTCTTGTCCCCCGTGCATTTTTAGGGCGCGGATGGTCGCGACCATGACGACGGCGCTTGGGGTAAACCCTCCCGCGACGCATTTGATGTCGAGGAATTTTTCAGCGCCGAGATCGGCTCCGAAGCCGGCTTCTGTGACGGTGATGGGGGCTAAGCGTAACGCGGTCGAAGTCGCGATGATCGAATTGCAGCCATGGGCGATGTTGGCAAAAGGTCCCCCATGGATAATGCAAGGATTCCCTTCTACGGTTTGAACGAGGTTTGGCATCAAAGCTTGGCGCATGAGCTTCATAATCGCGTGGGAAATGCGAAGGTCCTTAACCGTGACGGGCTTTCCTTCATAGGTGTAGGCGACGATGATGCTTTGGACGCGGGCTAAGAAATCCTCTTCGTCTTTGGCGAGGCAAAAAATCGCCATGAGTTCACTTGCGACCGTGATGAGGAAAGAATCGTCGCGGGAAGCATGACGCGAATCGTTCCCGTGTAAAGCGACTTCGCGAAGCGCGCGGTCATTCATGTCCATCGCGCGTTTCCAAACGATGCGGTTCGGATCGATTCCGAGTTCGTTTCCTTGCCAGAGTTCGTTATCGATGATCGCGGAAATGAGGTTGATGGAACTCGTTAACGCATGCATGTCCCCCGTGAAATGAAGGTTGATGTCTTCCGAAGGCGCGACGGAAGCCTTGCCTCCTCCGGTTGCTCCGCCCTTGATGCCAAAGACGGGACCAAGGCTCGGTTCGCGTAGGCAAAGCATGGCTTTTTGCCCGATTTTGCCAAACCCTTCCGCAAGGGCGATCGAAGTCGTGGTTTTCCCTTCCCCCGCTTTGGTTGGGGTGATCGCGGAAACCAAAACGAGCTTTCCCTGAGGTGCTCCTTCAAGGGAACGGATAAAGGAAGAAGAGATTTTGGCTTTGTATTTCCCATAGGGTTCCAA
Source organism: Candidatus Alloenteromonas sp. (assembly GCA_034171505.1). Lineage (GTDB taxonomy): Bacteria > Bacillota_I > Bacilli_A > RFN20 > CAG-826 > Alloenteromonas. The sequence continues at coordinate 50,085 of JAXFGC010000024.1, read as the reverse complement.
AGCTTCTTCCGGGATACCGGCGATTTGGGCGATTTCGGTGATACGTTTGAGTTCCATAGAATCCTCCAAAGAAAAGTTTAAGCCTTTCGAAAAATAAAGCATCAAATATTCGCCAAAATGTCTTCTTCGCTTTTTACCGGTATCAAAGTGAACTGGTGACGGAAGAAGGTTTCTTGGCGTTTGATGTAGTTACGGGTGTTCTTCTTGATTTCTTCTTTACACTCTTCCAAAGACTTGATTCCGTCAAAATAAGGGAAGAGTTCCTTAACCCCAATCGCGCGAAAAGCGCGGGGCGTTCTCCCGTATTTTTCCACCAAACGACGGTTTTCTTCGACGAGCCCCGCCTCGAACATCTCATCGACTCGGGCATTCACCCGTTCGTATAACGGGGCGCGGTCGCTTTCAAGAACAAAGAATTTGGCGTCGTATAAAGGAAGGTGTTTTTGAGAAGATAGGATCTCGGTTTTGGTTTTTCCGGTTCCAAGAATCATCGCGATGGTGCGAAGAACCCGTTGACGGTTATTCGGATGGATCGCCTTCGCGGCTTCTCCGTCCATCTCCATGAGTTTGGCATGGAGTTCCTCGTTCGTGAGGCTTTGATAGGAGGAAAGGTCCACCAACGCTTCCTCGGGGAACTCATAATCGTAAAGTCCCGCGCGAATATATAGGCCGGTTCCTCCCGCGATGATGATGTTCTTCCCTTGGAGGGTCAACTCCGCGATTAACGCGCGAAGGTCTTCCTGGTATTCATAGACCGAATAAGCGGAATCCAAAGGAACGAAATCGAAAAGATAATGTGGAACGCTTAAGCGGACTTCTTCCGAAGGCATAGCCGTGGCGATATGGAGTTCGCGATACACCTGAAAAGCGTCGGCGTTAATGACAACCCCGTTGATTTTCTTGGCAAGGGAAGCGGCGATTTTGCTCTTTCCCGTGCCCGTTGCCCCGGTCAAAACCAAAATCACGAAAGAACGTCCTCCACTTGATTCAAAAGGGATTCCATCTCGTCTTGAAGGGCGAGATAGTTCTTCACCACCGGGTCCTCAAAATAGGAATTCATAAGGGACATGTATGCTTTTTTGGCTTCTTGAAAGCCCGAATCATCCTTTTCGGCGGCCCGGTTCATCATCTTCTTTTGGGCGTCTTGAATGGACGCGCGAAGAGCAATCAAGGTCGGAGATTCTTCAAAGGCTTCCTTCGCTTTCAAGTACTCTTTAGCGACCGTTTCGTTTTGCAAAGAAGTGCTTAACCGTTTGGCCAAACAAACCACGGGATCCTCCAAAAGTTCTCCCTTCATGGAGAAAGCGTGGTCCTCGGTGATTTTGACCTCGACGATGCATCCTTTTAAATAAGCGGGTCCTTCAAAATGGACGAGTTTGTTGGTCTCGGTATAGCCCGAAAGCATGGTTTCGTCTTTTTTCGATGGTCCATCGACGAGAACCTTATAGACCTTTCCCACCATCTCACGACTATGGGACATGACGCCTTCTTCGACGACCTTGAGCAAGCGATCGAAACGTTCGTGCTTGGTCGCATCGTCTACGTTGTCTTCCATTTTAGCCGCGGGGGTCCCTTTTCGGGGAGAATAGATAAATGTAAAGGCCGCGTCGTATTTGACTTCTTCGCAGAGGGTCAAGGTATCCTCGAATTGCTCCTCGGTTTCATTGGGAAAGCCGACGATAATGTCCGTCGTAATCGCGCATTCTGGGATCTTTTCACGGATCTTTTTGACGAGTTCCAAATAATGTTCCCGGGTGTAACGCCGCCCCATGATGCGAAGCATGGAGGTCGAACCACTTTGGACGGGAAGGTGGATGCAAGGCATGATGTTCGGGTATTTGGCAATGGCATCGATCATTTCATCCGTGAAATCCCAGGGATGGGAAGTCATGAAACGAAGGCGGGGGATGCCGAGTTCGGCGACTTCTTGGAGGATGGTTGCAAAGGAGGTGCCGTCCTTAAAGTCCTTGCCGTAGCTATTGACGTTCTGGCCAAGAAGGGTGATTTCTTGATAACCCTGATCCACGAGTTCTTTGCATTCTTTGAGAATGTCTTCCTTCGCGCGGGTTCTTTCTCTGCCGCGGGTATAGGGAACGATGCAATAGGTGCAGAATTTATCGCACCCATAGGTGATATTGACGAACGCCTTGTAATTGTCTAGGCGCGTGGAAGGCAAATTCTCCACGATATCCCCCGGGTAGGAGATAACGTTCACGAGGTCTTTTTTCCGTTCGAGGTGCTCCCCAAGCAAATTCAGGATTTCGGGGATGTTATGGGTCCCGAAAATCAAATTGACGTAGGGATACGACGCTTTGATCTTTTTGGCGACGCCTTCTTCTTGCATCATGCATCCGCAGATGCCGAGGACAAAGGTTGGGTCTTTCTTGTGGTTGACCTTGAATTTGCCGATTTCGCCATAGACTTTCTCTTCGGCATTTTCGCGGACGGCACAGGTGTTAATGAGTACCAACCCCGCTTCTTTTTCCTCATACGTTCGGGTCATTCCCGCCGCTTCGAGGTATCCCGCGAGGATTTCCTCATCGCGGACGTTGCCTTGGCAGCCAAAAGTCTTAATGAGGTATTTCCGCCCCTTTCCATACTCGGCGACCGAAGGAGGGACGACGATGGGTTTCCGAATCGTGGTCGGAGCAACGGTGCGATTTCTCGCTTGGGAGAGATCCGGCAAAGATTTATAGATGGTGCGAGACATGGACATACTCCTTTCCCTCGAGCAGACGAACCGCTTCGAGCAATTTGCATTCCCCCGTGTCGGGGTCGATATCAATGATGGCGAAATCGATTTCGCTCGGGCCTTCCTCGGGAATTGAGAAACGTTCGCCCGAATGGTAGACCAAGGAAGAAACGACGCTTTGGGGATCGTACCCAATGATGCCGTCTTTTATGCCGCAGAATCCGACATCGCTTAAGAATCCCGTGCCTCCGCGGATACTCTCATCCGCGGTTTGAACGTGGGTGTGGGTGCCGATGACGGCGCTAACCCTCCCACGGAAAACTTCCGCGAAGATGGCTTTTTCGGAGGTGGATTCGGCATGGTAGTCCACAATATGGATATGGGAGGAATCCTCCAAAATCTCGTCGAAACAAGAAATCGGATCCTCCACTTCTTCTTTCATGAAGGCCCTGCCGAGGAGATTGGTCACCGTGACGTCGTATCCGTCAACCTCGAAGGTGGCGCTTCCCTCTCCCCGATAATAGGTAGAAAGATTCAAAGGCCGAATCAAATGTCCGGCCTTTTGAATATAATCATCGATTTGATCGCGACCATGGTAATGGTTGCCAAGGGTGATGCAATCCGCCCCCGCGTCCACCAAAGCGCGATATTCCTTGAACGTTAACCCCTTTCCTTTGCAGACGTTTTCGCCATTGACGATGATGAAGTCGGCGGAAAGGGATTTCCGTAAACGCGGCAATTCCCTTTCGAGGGCGTGCATTCCGATTTCCCCAACGACGTCGCCGAAAAAGAGGATTCGCAGCATAGGTTATTTCGCGGTTTCGATCGCGCGGTATTCTCGGATGACCGAGACGCGGATTTGGCCAGGATAAGTGACGGTGCTTTCAATCTTGGCACGGATGTCTTGGGCCATCTTGACCGCTTCGGCATCGGAGACCTTATCGGGGATGACCATGACGCGGACTTCGCGACCCGATTGCATCGCGAAGGCTTGGTAGACCCCGTCATAGCTCTTGGCGATGGTCTCGAGTTGTTCGATGCGTTTGACGTAGGTTTCGAGGGTTTCGCTGCGAGCGCCCGGGCGAGCGGCGGAGAGGGTGTCCGCAGCCGCGACGAGATAGGAGATGACGTAACGGGCTTCGACATCGCCGTGGTGAGATTGAATCGCGTTGAGGACCACATCGTTTTCCCCGGCACGACGGGCGATGTCGTAACCGAGTTGAACGTGGGTGCCTTCTTGTTCGAAGTCGACCGCTTTGCCAATGTCATGGAGCAAGCCCGCGCGGCGGGCGAGGTTGACGTCGAGTCCGAGTTCTCCCGCCATGAGGCCGGCAAGATAAGCGACTTCCATGGAGTGCTTCAAGGCATTTTGGCCATAGGAAGAACGGAAGTGGAGGCGACCAACGTAGTAAAGAAGGTCGCGGGACATACGGGGCAAGCCAAGTTTGAAGCAGGCGTCTTGTCCGTATTTGTAGCAAGAATCGTCGACTTCCTTTTTGACTTTGGCGACGACTTCTTCGATGCGTCCGGGTTGAATGCGGCCGTCCTTAACGAGAATCTCCAAGGATTTGCGGGCGATTTCGCGGCGGATCGGGTCGAAGCAAGAAACCGTGATGGCTTCCGGGGTGTCGTCAATGACGAGATCGACGCCGAGTTGCTGTTCGAGGACGCGGATGTTACGGCCTTCGCGTCCGATGATGCGGCCCTTCATCTCATCCGTCGGAAGGGCGACGACGGAGACGGTGCGTTCGCTCACGACGTCCGAGGCGTAACGTTGGCAGGCCTGGACCAAGAGGTCGGTGGCGCGGGCCTTCGCGGTGTCGCGGGCCTCGTCTTCTTTGGCTTTGATGTAAGCGGAGACTTCCAAGGACATCTTGGCTTCGACGCGAGAAAGAATCTCGGCGCGGGCCTGTTCCATGGTCATCGCGGAAACTTTTTCAAGTTCCTTGATCAAATCATCGATGCGGCGATCAAGTTCGGCGCGTTTCTTTTTGTTGGATTCGATTTGGGCATCCAAGGAAGCGCTTTTGGCTTCGAGGGATTCGGTGCGGCGAAGAAGCTGAGTTTCGCGTTCATCGAAGGAAGCTTGGCGAGCGTCGAGTTTGGATTGCTCCGCGGCGAGCTCTTGCTTGCGTTGACGGTATTCCGCATCGACTTGTTGTTTGGCTTCGAGCATGTGTTGCTTGGCGTCAATTTGCGCGTCACGGACAATGCGATTTGCCTTGGCGTTGGCTTCGCTGATGATGCCATCCGCTTTGTGTAAAGCAGAAATATTCTTCTTTTTGTCGATAAGAAAGAGGACGAGGAAAGTGAGGATTCCACCCACGACAGCCGTGGCTACCGCGATGGCGATGGCTACTCCAATTTCAATCATATGAATAACTCCTTAACAAGTTGAGGTGCACTAAAAGCCGCATACTCCCCCGAAAACTTGGGAAATAATTCCATGAAACACGTTGGTAGACTATAGGGAGGAATCCCAATAAATATCAATCGAATATGGTATTCGGAGAAGCAACACTCTTAGAGTGCAATTCATTTTACCAAGGTTTGCTCTTCGGGGATAGGCGAAATTTCTCTCCATTTGGCTATAGAAGGCGAAATAAGGGGGACGTCTATTCGAATTCGCCCAAAAAGATTTTTTCGATTTGCCAAATTCGTCAATGAAAAACTATTTGGAAAGCAATTCGGTGAAGAGGAAAAGGCCGTCTTTGTCCGTCTTCACATCGATGTCGCCCCTAAGCAAAGGCAAGAGATAACTCGCGAATTCCTTGCGGATGGAAAGACCATCGATCCATTCTTTTGGGAAGAGACGTTCGTAGTTTGCGGCTTGACGTAACGGGGTGGTCTCTAACGCGAAGTGGAGTTGTTTTTCGTTCGACCGGCGAAGACCGACCATGACGCCGCTCACGCCCCGAAGTGCTTCATCGACTGCCGCTTCCCCCAACCACTGGGCTTCATCGCTATCGACCTTGGAAATCGTATAGGGATTGCCACGGCACTGCGTCCCCAAAGCGGTGGCTCGAATCGGCAAATGGAAACGCTCGTTCACCAAGGTTCCAAGGGCAAAGCAGACCCCTTCGTTGACCAAGTGGCCAAATTCATCGGGCGTCGCAAAGGAGGAAGAAGGAATTTCAATCCCTTCGCCGACGGCGATAAAGGCATAACCTTTCTTGTCGTAGATTCCCTTGATGCGAAGAAGGACGTCTTCAATGTCGAATTCCATTTCGGGGAGAAGCACCAAATCCGGTGCGGCCCCACCTTTGATTAGGGAAGCGGAAGCGGCAAGCCACCCGGCCTCCCTTCCTTGGATTTCGATGATGTTGACCTTACCTTTGGAATAACAGCGACCATCGAGTACCATCGCGGCGACCGAGTTCATGACGTAACGGCAAGCGCTTGGATATCCCGGGGCAAAGTCCGTGCCATAAAGGTCGTTATCGATGGTTTTGGGTATCCCGACGACCTTTAGTCCCCAAGAATCGAAATGTTCGTGGATGCGTAGGGCGGTATCCATGGAATCGTTGCCCCCGTTCACGAGCAAATAGTCGACGTCGAGGTCGATTAAGGTTTGCTCCACCTCTCTCCAATAGGGAAAGTCCGGGGTGATTCTCTTTCGCGAAGTCCCCAAGGCCATGCCGGGGGTCTGGCGAAGCAAACAAAGTCGGTTATAGGGAAGGGAAGTCAGCTCAATGACGTTATGGGAAATGAGGCCTTCGAGGCCACGAATCGCCCCATAAACGCGAATCCCCCGATCCTTGCAGCGGCGGATGACGCCATTTAAGGAAGAATTGATGACCGATGTCGGACCACCGGATTGAAAATAGAGTAAAGAACCCATACTACCTCCTTAAAAAAAGGGCATAGCTGCCCCTAAAACCTTATTCGGCCGATTCGGGAAGAACCCCATCTCCGGAGAAAGAAGCGCGAATCTTGGCTTCCAAATCATCGGCGAGTTCGGGATGGTCTTCAAAGTAGCCTTTGGCCGCTTCGCGTCCATTGCCGATCTTGCTGCCATCGATGGAATACCAGTTGCCACTCTTCTCAACGAATCCGAGTTCGAGCCCAAGGTCGAGGATCTCGCCATATCGGGAGATGCCTTGGCCGTAGATAATGTCGACGGTGCAGTTCTTAAAGGGCGGGGCAACTTTGTTTTTAACGACCTTGACTTTGACGGAGTTACCGATGATTTCGGTACCCATTTTAATCGCTTCCGCTTTGCGGATGTCAATGCGGATGGTCGCATAGAACTTTAAAGCGCGTCCCCCGGTCGTGGTTTCGGGATTGCCATACACCACGCCGACTTTTTCACGGAGTTGGTTGATGAAGATGACGACAGTTCCCGTGCGGTTGAGGATGCCGGCGATTTTGCGCATGCCTTTGGACATCAAACGGGCTTGGAGACCAACTTGGTTGTCCGACATTACCCCGTCAAGTTCGGCTTGGGGAACAAGGGCCGCGACCGAGTCGACGACGATGATGTCCAAAGCGCCCGAGCTCGCGAGCATTTCCACGATTTCCAGGGCTTGTTCGCCGGAATCCGGTTGGGAAAGAATAAGGTTATCGATATCCACGCCGAGCTTTTCCGCATAGTCGGGGTCAATCGCGTGCTCCGCGTCGACAAACGCGGCGCGTCCCCCCTTCTTTTGGGCTTGGGCGATGGCTTCGAGGGCCAAGGTCGTTTTGCCCGAGGATTCGGGACCGTAGATTTCAATGATACGTCCACGGGGATATCCTCCGACTCCGAGGGCGTGGTCGACGAGGATGGAGCCACTGGGGATCACGTCCACATCGACACGTTGGCGTTCGCCTAAGCGCATGACCGCGCCTTTGCCAAACGTTTTTTGGATGCTTTTGAGCGCGTCTTCCAGCGCTTTGTCTTTGTTAGTGGTTTCTTCGTTATTTGCCATTTTGGATGCCTCCTACCATTACTTATTTCCGAAAAGCGGATGGTTTGTTTGTAAAAAATTTAAGCCGCAACATTTGGGAAGAGGGAGGAAACGAAGGAAACCATCGCATCCACCGTCTTTTTTCGAATGTTATTGCGGTCGCCGGTAAAATCCATCGGAATCGTCCAAACGGATCCCGCGTAGCATACGCCAAGGTAGACGCGACCCACGGGCGCCTTGCCCGGTTCCGCACTTGGGCCGGCGTTCCCGGTGCAGGATACGCAAATGTCGACATTCAGGACGTCTTTCCCACCGACCGCCATTTGTTTGGCGACTTCGGCGGAGACGACCCCGAGTTCGGCAATCGCGCTTTCGGAGACGTGAAGGACTTTTTGTTTGACTTCCGCCGAATAGGCAACGACCCCGCCTTTATAGACTGCGCTCGCCCCGGGGATGGAGCAGACGGTGGAACCAAAGAGCCCACCGGTCAAGCTTTCCGCCGAGCCAAGGGTCAATCCTTTCGATGAAAGGGTCGCTAATAGATTTTCGAGATTAGTCATGCGTTTCCTCCTTGCTGACCAATACATGGCGATTTTGAACTACGTAGATGACCCCGCTTACCAATGACATCGAGGTCGCTAGATAAATAAACAAATGGGTGATGTCGAACATCCCCCAAGACGAATCAAACAAAGAGAACGGCCAGCCGTTGAGTAAAACCAAGGGAATGGTCACCATCTGGAAGACGGTTTTGAGCTTGCCGAAGATATTCGCGGCCACCACCTGCCCTTTGCTCGCGGCCACAAAGCGCATCGTGTCCACCACGAGGTCGCGGAGGACCATGAGGATGACGCAAAACACGGGGACCACCATTTGATCGGGGGCAAAAGAGGAGGGGACACAAAGGAAGATGAACAGAGAATTGACGAGCATCTTATCCGCGATGGGATCGAGAAACTTGCCCAGATTGGTGACCTGGTGCCATTTGCGGGCCAAATAGCCGTCTAACGCATCGGTCGCGCTGGCAATCACAAACACAACGCAGGCAATAAGGTGAATCAAAGAGATGCCCGAATCTCCGAGGACGATGCCTTGATAACCATTTTGGCCAAGGATTTCAAAGACAAACAAAAGGACCAGTAACGCAGCGACGAGCGCGATGCGCGTGATGGTGATTTTGGTGGGCAAATTCACTTTTGTTTTCATAACTCTCCAAAAAAGAATAGCATCCGGCCCGATAAGCCATGTTTTGTCGCGGATGGCAATTTGTCTCAGATCGCTCTGGCCCCCTCAACTTCGTTTCGTCTTGGGTGCTTCCCCTACCAAATTTGGGTTTCTCGCTTGCGGGGCTTACCTCGTTTCATCTTGATGTCGCCATCAAGCTCGTCTCTGTGGTACGTTTAGGGGCTCTTGGCCACGGGGGTCAATCGCCTTCCGTTGCGCGCTACCGCACGTGGGGTTATTGCTTCCCCCACCGCAATCACTACCGCCATCACAGGCGGTGCGAGCATGGACTTTCCTCTCCTTTCGGAGCAGCCATCTGGGCCGGATTTATTTCAAGGAACTGGGATCAATTCCCCGGGCGTAGAGGGCGCGTTCAAGCACGTCGATGTATTGAATCAAATCAATATTCGACTTGTTGACGCCTCGAGATGCGACACCGCGGAGTTGATTGTTGGCTCTTGCGAGTTCTATGTCCTTCTTCTGGATCTCTTCCTGGAGTTTGGCGATCGTGGTTTCGAGGCTTTGGATGTAAGCGGTCGAGTCTTGGGTGTACTTCTCATAATGCCGGTAATCCTGCACGATGAGGTCCAAGAAGCGATCCACTTCGTCGGGGTCGTACCCTTTGACGTTGCCGGGAAAGACTTTGGCCAAAATCAGCTTGGGGGAGAGATTCAAAGATTTATCGTCCATAAAATTCCTCGCATTGGATTATATCCAATCCGACTATAATGCACAACGAAAGGAAGACGAAAAAACGATAATTTTCCCGAGTTTGTTTTCTCTCCACTATCCCCCTCCTAAAGAAAAAGGTTTCGAAGTATAATTTGGCGTCTCATGAAAGAACTCGACCGCATCTTAAAAGGAAGAAACACCATCTGCTTCTTCGATTTGGAAGGAACACAAATCTCCCACGAAATCATCGAAATCGGAGCCTATAAAGCCTCCCTTCGCCCCGATGGAACCATCAAGAAAGTCTACAAGCCGTTTCAAGCCTACGTGAAAGCGAAGCACCCCATCGGGTTTTACGTCACCAAGTTAACGGGCATCACCGAAGCCAAATTACGGAAAGACGGAATTCCCTTCCGTCAAATGCTGAAAGATCTCGTCAAATACATTGGGAGGGATTTCAAATCCATCCTCTTCTTCTCTTATGGCAATCAGGACGCGGGGATGTTCATCGCCTCAAGCGACAACAACATGGATGCAGACGAAGAACTGGCAACCGCAATTTCCCATAAAGTCTTTGATTTTGGTTCCTTTTTCTCTAACTATGTGCGAAGCGAATCGGACAACATGCTTTCCTTGGAAGGCGCCTGCGAACTCTTTGGTATTTCCTTTAAAGGAAAGGCTCATGATGCCTTAAGCGATGCGTACAACCTCATGCTTCTTTATGAAGCGATGCTCGAGAAAAAGGATATTTTGAAACGCGAATACGCCGCGACGTTATCGCGCGCCCATAAGATTCCCGCCCCTCTTCGCGCGATGATTCGGCAGCTAAACGAAAAAGGAACCGTGAGCAAAGAAGACTTCGACGCCATGTTGGAGACCGATCTCAAATGACCGTGCATTATCCTCCCGGAGTGAAACCTTGCGATACCTCTTCCCCTCTTCTGAAGAAAGAGAAATCCAAGAAGCCAAAATCGGTCAAAACCCTCTGCAAAGTCGCCCCTGGAAACCGCGGCATCGCTTTTGAAGAGGCCATCAACCGCAGCAACGAGTACTACCGCGAAAAGGGCTTATGTATCATCACCAAACGCCCGACCCCAATCCGCGTCGTCAAGGTTGACTATAACCACGGCCCGAAGATTACGAGCGCCTTTTACGAGAAGCAATCCACGACCGACTATAACGGTGTTTACGAAGGACACTATATCGATTTTGAAGCAAAAGAGACGAGAAACAAGACCGCGTTCCCGTTAGCGAACATCCCCTTGCAACAAATCGATCACCTCGAAAAAGTGATGGAGCACGGGGGCATCGCCTTCTTCCTCGTTCATTTCGTGGCCCATCAGAAAACCTTTCTTTTGCCCGCGAAATTCATCACCGCGTTTTATCGCGAAAAACCTCGCGCAAGTATTCCTTACTCCACGATTGAAAAAGAGGGCATCCTCATCGAAGAGAGTTATCTGCCCCCGATCAATTACTTGCCTGCTTTGGTCAAAGCCTTTGCCTTGTAAGGGCAAACGGAATGGAAACCGCACCAATCGCATTCGGGTTTTTGGGCATGGCAAATTTCCCGCCCAAAAGCGATGATTCGATGGTGCAAGGGAATCCAAGATTCTTTGGGAAATATCTTCTCAAGCTTCTTTTCCACGGCCACAGGTTCGTCATCCTTTTTGGCGTATCCCACCCGTTTGGATACGCGTCCCACATGGGTATCCACGGGAATCGAAGGACGGGCGAAACACTCCGCGGAGACTACATTAGCAGTCTTCACCCCTACTCCAGGAAGGCTCACCAAATCATCGAAAGACGAAGGGACGTCCCCCTTAAATTGCTCCACGAGGACCTTCGAAAGAGCAATCAGGTTCTTTGCTTTGTTATGGAATAAACCAAGGCTTTGGATGTAAGCCTCCACTTCTTTTTGGCTGGCTTTGGACAGTTCGAAAGGGGTCGGGAATTTGGCGAATAAAGCAGGAGTCACTTTATTCACGGAAGCATCCGTTGTTTGGGCGCTTAACATGACGGCCACCAAGGCTTCAAAAGGAGAAGAAAAATGAAGGGAACATTTCGCGTCCGGAAACGTTTCCTCTAAATAAGAAGAAAAGAAAGAGGGATCAATCCTCATTGCCGTTCACCCATTTGACGTTCGCGATGCGAATGGTTTCCTCGAGGTCCTTGCTCCAATCTTCGGAAACCGGGGAGACGCCTTCTCTTTGGCGGTCATCCCCCGCGCGCATTTGACGGAGGCGCTTGCCGATGGATTTCACGGTTTTCTTGTTTTCCAGCAGGCAATCCTCCAACGCGTCTTTGATTTGGACGACGCGATATCCGTCGTCCAGCCAATCATTGATTGCGTCTTTGTCAAACGGGGAAAGGGTCTTCCGTAATTTCTTTTCAAAGAAATCATAGATTTCGGAAAGGTCTTTCGCGCGTTGTTTGTCGTATCCGTTTTGGTTGTTGCGGGCCATGTCGTCCCCAAAACGCTTCCAAAGGATCTTACGCAACGGCTCGATGGAGGTTCTCCATCCTCCGGGGACCGTGGTATCCGGGACGAATTCAAGGAGTTTCTTTTGGACGAGGCTCGCCAATAAGGCATCGGCGTCTTTCGTCTTGAAGTTCATCTTCATGGAAAGCATGTCCGCGGTGATCCAAAGGTTCTTTTGGTTAAGCAAGTGGTTCACCATCAAAATGGCGCATAACTCATTCTCGGTGATGCCGAGTTTTTTGTAATACTCGAGGAGCAAGTAATGGAAGTCGAATCCTTCCGTGGGCATACTAGCGGACATTGGTGTCTTTTTTCCTTTCCATTTCTACTTTTTGGGGGTTGAGGAGGCGAAGGAGTTCGTAATGTTCTTCCATCGCCTTTTTGGTTTCTTCTTCAAGTTGGAAGTGCAACCGATCGACGAATCGCTCCGCGCGAAGGATGCGCAAGGGGTCTTCCTTGATTCGGGTTTGGGGATCCCCGATGAAGCGAATGATTCCGTTTCGCAAATCCTCGAGCCCATGATGGAAATCGAGGATGTTGGAGTCTTTATCGATATAAAGCGCGTTAATCGTGAAGTCTCGTCGATTCGAATCCTCTTTTGGGTCTTTGATGAACTCGATGAAGGAGGGATGCCGCGAATCGGTGTAACCCCCTTCTTTGCGAAAGGTCGCGATATCGACATCCACCCCGAAGGAAACGTCTTTCACCGTTCCAAACCGCGCGAAGGCGAAGTCCGCGGCGACCAGGAAGGAAGAGATTTCCTTGGGAGTCGCATCGGTGACGAAATCATAATCCGCGGGCTCTTTCCCAAGCAAGAAATCTCGGCTGGTGCCGCCGATCATATATAAGGTATATCCTTTCGAGGCGAAGATTTCCGCGTAACGAAGGAAAAGCAAGGGCAAGTCCATGCCGGTATTCTAGCATAAATAGAGAAGAAAAAAGGGCTCCGATTGGAACCCTCTTTGCCTCAACAAGAGAAATTACTTATTGAGTTCTTCCTTCAAATTCTTGGAAGGTTTGAAAGAAACGGATTTCGAAGCGGCAATGCGAATCGTTTCGCGGGTGGACGGATTGGTGCCAATGCGTTCGGCACGATCCTTCTTCGAGAAAATGCCAAAGCCCGAGAGCTTGACGTCTTCCCCACGGACGAGAGCATCTTTGATGATTTCAAGAGCTTCGTCAATCGCAGCTTCCGCATCACGACGGGAGAGAACGCCCTTTTCGGCGATGGCGCTAATAAGGTCTGCTTTGTTCATGGGATGATTCCTCCTAAATTACGATGAACATTTGTAATATATGACGTGAAAATAGGCTTTGCAAACCATTTTCAACGAAAAAAGGCATTTTCAATGAAAACGCTTACATTTTTGAAGGAAATGAACAAAACCATCGATGGATGCGAATTTTTTGGCCAAATCCATTTTCATGAAAATTTCGACCTATTTTTTCATTCGGTAAACGATGTGAATCGGGGTGCCCGTGAAGTTAAAAGTCTCGCGTAAACGGTTCTCTAAATAACGCGTGTACGAGAAGTGGGCGAACTTCGGATCGTTGCAGAAAAAGACGAAGGTCGGAGGATTCGTGGAGACTTGGTTCGCATAGAACACTTTGAGGCGTCCGTGATTGAATTCCGGGGTTGGGTTCATGTTCTGGGCATCCTGGATAATTTGATTCAGGATCGAGGTGGGCACGCGGCGGGAAGCGGATTCATAGGCTTCTTGAATGGCGGGAAGGATTTTATCCAGTCCTCGCCCGGTTTTCGCGGAGACGAAGATGACTTTGGCAAAGTCTAGGAATTTGAATCGAGTCTTCATTTCCTCGACGAATTGCTCTTGGCCAAGTCCCTTCGGGGCAAGGTCCCATTTGTTGACGACCACCACGATGGCCTTTTTAGCGTCGAGGGCGTAGCCGCAGACGTGCCGGTCTTGATCAAGGATTCCGGTTTCGGCATCCAAAACGAGGACCGCAACCTGCGAACGGTCGATCGCGCCCAAGGCACGGATGGCCGCGTATTTATCGACGGCCTCGTAGATTCTTCCACGTTTAACCAGCCCCGCGGTATCGATCGCGACGTAATTCCGTCCATCTCGGGTAAAGGGGGTATCAATGGAATCGCGGGTCGTTCCCGCCAAATCCTTCACGATGACTCGTTCATCCCCGAGGATTGCGTTGGTCAAAGAACTCTTGCCGACGTTTGGGCGCCCAATGAAAGAGAAGGGAATGGCATCCCCATAGTTCTCTTCCTCTTTTTCGGGGAGCATCGAGATGATTTTATCGAGCAAATCGCCGAATCCGATGCCATGGACCCCCGAAACGGGGAACGGATCGCCAAGTCCCAAGGAAAAGAATTCTTGGGCGTTCGCGATCATTTGGAGATTATCGACTTTATTGACGACCAAAATGATGGGTTTGTTCGACGAATAAAGCATGCGAGCGACCGCTTTATCATCCCCTGATAAGCCTTTTTGCCCATCGGTAACGAAAACGATGACATCGGCTTCTTCGATGGCGATTTCCACCTGGGCTTTGATTTCCTCACGGAAAGGGGCTTTGCGAATTTCAATTCCCCCGGTATCGACGACGCGGAAACGTTTGGTGAGCCATTCGCCTACCCCATATAAACGGTCACGGGTGATCCCCGGAGTATCTTCAACAATGGAAAGGCGCTGTCCGAGAATTCGATTGAATATGGTGCTTTTCCCAACGTTGGGGGCACCCACTAACGCAACAAGTCCTAACGGCATGGGACAACTCCTGTTTTCTCTTTTACAATCGTTAGAATCGCATCCACGACCTCATCAATGGTCATGTCGGAAGTATCTAGGGCAACCGCGTCTTCCGCCTGCATCAAGGGATCGAAATCCCGATGGGAATCGATGTAATCGCGGTTTTTGACATCCGCGACCACTTCTTCGTAGGTGGTGGGGATGCCTTTGGATTGGTTTTCCAAGAAACGACGTTTCGCGCGGCACTCCGCGGATGCGATTTGGAAGATTTTCACCTCGGCGTTTGGCAAAACGTAGGAACCGATGTCTCTGCCGTCCATCACCACGCAGGCGGAAGAGCCCATCTTCCGTTGAAGTTCAATCAAGGCGAGACGGATAGCTTTATAGGAGGCAATATAGGAAACGTTCGAGGAGACCGCGGGTTCACGAATCGCTTTGGTGACGTCGTGGCCACAGACGAAAACCGAACCGTCCTCCCGAAGTTCGATATCCGTTTCGGGGATTAAAGAACAGCTCTCCTCTTCATTTTTGGGATCGAGTCCCTTATGAATCACGTACCAGGTGAAAGCCCGATACATAGCACCGGTGTCGACATAGACGAAACCGAGTTTCTTGGCGACGAGCTTCGCGACCGTGCTTTTCCCCGCCGCGGCCGGCCCGTCGATTGCGATTGAAACATGTTTCATTTTGGCATCCTCATCCACAAGGAAATCCCCCAAGCCAAAAATCCCGCCAGCAAAATGACCCCCACGCAAATCTTTAAAACCGTCATTCTCTTTTTGGACTTAAGGTAATCGCGGTTCGCGGTCGGCACGGAAGTTGTGGCGGAAAGGGACCCCAAAAAAGCTCGAGAAGCCTCTTCGGGAGTCTTGGCCGACGAAAGACGATCCCTCTCGGCGGCGGATAAACGGGCGTCGGCGAAATCTTCTTCCGTCATTCGACGAATCGAATCCCGATATTTCGCGTAACGCTCCATCCTTGTTTCCATGCCATCAATTATCCTTGAGAAAGGGGTTTTGGTAAATACCAAAGAGGTAGGGAATTCCAAAAATTCAAAAAGAAGAAAATGGGCGTTTCTTTGTTTGTGGTTGGTCGATATAATTACCTCATCGGAGGAACGAACCATGAGCAAAGTCATTGTTAACGCGGATGAATGCATTGGCTGCGGCGCCTGTGTCGGTGCCCACAGCGACATCTTCGCTTTCAACGACGATGGCAAGGCCGAAGTCATTGCCGACGGCGACGAAGCGGATATCGCTGACGCCGTTGCGAGCTGCCCGGTCCAAGCGATCGTTGAAGAGTAAGCAATCAACAAAAAATGGGCCGCGGCTGCGGTCCTTTTTTTGTGCAACTTTTCGAAAAAGAAGCGAGAACGGTACCCTTTATTGAAAGGACTAAAGGATATTTTGACCACTGTCGCCGGAGGTCTCCACTTCTTCGGCGGCAGCGTGTTCCCGCACCTTATCTTTATGCATTTTCTCCAGCACAACGCGGAGGAAGCGATAGCAAACAAGAGTCAAAATAATTACGATGGCGTCCTTAAGCAAATTGAACGGCAAGACGGCCAAGATACCATAACTCCAACCCACATCGGTGATGGCGGGGACGGCGGCTTGCATCATGCCAAGGAGCATCTCTTCGGTGAATCCCATCAAGTTGATATAGAAAGGAATCAAGACATAGACGTTGAGAACCATTGCCAGGGGGACTTGGATGAGGGTGCCAACCCCAATCGCGATGCTCGCCCCGGCGATATTCCGTTTTTTGTTGAATAACCAGGAAGTGACCCCAACATAAACGGTACTCAAGATGACGTCGGAAAGTTCCCCAACACACATCGTGGTCGTAAGGGGTAACTTGATGAGGGTCTTACAGACAACCGTGGCAATACCCACGAAAGGACCAAAGGCAAATCCCGCCAACATGGAAGGGACTTCATCGATGTGGATGGTTAAGAAAGCCGGGAAAAAAGGCAAGGGAATTTGCAGGGCGGGAACGACATAAAGAATCGTCGAGAATGCGGTGAAAATACCGATGCGAGCGAGCATTTTTATAGTAAACGACTCGGGGTGTTTAGCCCGGAAAATGCAAAGGATAATGGTGGCGATAACAAAAACTCCGGCGATAATGCCGAAGATCATCCACTTTTGCTCAGGTGTCATAGGGAATCCTCCAACATAATGGTAGACTCCAAGGCCCCGAAAACCCTTCTTCTATCCGGACTTTACCGTTGGCTTTGGAATTTCACCAAATCGTGCCGTAATGGCTCGCGGGCTATACCGCCAGTCGACGTAATTCTCGTCGCCCTGAAGTTACGGGAGTATTATACGCACCGATATTTCCACTATACAAGGGGTTATTTAAGGAGCTTTTTCTTGAGTTTTCGCAAGAACTTTTTAAGTTCTTCCGAGGTTGAAAATTGAAAGGTAACAGAACTTTCTTCTAAGGAAATTTCCGCCCCAAAATGATCCTCGATTGCCTTGAACTCGCCTATATGGGTCGCCTGTTTTTGCGATTTTCGGATAATCGCCTCGGTTGCGCGGACGGACAAATATTCCTCTTGAATCCGCTTCACCATCGCCTCGGCTTCCCTAGTGGAAAGAGAGGCAATCGCACGCGCGTGTCCGTAACTTAATTTACCAAGACACACTTCTTTTCTTACCCAGGGAGGGAGTTTGAGAATCCGCATCGTGTTGGTGATTTGGGAACGGGATTGATGGGAAAGATCCGCGAGCATTTGTTGGGTGTAATGGAATTCTTTGGACAAGGCTTGGCAAACAAGCCCCATTTCCACGACGTTAAACTCGCGCTGGTCACGGGTATCCGCCAGAAGCATAAGGAGGGTTTCTTCGTCTCCGACCTCCAGGACGGCGCTTGGAAGGGAAAGCATGCCTGCTTTCTTCGCGGCAAAGAAACGTTTTCTCCCCAAAATCAATTCGTAACGTCCGTTCTCTTTTTGACGCACGACAACGGGGTTATAAAAACCTTTCTTTTGAAGGGAGGAAGAAAAGCTCTCGACCACTTCGTCGGGAAGAATCACTTCGGATACATAGTGATTGTCATCGATTAAGGAAATCGAAAGGAGTTTGGTGGGAGCGCTTTGATATTCCTTCTCCATTTCGGCGATGACATCGCTATGGGAGAATTTTTCAATTAGGGAGGAAAGGGATCCCGAAATCGGGCTCGGCTTTTCAGGAGCGCTCATGGTCGATCACTTCCTTCGCGACGGCGATATAGGCGTAACTTCCCGCGGAAGTCGGACGGAAGACGGTCACGGGCAATTGACGGGCCTGGGATTCCGAAATGCTTTGGTTCCGCGGAATCGCGGTGACAAAAGTCGTTTCCTTGAAATAACGACGGACTTCCTGTTGGATCTCCATGCCAAGTTGGGTCCGGCAATCGTACATCGTAAGCAAGAATCCTTCGATGGATAGTTCGGGGTTCCATTGGTTTTGGACGTTATGGATGGAAGAAAGGATCGCGGCCACGGCTTCCATCGCGAAGTATTCGCATTGAACGGGAATCAAAACGCTCGTGGAGCAAGAAAGCGCGTTCAAATTGAGCAGGCCCAGCGATGGAGGGCAGTCGATAATGATGTAATCAAAGTCGTCCTTGATCGGGGCTAAAACCTCCCGAAGAAGGAAAAACGGTTGAGCACGAGGGGTCGAATACATGGACGCCTCAAGGTTGGCGAGACGTAAATTCGAGGGGATGACGGTCAGTTCATCAAACTGCGTTTTGACCATCGCTTGCTCGATGGAACAATCCCCGAGCAAAGCTTCGTAGATGGTGCGGTTCGGGGTAGCGATGTCCACCCCCATCCCCCGTCCGGCATTGCCTTGGGGATCCATATCCACGAGCAAAACGCGCCGTCCCATATGGGCAAGGGCGCTCGAAAGGTTGATGGCGGTCGTGGTTTTGCCAACCCCGCCTTTTTGATTTGCGATGGATATGATTTTCGCCATAGAAGAATATTAACCTTTTCAAGAAAAGAAGGAACACCCTCAAAGAGGTTTTTTGGAAATCTCCGCCCAAGGACGAGGGTACTTTGGGCTCGTTTTCCGAGTCTTTTCGAAAGTGAAAATGCTACGGGTATCCCCACTCGGGAGTTTGAGGACCGCTCTTTTTCGAAGGTGAAGGTCCAACTTTTGCTCGGCATTTAAGGCAGCGTGAAGTTCTTCTTCCCCACGTAAACCTTTGAGGGCGACGATAATGCCGTTGACTCGGGTCAAGGGAGCCGCGACTTCTAAAAATACGTTCATCGCGGCAAACCCACGGGAAGTGACGCAATCGAAGGTTTCCCGTTCCATTTTCATGTCTTCCACGCGTCCGATATGGAATTTTACATTGGGGATTTGCAGTTCTTTCACGACCGTTTCCAAGAAAAGGAACTTCTTTTTGGTCGCATCAATTAAGGTGACTTTCGCGCTTGGGTAAACCAGGGCAAGAACCATTCCGGGGAATCCCGCCCCACTTCCGATATCGGCGATTTTCTTATTTGAGAAGTCATAAACGGAGGCAGCGAGAAGCGAATCGTAGAAGTGTTTTTCGATGACTTCGTTTTCCTCGGTGATCGCGGTTAAGTTCATCTTCTCGTTCCATTCTTTTAGCAACACTGCATAGCGATGGAGTTTCTCAATTGTGTCAGGAGACAAAGACAAACCGAGTTTCGCGGTTTCCAGAGCCAATTCTTCGTACGTCATAAACGTTTCTCCTTCTTTAGATATAACATGAGGATGGAAATATCCGCGGGATTGACCCCCGCAATTCGACTCGCTTGGCCGATGGAAGTTGGACGAATACGGTCGAGCTTTTGACGGGCTTCGAGTCGTAACCCGTCCATATGGAGGTAATCCACGTCCGGCGGGAGAAGCATGGCTTCTTCCTTGATGAAGTTCTTCGCTTCTTTTTCTTCTTTCGCGAGATAACCTTCGTATTTGACCTTGGTTTCTAGCGAAAGGATGCTTCCTTCGTCGAGTTCCAAATCCCCTAAGACATCCATCATGAGGGAACGGATGCGGGCATAGGTAAACCGCGGACGTTTTAGGAGTTCAAGGCCCTTCTTTCCATCGTTTGTCGGAGGGAAACCCATCTCTTTCAAATACGCATTAAGGCCTTCCCGATCGCTGACGTTACTAGTGGATAAACGATGGATTGCCTCTTGGATTCTTTCCTGTTTTTGGACGAATGACGCATACCGTTCTTCGCTAAGTAGGCCAATTTGGTGTCCGATTTCAGAGAGGCGTTCGTCCGCGTTATCATGACGCAAGAGCAAGCGATATTCCGCACGGGAGGAAAGCAAACGATAGGGCTCATCGGTCCCTTTGGTGACGAGGTCATCCACCATAACGCCAATATAGGCTTCGTTCCGTTTCAAAACAAACGGGGATTGATGGAAGAAGGCTCTCGCGGCGTTCACCCCGGCCCAAAGGCCTAGACCAGCGGCCTCTTCATAACCCGAGGTCCCACAGATTTGACCCGCAACATAAAGCCCCGGTATCTTTTTGAGCATCAACGTCTCATCGTATTCGCTGCTACAGACGGCATCGTATTCGATTTGATACGCCCATTTGAGAATTTCCGCGTGTTCTAGACCCGGCAAAGAATGAACCATCGCCTCTTGGATTTCATGGGGCATGCCCGTGGAAAAGCCTTGGAGGTATATGGATTCCCCATCTTCATATTCGGGTTCAAGGAAAAGTTGATGACGTGGTTTATCGGCGAAACGGACGACCTTGGATTCAAACGCGGGGCAATAACGGGGTCCGGTTCCTTGGATGGTTCCGTCAAACACCGCGCTTTGATCGAGGTTGTCTTTAACGAGTTGAATCGTTTCTTCACCCGCGTAAATCAGATAACAAGGGAGTTGTTTTTCAAAGGGAACGAACTCGGTCGTCGCATAAGAAAACGCCAATTTCTCTTTCGATCCTTCTTGGATTTCGCCCTTGGAGAAATCAATCGTCGACTTCTTTAACCGAGGAGGCGTACCGGTTTTGAGGCGAACCATGGAAATCCCAAGTTCCTCCAACGACTCGGACAATCCAATGGAAGCGGGTTCTCCATCGGGTCCCCCAGGATGGACATCGCGCCCCGAAATGATGCGTCCATTCATGTAGGTGCCCGTGGTCAAAATGACTTTGGAGGCGGATAGGAAACGCCCATCCGCGAGAGTGACGCCTTTGAGTTCCCCTTCTTCCACGTTCACCTTTTTGACCTCTCCTTCAAGGATGGTCAAATTGGGCGTTTGTTCCAAAAGAGCGAGGACGTATGCAGGATAAAGGTTCTTGTCTTGTTGGGAACGGAGACATTGGACACCCGGACCTTTGCCGGTGTTGAGCATCTTGATTTGCAGAGGACGCTTGTCCGCGGCGATGCCCATGAGTCCTCCGAGGGCATCGATTTCACGGACCACGATCCCCTTCGCGCTTCCCCCGATGTGAGGGTTACAGGGCATATTGCCGATCATCTTTCGATTCAGGGTAATCAAAAGGGTGCGCAGTCCCAAAACCGCGCCCGCATGGGAGGCTTCCACCCCTGCGTGTCCCCCTCCGACGACAATCAAATCAAAATCGGTCATACTTCTTTAGCCAATCGAACCCGACATATCCATCTTAATGAGCTGGTTGAGTTCCACCGCGTATTCCATCGGGAGCTCTTTGGCGAAGGGTTCAATGAATCCCATGACGATCATCTGAGTCGCCTCTTGTTCCGTTAATCCGCGGCTCATCAAATAGAAAAGCTGTTCCTGGTCAATCTTTGAGACCGTGGCTTCGTGTTCAATGTAGGAATCGTCGTTTTGGATTTCGTTCTTTGGGATGGTGTCCGAACGGGAAAATTGATCCAAAATGAGGGTATCGCATTCAATGTGGGATTTGGCACCCGTCGCCCCCTTCATCATGCGGACGGTGCCACGGAAATTGGCCGTCCCCCCATGATGGACGACGGATTTGGAGACGATAGAGCTTGAAGTGTTCTTTCCGATGTGGATCATGCGGGCACCGCTATCTTGGTATTGCCCCGCGTTACCAACGGCAATCGTGATGGTCGATCCACGAGCCCCATCCCCCTTTAAAATGCAGGCAGGGTACTTCATCGTGGTCATCGAACCGATGTTGCCATCCACCCATTCCATGAATCCGTTTTCTTCCACCCGAGCACGTTGGGTGACCAAGTTCAAAATATTGGTGGACCAGTTTTGGATGGTGGTGTAACGGACGTGAGCCCCTTTGTTGACGACGATTTCAACCACGCCGACATGGAGGGATTCCTTGTTATAGACGGGAGCGGTGCATCCCTCAATGTAATGGATGTCCGCGCCTTCATCGGCGATGATTAACGTCCGTTCGAATTGTCCGGTTTTTTGGTTATTGATTCGGAAATAGGATTGAAGAGGCTTATCTAGTTTCACGCCTTTGGGGACGTAGATGAAAGAACCTCCACTCCAACAAGCCCCGTTCAGGGCGGAGAATTTGCTATCCGCGATGGGGATAACCGTTCCGAAATATTGTTTGAATATCTTCGGAAACATCTTCAACCCCATATCCGAGGAAAGGAAAATGACGCCTTTCTCTTGGAGTTCTTCGAGCATGTTGTGGTAGACGACTTCCGATTCGTATTGGGTCGAAACGCCCGATAAATACTTCTGTTCCGCTTCGGGGATACCGAGTTTTTGGAAGGTCTTTTTCACCGTGTCGGGGATTTCGTCCCACGAGGAGTGTTCTCCTTCGGCGACGCGGGTGAAGTAGGTGTAGGAATCAAAATCCACTTCCTCGAGCGAAGGGCCAAAATCCGGCATCGGCATCTTGAGGAACTGCCGATACGCCTTCAAACGGAATTCGAGCATCCATTCCGGTTCGTCTTTGGCTTTGGAAATCGCGCGAACGACTTCTTCGGAGAGACCTTTGCCCGTGTCGAAAATCGAGACGTCTTTGTCCTTGAAGCCGTAACGGTACTCCTCGCTTAGGACGTCCGCTTTTTTTGGGGAATCACTCATGGTGGTCCTCCGCGTCCAACAATGACTTAAAGGCATCCCAACCGATGGTGGCGCAGTGGATGCGCGAAGGTTGGCGGTGGGTGTTCATGAAGGCGAGCGCCTCGTCGAGGACGGAGGCATCGTATTCCTCTTCCCCGGTAATCATCTTCGTGTATTCGGCGATGATGACTTCCGCCTGTTCCTTGGTTTGTCCAATGAGCAAATCGCAAAGGATGTCCGTCGAAGCCGTGGAAATCGCACAGGCGGTGCCGTTCCACAAAGCATCGACGATCTTGCCATCTTCCTCTTTTAGGAAAACATCGATGTCGTCGATGCAATTGACCGAGGAGCTATGGGTGGTTTTGTAGACCGTTAGATCGGGGCAATCACCCTTATGGCGCGGGGCGTTGTAATGGTCAACGATGATTTCCCGCATCATCATCGGATCGAGTTCAATTGAAGTAGGCATCGAGGTAATCTCCTCCATTAGTGACCGCTTCCGCAAGTGCGTCGATATCGGCTTTGGTCGTGTATATATAGAAAGAAGCGCGAACCGTGGCCACGGTCCCTAGGAAGTCATTGAGGATCTTGGCACAGTGTTGTCCCGAACGGCAGGCGATGCCCTTCGAATTAAGGTAGGTCGCGGCGTCCTGAGCGAAGACCCCATCCACATTGAAGGTGAGGATTCCCGCTTCCGCGTTCGGGTTGTAGATATGGGCTTTCCCCGTCGCCAGGAGTTTCTCCACGGCGTAACGTTTGAGTTCCCGTTCGTAAGCCTCGATATTCTCCATCCCGATGGATTGGAGGTATTCGATTGCGGCTTTGAGTCCTTGGATTTCCGCTAAAGGCTGAGTGCCCGCCTCGAAGCGAAGGGGCGGAGCGAGATAGCCAACGTCCCCACACATATCGAACTTTGAGTTCATTCCACCACCGGTCATGAACGGGTCGGTTTCGGTGAGCAGATGGAATTTGCCATAGAGCACGCCAACGCCGGTCGGCCCGCACATCTTGTGGGCGGAAAAGGTGAGGAAGTCGCAATCGAGGTCCTTCACATCCGTAGGGCGGTGGGGAACAGATTGGGCGCCGTCCACAACCACAATCGCGCCAAATTCATGGGCGATTGCGCATATTTCTTTTACAGGGGCAACATACCCCAAAACGTTCGTAACATGGGCAATTGCGACGATTTTGGTCTTTTTGGAGATGACTTTGCGGAGATTTTCAACGGTTAATCTTCCTTCTTTGTCCAAGGGGATGTAGGAGATCTTACATCCCGTCATCTCAGCGACCTTGAACCATGGAAGGACGTTAGAGGCGTGTTCCGCTTCGGTGAGGAGAATCTCATCTTCCGCGGTCAAATGGGTGGTCCCATAACCAAAGGCAACGAGATTCAAGCTTGCGGTGTCCCCGGCGGTGAAAACCACTTCTTCGGGGAGAGAATGGATAAACCCCGCGACCGCTTTTCTAGTGGAAAGAACCATCTGGTCCATCGCATAGCAAAGATCATAATCCCCGCGATGGGAGTTCGCGGTTTCATGGGTGTAATATCGGGTAATCGCATCCACCACGCAGTCGGGCTTGAACGTCGTGGAGGCATTATCCAAATAAATGAGGGACTTCCCCTGCATTTGAATGTGGTTCCGATACATCGGGAAGTCTTTGCGAATGAGAATGGGATCAATCATGGGCGATGTCCCCCTCAATCGCGGCCTCGATTTTAGCCTTGAGATCCACATCAAAATACTGCGCGATGGGTTTGAGATATCCCACCGAAATCAAGTGACGGGCTTCCTTTAAGGAAAGTCCGCGAGACAATAAATAATAGAGGTGCTCTTCGTTGAGTTTTCCCACGACCGCCGCATGGCTCGCGGTGACGTCGTTCTCGTCGATGCAAAGGACGGGAGAGGCCTTCGCGACACAGCCTTCGTCAAAGACGATGATCTTGGCGCTTTGACGGGTTGAAGAGGAAAAGGAGCCAGAACGTATATCGCTTTTGCCCAAAAAGAAGAGTTTCGCGGTATCTTGGACGATGCCGTAATTCTCCACCAAACCCGTGGTGTGGGGCGCTAGGTGGATGCAGTCCGCGGAGACCGATTTCTTATCGTTTCCCGAGGCAAAGAACGCTCCATGGAACGAGGCGGATGCCCCTTCTTCTTCAAGTAAAATGTGAAATTCCATCTTGGAGGTTCCCAAAGCAAAATCCGCGAAGGCAATCTCAACGTGGGAATTCTTCCTCACGTGAACGGTGATGTTGAGGTCGCCCGAATCCGAAAAGCGAGCAAAAAGAAGGCGGGAATCTTCCCGGGAATCCACCAAGAACTCGCTATCTTGGACGAGGGCGTCAACAAAGGTATTGTCCATTAGAGACCCGCTTTCTCCTTGGTCGCGCAGACCCCAATGCTCACATTGTTCATCGAACCGTTTTCTTTCTCAATCTTAATGCCGAGTTCGGTCTTGATCCATTCGTATCCTTCCGTGTCGATGCGGTGGATTAAGGACGGGTCACCCGTGACTTGGATGCGGCCGTTGATCATGATGGCCACGCGCGTTGGTTTAATGAGGTCATAAAGTCGCGCGTAATGGCTGACGACCAAGAACCCACGGCCTTTGGCTTGTTCTTCTTCGATGGCTTTGGAGACGACGTTGATTGCATCCACGTCGAGCCCCGAGTCGATTTCGTCTAACAAGGCGAACTTCGGATCGAGGAGTTTGAGTTGGAGGATTTCGTTACGTTTCTTTTCTCCCCCGCTGAATCCTTCGTTGAGGTTCCGATTGGACATTTCAAAGGGGATGCCCATCTCGGCATAGGCTTTCTTGAGGCTCGAGTAGAAGGTGAATAGGCTCATCGGCTTCTCCCGGCGGGCATTCATCGCGGCTTTCATGAAATCGGCGGAATTGACCCCGGGGATTTCGCTGGGATATTGCATCGCGAGGAAAATACCGGCTTTGGAACGTTCATCCACGCTCATGGCGAGGACGTCTTTCCCGTCCAAAGTGATGGTTCCTTCCGTCACGGTGTAGTTCGGGTTTCCCATGATGGCGCCAAGCAGTGTGGACTTGCCGTGCCCGTTGGGTCCGAGGAGGGCAACGGTCTCGTTGCTGTTGATCTCCAGGTCCACCCCTTTGAGTATTTCCGTATCTTTGACGGATACGTGTAAATTGCGAATCACGATTTTCGACATGAAAAGCGCCTCCTTTGAAGCGTCGGATTATTGTATACAATAAGAGGCGTTCCCTTCAAATAAAACGATATACTTCTTTGCTCTTCATAGGAGGAATCCCGAAAAATAGCGAATTTTTCCATTCGAAGCGTTTTCCTTGACCGAAATCCCAACCGTTTGGAAAAATTTCGAGAAACTTTTGAGAACGTCAAATAAATTAGTTGCCTAGATACTCTAAAGAGTATAAGATTTGTGCGCTACGTTCAGACGAAGGAGGAACGAATCCACATGAAAAAAGGAAAACTCCTCACCATTGTCACTGGGCTTCTCGCCGTTGCGGCGCTCACGGGCTGCAACGAAACCAGTTACAAAGTGGGTGTTGCAATTACCTTTACTCAAGCCGATGGCACGAAGGTTGAGTACAAGGCCAGCGATTTGTTCGAAGATTACCAAAACAGCTCTTCGACCGCTACCACTGATTTCAGCAAAGTAAAAGAAATCTTGATCCGCCAATACTACGCGGATACGAGCCGTGCCGCAGACTACGATGCCTTGAAGAAAGACGCCACCAAAGACGTCGAAGGTATCAAGGACCAAGCCAAGACCAACGCGAACAACAACGGCACCACCTATGCCGCCGAACTCGAATCGCTCTTCAGCGGTGAAGGCGTTGAAAATATCGAAGAGCTCTTCCAAAAGAAACTCTACGATGCCGAACTCAAGAAATTCGAGCAAGACTTCAAAGCGGGTGACAACCTTAAGTATATCCGCGACGGCGTGCGCGAAGACGGCACCGCCTTCTTCCCGGAAAGCCAAGATTTCGGCCCAGGATCCAAGGGCTACCTCGATACCCGTCTCCCCTACAACGTCTCCCACATCTTGTTGGAGGCCAGCGGGGCGAGTGAATCCGATGCCACGAGCACCGCGCTCAGCGAAACCGAAGCCGCCCGTTTCGGCGACGTCATCCTCATGATGGCCGGCGCCAACACCAACGACGCGGACCACGGGGAAACCGCCGCCACCTCGCGCCTTAGCTTCGGCGTCTTGGCGAAGACCTATTCCAAAGACACCGGTTCGGCCGAAAAATACGGTTCCTTGGGAATCATGGACGTCACCACTTCGTTCGTCCAAGGCTTCCAATATGGCGTCTACGCGTATGACACCATTTACCGCAAAGCCGGCGATGCCTTCCACGACACCCAAAAAGAAGGACTCCAATGGGCCAGCGATGCTACCTACCGTGATGGCAGCGAGACCAAGCTCTTGAGCAGCGCCGCCGCTGCGGATGGCGTCCTCAGCTCCATCGGCACCATCCCCTTCGGTGCCGCGGTTGCCCTTGCCAACGACCAAGTCAACAAGAACTTCCCGACCCAAACCTTCAAGGTCAACGATGGCTCGAGCACCTACATGCCCCGCAACGTCATCTGGAACAAGTACTTCAACTCCCACCGCATCGCGGTCATCACCCCGACCAAGATCGCGTACAACGAAGTCATCTCCTCCGACTTCAACCCGTCGGTGGAAGAAAGCGTCCAAGCCCGTTACTACGAAGCCGATGCTTACAAGATGACCGCCGAAGAAGCCGCCTGGAAGGGCGTCAAGGATAACGCCTACGCCTCCCTCCCGGGATTCGGCGTGGACACCAGCGACTACCTCGATCTCACCGATTCCGAAGGCAACGCGGTCAACGCCCTCACCAACGAAAAGGGCCAAATCATCCTTGCGGTCCGCGGTGACTCCGGAACCAAAGGCATCCACTTTATCACCATCGACCGTTCGCCCCTTAGCGAATACGGCGAACACGTAGTGAGCGGAAAGCTCGCGAGCATCACCGAAGCCGAATACACCGCGACCAAGGATACCGCGGACGTCACCACCCTCTCCGAGTTCTACACCCTTGAGAATCCGGAACAAAGCAAGGACTACCCGACCTACACCGTCAATGGTGCCAAGGTCAACAAGACGACCAACATCGCCATGGGCATCGATACCACGAAGGCCAACTACTCCGAGAACATCGAGTCCTTCAAGTCCACGCTCAGCAACTTCAACAGCGACATCATGGAGACCTACGAGGTCCAATACTTGCTCGAGAAGACCGGCGCCGAATTCAACGTCGCCAACGCCTCCGTCGCCAAGGTCTTCGACAACGTCAAGCGCTTCTCCTCCGAAAAGAGAAAGAAAGCCGCCGAAGACGCGCAAGAATCCTTGGACAACAACTGGGCCAAGTACGCGGAATTCCTCACTGCCGAGGACGAATCCCGTCAACTCCGCGAGAAAGGTGACCAAAAGTTGATTTCCGAACTCGCCGCCATCACCTACAACACCGAAGACGCGCAAAAGAAACAAGGCGTCTGGGGCGTCGGCAAGCCCTGCTACGAAAAAGCGTAATGAAAGGAGGAATGCAACAATGAAATTCACTCGTACTCTCTCTGCGGCCTTCCTCGCTGCGCTCACCCTCGGCCTCGCTTCCTGCGACGTCGAAATGGATCTCCCCGCCGCCGACCGCGAAGCCAACATCATCAACAACGCGGGCGACATCTTCGCCAACAACTTGGGTGACCTCTACGATGCGGTCGTCACTTCCGGTGACACCAACTCCGAAAAGATCCTCAACAACATCCTCTTCTCCTACGCGAAAGTTTACTTCGGCGACTTCTTCGCCGATTACAACGCGGATGGAACCTTGAAGGATGGCGTCAAGCCCATCGCCTTCACCACCGACGGCGTCGTCGATGCCACCAAGGCGAAAAACTTCTTCGATTCCATTAAGGATTCGATCGCCAAATCCTTCTGGAGCGTGGTCAACAACTCCAGCTACCAAAAGGACAAGATCTTCGAGGAAGAGAAGTTCATCAAAGCCCAACGCAACGAACTCCTCACCTTCCCGACCACTTCTTCCTATATTAAAGAAGCGGTCTTGGGCTCCTACACCTACGTCGACTTCGCCAAGTTCTTCCAAGGAACCGGCGACTTCGAAGCCTTCCGTACCTTCTACAAGGAATACATCGAACGTTCCCTCCTTCCCAACGCCTACCGCAAGGCCCTCGTTGAGAAATACTTGATGGACAATAACTACGGTACCCTCGGACGTTCCTACGCCCGTAAGGTCCAATACATTGCCCTTCCGAACTTGGACAAATTCGAAGATTCCACCCGTTCGTTGGTCCGCGCCTATTGCGACCTCGTCCTCTCGAAAGACGTCGACGCCAAGTACAAGGATCTCACCTTCTTGGATCAACTCTACCAAGGCATCGCCGATAACAGCGACCCCTTGGTCGGACAAGTCTACGCCGCGGCGGGCTTCCAATCGGTCACTGCCGCCGGGGAAACCGTCTACCGCGAAACGAGCTACGGCCAACTCCTCATCGACTACGATGATTTGAACGATTCCCGCTGGGAAACCGGTACCACCACCGACTTCACCAACGGCGGAGCCTATAGCCCCGCCACCGGCCTCGAGATGAAGAAGCGCGACATCTACGCCGCCTCCAAAGTCACCGCCGGATGGTACACCTCCAGCGGTTTGAGCGACCTTCCCTCGTCCATGAAGACCCGTCTCTTCAAGAACCAAGTCGCCAACGAAGTCGATAACCCGAACGCCACCGAAGATACGAACGGCATCATCAAGGCCAAATTCACCTGGCGCGTCAAAGGCGAGTACTACCTCCGCCCCGAAACGATCCAAACCGGTGAAGAGTTCCCCTACGCCATGTACGACGACTCCGGCAAGACCTGGTACATCGTCCGCATCGACGAAGCCGTCAAATCCGGTAAGATGGCCACGGGCAACGACGACAGCGAATCCTATCGTTACGCCTCCCGTCCCGCCGATGGCAGCGAAGGCGAAACCTTGGACCAAATCGTCTGGAAAGTCGCCGACTTGCTCGCGGATGGTGATTCCTACAAGAAAGCTGCCCGTCAATACTACGTGGAACAAATGCAAATGAGCTTCCACGACGACGAAATCTACAGCTACTTCGAAACCACCTTCCCCGACCTCTTCGATTAAGGGAAAATCATCTATAATAGAAGGGCAGGAGCAATCCTGCCCTTTCTCTTATTTTTTGGAGGAAACCAAATGAAAGACATCTTCTGCCGCATCATCGATGGGGAAATCCCCTGCGCGAAAGTCTACGAGGACGATGACGTTCTCGCGATCCTCGACATCTCCCAAACCACCCAAGGCCACACCCTGGTCCTTCCGAAAGCCCATTACGAGCACTTCCTCGCCGTCCCGAAAGAAACCCTCAATAAGGTTATGGCGGTCGCCCAACGCATCGGACAAGCCCAAATCTCTTTGCTCCACGCCAAAGGGGTGAATATCCTCTCCAACGTCGGGGAAGCCGCGGGGCAAAGCGTCCCTCACTTCCACGTCCACGTCATTCCGCGATACGGCAACGACGGAGGCATCCAAATCACGATGAAGGAACAAGACATCACCTCCATCGACTTGCCTCGCCTTGCCTGTGAGCTTCACGACGAGATGGGAAAATAACCTTATATATAAATATAGATATAAGGAATGAAGCAAAAAGAGATGCCGCGCGGTATCTCTTTTTCATTGTTTATTTCTTGAGGTCTTCGGACTCTTCTTCGACGCTTGTCCCGTAAGGGGCGTGCTCCGCGGGAGAAGAATGGGGGTTATAGAAATAACGGTTATCCATCGACATCACGCGTCCCGTGACTTCCCCGGGGGCCACCCCCGCGAAGGCGTTATCAAGACCCAGGAGTTTCGCGTCGAGGTCATCGATTAAGGAGATGACGACTGCCTCTCGGGTTAACGGCAAGACGGGCGAGCCAAATTCGTAATGGCCGTGATGGGACAAAATGATGTGTTCAAGTTGAACCGCGATTTCGTAACGATGGAACACGGGGCTATTTTGGGATTCTTGTTCTTTTTGTTCGTCTTCGGAAAGATCCAAGAATTCGTAATAGCCGAGGCGTTTCGCGGCTTCCCGGATTTCGGCTTGCCCAATCGCGATGTGACCGAGCAACCGTCCTTGGAGGGTGTAGAAGGTGCCGACGGGACCCGAGAGTTCATAGACTTTGCCGATATCGTGGATGAGGGATCCCGCGATCATCATATCGCGGTTTAAGACGGGATAGAGATTCGCGACCTTGATGGCGAGATCGCACATGGTGAGGGAATGATACAAAAGGCCATGCAAGAACCCGTGGTGGTTCCGTACCGCGGCAGGATGGGAGAGATACCTATCCTTATAATGGGTGATAAGGTCGTTGACGATTCGGGCGATGTCTTGGTCACGAATGCTCGACAGATAAAGGTGGAGTTTTTCCTCGAGGACATTCGGGGCAACGGGGGCGCTTGGAATCAAGGACGACCAATCGATTTTCTTGGGGTCGACGGCTTCCACGGATGTGATTTTGACCTGGAGTTTCGTCCCATACAAGAGGACGTTGCCAATGATGTAGGCGGCCTTGCCTTTTTCGAGGATCGCCTCATCGTCGGGTTCGACGTCCCATTTCTTGGCGTCGATGCAGCCGGATGCATCTTGGAGAACAAGAGACCAATAGGGTTTCCCGGCGTTTGAGAGGCACTTCTTCGCATCGGCGATTAAATACGTGCCGTAGAGTTGCATTCCTTCGGTGATATCAGCAATCATGGTGTTCCTCACTTTCTAAGCGTTGGATGTCTTCGTAACGGTAGCCCTTGCGGAGCAATGCCGCGAGAACCTTTTGACGTAAGACGTATCCTTCGTATTTCCGTTCGTATTGGACTTTATAAGCGTAATAATCCTTGGTTAAGGCGTTGCGTTCCCCTTCTTCGTCGTTTCGTGTCGCGACTTGGTCGACGGCTTCCCTCGCGACGTCTTCCTCAAATCCCCGTTCGATGAGCCCTTGAATCATCTTGAGTTTCTTTCTGGAGTTGGGGACTTTGGAGGCCCGTTTGTTGAGGAGTTCCGCGTAACGAACCGCGCGACTTAGTTCCTCTTCCCGAGGGAAGGATAAGGTCGATAGGATGGATTCGGGAATGCCTTTTTTGGTCAAGTCGAAGAGGACCCGACGTTTTCCGTAATTGCGAAGCGCGGCAACATCGTCGCGGTAAACTTGTGCATACGAAGGATCATCGATGAGTCCCGCGCCTTTTAAGCGAGTGACAATCGTATGGATTGCCTCTTTCCCCGCGCCTTTCTTGACGAGGCGTTCGACGACCTCCGCTTCGGTTTTGCTATCGCTTAAGCAGAGTTTCAGCGCGTCAGCGTAAAACGAGTCGTTTTGGGACATCGACTTAAGCTTAAGGATTTCTTTCGCGCTTAAGGATTTCCCCACGTAAAGGGGGTTCTCCGTAAAGGAATCAAACGACAAAGTGATTTTGGTCCCATCTTCGAAAAGGACCACCGCCCCGGTTTTCTTTTTGCTGATTTCGGTGATGACACTACCAGTTTTGACGGACGACACGGGAATAGACCTCCATGATGTTTTCGTAGAAATGTTCCAAGGAATAGAGGTCGATGGCCTCTAAGGCTTGGGCTTGAATTTTTGCTTTTTCTTTCGGTTTTAGGGCGATGACGTGATTCAACTTATCGGTGAAGTCGTTTTCGTCAAAGAAGAAGAATCCCGTTTGGCCATCTTGAATGGTCCCAACGAGGTTATCGTCGTACCGGGCCAAGGTGATGAGGGATGCCCCCATGGCCTCCATAAAGGTGAGGCCCTGCGTCTCCGTGACGGAGGCGGAGGCGAAGCAATCCCCGAGGTGATAATACTTATGGGTTTCGTTTTGGGCGACCTTGCCCGTGAATACGACTTTCTCTTCGATACCAAGCGAATGGGCAAGGTTTTTGAGTTCCCCTTCCGCGGGTCCCCAGCCCGTGATGACGAATTTGGTGGGACAAGGTTCTCCGTTATCGAGGAACTTTTTATATCCACGCAACAAGACATCGATCGACTTTTCCTTCGCGACACGCCCCAAGGAGAGAATCACGAATTCGTTCGGCTTGATTCCAAACTTCTGTTTTAGGGTCATCGTCTCTTTCTTGTTCTCGTTCGCGATGGAGAAACGTTCGAATTCAATGCCCGTGGGGATGACGTAAATGGAGGCATCGATCCCCACCACGCGGAGATAATCGCGAATCTTATCACTCGGGGCGATGATTGCATCGTAATGGGCGGTTTTCTCACGGAAGAAACCGCGGACCACGTGACGGGCCAAGCGATCGAAATGGCCGTGGGTGACGTAATAAGCGTAATCCTCCATCATCGTGTGGAAGGTATAGACGGTGGCACAGTGGAGTTTCCGCGCCATGAGAGCGCCGAAGATCCCGACGGAGAAGTCGGTTTGGCAATGGATGACATCGGGATGAAAACGTTCGATGATTTTCGCGGCCTCTTGGTTGTAGAGTCTTGCGAATTGGTAACCGTAAATCATCTTGAGCTCCACCCCGGGGATGCGGATCACGTCGTTTTCGAAGGTCATGTTGCTCGAGAACGGGTTGGTGGTGACGACGATTACCTTATGTCCATGGGCGCGAAGGGTCGAAGCCAAGTTGTCCGTAGAGGTGGCAACCCCGTTGATTTCCGGGAGATAGGTATCCGAAAAAAGGGCGATATTCACGATTAAAACTCCCAAGAATCCCACCCGTTGGATTCGGGGGTACTCTTCTTTTTACCCTTTTTCGCGGGCTTTTTGGATTCCTTCTTTGCCTTCTTTTCCTTCTTTGGTTTGGGGGAAGGATCTCCCACCCTCATGCGGGTCGAATGGAAATCAAAGGTCCCGTCCGTTTCGTCTTCGTAAGGGATGTTAATTTCCTTGCTGGTCCTCTTTTGGGCGCTTCCCCCGGCGAACTTCCGTTGGAATTCCTTTCGCGAGAATTGAGCGGTTTCATACATCGAATCCGAAGTGCGTTTACGTTCGTCGTACGTCTCGAGCTGCAAGGTAACGAAGGTCTTTCTCGAGGCGTAGGTGACATCCGCTCCGCCACGGCTGCGGTAGAAGGCGCTCACAAGTCCGGAGATAAGGAGGATGAGATGGAAGGTCGCAAAACGCCACAAAAGCTGGGTGGCGGAAGTAATCGCGGTGTTATCCCCAAAGAAGGGTTGGAACAAAAGGGAGTAGAAAAGTTCGGAGACGCCCGCGGATCCCGGGAGAGGGATAAGGCCGGTCACCATTTGATGGAAGGAGGTATAGAAACTCGCCCGCAA
Organism: Candidatus Alloenteromonas sp.; assembly: GCA_034171505.1. GTDB lineage: Bacteria > Bacillota_I > Bacilli_A > RFN20 > CAG-826 > Alloenteromonas. Next base: position 16,110 of record JAXFGC010000024.1, on the reverse strand, counting down.
CATACTCGGGGCATTTTGGTCGAAGGAATAAAAGACGAAATGCTGTTCTTCCCCCCAAGCGTGCATCGCTAGGCCGCAGAAATACGGGATGGAAAAACGGAGGAACAACAACACGAGGAACAGGAAAAGAAGCAAAATCAAAACGGGGATGTTGGACTGGAGACGACGAAGCTCAATTTTGAAGTTTTCTACCTGAACTCGGAGGGATTCTCGCGTTTCATCCGGTTTTTTCAGAATGCGAATCTTGCCCAAGAACCCAATCACGTGATGAAGGATGAAGTTGTGGATGTGATGGTTGTAACTCATCACGAAGAGAATCAAAATCACCGATAAATTCAAGGCAAACCCAAGGATGACCAACGGCCACATTGGGGGATTCCAGGTCACGCCAAACAAGGAAATCGTCGGGTTGATGGAGACCATGGAGACGGATTCAAAGGACAAAGAGGCGATGCCAAAGAGAATCAACGCCACTTGGTAAAGAATGAACCACATGACCATGATGGAGGCCGCGTTGCTCACCTGAATCCCTTGGCTTTTGAGGGTGTACACCTGCATGACTTGTCCCCCACTCGCCCCAGGGGTTACGTTGCTATAGAACTGACCCACCATCGAACAGGCGATGGCCTGATGGAACTTGTACTTGCGGGTATATAGACGGCAGAAAATCAAGAGAATCAACCCTTCGATGCAGTAGGTAACCGCGACGACCGCGAAAACGAGCAAAACGTACCGCCAATCCGCATGCTGCATGGTGCCGACGATGCTGTCGAAATCATTCCAAAGGGAAATCGTGAGGGAAATCGCGGTCGCGATCAAAACGACGAGGATATAGACCACGTACTTCCAGGCGCCTTTTTTCTTTTTGGCGCCATTATTCGAAGAGTTCATCTGATATTCCGCCATAGCAAGCCTATTCTAGCCAACTTTGGGGCAAGAAGAAATAGAGAGACTTCCAAAAGTATTTTGGAAGGATACCAAAAAGGTAGACATTAGAATCAAATTCGATATACGTTCTTCACTCTTTTGGGTGAAACGATGGCATCGGGGTGATTTTATGGAGGTTCAAACGATGGAGGCAGTCGATCTTTTCTTTGGTCTTCGGGGATGCCTCTCCCGTTTGGATATAGGTATCGAGTTCGTGATAGGTGAATCCGATTTTATCTTCGTCGGTTTGCCCGCATAACCCATCACTTGGGGTCTTCTCCACGAGGAAGGCGGGAAGGGGCAATTCCTTTCCGATTTGGATGACTTCCTCCACAAGCAACTCCGAAAGAAGAGATACGTCCCCCGCGGAATCGCCGAACTTGGTGGAATAACCGATGTAATCTTCGCTGCGATTGCAGGTATTGATGACCCGTCCTCCTTCGGGCAAGGATTGGGCGACCGCGTAAAGTGTCGCCATGCGCAAACGAGGGGGAAGGTTGATATAGGCGTCCTTCGATAAAGTTACGTCCTTCATCGCCTCGACCATTCCCTCATACCCGGGACGGATATTGATTTCCAAATAACGGATATCGAGAGTTTGGACCAGCAGACGAGAATCCGCGATGTCGCTTTGGCTCCCATTCGGCATCAAGACCCCGACAACGCGTTCCTTTCCCAAGGCCTCCACGCATAAGGCGGCGCAGACGGAAGAGTCCTTCCCTCCGCTGATTCCAATAACCGCGGAACAGTTGTTGCCAGATGCGGCAAAATATTCTCGGATCCAAGCAACGAGATCGTCTTTGATTTTCTTTGGGTTTTTTAACATATGGGTCCTCTATTTTTGAATTTCAGGGTTATTTTTGAGCCAGATTTCTTGAACCTCTTGGGGGATGGGTTTGGAAGGATTCCAGATGAGGGAGTACCAGCCATCACAAGAAGAGCCATGGTCGTCCTTCCGTCCCAAGAACTTTTTGTAATGCACGAAACCGGATTTCTCTTGGACGCGCCGAGAACCCACGTTGAAATCTCCGTGGGCGCACAACAAAAAATCATAACCCTCTTGCTCAAAACAATAAGCGATAACCGCCTTCACCCCTTCGGTGCAGATGCCTTTGCCCCAATGGTCTTTGGCGATTACGTAACCAATCTCCCTACCTTTGTATTCTGCAAGTTCCGGGAATTCCGATTCTTTGTAGGATTCAATTCCGATGGAGCCAATAAGAGGTCCTTCTTTTATGGTCACCGCGAAGGTTTTTCTCTCGGCGATAAACTCCTTTAGGATTTCCAAACTCTCATCTTTGTTCTCATGATGTTTCCAGCCCGCGGATTCCCCCACCCCTGGGACAGAGGCATAGGCAAAGAAATCATCGAGGTCTGAAAGGAGAAAGGGACGGAGAACCAAGCGTTCCGTTGGTAACGTCGAAGAGGAAAGATCAATCGCGGGATTCATGAGGAAAGTCTACTCCCCCTTCCTAAGTTGTCTAGCAACAAAAAAGGGCTCTTTAACATTTAAGTTGGTTTCGATTTTCACGAAACCAACCCAAGAGTTAAAGCTTTCGCGGTTTTTGGATGAATGAAAAAACCTCTTTTCATATATTAGTCTTGCAGAAAAACAACAATGAAAGGAGGCGTATGAATTCTAACGTATTTTTATGCATTTTTGGATTGGACCCGGATTGCTTCGGCAAAGTCGACGGGCCGATCATCGACGAAGGGACCGCCATCTACGAGGATTGGGAGTCTCGGGGCGAGCCCCTTCGTCGATGATCGACACAGCGTACGGCTATTCGAGCTTCGAGAGGTCCCGGAAAAGGTTCCTGCTTCTGAGGCGAGAGAAAAAACGATTGGGCTAGTATGCGAAAAACGCCCCTCGAAAAACAAGGGGCGTTTTCCAAACCAACTAAAGTTAGAGTTTCAGCAAGTTATTTTCACAAAAACCAACTGAAACCAACTTAGATGTTAAAGAGCCCAAAAAAGGGCCGCCTCAAGAAAGAAGCGACCCATGGATGTTTATTCGCGGGATTTCGCGTGGAAGGCGATGCCCGTCGAATCGGGGCCACAGTGGGCGCCCGCGGTCGGGTTGATCGGGACCAAGCGGATATCGAATCCGTCCCCGAAGCGTTCGGTGAACACGCTGATGAACTTTTTGGCAAGACCATCGCAGTCGGTGGAAGCGACGTAGACCGGATAGCTCTTCATATCCTCTTGGAGGGCTTCGACGTAATCGAGGACCTTTTCGATGGATTTGAGGCGTCCTTTTCCTTTGGCGATGGAACCCATCTTCCCTGCGGAATTGATATTAATGATCGGCTTGATGCCAAGCAAGTTGCCCATGACGGCCGAGATGCCCGAAACACGTCCCGAACGGGCGAAGAACTTGAGGTCGTCGGCGAAGAAATAACAGGCGTAGTGTTGTTTTTCCTTCTCCACGAATTCGACGATTTCCTCCGCGGAAGCACCCTTGAGGGCAAGTTCCCCGACACGTTCGACAATCGCAAGAGCGGGGATCGTGATGCAGAGGGTGTCGCAGGCATAGAATTTACGGTCCGGATAACGTTCCATCAAATCATCGAGGGCCAAACGCATCGAATTGAAGGTCGAGGTCATGGCAGAGGAGAAATGGACGTAAAGGATATCGTCCCCTTTTTCGAAATAGGGTTCGAAATAACGGATGTAATCGGTCGGAGCGAGGGCGCAGGTGGTCGCGAGTTCGCCATGGCGCAGCTTGTCGTAGAAGGCATGGGGATCATACGTCTCCCAATCTTCGTACGGACGAATCACGTTTTCCTTTTCGACGTAAGGCATCGAGATGAGGCCAAATCCGTATTTATTGGCTATCTCCGGAGTTACGTCGCAGTCAGTGTCGACAAAAATCTTTAGCATGAATGTTCTACTCCTTGTGTTCAATTTCATCCAAGCGGGCTTGGATCAAACCTTGGGCTTTCTCCGCCAATTCCACCGTGGAGAGGGCCGCGACTTCCTCGGAGGATATCACCTCGAGTACATCGAACGAGACGTGGCTCACGCGACGGAAATAATTCTTATGAATATCGTTCGTGCCTGCGACGGCACAGACGATGACGGGGCATTTGGTTTTTTCGGCGATTTTGAACGATCCCGCATGGAAAGGGGACATCTTCCCATCCTTATTTCGCGTTCCTTCGGGGGCGATATATACGGAACCGGTTCCCTCCTTGATGAACTTGATCCCCTTAAGTATAGCACGAAGTCCCTTCACTGGGTTCTCCCGATCGATGGGAATAAATCCGGTGTAATGGGCGACTTTGCCTACGATGGGGATGCTTTCCGCCTCTTTTTTGAAGATGGGGATGATTCCGTATTGCCCCAAATGGGCGAGGACGACGAGGAAGTCGAACATGGAAAGATGGTTGGAAACCATCAGGAAACGTTGACCCTTGGGGAGCTTCTCCGCGCCCGTGATATGGGTCTTAATCCAAAGGAACCCAAAAAGCCAATGAATGATTTGGCAGATGCACCAATACGCCCCCTTCCGCGGTTTTTGAATGTCGCGGGTTAACGGGAACATCATGCAATAAAGGAAGAAACTCAAAACGAAAACGGCAAACGCCGCAAGGTAATACCCAAGCCATGTCGGGATCATCAAGAAAGCGTAAGGCCAGGGGAGCGAGGACCAAGAGGTCAAAAAATAATTGGCGAGGGTGGCTCCCAAACCAAGGAGGAGGCAAATTGCAGTGATAATCATGGGGTGATTCCTTCCTTGAAAGCCGTTCGCATGAACGCACATATTATACCAACAGCGGCTTCAATTTCGTACAATAATAAACAAGTTGTTCAAGATTAATTCCATTTTACGAAGTAAATTATCTTGACTTTATCTAGTATACAGCCTAATCTTGAAAACGAAAGGACCTAGTATGACGAACTACATTTTATCTGCAACTTCCACCGCCGACCTTTCCAAAGAACATTTCGAATCTCGAGATATCCGCTATCTTTGCTTCCGTTTCTTTTTAGGCGGCACCGAACATTTGGACGACCTCGGCCAAACCATCCCCTTCGACGAATTCTTCACCCGTATGGAACAGGGTGAAATGACCAAAACGAGCCAACCTTCCGCGGGAGAATTCGTCGCGTATTTCACCGAATTCCTCAAAGAAGGAAAAGACATCCTCCACATCTCCCTTTCCAGCGGATTATCCGGAGAAGTCAATAGCGCCAGCCTCGCCGCGAACATGCTCAAAGAAAAATATCCGGATCGGAAAATCATCATTGTAGATTCCTTGGGCGCAAGTTCGGGATATGGCCTCTTCCTCGACACTTTGGCGGACCTCCGCGATTCCGGAATGGGAATCGACGAACTCGCCGCCTGGGCCGTGGAGCACCGCCTCAATATGAACCACGTCTTCTTCTCCACCGACCTCCAATACTATGTCCGTGGGGGACGCATCTCCAAACTCAGCGGATTCTTCGGCAACATGTTACGCATCTGCCCGCTTCTAGACATGAACAACGAAGGCAAACTTATCGTCCGGGAGAAGTGCCACGGGGAACGCAAAGTCCAACGCCGCATGGTCGAGAAGATGATTGAGCTCGCGGATAAGGGACTTAATTACGACGGGAAGGTCTACATGTGCATGTCCCGTTGCCCGGAACTCGCCGAACCCGTCGCCAAGGAAATTGAGGCCAAATTCCCCCATATGAAGGGTAAGGTCCTCATCAATTCCATCGGCACCGTCATCGGCAGCCACACGGGTCCGGGAACCGTCGCCCTCTTCTTCTGGGGCAAGAAACGCGGGGCCTAATTCATTAAGTAAGCCGTCAGCGAGTCCGTTTGACGGCTTTTCTTTTTGGAAGAAAATCAACTTCCTTGTTTTGGAGGAAGTTTGTTCCTTCATTTCGTGGCTATTTTTTCCTTTTTCTTCGCCTATAATGATTTCACCATGCTAACGAAACTCTCCATCCGTAACCTCGCAATCTTGGAAAACATCTCCCTCCGTTTTCAGGAGGGGTTTACCTGTTTGCTGGGCGAAACGGGGGCAGGTAAAAGTTTAATCATCGACTCCTTGTCCCTTCTTTTGGGGGCACGGGCTTCAAGCGAACTCATCCGCGCGGGGGAAGAAAAAGCCGTGATCGAAGGGACTTTCTCTCCGATTACTTTACGGACCAAGTCGGTTTTATCGCGAATTGGAATCGACCAAAACGAAGAGGAATTGGTTTTAACCCGCATCATTGGAAGGAAAGGGAGTTCAGGCAAAATCAACGGTATCTCCGTCAGCGTTTCCGATTTACAAGAAGTCGGCAAGACTTTGGCGGACATCCACACCCAATTCGACTTCATTAAGATTCTCAACCCCGACAATTACCTCGGTTTGGTAGACGGATACTCCCCCACGAAAACCTCGCGTTTGCTCTCCTCTTACCAAGTTGCTTTGACGGAATTCAAAGAGGCGAAGAAACGCTTAAATGAGTTGGTGAAAAAGCAACATGATTTCGAAACCAACCGGGATTATCTCAAATTCACTCGGGATGAACTCGTAAGCGCGGATCTCTCCCTTAAGGAGGAAGAGGAGCTCGAAGAGGAAATCGCGTTACTCAAAAACCACGATAAAATATTTTCCCTCGTCCAAGAAGCAGACGAGATTCTCCATGGGAACGCCCTCGATTCCATCTACGAATTGTCTCGGGTCCTGTTCAAACTCTCCGGATTCCAGAAAGAATATTCGGATAACTACCATTTTATGGAGGATCGTTATTACGAACTCCAAGATGCTTTCGCGACCTTAACGAAGAAATTCGATTCCATCGATTACGATCCAAGCCGTTTGGACGAACTCGTTTCCCGTCAAATCGATTTGGAGAACCTGAAACGGAAATACAAACGTTCGATTCCCGAGCTCATCGCCTATCGCGACGAACTCCTCAAAGACGCGGAAGAGGAAAGCTTGTTCCCCGAGAAAATCAAAGAGGCGGAAAAAGCCCTCGCCTCCGCCAAAGAAGATTTGCTCGAAAAAGCCACCGCGCTTTCTTCCTTCCGTCAAAGTTTGGCCAAGAACATGGAAAAAGAAATTCTCCGTCACCTCTCCGACTTGGGATTGGAGGCTTCCTTCTCCATATCGTTCTCCCGTAAAGAACCGTTGGACGATGAAGACTTCCTCGAAAACGGAATCGACGTCATCGACTTCTTGATGGAGACCAACAAAGGCGAAGGGATGAAACCCATCTCCAAGGTTTTGTCGGGAGGGGAGGCCAACCGCATCATGCTCGCGTTGCGCGCGTTGTTCTTGTCTTCTAGCGGGGTATCCACCCTAGTGTTGGACGAAATCGACACGGGCATATCCGGAGAGACCGCAAGCAAAGTCGGTCATAAGATCGAAGAGATTTCCTTAAGCGCCCAGACGATTGTCATCTCCCATTCCCCTCAGGTGGCCGCGATGGGGGATCATCTCCTCTACGTCAGCAAGGAGGAAAAGGGAGGACGCACCCGCGCATTTGTCAAAGAACTCGGCCAAGAGGAGGCGATCGATGCCCTTGCCCATCTCATCGCTGGGGAGAACGTCTCCGAAAAGCAACGCGAAGCCGCGAAGGAAATGTTGCTTCACCGATAAACCTAGGCCGCGACGATTGTTGCGGCTTTTTTGTGCAAATCAAAAGAAGTCGCATACACGTCCCGCTTATTTTAAGCAAAAGGCCGCCTCCGAAGAGACGACCCAATGGATGAAATGAACGATTAACCGACGTATTCGGTAACATCCGCGGGAGCGCGGAAACCGATGACGACGGTGCTCGTCGCGTAGCCGTTCCAAGAGTTTACCTTTTGGGCAAAAGAAACTTCGTACCCCTTATCGTTTCGATAGATGGTCCCACCCGTTTGTTTTTCGGTTTCGGTGGTTTCGGCATATCCCGCGGCGATGCAGGCGGCTTTGTACGCGGCAAGGAAAGCATTCATGGTGTCATAATCCACGCTTCCACCCGCGAGTTCGAATTTCCCCGTTTCGAGGAATTCGTAGCCACGATCGCTTTGTAGCCAGCCAATGACGCCACTCCAGCCAACAGGGCAATCATAGAAGGGGAGGAGTTCGGCAAGAGGCGTGCCATCGATAATCCAATTGCAAAGGTCGGTATAGAGCATGCCTTTGGCTTCGGGGTCATCGTCCCAACCCGTGACGATGATTTCGGTGATGGTGGAATCAAAATCCAGACCATGGGTGGCCGTCCCAAATTCGGAGTATTCAATTGTTAGGTCGATGGTCTCGTCAAAATAGGTCGTGGTGGTTTCGAGTTTGGTGATGTAGTTGTCTTCGTTCAAAGTGATTTTGACCGGTTGGTCCCAATCGCAATACGAGAAGGCGACCGGCAAGTAAGACGTGTAAGCGGTAATGTAACCAAGGTCACCACGAGTTTGGTAAACGTTGTTGCCGAGGGACTCGAAGATTTCGCCGACAAAGGAGAAAGTCGGGTACCGTTTCACGCCTTTTTCGGGATCGTGCCAATAAGCGGCGACATCTTTTTGACGAACGACTTGGCCACTGCTGTTAACGGAGTATTGGAAATAATGCTCCGAATCCACGCGGTGGATACCCGAATGGACGGTATCCCCATCTTGGGTAATCACTTGGTCGATCGTGTCTTCCGTATAGGTGAAGGTGAGTTCGCTGTCTCCGTTACCCGAAGAAAAGTTGGCGGTGACGTGGGCCTTGTATTGTTGGAGGTTCGCCATTTTGGAAATGGCTTCGTTTACATTATCGTGATAGCTTTCATGGGCATACGGGGTCAAGTGGGGGACTTCCGCGGTTCCAAGTTCCGTGAAGGAGCCCGTGAGGACTTGTCCGTATTTCTTGTCGCTGGCCTTGGTGGTCGGATCAAAGGTCGGATCGACGTTCACATAGAAGTTCATGCTTCCATCCTTTTGCACGAGGATGAAGAAATCATCGGGAGAAAAGGGAGAAAGGAAGAGGGAATAGCAAAGGTAACTCGCCTGCATGAAGTCGCCCGTGAAGATGTAGGTGTTCCCGTTGTCGAAAGAAACGAAATCTTCGGCGGTCGCGTATTCTTCCGCGGCGAAGAAATTCCAATAGGGAGTGGCTCCCCAGGAATAGTCGTAGCCGTCTTCGTCGACGATTTTGTTTACCGTCACGAGGTTCTTTTCGTTGATGACCTCGGTTCCGGCTTTGTTGCCGTTGGTCCGATAATAGGAATAGGTCTTCGTGGTATTCGTCTTCAGGTTGTTTTCAATAAAGCAATAGGCATCGGTTCTTGGGCCGGTCGAGACATCGGTAGAGGCCGCGCCGGTCTCTTCGAAGATGGTCGTGGTTTCGTAGGCCCCTTCTTCCTTGCCGTCATAATTCTTATCGAATTCGAATTGATTTTGGGTGGTTTCAACCTTCATCGAAGAGGTGAGGCTAGCAAAGACCCCTTGGGGCATCGCGCGCCCTTCTTCTTTTTCTTTCACCTCAAAGTAACGCAAAACCTCAACTTCGGGGTGGTTTTTCAGATAAACGTGGATACCGAACGTGCCGGAAGCGACGCCTTTGACGAGGGCTTCGGGCATGTAGGAATAGTCGTAACCCGAGGGTCCCATGAGCTCATCCAAATCGGCGATGCTGGCAACCAAGTCGTTATCGACTTCGAAGACGACCTCTTCTCCGCGGTAAGATTCATTTTGGAAGGTGACGTAAACGGAACGGGATAGGCTTTTGATAAATGGTCCGTTTACTTGGATATCAATTCCTTTGCCCGTGATGGTCTGGCCGTTTTCGACTTCGCTTGAGGAGACAACGCTGTCGATCGAGGAAATAATGTCCTCGGAGGACATGCTTTCCGAGATGGAAGGGGCGCCGCTGTTAGAGGAAATCGACTCCGAGGTTCCACCGCAAGAAGCAAGAAGGAGACCCGCGAGGCCGAGCAGAAGGATATTTCGTTTGTTGTTCATAGTACTCTCCTGTTTCGAGTGTCAATTATGCCAAGAAAACGAAAAAAGAAAAGGACAAAATATCCTTATGGATAATTGTTGGCTCATTTACGCTTGATTGTTAACCGATAAAAACGTCAACCTAAGGTCGAGGCGATGCTCTTTCCCGCGAGATATCCCGTGGATAAAGCGATTTGGATGTTGAATCCACCCGTCAAGGCGTCCAGATCCAATACTTCTCCCGCGAAATATAACCCGGGCACCAATTTGGATTCCATCGTGGAGGAGTCCACCTCTTTGCAGGATACCCCACCCACCGTGATGATGGCCCTTTCATATGGGTTATTGCCGAGATAAGTAAATGATAAGGATTTTAAGGTATGGGCGATTTCGCGGCGAACGTTAGTAGATAACGTCGAGACCGTTTCCTCCCCTTCTCGCCCCAGAACCGACAAGAAATAAGGGATGAAATCGCGGGGCAATAAACCACCCAAAAGGGAAAATAACGAAGAACGTGGGTCGTTATCGATGTCCCGGGAGATTCGCGCGAGGAGTTTTTCTTCTTCTAACGCGGGTTTTATATCCAAGGTTAAAGAGACTTCCTTTGGGGATAAGGTTGAGAGGTAACTCGAAATCGTTAAGGCGATCGGGCCATCGAGATATCCATCCCGAAAAGTGAGTTCCCCGAATTCATTCCACTTCTTCTTTTCTTTCTTCGCGGTCAAGCTGACGTTCTTTAATGTTAACCCGTTCATGCGGGAGGGGAATCTTTCCTCGACCCGAAGCCCCGTTAAGCCCGTGGAAGTCGGCATTACTTCGTGACCCAGTTTCTTCGCGAAACGATACCCATCCCCCGTCGAACCGGTGGAAGGGTAAGCAAGTCCTCCCGTGGCAATCACGACGTTTTGAGCGACGTGTTTGGTACGGCTGGTGGAGACAACAAACCCATCGGGAGAATCCGTGATGGATATTACCTCTTCGTTAAAATGAAAGGAGACCCCGTTATCTTTCGCGGCGAACACGAATGCGTCCGTCACGTCGTAAGCATGATAACTTTTGGGGAATACGCGGTTTCCTCTTTCGATGACGGTTTCCACCCCACGAGAAGACAAAAAATCCATAACATCCCGAGGGGAGAAACTCCGATAGGCGGTATGAAGGAAATGGGGGTTCCGAACTACGTTATTCAGGAATTCCCTTTCTTCGCATGCATTGGTCAAATTGCATCGGCCTTTGCCCGTGATGAAAAGCTTCTTCCCCGCTTTCGGATTCTTTTCGAGAACCATAACCTTCGCCCCCGCTTCGCTTGCGGCAATCGCGGCGGATAATCCCGCGGGTCCGGCTCCAATAACAATCGCGTCCCAAATCATGCGTTGACTATACCATATTCCCCGTCTCTTTATCGGGGAAACTCATCGAAAAGAAAGGGAAAATTCACAAGGAAGCGGAGAGAAATTGTAAATGCGAGAGCACCTGAATAAAATAAGCGAGATTTCACGGATTTCATCTATGCACGTTTACACCCGAGACAACGAGCGCGTCGAAAACGCGATCAAACATTATCCCCAATGCGGGAAGGTCATCAGCTACACCCGAATCACCCAAGGACATATCAACGACACCTTCCGCGTCGATGCGGAGAATGGCGTTTTCCTTCTCCAAAAGGTATCCGCGGTAGCCTTCAAAGAACCCCTCAAGGTGATGAAAAACATCGTGGGGGTCACCCGTTTCCTTCACGACAAAATCGTCGAAGAAGGTGGGGATCCCATGAAGGGGTGCCTAAACCTTTTGGTTTCCAGCGAAGGGACTCCCTACTGGCTCAACGAAAAAGGTCAGGTCTGGCGGATGTATTACTTTGTGGAAGGCATCAGCTTTGACACCCCCAAGAATCCCGAGATGTTTGGAAAAGCCGCGGAAGCGTTTGGACGTTTCCAACATTTGCTGGAAGAATTCCCCGCGAATGAACTCGAGGAAGTCATTCCCCATTTCCACGACACCCCGAAACGCTTTGTCGCCCTCGAAGAAGCGATTGCCAAAGACGCGATGGGGCGGGAAAAGGAAGTGGAGGACCTAATCCGCATCGCCTACGAAAGAAAGGATCGCATCCACCGCATCGTCGATGGCCTTGCAAGCGGCGAACTCCCCCTCCGCACAACCCATAACGACACCAAACTCAATAACATCATGTTCGACGAAAAAGGCGAAGAACCCCTTTGTATCCTCGACCTTGATACCATCATGCCCGGAAGCGCCCTCTATGACTTTGGGGATTCCATCCGGTTTGGCGCGAACACCTGTGCAGAAGATGAACGCGATACCTCCAAGATTCACTTCAACCTTGAAATGTTCAAAGCCTATGCCCAGGGTTTCATCAAAGGAGCGGAAGGAAGCTTGACCGAAAAAGAGATTCGCCTCTTCCCTTATAGCGCTTGGCTCCTCACCTTCGAATGTGGCATCCGTTTCTTAACCGACTACCTTAATGGCGACGTCTACTTCCACATCGATTGCCCGGATCACAACTTGGTTCGCGCGAAAGACCAATTCGCGTTGTTCCTCGATATGGAGAGACACCAAGAGGACGCGGATCGCATCATCGAAGAACTCCTAAAGTAAGTTTCGTAGACTCGCTCCAACCGGGGCGAGTTTTTCTTTTCCTTAACATTTTCTTACCTTTCTTTTACGTACTTTTCGATTTGGGCTGAAAATACGGGCTTTTTCCTTGCGGTTTGATATAATCAAAATGAATGAAAGTTATCGGCATCGACATGGGTGGAAGCGGCATCAAGGCCGGCTTCTACGACTCCGGAACTCTTCTTGGTAGAACCCGGGTTCCGACCTTGACCGACCATGGACGGGCGGTAATTTTTTCGCAGATCATTTTGGCGGCGAAAACACTCATCGACGAATACGGTCCCGCGGATGCGGTCGGCATCGTCTCCTCGGGGGATATCTCTCCCGATGGAGTGATTCTCCGCGCCTTTAACCTTCCCTCGTTAGAAGGATTCAACCTTCGCGAGGCGATGGAGCAAGAACTCGGCATCCCCGTCAAAGTCGAAAACGACGCGGTGGGGGCCCTTGTTGGGGAACTCGCGAATTATCCCGGGGAAAAGAATGTCACGGGGTTAACCTTTGGCACGGGAGTGGGTTCCGCCTCCCTCATTGACGGGGTCATGCACCATGGCGGCAAATACGATTACGGCCACATCGTTCTCATCCCCGGGGGAGAGCCCTGTAAATGCGGTCAAAACGGGTGCAGCGAAAGCTATTTAAGCGCCACCGCGCTCAAACGGTTCGCCTCGGAAACCTATGGACGTCCCATCAAAACCCTCGATTTCTTCGCCGCCTGCAAGCGACACGACGCTCGAGCGATCAAGATCCTCGACGATTACATGATGCTGCTCAACATGCTTCTCGCCCGAATTTGTGCGGATATCCATCCCGACATGATCATCCTCGGGGGCGGAATGATGGGATCCACCGACCTTATCGGTCCGCGTCTCAAACCCATTCCCGCGCGCATTGTATTCGCCCGCGGCGGAAACCAATCGGGCATTCGGGGAGCGGCAATCATCGCCAGCAAAGAGTTACAAAAATGAAAATCACGGGGTTTGCCAACGTCCAACTCGTCCTCGAGGATAAAGTCATTCGGGGAGATATTCATTTTGAAGATGGCGTTATCCATCTCGGTAAGGCTTCCGGTTGTTCTTCTCTTCCTTCTACGTACTACGTCGTCCCTGGATTTATCGACGAACATATCCATGGGGCGGGTGGATGCGACGTGATGGACGGAGAAGAATCCTCCTTATCCGTGATCGCGAACTCATTGCCCCAAGAAGGGGTTACCTCCTTTTTGGCCACGACGATGACGGAGAGCATCCCCTCTATTCAAAAAGCCTTAACCGCGGTGAAAAACCACCCCAATACCAAGGGTTCTCGCATCCTGGGAGTTCACTTGGAAGGACCGTTTATCTCATCCACTTTCAAGGGGGCTCAAGCGGAAGAGCATATCCGAAAGCCAAATGCAGAGTTGCTTCGCTCCTTGGACGAATGTTCGGGGAACCGCATTCGCCTTGTAACCTTTGCCTACGAAGAAGAGGGAGGGGAAGAATTCCTCCAAGAATGTTTAACTAGAGGCATCACCCCGTCTCTTGGCCATAGTGACGCCTCGGGAACCAAAGCCTTAGAGGGATTCTCCAAAGGCATCTCCTGCGTCACGCATTTATATAACGCCCAACGGAGATTCCATCACCGGGATATCGGGGTGACGGGCGCTTCGCTTCTTGATAAGAACGTTTATACGGAACTTATCGCAGACTTCCATCACTCCTCCAAGGAAGCGGTAAAATTTGCCCTTCAGTGCAAGCCCAACGACAAGATGATCCTCATCTCGGATTCCACCGAGGCAAAATACCTGCCACTTGGAACTTCCGCTGCCCTTGGCAGCCAACCCATCCACGTCGAAGATGGGGTGGCCAAACTAGAAGATGGGACCATCGCCGGAAGTGTGCTTCGTCTGGATAAAGCCCTTCAAAACATCCGTTCTCTTTTCCCTGAAATGCCCCTTCACGAACTCATCGCGATGGTCAGCATCAACCCCGCGAAAAACATCCGCGTCGACGATAAATACGGATCCATCCGCGAAGGAAAAGTCGCGGACCTCGTCGTGTTAGATGAAAACCTGAATGTCGTAATGACGTTCATCGGAGGCGAGCTTGCCTTCACAAAGGAATCGTTATGAAAATCAAAGTCTTCCCCAATTCCAAAATCCTTGGAGATTCCCTCGGCCAAGAAATCGTCGCTCTCGTGGAATCTCGTCCTAGCGCCATCCTTGGACTCGCCACCGGATCGAGCCCTTTGGAAACGTACGCATCCATCATTGCCCGTTTCAGAGAAAAAGGCGTCTCTTTTGCAAACGTCAAAACCTTTAATTTGGACGAATACCTTTCTTGTCCCATCGAGGAACAAACCTACTCCTCCTTCATGTGGGCCAACCTCTTTTCCCATATCGACATTCAAAAGAAAAACACCCACTTCCCCGATCAAAAGGAATTAGAAATCTATGATTCCATGATTGACCAAGAAGGCGGAATTGACCTCCAATTGCTCGGGATCGGTCGAAACGGCCACATCGGATTCAATGAACCGGGGACTCCGTTCGATGCCCCCACCCATGTGGTGGAACTCACCGAGTCCACAAGGGAGGCCAACGCGAGATTCTTCCATAACGATATCTCCTTGGTGCCAACCCACGCGGTGACCATGGGTATTGGGACCATCAAAAAGAGCAGACGCATCGTCTTAATCGCCACCACCCTCGATAAAGTTGGGGCGATCGTTAAACTCCTCCGAGGCGAAGAAGATATCTCTTGTCCCGTCACTTCCTTAATCCACCACCCGAACTTTGAAGTCTATTTGACCGAAGAAGTGAACGAAGAAATTAAGGCGAGAATGAAATAACAAAAAACTCGGCGGATCATTTCCCCATTCAAGCAAATAGAGGACACGTCGAGTTTTTGTTTGCCTTCAAAATTCGGCAGTGGTCTCAGACTATGGCTTTAACGTTAACGCCTTTTGAGTGGTTTTCGACCTACGAAATTCAGCAACGGTCTCAAACAAACGCCTGGGCATCCTTTTGCATGCCGTAGTTTTCGACCTACGAAATTCAGCAACGGTCTCAAACATTCCTTCCGATATCAAGAGCGTTATCGATGTTTTCGACCTACGAAATTCAGCAACGGTCTCAAACACTAATTTCATGCTTGTACCACTGAGTTCCGTTTTCGACCTACGAAATTCAGCAACGGTCTCAAACAATCATCATATAGATATAGTCGCTCGCTTGGTTTTCGACCTACGAAATTCAGCAACGGTCTCAAACGAACTTCCGAGCCGTGCCAATGTCACGTGGGTTTTCGACCTACGAAATTCAGCAACGGTCTCAAACCGCATTGCTTATTAAACGTGTCAATCATCAGTTTTCGACCTACGAAATTCAGCAACGGTCTCAAACGGGTCGACGTCCCGAACCTTTTTCTCGAGTGTTTTCGACCTACGAAATTCAGCAACGGTCTCAAACTACGTTGCTACTACGTGTTAATCGAATGTTGTTTTCGACCTACGAAATTCAGCAACGGTCTCAAACGTGGTAGGACTTCGTTTCGTTGTCGAGTGCGTTTTCGACCTACGAAATTCAGCAACGGTCTCAAACGCGGCAAGTGAGGCGACTGCGGTGGAAAAGGTTTTCGACCTACGAAATTCAGCAACGGTCTCAAACCGTCCGTCCTTTTGCACGG
>JAXFGC010000050.1:0-12119 GCA_034171505.1 Candidatus Alloenteromonas sp. | reverse complement strand
GATGCCTGAGGTGCCGCGAAGTCCGTTTTCATCCCAAATGTATTCCGCGAATTCCGGAAAATCGATAAACGGATTCCGAGCAAAGCCAAGTTCATAAAGGACCTGATTTCGCTTGATTTCAGCGGAGTTTACCGGATATTGACGGTTCCATTCCAGCAAGGTTTTGAGACTTCCCATCGTCTTTTGATCGGTAGAAGCACCTGGGTTGTTATCCAAAGACAAACCATGGCTCTTCGCGTAACGAGTCGCGGCATAAAAAATGATACGGGCGGCTTCTCCACGTGCCCCATCATATCCGTAATAAGCGGGGTCAAATTCGCGGGTAGTTAGCCCAAAGTACTTATTACCGCGAGAAGAATTGTCCGAAACAAGAGCCGGACGAATGATATGAGGGTCCGAACCTGGTCCGCTTTTCCCTGCCCCGCGGGAATCCGGCCAAACGTGTTCGCGGTTGCAAAGACCTTCCGCGGCGCTATCTTCGGGAGAATGATAGAAGGGTCGGATTTTTCCATCCACGGATTTGTCACAGTCCGGGAGATAATTCCATAAATTACTATAAGAGCAGGTCTTGCTTCCCGTCGAAAGGATGCGAGTAGCAAGAGAATTCAAGAAGGCTTCCCCGCGCAAGTCATTGAGACCACCCGAGGGGTTCCAAATCGAATCGTGTTGAAGAACGGGGAGATTGTCCTCGTTATACTCCGTGGAAATTGAGGAGAAACTATCCTCAAGGCTTTCGCTCCAGGAAAGACTCGATTCCGACCCCCAAGGAGAATCCTCGATGGAGTCCTCGTCCACAACCGTGGAAAACTCGTTTTTCGAAGATTCCTCCATCGTGTCAATCGAAGACGAATGGTCATTCGTCGGGGCACACGAAGTAATAGATAAGAGGGCGGTTAAAACGAATAGGCGAAATTTCATACCGCTATTAAACCCCGAAACAGAAGTAATAGGAAGATGCATTTTCCTTTGGAAGAAAATTCCGCTTACCTGTTTGCAACAATTGGTCCAAAACGGGATGAAATGGCCTCAAGAACATTGCAATAACCCATTTTTCGCTTTCAAATTTCAGATGATAAATTTTCCGTTTTGTTGACTTTTTGACACGGGTATAAAGAAGGGCCGAAATAACACGGACCTAGGGAAAAGACAAGAATCCTCATTCTCAAAAAGGGCCTCTATACTACCGTCGGGAGAAAGAAAAATGGACCTGAAATTTCTTGGATGCGGAGACTGCTATTCCTATGAACTTGGCAATAACGCGGCCTACTGGAAAGACGGGAAGAACCTCTTCTTTCTTGACATGGGGCAATCCATCTTCGCCAAAGCCCTCCACGAAAATATATTGGAAGGCGTCAAAGACGTCACCATCTTCATCACCCATTGCCACGCGGACCATATGGCGTCTTTGGGCGAGGCCCTCACTTTCTTTGCCTTTCTCCAAAAGGAAATCACTTTCCGCATCGTATTTCCCGAACCCGAAATCTTAAAGTCTTATCTACGGGGTGCCTATATTTTGGAAGGGATCCCGTTCATCGGGGAAACCGAAGGTATCGTCAACGGGGTTCATTTCGAGGCCAAAGTCGCGAAACACATCCCCCATTCCTATTGCTACTTCTTTGAAAAGGATGGGGAACGTATCCATTATTCGGGTGATAACGCGGAGATTCACCCTCAAGCTTTGGAGGAACTTCAAAACGGGAAGTTGTCTCGTATGTATCTCGACGTCGCCCCCAGGCAATCTCCGTTCCACATCGGCCTTTCTAGCGCGGAAGGAAAGATTCCTTTGGAACTTCGTAGCAAAGTCGTTCTCATGCATTTGGAGAGCCTTGCTTTCGCAGAAGAAATTGAAAAGCGCGGATTTGACTCCGCGCTGAAGCATCGGATATAGGTAACTTATTTTGGAAAGAACTTCTCCAAATAACGATCCATCGCCGCCTGAATGGTCGCGATGGCTTCTTTCCGTCCTAGGAAACCCTCTATCTCGGTGGCCTTGCCATATTCAAGTTGTTTGTAAACCGTGAAGAAGTGACGAATTTCCTCAAATAAGTGGGTGGGCAACTCATTGATCTCTTTGTATCCCATGTAGACGGGATCGTCCAGACAGACGGCGATAACCTTCTCATCGAACTTCCCTTGGTCTTTCATTTCGAGCACACCAATCGGGGCGCAACGAAGGAGGGACTGGGGAACGACGGGTTCGCTCGTGAGAATCAAAACATCCAAAGGGTCATCGTCCCTCCCCCAGGTTCGGGGAATGAACCCATAGTTATGGGGATAATGGGTCGAGGTAAAGAGGATTCGGTCCAAAATGAGGGCTTGGCATTCCTCGTCGTATTCGTATTTGTTTTTGCTGTGCGCGGGAATCTCAACGAGGGCGAGGAACTCCGTTGGGGTGATTCGCGAGGCGGGCACGGAATGGAGAATGTTGGGCATAAATTTTCCTTTTGAAAAAGGGAGGTTGCCCTCCCTTGGTTTTAGATTCGGGCGACTCCCGTGTCTTTGGCGGCCTTCGCCACTTCTTTCGCCACCGTATCGTGGGCGCGTTTGTCGTAAGCGTAGGGCAAGATGTAATCCACGGAGAGTTCCTCTTCCTTGACGCATCCGGCGATGCCCAAGGAAGCGGCTTTCATCATAGATTCGTTGATGTCGCTGGCACGAACGTCGAGGGCCCCACGGAACAGCCCGGGAAAGACAAGGACGTTGTTGATTTGGTTCGGATATTGGCTCGAACCGGTTCCGACGATAAAGGCGCCGGCTTCTTTGGCTTCTTCCGGGGTGATTTCGGGAATCGGGTTGGCGCAGGGGAAGAGGATGGATTTCTCGTTCATCGAGGCAACCATCTCTTTGGTGACGCAACGCCCGACGGAAACGCCGATAAAAACGTCCGCCCCTTTCATGGCATCCGCCAAAGTGCCAACCATGTGGCCGCGGTTGGTGACCTTGGCAAGTTCGGCTTGGGCGGGATTGAGCTTCTCATCCCCTTCCACGAGGATGCCGAAACGGTCACAGGAGATGAGGTTCTTCACCCCAAAGGAGAGAAGGAATTTGGCAATCGCGATGCCCGCGGCACCCGCACCGTTAATGACGACTTTGATTTCATCGATCTTTTTGCCGGCGAGTTTTAAGGCGTTATGGAGCGCCGCGGCGATGACGATCGCGGTCCCGTGTTGGTCGTCGTGGAAAACGGGGATATCGAGTTCCTTTTTAAGGCGCGTTTCAATCTCAAAGCAACGAGGCGCGGAGATATCCTCCAAATTGATGCCGCCGAAGCTTCCGGCGATGAGTTTGATCGTTTGGATGATTTCCTCGGTGTCCTTTGAACGGATGCAGATGGGGAAGGCATCCACTCCACCAAAGGCTTTGAAGAGGGCGCATTTGCCTTCCATGACGGGCATGCCCGCTTCGGGGCCAATGTCCCCAAGGCCGAGGACCGCGGTACCGTCGGTGATGACGGGAACCGTGTTCCAACGACGGGTCAAAAGGAAGGACTTATTGACGTCTTTGGAAATCTCAAGGCAGGGAGCGGCCACCCCAGGGGTATAGGCTTCCATGAGGGCTTCGCGGGAAGAGACGTCCACCCGGCAGACAGTCTCAATCTTCCCTTTCCATTCGTAGTGTTTTTGTAGGGATTTTTCTGAAATATCCATTCGCGTACTCCTTATAAAGGCATAAAGCTAATCGTCGCCGTGAGGGACATCATGATGAACACCATCGCGGTGACAATCGGGCCCAAGTAGGCTCGATTCGTATAACGATAGAACAAGCGGTTGGCAATCGGCAACAAGGCCATCATGGGGACCAAGGGGAAGACCATGTTCACGTAGAGCCAGACTTCCGCGAGGTCTTTGCCGAAGTATCCGTAGTAGGGGCTTCCGGTGGCAAAGAAGGCGACATAGTTGATGATCAAGATGAAGACGAGGGCAAGCGAATTGGTGAGGGCGCCAACCAAATAAACCTGCCATTCCTTCCATCCTTCCATTCCGATGGAGCAGTTCACCTTAATGGAATTGGAGATATAGAAGAGGAACATCAATGGCACGTATTCGAGCCACGTGAGCAAGAAACGCGGGCTAAGCGGGGCGGCGGAAATCAAGAACAGACGTCCGTCTTGGTGGAACACCGTGTAGGTGAGTTGGATGACGCCATAGAAGAGGAAGAACAAGGCGATGCCAAGCAACAAGGTCTTTAGGAGTCCCACGATGTCGATGCGAAGCGGGCGAAGTTTAGACCAATCGTAATGAGGTTCCCTGTTTTGCTTCTTGGCAACGATCTTCTCCACCAAATTCTCC
The DNA here is from genome assembly GCA_034171505.1 of Candidatus Alloenteromonas sp. Taxonomy (GTDB): domain Bacteria; phylum Bacillota_I; class Bacilli_A; order RFN20; family CAG-826; genus Alloenteromonas. The sequence continues at coordinate 7,830 of JAXFGC010000050.1, read as the reverse complement.
ACGAGGATGACCCCAAAGAAGAGAACCAAGCCCAAGCATCCGTTGAACGTGGCCCATAAGAGGACCGCGTTGAACATTCGGGCGGGGAAGACGGTCGTGAAGACGTTGTTCGCCGCATCGGGGAACCACTTCATGGAGAGATAAGCCAACGGGATATAGTCCAAACAAGCAATGATCATCGAAACGATGGTCGTCACCCAGAAGATGGTTTTGCCCTTAAAGGAGAATCGACTCGGTATGCTCGAGGGTTTCTTCTCGGCATGGGTCTCCAATTCGTCTTCGTAGACGTATTCGCCCGACGCGCTTTGGAGGATTCGTTTGCCGACCACTCCCTTGCGCAAGAAGGGGATTTCAAGGAGAACGCCGACAACGGAGAAGAGGAAAGCAAACGCGGCAACAAGCAAGATCCCCGTGCTCATTTCCTTAAAAATCCAGGTATGGGAGGAATCATCCACCGTCACAGCGAGGTGAAGGGATTCACGGAAGAAGGAAATGGAGTTGGTGATGGAGAGGCCATCGTACATTTGGAAACAATGGTTCGTGGCTTCCCGGCGCAACATGCGGTAGGTGCCTTTGTTCATATCTCCATAAGGAGTGTCATAGGCAACGATACGCGTTTCGGTGATGGAGTCGTTGCTCACTTCGTTGATGAAGCGGGAGTTAATGACTTCAAGGGCGTTGCCGTCGGTTTGGTAACGGAAGGCTCCTTCGTCGTAATAGGCGTAGGAATTAACGGCGTTGCAGCGAAGTTTTGAGTATTGGTTGGCAGCACTGTTCTTGATGTAACCCGAAATATAGAGGGACTTAATCAAGGACGAGTGGTAATCCGCTCCCGCGAAGGTCGAGGCCACCGTGACGGCGTTTCCACCGCCGGCACTATGGCCGATGATGCCGAAGCGGGTACGGTCCAAATATGGGAAGGCATCCGTATTGTTATAGAGATATTGAGCCAAATAGTTGGCACCATTGGCTTCATTGGCGTAGCTGTTTTGCTCTCCGCTTTCGTCATACCCCGCGTTGGTGGACCCGCCTTGGGAACCGGGGTCGATGACGAATACCGCGGCACCGCGCTTGGAAAGCTCGACGGCATATTGGGACATGGTCGCTTTCGTACGGGTGAATCCTGGGATGACGATGACCGCCGCGACTTTGTTGTTTTCGCTCGCGAACTTGGGTTCATAGGCGGTGAAAGCATAAGAGACGCTTGGATCATCGATGACTTTGGTGACGCCGTTGACGGGGGTCGTGTTATAGGCTTCGGTCATTTCCTTGGTCAAACGGTAATCGCAGACGGAAACGCTGAATCCGCTAGTCTCAAATAGAGCGCCGGAAAACGCGCTGACGGCGACCACCCCAAGGGAAATGCAAGCGACCAAGAAGGAGACTTTCTTATACCAAGGCTTTTTGACTTCGGGTTTCGGTTCTTCCGGGGTCGGAAGGGCGACCGAAGCCTCCTGAGGGTAATTGGTATAAACGTAAACCCCAATGAGAAGGCCAGCGATGGAGGCAACCGAAGCGAGGACGGAAAGCCAATAACCAACCTTTTTGGGGGTAGTATCTAACGGGAAACGATAGACAAAACTCGATAAGCCCAATCCCCCGAATAAGCCCAGAAGGGCCAAGACGAGGAAAAGCCAGACGATGCCATCGTTTAAGGCGAAGGCATAGGCGGTGAAGAAGGTGAAGATCCCAGCGAAAATGAGATCGAGGATTTCGGCGATGCGAAGGAGTTTCTTAACGTTCATGGTTCTCTCCTTATCCAACAAGCGCACCATAACCGTCAGGTGTCTTCAGCCATTCATAGACGGCGCTGGCCTGCGGACGGTCCGTGAGTCGAGCGATGTAACGCCAGGTCGTCCCGTCTTCGAGGACAATTTGGTACTTCTCTTTGATTTCGACTCCGGCGGTCGTGTTGATGTTGCCGCCGACCCCGATCATAACGTCGACGGTTCCGTCTTTATTGATTTCGTTGCCCATGTCGGCGACGTTGCCGTTATGGCCATAAGGACGAATCGCGACATCCGCGAGTTCTTCTTCCGTTGGGGAAAGGGTTTCGTTGTTCGCGAGGAACTCCATCAAATCCGGAGTCCAACGATCGATGCTTTCTTGAGAAACTTTGGAGGTGCTGGTTTTGTCGTACCAACCGATGACGAGCCAAGGCTTCGGGATATCCTCCAGATCAAGGAACACCGCACGGACGGTTAAGACGTTGTTGACCGCATATTTGGCGACGTCGTTATACCGCAACAATCCCGCGGCGGGGTAAAGCTTTTCTTCCGGGGTCTCGCTCGAATAGACTTCCTCCCCAACGCAGAAACGATAGAAGCGTTCTTCATTGGAACGATCTTCGGGGGAGGGAAGCAACGCGTTATTGAAAATATTGATGACCCCTTCCGCGAGCAAGGTATCATCATCGAAAACCCGATAGGTGATGTCCTTTTCATACATTTTGACGATGGAGCAGGAAGAAAGGCCCATCATCAACGCGGATAGGCCAACTAATGCGGAAAATCTCTTCTTTTTCATGGAATCCTTTCCTGTTGAGAAAACCCAAAAAAACGGAATGTAAGGGCTTTCATTTGTGTCATGGATAGTTTACTAAGTAAATCACATATCAAAAAATAAATAGTTTATATATTTGATATAACATTTCGATATGGTAGGATACCAACGTATGAATTTTGACTATTACCGCGTTTTCCTCGCCGTCGGGAAACACCATTCCTTTACTCGCGCGGCGGAAGAACTTTTCACCTCCCAGCCCGCGATTACCCGCACCATCAAAAACCTCGAAAGCGAACTAGGGGTTCGCCTCTTTATCCGTTCCAAGAAAGGCGCGGACTTCACCCCCGAAGGCAAACGGCTTTACGAAACCGTCAATACGGCTTTCTCCTTGCTCACCAAAGCGGAGACCGACCTCGCGGATTCCCTCTCCCTCCAAAAAGGAACGGTGGCTTTGGGCAGCACCATCACCGCGTTAGATGAGTTCTTAATGGATTTCTTGGAGGATTTCCGGAGTCAATATCCTGGCATCCGCATCAAAATCTCCACCCAGTCGAGCGACCAAACCATCGCCAAACTCACCCAAGGGTTAATCGACATCGCCTTTGTCACCACCCCATACCACGCTTCAAACAGCCTCGAAGAAGTGACACTAAAGGAATTCGATAACATTGCCATTTGCGGATCCGGATTCCCCGAACTCCAGAAAGGCGTCCACACCATGGAAGAACTCGCCACTTACCCCTTCGTCTATTTATCCACCGCGATGCAACTCCGGGAATACACGGATGCGATATTCGCGGCACATTCCTGCAAAATCGATCCCCTCGTGGAGCTCGATAGTGCATCCACTATCGCCCCGATGGTTGGCAAAAACCTTGGAATCGGAATCGTCCCAAAATCCTTGGTGAAAGAAAGTCTGAATCGAGGGGAAATCTTTGAAATCCACCTATCCGAACCCCTCCCTTCACGAGAAGTGGTCATGCTCCGTTGCCCCTCCTTCCCGGCGACCTTACCGGCCTCTCGTTGCTTTAGTTTGGCCAAAACAAAGAAGGTATAACCTCATTCATTTGGGACGTAAACGCACATACGTCCCTTTTATTTTGGGTTTTTGGCAAAGAAAAACCCTCCCAGCGAAAGGAGTTACCGGGAGGGCAAGGAATGATTACTCGGCAGGATTCAAGACGGCTAAGCCAGCATCGCTGGTGAGCCAGGCGAAGGAAGCGATGGCACCCGCGGTGTCCGTCAAACGATCGATGTAACGGGAGGTCTTTTCACCGATTTGAACGTTACTCTTTCTTTCAACGACGGTGACTCCGCCTTTGGTGGTGAGGTTCGCACCCGCACCAATGTAGATGTCAACGTCGCCATCCGCGTTGATAGCAGCGCCCATATCGGCGACAGCGCTTTCTTCATAGCAACGGAAGACAATCGAATTGACGAGGGTTTCGCCAACGCCTTGTTCGGTGAGATAGGACTTAAGGCCGGTTTCAAGGTTATCCGCGATGGTTTGGGTCATGCCAGAGGTGCTGTATCCCCACCAGCCGACAGTGACGTAGACGCTCGAAGTTTCTTCCCTGGGATCCGAGGTTTCTTCGCTAGATTCGGAAGTTTCTTCCGCGGGTTCGGAGTTATCCACGGAGGATTCCACCGGGGGTTCACTCACATCGATTGAAGTTTCTTCCGAATCGATGGAGGAATCTTCCGGGATATCTTCTTTGGGATCTTCGGTTTCGGGAAGTCCCGCGAGGGTCCGGTAATAGCTAATCAAATAAGAGGCTTCGGTCGGATTCGCGAGGTTCTTATTGACCCAGAGGCGACGGGCGGTGTTGCCACCGAATTCGATTTCGACGTTTTCTTCGCCGTTCATATAGACTTCGTAGTTTTCATTAAACCAAGGAGCGTTGGAAGCCGAGACGGCTTTCGCGCCGAGGACGACATCCCCACGATAATTCTCTTTTTCGAAAGCTTCGAGTTCGGAGGAAAGGGTAGCCACCGCGCCGGTTCCGACATAGTCCCAAGTGATCGTCGGGATACGGACTTTCTTAGAAGCGAGGTATTCGCCGAAAGCGACTTTGAATTCATCGACCTTTGTGGTGTCGGTGATTTGTTTCTGATAGAGGATGACGTGCAAGGTGCTCAGGACCGTGACATTGGGATCATCCACCACTTCGCTGACCGAAGTTTCATCCATTGAAGTCGGGTCGTTCGGGGTGCTCACGACATTCGATTCGGCTTCTTCACTCGTGGAGACGATGGGGTCGCCTCCTCCGGTAGAGGCACATGCGGCGAGGAGTCCCGCCACTAAGATTCCACTGAAGAGAAATAAGTTCTTTTTCATAAGTGTTTGTTCTCCTTTTCTATATATCTTTATTTAGTGGATAAGGTTTTTACCGACTTGATAGGCAACGTCCAACAAGATGTCGGCGTCTCGTCGGGAAATGGCTTGGACGCTATCGCCCGATCCATAGTTGAGCACTTGGTTCGAATCGCCGAGGAAAGAAGACCCGCGGACATCGACGTGGAAGAGGGTCGAGAGGTGAACCGCGGCAGCTAGATAACTCCCCGCGTAGGAGGGGTGCTTGTTATCGCCGTAATAAAGGCCAATCTCGGGATGGGTTTTGTAAACATACGAGAAGGCTTTTCCTACGTGGCTTAACTTGGTTCCCGTTTCATTCGCGGCTTTCGTATAAGCTTCGCGGATTCTCACTTCCGCCTCGGGAATGGCTTCTCCGTTTTGGCAAAAGTTTTGATAGGCCCAGGTGGAATAGAGATAAATCTCCGGATCCTCTTGGGTGGCGTTGATTTTGGCCTTGATGAGATTCACCGCCTCGACAAACGTGGAGTAATTGGAGGTTGGGGTGGTGGAGTGTTCTTGAAGAATCACATGGGTGTACTTGTTCTTGGCGAGTTTCTGATCGAGTAGGGCGCCCAGTTCATCGCCCGAACTCGCGGTGTTGATGAGCTTTTGGGATCCTTTATGAACAGAATCGCACTTGATGTCCATCCCGATGGATTTGCCGATGTTCTCCGCGATGGAAAACATGTTGTTCCAATAGGTGAAGCTGTTCCCGACGAACAAAACGGTCGCGGGCCCATAATTCGGGGTTGCCTCCACTTCTGAAACGTGGGGCGTTAAGTCTTTTGACGTCCCCGTGATGCAGGAAGTGAGCGTGAGGGCGGCAAGCAACGGCGAAAGGCGTGCAAAATGGTTGTGCTGGTTTTTCATCGCGTCCATTGTAACCGCTTACATCCATACTCAAAAATATAACAAAAATATCAATAAGATAACTTTTTGATATGGAATTACCGGTTTCGAATCCACCCAATTTTCAGAATCCCTCAAAAAGAAAAACGAAGATTTTTCAAAAATAAGGGGGACGTATATGAATTAAAGAATCATGAAATCAATGTTCTTGACGTAATCGCCCAGAAGAATAACCCGACTACTGTTTCGGAAACTCATTGTTCTCAATCGCGAGGTTGATACGATTTCGAAGGTCCGATAAATACCCTTCACTTCTTGGATAATCCGTGAAATTGGAATGAAATCCTTCTTTGGAAAGGAAGGCAATCACGCGTTCACGGCCATATTTGTTTTCTAACAACGTTAACGCCCGATAATCCGCGAAGGCCGCAGATAAAGTCTCTAGGCGGAGGGTCTCTTCGACTTTACCGTCTTTCCCTGGATAGACAATAAAGCTGTCTCCGCTTGGAAAATTCCCTTCCGCGTCATTGACTTCATAAGGATTGATGGGTCGTTTGGAGAACCCCGAGTTATAGAAGTTGAATCCCCAATGGAGAAGGCCTTTGACGCCGAGATAATACAGCTGAACCCCCAGAACACGGAGACGTTCCAAGGGCATCGAAAGGAAACGGTTTGGGAGAAAGTCGTGATCCTCGGAACAGCAATGATAGACGTAAATGTCATTTCGTCCCTCTTCCATGAACTTGGGAACTTGTTCTAACGCTACCGCGGGCAAATCCACCAAACCCTTCGCCGCGAAAGCATAATCGCTTAAGGCGTCCATCGTGGGATATCCATTCAAGAAAGACGTAATCGAGGTCTTTAGTTTCTCATAACGTTCGATGTGCAACGCGTTGGGTTCATCCGACAAATGGAAATAGACACGATCTGGCCCAAAACCATGCTCACGCAAGAAAGTTGTCAATTCTTTTAAAAACGAGGAGAGAAAACCCAAATATTCTGGATTTAAGGAATCCGTCTCCCAACCAAATAATCGGGTTCCAGTTGTATCCACAATCTTCGGCGCGTGTTCCGCACCCCACTGGGTAAAAAGGTGAGACATCTCAAATCGTTGGATGCCTCTCTCCTCTACAAAACTCAAGAAATAGAGAAGTCTATCAAAGCAAAACGAATAGACGTCCCCCTTCTTTTTGACTTCCACCAGTTGGGTGGTCATTCTTTCTCCCCCGACCGCGGTATCCAAAGGAGGGATAAAAAGAGGCACCAGCAACGTGTCCATCCCGTGGTCCACCGCGCTTAAAAGGAAGGAGGAAAGGATTTCATAGTAACGAGGAGAGAAAACCTCCACCCCGTAATACTCGGCAATCCCGTCATAATGCATCCAGTTCGTGTAATGAAGGGATAGTGGGGGCAAGGAAGATTTCAAAACCTTTAAAGAATAGGTGGCTTCGCCAAGAAGTCGACCATCCCCGGTTTTGATACGGGCGATAACGGGATAAATCCCAGGATCTCCTTTACCGTCATACGTAAATAAGACACTTTGATAGGTTCCAAAGCGCAAAACAAGATGGTCGATATCCCGTAACAAGTCCCCCACAAGAGCAGGCTGATAAACGAGATATCCTTCATCATGACGAGAACGGAATGGCAATGAGCAAGCGACGGGCTCCACAAGGCGTACACGTAGATGCTCTTTGATGGGTGATTCGACCTCTAAAATGGGGTCAGAAGAAAAGAGTTCCTCCGTTTCATTGACAAAGCCAAATTGGAAGGAAAATGTCTCATTACGTAGACACGCTCCCTCTATTTCTCGATTCTTGGGGCAGAACCCATTCACAATCTTCTCCCAAAACGGAAAGAAAAAAGCATTCATAGATTTGGAAGTTTCCATCGCCAAAATTGTACCATCCTTTCGTCAGAACAAAAGAATCCCCTAAGCAGATTTCTCCACCTAGGGGAACCCTTAATTAAATAGAGGCGGTTTTCGAGTAACGGATGTTACGAAGATAGGCGATGTTGTTGTCAAGGCTTAGGTCGAAGTCGGTCCACCCTCCGCCGACGTGGGGCATGTCGACCACGCAGGTGTTCCACCCAGGCTGCATGTAACTAACCGCCTCTCC
>JAXFGC010000047.1:0-5411 GCA_034171505.1 Candidatus Alloenteromonas sp. | reverse complement strand
TGTCCCATGACGAACCCGATTTCCCGAAAAAGAACAAACTCCGCTCTCTCCGACGAAGCCCATATTCGACCCGTGGGACTCAGAATCGACGACGGCCGGGATTTCGCTCACTTCATCACATATTGTGCGACGTGGGGCGACCGGGGCTAGCCAGAACGAGTTATATACAAGTATATAAAAGCTACGGCGTCGATGGTTTCCAATAGTTCCAGAACGAGGGGCGGACGACGACGAAAAAACCGTGGCTCTTTAACATTTAAGTTGGTTTCGATTTTCACGAAACCAACCCAAGAGTTAAAGCTTTCGCGGTTTTTGGATGAATGAAAAAGCCTCTTTTCATATATTAGTTTTGCCGAAAAACAACAATGAAAGGAGGCACATGAATTCTAACGCATTTTTATGCATTTTTGGATTGGACCCGGATTGCTTCGACAAAGTCGACGGGCCAATCATCGACGAAGGGACCGCGATTTACGAAGCTTGGGAGTCGCGGCGGCAATCCCGCTGCCCCAAATGCGGTTGCCCGGACGCGCACGTCCATCACCGTTACGAGGCGAACATACGCGTCCGCGGCGACGCCATCAGGGAGGAAATCCTCATCGCCCACCGGATCATCTACCGTTGCAAAGGCTGCGGGAAGACGTTTTCCAACCCCATCCGCGGGGTGGAGGAATCCCACACCGTATCAATCGCGGAAAAAGCCGAAATCCTCGCGGAGCTTAGGGCGGGGTGCACTTTCTCGGGCGTGGCCGAGAGGCACCGGATCTCCGTCACCAGCGCCGTCAGGGTCTTCGACCAGGCCTACCCCGCGGTGGGGAGGGGCCGGCTCCCGAAAATACTCCTCATCGACGAATTCAAATTCAAGACCGACGCGGGGAAATACGTATGCCACCTCGTCGACTTCGAAACCTCCCAAACGGTCGATTTGGTCCGCTCGAGGGCCAAGGCCTACCTCGACGAGTATTTCCGCGGGATCGACGAAAAAGAGCGATCCGGCGTCAAATACGTCGTCACGGACATGTACGACGAATACGCCGCGGCGGCCAGGCGGTGGCTCCCCAACGCGAAGGTGGTCGTCGACCGCTTCCACGTCGTCAAGCAATTGACGGAGGCCGTGAACTCGATACGGGTCGCCTCGCTCTCCCTTTACGAAAAGGGGGACGCGGAATACGCCTTCATGAAACAGAAATGGAAGGCTTTCCTTTGCCGCAAGGCCGACATACCGGACCGATACTACTCAAGCAAAAAAACGGGCGAGTCCTGGCATTACGACGAGATGGTGTCGCGCTGCCTCGACGCCGACCCGAACCTCAAGGAGGCGTGGAACGAGCTGCAGGATCTCCTTTGGCTGATGAAGAGGAAAGACACCTTCCTCGACGCCGTCAAAGAGATTGACTTTTTGTCCACGAAGCTCAAGAACTGTTCCCATTGGAGGCTCCAGAAAGTCGGCGAGACGTTCGGGAAATGGCGAATCGAAATCGCCAGGGGGATGGCGAAAAACGAATTGGGCGTGGTGCTCTCGAACGGGAAGATGGAGGCCGCCAACGACGTTGCCCAGACGTTTATCGACGCGGCTTACGGGTATTGTAACTTCGACCGGTTCCGAAAAAGGTTCCTGCTCCTGAGGCGGGAGAAAAAACGCCTGCGCTGAAGCGCGAAAAACGCCCCTGATTCGAGGGGCGTTTTCCAAACCAACTTAAGTTAAAGTTTCAGCAAATTTTTTTCACAAAAACCAACTTAAACCAACTTAAATGTTAAAGAGCCTAAGTTTTTCCAGAACTCCTTGATTATCGGGGAGTTTTCACTCGCTCGCTGCTCCGCATCGGCTCAGACAACGAAAAAGGCGACCATCATGGTCGCCGATTCATCGATGTTGTGGCGCGCCCGGAGGGACTCGAACCCGCAACCCCCAGATTCGTAGTCTGGTACTCTATCCAGTTGAGCTACGGGCGCGCAAATGCCATCTCTTCGACAGCCCGAATAATATAGAACATGAAGGGCCCTTAATTCAAGGGTCACTTTTCAATTCTTGGGAGAGGAGTGCACCGTCAATGCGCGAAACGGGGTGCACAGGGGGGATGAACGCATTGACGGTGCGGGGGGAAGGTCTAGTCGAGGCCGTTATCGGAGACGAAGGGGATCTTTTTCATGCGGATCACAAACTGACGGAAAAGCATCCTCTCTTCCTCGGATACCTCGTTATCGATGATAAACGAGGCCATCGTGTAATCGTAGATCCCCTCTTGCGCCCGAGGGGGTAACTCGGCGTAACGATCTAGCATCTTCTGGATGAACTCCTTCTTGTCACCCTCTTGGATGAAACGGAGGAATTCATTCGGCGTCAGGTCTTTGCCCGTGGTAATGCAATAAAGGGCGTACTCACTGCGAGTGGGATGATGGTCGATGCAGACGGCGAGCTTGACGAAATCGGCGAATTCGGCCTCAATCTCCTCATTGCTCATTCCGCTTCCCTGCATGGCGTTCACGTAACCAAAATAGCCAAGATTCGCGAGTTCTCTTTTCTCGGGGTCGGAACAATCGACTAATTTTTGAAATATACCGAAGCATGGTCCCTGGGTCATATCGTCTCACCTCCTTTGCGTGATGGATAGAATAGAAACGGGTATGCTCGACTCAACTATTCTCATCATAACCCTTTCTAGTGCGCTTGCAAGCAAAGCGATAACCGGGCCTTTCCCGGTTATCGCCATGTCGCATACGCGCACATACAAACAAAGAAAAAGGAATAGGAGAAAAACGAGTTTTGGGATAAACTACCCTCGTGACCACCTTACCCCCCACCCCCATCATCGTCGTGGATGACGAGAAAAGCGCCTTAGGGGACTTCCTCTCCCAGATTGTGACCGTGGAGGAAGTCGCGGCGACGTTTTTCAAAGACAACGAAGAGGGGATCCTTTCGTTCGTGGAGAACAATCCCGTCACCTGTGCCTTCCTCGACATCAACATGCCACGGATCAACGGGACGGAACTCGCCAAAAAGATTATCCGGATTCGAAAGGATATCAAAATCGTCTTTGTCACGGGGTATGCCAGCGACGAAGAGTCCTTACGTCAAACGTTTAAGGATAATCTCGGGGGTATCATCTATAAGCCGTATTCCCGAGATGACTTGCTCTGCTTTTTAGAGACCTTGTTCTCCATCCCCGTTTTGATAGAGTTCAACTTCCGTGGGTATTTCAGCGCCTCCGTCAACCATCGGATCATCACCTTCTTGTCGCGAAAGTCCCAAGAGCTATTGGCCCTTTTGTATTGCAACCAAGGCAAGACGGTCTCGATGGAATACGTCATCGACCGTCTTTGGCCGCATTACAATCCCCCGGATCTAGCCAAACGCTTGTACCGGGATGCGACGTTTAAGTTACGGAAGGTGCTTGAGGAACATGGGATCTCCTCCCTCGTCTCCTTTTACCGCGGATCGCTTTGCCTCAATCCCAAAGCCTATCCCATCCACACGGATCTGTCCTCCGTCTCCAAGGACGGCCCCTTCTTAGAAACCTACCCCTGGAACAAGGAATTCCAGCAATAGTAAGTAAATATTAAACTGTGCCAAATTCGCGCCAAAATGCGGTGATTCCCTAGCGAATTCATTTTTCGAATCGTATGGTAAGGCAAATGGAGGGACTTTCCCTTCCATAAAGGAAGCCTTCCGGCGGAAGAAGGCTCGGGATGCGCGCTAGGGGTGCATGTTCGTCTTCTTCCGCCGAAGCTAGTCCATTGCCCGTTTGGGCCTTTTTTATTAGTCGATGACGTCCACGTCAATGACTTCGATTTCCTCGGGCTCGTCCTTCTTCTTTTTACGGATGGACAAAGCAAGCAGCAAGAAACGGTTGAGGGATTCAATGAGCAGGATGATTCCCGCGAGGATCCCATAGACCATCGCTTGGGAGGAAGAGGGGACAAACAAGAGAACGATGCCCCCAATCAAACAGAGGAGTCCCAAAACGAAAGAGAATACAAACGGACGTCCAAACTTCCGGTTGAACATCGCCTGTTGGAGCTCTCCACAGGAAAGCAAGATGATGTAGATGGCGAGGAAGATGCCAAACACCCCTTGGTAGAAGGTGGGGTTCACGAATCCCAGGACCGCGAAGAGAATCTTTAGGATCGCCCCAAATACGCTTAATCCCAAGAAGGACGTCATCCCAAAGGACAAAAAGAAGAGGAGCAAGGACACGACCCCATCCCCGAGGATAAAGGCGAGGAAGACATAATAGACGACGTTCATCGCGTTACTTGGGTAGACGAAGAACAATATGGCCATCGCGAGGGTAAGGCAGGCTTTCAAGAGTCCACCGACTCCTTTGGTCCACCCAAAGTTTTTCTTTCGTTTCATAATCCTGGATTCCTCCTAAAGTTAAGAAAATAGTAAGACGGTCATCCTGAAATTCAAGCGAAACGATAACAAAAATGACCCCAAAGGGTCATTCTTGATGTGCGTTCTCTTGCAAGAGGATCTCTCCTAACGCAAGGGAGAGTTGATCGGGGCAACTCGTCATCTTATTCCGAGATCCCGGGCAACGGATGCCGGATAAACGGTCCTTCGCCTCTTGAATTTTCATTCCGACGAGCGCCCGTCCAAGTCCTTGGGAGTTCCCCGGGCACCCCCGGACCGAGAGGTAAGAGAGGATTCTCATCTCATCGGCGTCGTAGACGATTCGCATTTCCAGGGAACAGACGTTCTTGGGATGGTAGATGTATGTTTTCTCGTTCATTCTTTTTCGCAGCAGCAATGGTGATGCTCTTCTTCCCCGCAGCAGCACCCGTCTTCTTCGCAGCAGCATTCGCCGTGGTCGATGAAGCAGAGTTCGCCATACACTTCCCCGAAGGCGGCGGCGGCGTTGCATTCGTCGGTGTCGATGTGCATCGCGAGGGCATAGCTCTTCGAGACGCGGACGACCGTGTCACCAAAGATGGTTTCGCGTCCTCCGGCTCCCTTAACCGCGACCGCGACGATTTCTCCGTTTTCAACCCCAAAGGCTTCCGCGTCTTCGGGGGTCATGTGGATGTGGCGTTTGGCGATGATGACGCCTTCTTCGAGGTCCACTTCTCCCGCGGGGCCTTTCAAGGTGCACTTGCCGGATCCCTTGATGTCGCCGGATTCCCGAACGGGGGCGGTGATTCCCAAGGAACGGGCATCGGTGAAGCTGAGTTCCACTTGGTTGGCGTTACGGACCGGGCCAAGGATCGAGAGGGCGGCTTGGGGACGGACGCCGGTCGGATCTTTTTTGTTGTACCCGATGACGATGACTTTGTCGGTCGAGGCGTATTGTCCCGGTTGGGAAAGTTCCTTACGGACGGTGAGGGTGTGGCCCTTGCCGAACAAGACTTCGAGGGTTTCTTGGGTGAGGTGCACGTGACGCGCACTGGTTTCGACTAAGATTTTGTTTTCC
>JAXFGC010000046.1:0-21807 GCA_034171505.1 Candidatus Alloenteromonas sp. | reverse complement strand
AACGTATTCCTTGGTCGCAGGATAAGGGATGCATTCATCAAAACTCATGATGATGTCCGCCCCCAAGGCTTCTTGGATCCGAATGGCTTCTTCGGGGGAGAAGAATTCTTTGTTGCCGTTACGTTCGTTATGGAAAGTCACCCCTTCTTCCGTGATTTTGCGGCGACTCGCCAACGAAAAAACCTGGAAACCGCCCGAATCCGTGAGGATGGGGCCATCATAACCCATGAAAGAATGGAGGCCACCCGCCTTTTGGACGATATCCTCTCCCGGAGTCAAATGAAGGTGGTAGGTATTGGCTAAAACCACGCCCGATCCGCAGGCTTTGACTTGTTCGGGGGAAAGGCACTTCACCGTAGCATTGGTGCCTACGGGCATGAACATCGGCACTTCCACGTCTCCATGTGGAGTGTGCAAAATGCCATAACGGGCGCCCGTGATTTTATCGACGTGGAGAATCTCCAAGTAAAAGTTATTCGGCATGGAAAAATTACCAGTAACGAACCGCCATGAGAACCATCAATTTGTTCACTTCGGCGTCGCTAAGTTTCGGGAGAGAAGAAGTGTCATACCCCTTCCGTTCCAATAAAGCGAGTCCTTCTGCGCCCAAAAACCAGGTACGTAGCCCCTTCTTTTCGAAAGCGTTCTCGTCCGTCAAAGGTTCGTGTTTGGTGGGAAGGTAGAACATTTGTTTGCCGCGTAACATGAAGTTTTGAGGTTCCCAGTCCAAAGCGATCTTGGAGAAACGAGCAAAGCGGTACAAGGCAAACAAAGCATCAAAATAATGTTCGGGAAGCGGTCCGTGGCTTAACGCGGTCAAACAGTCTTCTTCGGGAAAATAGTCATAGACGATGATTTGGGCATCGTCATCATGGAAATTCATTTTCGCCATGTTGATTCCCGCGTGTTTCAAAGCGCGGTATGCCGCTAGGGCCTCTTTGTATCCCGAAGAAAAAGTACGGATAAAGTATTGGCGACCGCCCCAACTCGCCAAATAGGTGACGTGGTCTTCGTGTTCCGCAATCACTTCGGATAGCGCGAATTTTTTGTTCTTAATCACCAAAATCTTTTCCATTTGGAAAAGTATAACAAATTCATGGGGCGAAAGAAATATTTAGCGACGTCAATTGCAACGGAGGATCTTCGCAAGCCCGCCTTCGGCGGTTTCTTTGATGTCGGAAGAAAGGCTTTCGCCGGTGAGCTTCATCGCAGTTACGACATCGTCGAAACGGACTTGGTTTCTACGAACCGGCGAGATGTGTCGGGCATAAAGATAAGCCGCGCTTGCCCTAAGGGCACCAATGCCATTTCTTTCAATACACGGGATGATGACATATCCATCCACCGGGTCACAGGAAAGACCCAAGAAATGTTCCATTGCGCACTCCGCAGCATACTCGATTTGATACATCGATAGCCCAGCGGCGGAAGATAGTGCCGCGGCCGCCATCGAAGAGGCGGTTCCGATCTCCGCTTGGCATCCCCCAACGCTTCCTGCAATGGATGCGTTCGTTTTCACAACGTTACCGAAAATCCCTGCCACATAGAGGGAGTCCCGAAGCAAAACAAGGGGGACGTGTCGTTGCTTGTGGAGATAGTACAAACAGGCGGGGAGGACGCCGCTCGAGCCACAAGTCGGGGCGGTGACGATGGTCTCTCCGCAGGCATTGGACTCCGCAACCGCATAGGCATAAGCGGTCAACAGAATCTCTTTTTTGCCGTCGTGGTGGCCAATCGCTTTCGCGGATTCATAAACCTCTTTCGCGGACCGCCTTAAAGCAAGTCTTGGGTTCGAATTCGATGGTATGGGTCCACTCTTTTGAAGTCCAAGGCTCACGGATTTGAGCATTTCTTTGAGAACTTCCATTAAGTAATCGTCAATAGAAGGGTCTTCAAAACAAAGACAAAGTTCCTTGATGGAAAAAAGTCCTTTTTCCTTCATGATGGTCTTGGCTTCCTCGATGGTTCCGAAGGGATAAATGTCCTTTTCGTTCACCTCGGGATCGTCTTCGCTGGAAATCTCTCCGCCCCCCAAAGAGAAGTAACGGCACTTCTTGACACTTTCCCCGCCTTGGAAGGCCTCAAAATCCATCGTTAAGGGGTGGGGAGGGGTGGTTTTGCAATCGAACACTTCTTCGATTTCATAGGAAAATAGCGCAGAACGTATGGCTTTATTGCTTGCGTGGCCAATTCCCGTCAAGGCGAGCGATCCATAAAAAGTGACGCGGATTTTATCTACTTCAAACGGTTCAATCAACTCCCTAAAACGTTTGGCAGCGCGATACGGGCCAATGGTGTGACTGGAGGAGGGGCCAGGTCCCAAACGGAACAAATGTCGTAAGCTTTTCATCTTTTCTTATTATAGTTGGTAGAAATCGTTGCGATAACACATTAGGATTACGTACATGCGGACATTCATTCTTCTCTCCGCGATTCCCGGAAGCGGAAAATCCACATGGGCGAAACGTTACGCCGAAGAGCATCCGAACACTCACATCGTGAGTTCGGACGGAATTCGAGAACGTCTCTTTGGAGCGGTAAACTGTTTCAATGATGAACCTCGGGTTTGGCAAACCTTCTTGGATGATATCCACGAATTCGGAAAAGAAGAGGATTGCACGGTCATCGCGGATTCCACGAACCTCACGAACGCCTACCGTCAATACTATGCCGAAGAAGCCAACGAATTCGACCGGAAAATCCTCGTCTGTTTCCGCATTCCATACGACATCATCCGGAAACAAAACGCGATGCGGGAAGGACCCAGTCGCGTGCCCGATGAAGCGATGGAAAGAATGCGGAAAGAGTTTGAAAAACCCACCCAAAAAGTCATCGACCTCTTCGATGAATACGTAATTATCGGAAAATCCTTTGTGAGCGACGCAATCAAAGAAGGACGATAAAAAATCGCTCGGCCAAGAACCGAGCGATTTTCATTCGTTTTGCTTAGTTCTCCGCGGAAACTTTCGGAGGGAAGACGGTGAAGTAGGCAAGAATCGCCGCGGCAATCAAGATAACGCCACCGACAATGTAAGACATCGTGATAAATTCCACGGAGCTCGCGAATTTAGCACCATAGACTTTCCCCATGAAAGAGATGTTGTCGTATTTGAGTTCGTATTCCACATGGCGGAGGACACCCGCGCCGACGATGGCAAGGCCGTTCACCGCAAGAGCGCCTTCGAAGAGGAACGCATTGGACTTCTTAACGACTTGGCGTCTTTCGGCTTTGGCATAGCCAAGACGAGCGCCGAGGGTAACAATCGCACCGACAAGGGCAAAGATCGCAAGGAGTCCGCACTTGAGGATGACGTCGTTAGAGTGGGCAAAGGAGCCGACGTTGCCAAGGTTGGAAAGGGCAAGAACGCCAAAGACGATCGCAACCGCGAGGTCGGTGGCAAGAAGACCGGAGGTAACACCACGCATGATTTCGTTGGTGTGCTCGCCTTCTCCGTACATATGGAGGACGGGAACGTTAGTTGCGATAAGGGCAACGATCAGGAGAATAACGTAGACGATGATAACAAAGGCAAGGTCATTGTCTCCGAAGTTGGAGGAAGTGAGGCGGTAGAGCCAAACAGCATTCAGGAAAAAGAAGATGCTGACGACGTATCCCATAGCGGTGTACATCGAGAAGGTTTTGCGAACGAGATCGTCATTGCTGCCACGGAAGAAAGCGCGGAACGCATAGATGAACCCGGCGAGGGCGAGCAAGGCAATCGCGATGCCCAAGATGCCGAGCATGGCGTTCAAAGCAACCGAAGTTTCGGGAAGTTTGATATCCGCGGAAGGTTGGTTACCGGTGAAAAGGTTCGGGGTGATAACGAATCCAAACCAGACACCCAAAAATCCAAAGCCGCAGAAAAGGACAAAATTGATGATCAGGTTCAAGAAGCGAGTAGATGCTGAATACTTCATAAGTTCCTCCGGATTACACATGGGCGCTTCAAAATAGCGCGCGTGAAGCGTCGGTGAATATTAAAGTCCAAAGTAGAACGATAGTCAACGCACATTTATTTGATTCCTTCCTTAGGAAGGATGATCAGGCTGTTTTGAGGAAGGCAAGAACGGTTTCCAGAGCCCTTTCTGCGGAGGCCAATAAATTGCGGCCATCTAATGCATGGGGGAAGGCGTTCCAAACCCCTCGTCCACCCGAAGAAATGTTTTGGGGAGAGTATCGGGAACTGCCAAGGGTGCTAAAGCCCGAGAGGACCGCTCCGCTCCGTCCGAGAAGGGGGTACTTCCGGCCCGCTTGGTAAAGGGACTCCGTAAGCATTTCATTGAGATACGTGGGTAATAAACGATGGAAATTCGCAAGATAAATGCCGCCTTTATACGAGGGTCGAACATCGCGCAACATCAAGGGTTCGGTCTTGCTCAAATAGTCTCCTAACGCTTCCGCGGGAGAGGCAAAAGGCTTCTCTTTTTTGAAAACGGAGGAAAGCATCTTTTCAGCGAAAGCGCAGGAGGATTCGTGAGAGATTTCACTCGCTTCTTTGGGCGACAAAGGCAAGGAAATCACCGCGATTGCGTTACCGGATCCCGACCACGTCTTTTGTTTGACTCGAAGGTCCACCATGTTCGGACGAACGGTCGCGTTCACCAACTCAGAATTCGGGTAAGCGAAGTCCAAATAAGCTTGCTTCCCGCCCTTCAAATTCAAAGGCTCTTTGACAAATAAAGGGGGACAGGTACCTGTTTTCCCTCTTCCATAGTACTCATTTTCAAAGTCTCTCCCGTTGATTTCGAGGAAGACTCCCAGGTAGGAAGCGCAAGGCTCCATGACCACGCGGTTGCAGCCCAAAGCCATGAGGGACGCTTCACTCGTTCCAGAAGCAAAAATCACGGAAGTCGCTTTGTGAGACTTCTTATATTTGCCTTGGATATAAGTGATGCTTTTCGGCCAGCCCAAAAAGCGTTCGATGGAAACGATTTTAGCTTCGAACAACACGGATCCGCCCGCCTGGACGATGGAGGCAATCATTTTATCCTCGGCATCGGAAACTTGTTCGGGGGTGCAGAAACGGAAATCCTCAATCTCCGGATAATTGCACAATCCTAATTCGTGGAAAACCGAGAGCAAATACTCGTTATTGGCTGGATTCTTTAGTTGTTCGATGTACCCACCGAACGAAGCGAAAGAGCCACCTTGCCCGTTGCGGTAATTGGAGGTTTCGGAAATGATGTTACGGGTCTCGCCAAAGGCAATGGTCTTCTTTCGTTCCGAAGCGATCTCGCCTTGTTCCAGAACAATCGGTTTCGCCCCCGCTTTCGTGAGCAAATAGGCAACGAATAAACCCATAAAACCAGAACCAACTACAATCGGTTCCCCTTTAATCGAATAACGGGGCAGCTCGACCTTTTGGAATTCCTCAAAGAAATGCAAAGAGGTATTTCGGACAAACTCATAGGTGTCAACGATGAAAGAATATTGGTTCATCGGCTTGTTGTTCGATAAAACCGCGCGGCGCTTCACGAGGGAATAACGAAACGAAGCTTCGGGAATACCAAAATAGGAGGCGAGGTGAGCGCGGATGCCCGCATCGCTTTCATTGGGATTCATCAATAAACCATCAACGTAGTATTTCATGGATTCCTTCTTCGCATATTAAGGCAGAAAGCAAGCACCAAGTAAGGTTATACCCGCCACAATTCCCTGCCATATCCAGCGCCTCTCCAACAAAGAAAACCGAGGGTTCCTTCTTTGAATTCAAATACATGGGGTCGATATTTTGCCACGAAACCCCTCCGATAGTGACTTGAGAATCTTGAAAAGAATAGGGTTCTTCATAGGTGAACTCCCAGTTCTTTAAGCGGTGCGCCAACGCTTTTGGAGCCAAGTGGAGGCGGTCAAAGAAATCCGCCAATGGACGCGGAAACAAGGCGGACAAACCATGCGGATGCTCGTTGACGTTTTGAATCACGCGGACGAGTTCTTCTTCTTTGTATTGAGAAAACAAGGAAACGGTGATTTTTGTTCCCTTGGGCGCATGGTGCTCGACCAAGAAATTCTCCGCATTGAAAACCACGATTCCCGAGAGGCCGTCTTTTTTAAATAGAATCTGGCCTTCTTCTTTAAATACAAGGTCGTTCAATACAATTTTAAGAGACCCATCCACGCGAATTCCGTTTAATGAAGGGAATTTTTCTTTGATTTTAATGGGGCATAAACCCGGACGACAATCCTCGATGCGATACCCGTGTTTGGTAAGGACTGGGAAAAGAGACCCGTCGCTTCCGAGGTTTTTGCCACTTTTGCCTCCGCTAGCGAAAACCAAAACATCGTAAAGACAATCTCCTTTTGAAGTCATCACGATGATTCCTTGATCGGCTGGACGATAATCGTTCACTTTTGTAGAAAGAAGGGTCTTAACCTCGGCTTCTTGCAAAAGGCTTTGGAGGCAATAGACGAATGATGGGGCGCTTAAGGAGGCGGGATAATAGAGATTCCCTTCGCGAACCAAAGGGATACCCCAATCTTCAAAACAAGTCAAAAGAGTGGAGAACGTATATCGACTTTGCCCTTTTTCGAAGATTTCGGGATGATCATATTGTTTCGAAGAGGGTTCGTGATGAAGGAGGTTACAACGACCGTTTCCCGTTGCGAAAACCTTCTTGGCAATCTTGTCTTCTTTCTCAATCAAGGTCACGTCCAAGGAGGGGTTATGTTTCTTGAGCAATAAGGCCAGGTAGATCCCCGATGCGCTGGCGCCAACAATACCAATTTTCATTCCAAATAAAAGAATAAAAGGGGCTTCCAAGAATAGAAACCCCCGAAATGAAGAAAAGAAGAAAATTTATCAAAGATACATATCCACTTCCCACGGCGTGATGAGGGAGCGGTATTTATCCCATTCTTTTTGTTTCGCTTCCAGATATTTGGTGTAGGTGTGCTCCCCTAAAACCGAGTAAATAAGCGGATCGCGAGACATTTCCTTTAATGCATCCTTCAAGTTTTCCGGAAGATTTGGAATCCCCTGTGCCTCACGTTGTTCACGAGTCAATGCGAAGATGTTGTCGTATACCGGCGGAATCAATTCATCATCCTGAACGGTTTTGATTCCATCGAGCCCAGCCGCGAGGATCACCGCAAGGGCCAAATACGGGTTGCAGGTTGCGTCGACGTTACGAAGTTCCGTGCGAGTTCCTTTCCCCCGAGAGGCAGGGATACGGATCATCGCGGAGCGGTTGGCGTCGCTCCAGCAGACATAGCACGGGGCTTCGTATCCGGGAATCAAACGCTTATAGGAGTTCACAGTCGGGTTGGTGATGGCCGCAATGCCACGCGCGTGCTTAATCAAACCGGCGATCCACTTCCTGCAAAGGAGGGAGAGTTTCATCGGATCGGCGGGGTCGAAGAACAAATTGACTCCCTCTTCGTCTTCAAGCGAGGTATTCGTGTGCATCCCCGAACCGTTGATGCCGGCGATGGGTTTCGGCATAAATGTCGCGTGATATCCATGCTTTCTGGCAACAACCTTAACGACTTGTTTGAAGGTTTGGACGTTGTCACAGGCCTCCAAAACGTGAGAGAAACGGAAATTGACTTCTTCTTGACCTGCGGCCACTTCGTGGTGGGCGGTTTGAATCACAAAACCGAGCTTTTGGAGTTCCATCGCAATATCGCGACGAACCGAAGAAGCCCCATCCATCGGGGAAAGGTCAAAATACGAAGCGCTATCGACGGGATCCAAGGTAGGCTTGCCATCCGGAGTCATCTTGAATAAGAAAAATTCGGGCTCAAATCCAACCGATAAAGCAGAAATCCCGGCCTCGTTCAACGCCTTGATTTGACGCTTCAAGATGTAACGGGGATCGCCTGGGAAAGGCTTCCCGTAAGAGGTGTAAACATCGCAGATCAAACGGGCGACTTTTCCATAAGTGGAATCCTCAAAATCGAGAATCATCCAAGTATTGATGTCCGGGCGAAGGAACATGTCCGCTTCCTTGATACGGACGAACCCTTCAATGGAAGAACCGTCAAACATAATCTTGTTATCAAGAGCGTCTTCCAACTGATTCACGGAAATCTCAACTGCTTTGATTGTACCTAAAATGTCGGTAAATTGGAGGCGAACATAGCCAACTTCTTCCTCTTTTGCTATTTTTAGGATATCGGACTTCGTGTATTTTCTCATTTTTGTCTTTCTCCTACACAAAAACGGTATCAATTATGGCGAATTGAGGAATTTTGGCAATATAGTTGTCTTTTCAAATATAAAAATCTTGAATTTATCGTTACTTTTTTACGACAATCAAATGGTTATAAATTCTAAAATCAATCAACAAGCGCCTAATAAACGACAATTTCCTAAAGTTTCAAAAAGACGCCGAAAACGGATGAAAACAGCGCGATATCGTACTATCATATTCAGAGAATATGGAACGGAAGGTTTTGTTCAACTACTTCTTCAGCGAAATCGTTTCGCTCCGAAAAACCTTAGCGGAAGCCTATCTTTCTTTGCCCCATGATCTTCGCGCGGAGCTCCCGTTAACCAGCTGCACGGATTTCCTCGCTTCATTCGACCGTCGCCTCCAAGTGGATCTCTTTTTGTCCATGGGCCAATTCGAAGAGTATCCGAGGGACAACTTTGAACTCTTATCCACCTGCGCGACCCTTTTTGATAACGTGCTTAGCTACGCGCTTCTCCGCTTCAACGAGACAAATTGCCTTTTCACCGGAAAATGGACCGATTTCCGTTTTCTATCCCAAGACGAACTCCGAAAAAAGGCGGACGCCCTCCGTGAATTGATGGATGACGAAGAAAGCGTCTTCTTTCCCACCCTCGCGGCATTGCCACAAACCTGGAAAGGAAAGAAAATCGGTCTCCTTATTGAAGACCGGCTGGGTTGCATTGCAGATTATTTTGTCTCCTATAGCGGCTTAGGCGATGAGCGAATCAACAACATCGTCGTTGCAGCAATAACCAAACGGATGGTCGTCCCCTACAAACGAGCAATTGAATAATTATTTCTTGAGAAATTCTTCAATTTTTTGGACCGTCTCGTCCGAAAGGGCGTGCTCAATCTCACAGCAATCCATTTCCGCGGTCTCCTCAGAGACGCCAAGACGGATCAGGAAATCGTGAAGCAAGCGATGGCGGCGGAGGGTTTCCGCAGCGACCGCCCGCCCTTTTTCGGTTAACGCCATATCCCCATAATCTTCGCGGGTAATTAATCCACGGTTGATGAGTTCATGGCCCATTTGGTGGACGGCGGGCTTGGAAATATGGAGCATCTTAGCCACTTTGGTGGTCGCCAAAGGCTCGCCGGCTTCATCTAACATCAGAAGGGCTTCCAAAAAATCCTCTTGCGAGCGGCTAAACTGGGAATTACGTTTCATACCCCCTATTTTACGTTACAAAACAAGTTCATCAAGAAAAGGTTTTTCGAGATTTTCTATGCGCGTTCGGGTATTATGTGCGTATGCGCAAACTGATTTTGGTATGCGGCCCGGCCGCCATCGGAAAATCGACCTGGTCCAAGAAATACATTTCCGAACATCCGGAAGAGAACGTTTTTGTCCTCGTCGCGGATGAAGTGCGGAAAGAACTTTGTGGGGGGTACGACAAATTCCCGCCCAACAGGAACATGATGGTCATTTACGAGGAAATGGTGGAGCGGGCCCATGCGATCGCAAGGGAAAACGAGTCCGTCACCCTCATCGTTGACACCACGATGTTATACGATGAAAGACGCCTTTATTTTGAACGTCATTTGCCCGAATTCGAATACACGTCCCTCGTGCTTTTAAAATTACGCGATTACACAAAATGTTTAGAACGCAACCACATGAGGCCAAAGGAAAAGTGGGTTCCTGAAGAGGTTATCGTCAACATGTGGAACCATTATATGGATCCTTCCGCCTCCACCAAAGAACACTTCTCCGAGGTCGAGGAAGTCTACGTCGATTAATCGGTTTCTTTTTTCGGTGCCTTATAAATAAAGAGCTTACGGGTAATGAAGTTCCAAACCATCGTTACCATGGTTTTGATTGCGAAAACAATCGTGAAGGAGAAGAACGTCGGCAAATCTTGTTGGAATAAAGTGGAGAAATTGACGTTCAGGATGTTAATACCCCATCCCGACCATTTAAGGCAGATCATATAGCCCAAGAATTGAACGAGCGCTCCGCCCAGCAAACCAAGCGTTTGCCAGAACAAATACTTAAGGTTTCCTTGAAGGGAGTTGGCTTTCTTCTTAGCATTCTCCTCGACGTTTTGGAATCCCCATATTCCGGTTAACGCCCAGGTCGCAGGGGTGGCAATGAGCATTCCGAGAACGGACAAAAGGAACATCACGAAGAAAGCAGCGATGTAATGGGTGGAATTCGCGGCGACCCAGCCCGACAAGAAACTCGTCAACACCAATTCGGCGAGGTAATCGATGAGCGTACCGTAAACTCCGATGACCGCGAAACGGATTATTTCGCGAAGCAACGAGTTTTTATCTTTCATGAACGACTATTTCTTATGGACTTGCGTTGTGGAAATCGAGCCTTTCTTCGGTCCTTTGGAATTATGGAAAAGGATGGTTCCGTTTTGGTTCGCGCCTAAGGTTTGGCAATAAGCTTCGGCTTCCGCTTTGGTGGAAAATAGCTTAATGACTTTGGTGCTGCCTTGGATTTTGATGGCCCATTTACCATCTTCTTCGCGCTTGGAAACGTGATAGACCTTACGTGGTTCTGCCATAATTGTTCTCCGTTTGTTTGTAACGTTATTGTAACCTCTTTTTCTTATTTTCAAACTCATTTCTCTTCGATTCGTGGTAGATTACCTATATGGACTCTTTGATTCGTCTTCCCTTGTCCAACGGACCCACCCAACTCCACGTAGCTTCGAGAAAGAAACAAGCGCCCGTTTTGCTATTCGTCCACGGAGGCCCAGGCAATCCCAACCGACATAAGATATTCCGTCACCTAAAAGGTCTGAAAACCTCGTTCATCGTAGCAGCCTACGACCAATACGGATGTGGGGACTCCGCCCACCCGAAAAACCTTTCCGTTGATATGCTCGTGGATCAAATCATCGAGGTGGGAATCTATCTCAAAGAAACTTATGTTTCCCCCGTTATTCTCATCGGGGAATCCTTCGGCAGTTACCTGTCAATCCTCGCGCTTCAAAAAGAGCCAACCCTTTTCTCCGCGTATGTCGGTTATGGTCAAACATTTGATGAACCCGAAATGCTCCAATCTCGAATGGATCTTTTCCTCGAAAAATTGAAAATAGAGGGGGCGTATAGTCGAATTGAGTATTGGAACAAGAATAAAGAGAAGCTTTTCGCCGCGAAAAAAGGCTCTGCTTGGGAGATTCGTTTCCTTAGCGAATATTACCCTTTAATGGAAAAGGGGATCCCTTCTTTCTACCGCCGCGAAATCATGCCGTTTCAACGTTCCAAGGAATATTCTAGGAAAGCCAAAGAACGCCAAATGAAAGACAGCACTTCCTGTCAAAAGAAACTTCTTTCGGCCCCGTTTTATTTGCCAAGGCCCTTAACAATTGACGTTCCGGTTTATATCCTCGCGGGGGAACAAGATGTCACCACTACCTTTGCCGCGCAGAAAAAGGCGTTCGATGCCATCATCGCCAAAGAAAAACACTTCATCCCAATGGAAGGTCTTGGTCACATGCTCCCCTTTGAAAACCCTGCGAAGTTCATCGAACTAATAAACTCGTTTTTCATTCAATAAAGGGGCACGTTCTCGCTTATTTTTGAGGATAAAGGAAACTAATTGCTTTCTTTAGGGCCTCGCGATCCGAATCGTGGGACAAGACCCGAAGGGCATCGCGTGGGGAGAGGAAGTAAGCATCTTGAACTTCCTCTTTTTGATAGTCCATATCTGTGGAATTCACGTTTGCCAAATAGAAGACCACTTCTTTGAACACCCCGGGATAAGGGGAATAGGAAATGGAAGTTTGGAAACCATCGACGAAGGAATCGACTTCGAGTCCTACTTCTTCCTTGATTTCCCTTCTCGCCGTCGCAAATCCGTCCACGTCTTCTTTTTCTTCGTGCCCTTTCACAAGAGTGTAATGACCGAGGGCGCTATGAAGGACCAAAACGCGGTCGTCATGAACCACTACCGCCCCATAGGAGCGTTCTTGTTTGCCCAAAATGTTCTTTAAAGCGAGGAATTCATCCTCACTCATGCCGATTGCATCAAAGTAATCTTCTAATGAGCCGTAACGATCAAAGAACACTTGGATGACTTCGGGTAAGAAATCCGTGTTGGGGATAAGTAAGAGTTCTGGAACCTCGGGATGATAGGTTCGAGTATTCACGGTCATCTTGGGCAACAAAGGATAACTAAGCATGTAATCCGCGTTGACATCTTCTACCGGCACCCCCGCCAAAAGGAGGAGGATCATCGAGAAAGCACCCGTCCGGTCTTTTCCGGCATTGCAATGGAACACCAAAGGCTTTGGGGCATTCAAAATCGCGCGGAAAATGTTTCTCGCGGTATAAGGGTCCTCCAACATCTCTAAGTAGGAATCCACTTGGTCAAGGTGGTCTTTCGGTAAGCGCCCATTCCCGTTAACGGGCAAGGAAATGTAGGTGAACCGGGAATCTCCAATCACGGGGTTTGGTAGTTCTCTTTTGACTTTTTCTTCTCGGAGGTCAATAACGGTTTTGATTCCGATTTCCACCATACGTCCCACGTCTTTTTCACTTGCGTAGGCCAAAGTAGCTGAGCGGTAGATGGCTCCAAACGAAGTCTCCCCATAGTCGCAAGGATATCCGCCAAGATCGCGGAAGTTTTCAATGTTTTCGAATTTTACGGTTCTCATATCGGGGGTATCTTACACGGAAAAAGGGCAAACAAAAAGGAATCGCGGGACGATACCAAACGATTCCTTTTCGTTTTGTTATTCCTTTGGTGCAGCAGGTGGTTCGCCGTTGGACTTCTTGAGCTCCACGAGGATCGCAGAAAGAAGTTCCTTTTCGGTGGGTTCGGGTTTACCAGGAGCCGGCGGAACCGGACGTTCTTCCGGATGCTCTTGGTAGTACTTCTCCAAGGCAGCCGCCTTGAATTCGTCTCTCTTTTTTGCTGCCGCCGCGACGACTTTGACGATAACGAAGAGGGTCAGCGCAATGATTAAGAAGGAAATGATTGCGTTAATGAAGGTTCCCCAGTCAATAACCGCGGAGTTGTTGTAGGTGTATGTGGTTCCGTGGAGGGTATAAAGTCCGAGTAACGAGTTCTTCCATTGGAGGAAATTATCGCTAGAGACATCGATGATGACATTGTTGGTTTCCGCGTACTTAATGACCATGTCATTGAGTTGGGCGGTCGTGAACTTTTGCCCGATTCCCGCGACGCCTTTTTGGGCATCGCTGATCGCGGGAAGAACCGTGATCAAACCATTGATACCACCGGGGACGCCCCAGGTGACGAGAGAAAGAAGAATTTTGACGAGGGAGGTGACAATCGTATTAAACGCACCACCGATGATGACGCCAACCGCGAGATCCAAGACGTTTCCCCGGGAGATGAATTTCTTGAAATCCTGCCATAAAGCTTTAATTTTGCTGTTTTTCTTTGCCATAAATAATTACAGCCTCCTTAGTGAAAAATATGCTATCTCTTCTTCCTCCCTCCTGCACAAAAACACGAAAATTCGCTTCGTTTCATTTACTTTCGTTGTTAGCATATAGGCATGATTCTGACATCATACCCTTTTGACTACTTGAGCATTATCTTCATTCTGCTCCTTGTCATCCCGATGATTTCGGGTTTTGCTCAAGGGGGTTACCGGACGTTAATCCGCCTCATCATTACCGCATTATGTTTCCTCCTCGCGGTTTTGGTTTATCAAAATATCGCCCGGGCTTACCTATCAAGTTCCAATGGACAATTCATGCAAAGAAATTTCATCGATGCTTTAGGTAAAATCGCCTTTACCGCCGAAACCCCCTTAGGAGGAACGGCGGAGTTCAAATTAAGTGACCCCTTACCGCGCGCTTATTTTGAAAGCGAAGAATTCCGGCAGGCTTTATACGACGCCATTCACCTCGCCTCCCCGCTTCGGCCCGGTATTGATAAATGGCTCCTGTCGGCTCTTCCAGAGAGCATGACCACCCAAGTCTACCTCCACGAATTGCTTGGCATTACCTTGTTCGATCTCATCGTGAAGGGGGTCTCCTTTGGTATCGTCTTTGGAATCACGAGTTTGGCGTGCGCCATCATCACCGGTATCATTTCCATCTTCTTGCGCAAACGCAAACGCCACCGTTCCACCCTCAATCGCATCCTTGGTGTTCTCTTCGGCTTAGTCTCTGGAATCTCCTTCTGCTGGACCCTTGGATTCGTCCTGAACATCGGGCTTGCCGTCGACTCCCCTCTCCGCACCACCTTAGCGTCGGTCCTACGCTACGACGACCCCGAAATCACGACCTTTGCTAAATGGATTGTCACCGGCCCGTTCGGCTACAATGAAATCCTCGAAAATTTTGCGATGATCCTCAACCAAATTTAGGCGACCCATATCATTGAATTCGACGAGGGAGATTCGTCAATGAAAACCCAATTTCTTCGCCTAGAATTGGATCTTTTTATACTTTTCTTGTACAACGTACATGGCGCGAACGCGCGTGAAAATATTGGAGTTTCGACATTCTTTCGATGGCATCAAAAGAATTTCCATGAAAGAACAAAAGAGTTCTTTTTCATGAAAATTTTTACATCATTTTCTTGCCTTGAATTTTTCCTAAGCCTTCTTATTATATTCGAGCGAAGCCCTTAAGGGGCTCGATTACCAAATAACGAAAAAACACAAAAACCGTTGTTTTTTTGTCTCTCATATACGAAGCAGAGGGAGGAGATATTATGCTGCAAGTTATGAAACGGGACGGCTCGCTTGTCCCATTCGATCTCAAAAAGATTGAGAGCGTTATCGAACGCGCTTTCTTGGCCGAACACAAGGAGGTCACTTCGGACGTTATCGAACTTCTCGCCTTGCGCGTTACTTCCGTCTTTAATTCCAAAATCAAAGAAGAAAAGGTCGCGGTCGAAGACATCCAAGACGCAGTCGAAATCGTCTTGATCCAAGCCAACTATATCGACGTTGCGAAATCCTACATGGAATACCGCAACAAGCACGCGGCCCTGCGCCAAGTGAAATCCACGAGCCTCGACTTTAAGAACGTCGTCGACAACTACCTTCGTATTTCCGACTGGCGTGTAAAGGAAAACTCCACCGTCACCTATTCCGTCGGCGGCCTTATCCTTTCGAACTCCGGCGCCGTCACCGCCAACTATTGGCTCAGCGAAGTCTATGACAAGGAAATCGCGGATGCCCACCGCAATGCGGACATCCACATCCACGATCTCTCCATGCTCACCGGCTACTGCGCTGGATGGTCCCTCAAGCAGCTCATTCAAGAAGGCCTTGGCGGAGTCGAAGGCAAAATCACCTCTAGCCCCGCCCGTCACCTCATGACCCTTTGCAATCAAATGGTCAACTTCCTCGGTATCATGCAAAACGAATGGGCGGGTGCACAAGCATTCTCTTCCTTTGATACCTACCTCGCGCCGTTCGTGAAGGTCGATAACCTTTCTTATAAAGAAGTTAAGCAATGCATCCAATCCTTCATTTATGGTGTTAATACCCCATCCCGCTGGGGAACCCAAGCTCCATTCACCAACGTCACCTTGGACTGGACCGTTCCGAACGACTTAAAGAACCTCCCGGCCCTCGTCGGCGGAAAAGAAATGGACTTTACCTACGGTGATTGTGTCGAAGAAATGGCAATGATCAACCGCGCCTTCATCGAAGTCATGATTGAAGGCGACGCCAATGGCCGCGGATTCCAATACCCGATTCCGACCTACTCCATCACCCGCGATTTCGACTGGAGCCCGACCGAAAACAACAAACTCCTCTTCACGATGACCGCAAAATACGGCACCCCGTATTTCTCCAACTACATCAATTCGGATATGCAACCGAGCGACGTTCGTTCCATGTGCTGCCGTTTGCGTCTCGACCTCCGCGAACTCCGGAAAAAGAGTGGCGGATTCTTCGGATCCGGTGAAAGCACCGGTTCGGTTGGCGTTGTCACCATCAACATGCCGCGCATCGCCTACCTCGCGACCGACAAAGACGACTTCTACGCTCGTTTGGACCGCTTGATGGACATCTCCGCCCGTTCACTCCGCGTGAAGCGCCAAACCATCTCCAAACTCTTGGAAGCGGGCCTTTACCCCTACACCAAGCACTACCTCGGCAACTTCAACAATCACTTCTCCACCATTGGTTTGGTCGGCATGAACGAAGCCTGCTTGAATGCCCGCTGGATCCGCAAAGACCTCACCGCCCCCGAAGCCCAGGCCTTCACCGAAGAAGTCCTCAATCACATGAGAACCCGTCTCTCGGATTACCAAGAGCTCTATGGCGACCTCTACAACTTGGAAGCCACCCCTGCCGAATCCACCGCCTTCCGTCTTGCCAAGCACGACAAGGAACGTTATCCGGACATCCTCACCGCTTCCCGCGATGGCGAGTCCCCCTACTACACCAATTCCAGCCACTTGCCCGTCGGCTACACCGAAGACATCTTTGAAGCCCTCGACATTGAGGATCGCTTCCAAACCCTTTACACCTCGGGTACTGTCTTCCACGCCTTCCTTGGACAACGCCTCCCGGATTGGGAATCCTGCATGAAGTTGGTCCGTAAGATCGCGGAAAACTACAAACTCCCCTACTACACCATGTCCCCGACCTACTCCGTTTGCAAAGAACACGGATACTTGACCGGCGAGCAATGGAAGTGCCCGATTTGCGGTAAGGAAGCGGAAGTTTATTCCCGCATCACCGGCTACTACCGTCCGGTTAAGAACTGGAACGCCGGTAAAGTCCAAGAGTTCCGTCAACGCAAGACCTACGAAGTGAAGGACGAACAAATGCCCCATGTCCACGAAGGTGCGACCTGCACCTGCGAACACCACGTCCCCGAGGCGAACGCCCCGAAGGTCACCGAGGTCATGCTCTTCACGAGTGAACACTGTCCAAACTGCAAATTGGCCAAAATGATGCTCGAAAAAGCCCACATCCCCTACACTGCCATCGACGCGGCGACGCACCTCGATGAAGTGAAGGCCTTCGGAATCAAACAAGCCCCGACCTTGGTGGCCCCCGAAGGAGACAGCTACTCCGTTTACGAAAACGCGAGCAACATCCGCGGATTCATTGAATCCAAGAAATAAGTCCAAAAGGCCCTTTCTCCGGAAGGGGCCTTCTTCATCTATTTTGAACGAAAGGAGGTACCGTTCTCGCTTCTTTTTGAGAATGAACCCTTATGAGCGACACCATTTACGACACGATTATCATCGGCGCCGGCCCCGCTGGGTTAACCGCCGCCTTATACCTTCGCCGAGACGGGAAATCCGTCTTGTTATTGGAGAGCAGTGGCATCGGAGGCCAAATCGCCCAAAGCCCTCGTTTAGAAAACTATCCAAGCATTTCCTCTATCTCGGGATCGGACTTCTCCGACAACCTCTTCAATCAAGTTTCTGAACTAGGCGCAGAATTCGATTTCGCGGAAGTCCAAGAAATTGTCCAAGGAAATGGCGTTTTCACCGTGAAGAGCGATTATGGGGCTTATACCGCCAAATCCGTTATCATCTCCACCGGTTGCAAACACCGTCATCTCGGTTTGGCCAAGGAAGAGGAATTCATCGGACACGGGGTTTCTTATTGTGCCACTTGCGACGGGGCCTTCTTCCAAGGACAAGACGTCATCGTCATCGGGGACGCCAACTCCGCCCTTCAATACGCGATTTCCCTTTCGAACATCTGCCACCACGTCCAAATCGTGACCTTGTTTGAAAAGTACTTTGCCGATCCCGTTTTGGTGAAGCGTCTAGAATCCATTCCCAACATCGATACCATCCACAACTGGAAAGCCCTCTCCTTTGAAGGGGAAAAAGAACTCACGGGACTCACGATTCAAAACACGATCACCAACGAAGTCCAAACCATCCCCTGCCAAGGATGCTTCATCGCCATCGGGCAAATTCCCGATAACGACCGCTTCACCCCGCTTGTGGACCTCAACCAAGGTTTCATCGTCTCCTCGGAAAACGGGGAAACAAAAACCCCGGGGATCTTCGCCGCCGGGGATTGCCGCGTAAAGAAGGTTCGTCAAGTGGCCACCGCGATCGGAGATGGGGCAAACGCCGCCATGAGCGCCATCCGTTATCTCCAATCCATCGCTTAATCGTAATCGCGCAACCGAACGGAAGGAATCACAGGAGAGAGAATCTTCAAGAAACCTTCCGCTTTTTCTTTCGTAACCGCATGGAGGCCTTTTTCGATGCAATGTTCATTCTCCACGAACCGTTGAAGGTAATAACGTTTCGCCCCCGAAATCCATTCCGCAATGCCTTGCATCGCAAATTCATCGTGGAATTCATCCACAATCGTGGTGCGAAATTCATAGTCAATTCCGGAATTCATGAGAAGGCGGATAGAGTGATCGATGGTGTCGAGATTCACTGATGTTCCCGCGGTTTCCGCATACCGTTCTCGACTATTTTTGATATCCATCGCGATGTAGTCGACCAAACCAAGGCCAATCAAGCGTTCCAAAACAAAGGGATTCCATCCGTTGGAATCGAGTTTCACGACGTACCCAAGAGACTTGATGATTTTGAGTTTTTCTTCTAGGTCATCCATCAAGGTCGGTTCGCCTCCCGAGATGCAGACGGCATCCAACATATTCCGACGTTTTTTAAGGTAGGTCTCAATCTCCTCCCAGGGAATCGGAGCCGCGCTTCCTGGGCGAAGTACCAGATCCGAGTTATGGCAAAAAGGGCAACGGAAAGGGCAACCCGCCATAAAAAGTGTGGTCGTTAGGCGGTGGTCGAAATCCACCAAAGAAAGCTTTTCCCAACCAACAAAATCCATACTATTTCATCAAACGGTCCTTATCCGTAATGGGTCGAATCACCTTCGCGGGAGTTCCCGCAGCGAATACGTTCGGGGGGATTTCCCCCATCACGACCGATCCCGCCCCGATGACAGCGCCATCGCCAATCTTCGAACCGCCGCAAACGATGACTCCGCTCGATAACCAGACATCATTTCCAATTTCAATCGGTTTGGCGTATTCTAAGTCATACACCCCATCTTCATGAGCCTGGATTCTACGTTCCTCCGCCACCAACGGGTGAACCGGGGTCACAACCATCACCCCCGGACCCGCCATCAAGCGGTCTCCGATGGTGACGGGGCAACAATCGAGGATGACGCAATTGAAATTGAAGAAACAATTCTCCCCCATTTTTGTAAAGATGCCGTAGTCGCAACGGATGTCGGGCATGATCACCAAACCCTTTCCAGCTTGAGGGAAAAGGCGGCGAAGTATCTCTTCGCGGTTCTCCGCTTCCGCAATCGTGGTTTTGTTGTATTCATCGGCGAGCAAAAGGGCTTGGTAATGAAGGGCGGATAATTCGGGATCCGTCGGGTTATAGAGCAGACCCGCCAACATTTTTTCTTTTTCGGTCATAATCAATAACGGTAGGTGATGTTCTCAAGACGTGTTTCGTCTTTGAAATTGTATTGCTTATCAGTGCCATAGAGCTTCGCGATGTTGGAGCAATGGCTGTAGATACGTTGATAGGAATTCATGATATCGACGAAGATGAGTTCCACGTAAGACCGGCTCGCGTCCTTGCCAGAAGGCATCTCGTTGATGAACTCGGTGATAATCTCCTCCAAATGCTCCACGAGGACGCGGCGGCGTTTGATGATGGAAAGGGACAACGTACGGTTGTCTTCCTTGAAGGCCTGAAGGGTTTGGGAAATCAAATCAATCGCATCCAAATTGGCTTGGATAATGATTTGCTTCGTTTTTTCGGGAACGGCATCCTTGCGTTCTACGATGTTTTCATAGAACGTAATAAGGTTCTCTCCATAGTCCCCAATACGTTCAATATCCTTGCAAGCCCTCAATGTTCGAGTCAAAAGAGTGACATCCGCGGCTGTCATATCGCCTTTATCCGCGACCAATAAATAGTCGTTCATTTGGCGGTCGATTTTGTCGATGCTGCTTTCGATGTCATGAACGAATTCGGCATCCGCGGGTTTCTTTTTTTCAAGATAATCTTTGATGGTTTCAAACATCAATTTGCCATACTCAAACATCGAGACAACTTGCTCTTTCCCAAGGGCGATACCCTCGGAAGGAAAGGATGCCATCACCTTGGAATCGAGTTCTCGAATCACGATGGAAGGACCCACGCGGTCCGATCCCGGGATGATCTTTTCCACCAAGGCGCAGACGGGTTTAAGAATCGCCAAGAAAATAAAAGCGGTGACAACGTTGAAGAAAAGGTGAGAGAAAGCGATTTGGAAGCTCGGGCTAAGGGCCCACGTTCCCGAAGAAGCGAGCCAAGTATGGATGGGCGGAATAAAGATAATCCCCATGAAAAGCAAGGCGCCCGAGGCGTTATAGACCAAGTGGAATACCGCGGCGCGTTTGGAATCTTTCGAACCCCCAATGGAGGAAATTAGGGCTGTGATGGTCGTGCCGATATTCGCCCCAAATAGAATCGGGAGGATACCAAACAAAGAAATCTCGCTGGCACCAGAAGCCGCGACCGCCGCGGCAATTGAAGCGGTATACAGGCTTTGAACCACACCAATGACTGCGCTGGAGGATTGAAGAGCGGCCGTGAGGACCATACCAACGAGTAACCCCAACCAAGGATTTTGAGTCAAGAAGGTCATGATGGCCCGGAACTCATCATAAGCCGCGAGTTCCTTCAAATTACTGGCCATAATCCATAAACCAAGGAAGATACAGCCGATCGCAAAAAGCAAATCCCCAATGTTTTGCCATTTTCGGCGCGTTGCCAAAAGAAGGATGAATCCGCCAAGGAAAACACAGATGGAAAGATATTCCGCTACAGGAATCGAAATAATGAATGAGGTAATCGTGGTACCGACGTTCGCTCCGATAATGATGGGGGCCGCAGCGAGGAAGGTCAATACACCCGCTCGGACCATACCAATCGTTAAGGCGGTGGTACCACCCGAGGATTGGATGACGGCGGTGAATAGGGCGCCCGTCAAAAATCCGGAGAAGCGGTTCCCCGAGCATTTGTTCATGATTTTTTGAAGACCGCTGTCCGCCATCTTCTTGATGACGCGGGAAATGGAGGTAATTCCGAAAAGGAAAAGGCCCAAACCGGCCAAAACCAAGAACCAAAACAACGGATTGTTGGGCAAAAGAGATTTCATATCAGGGAAATTTTAATGTAGGACGAATGGAGAGAAAAGAAAAATCGAGGTATCCTCAATGCCATGAATCAACGGGGGCACTAACCCTCCCCAAAGGACCGATATACTCCTAATCACAAAAAAGGATAGTTCTTAGCAACAAAAATATAGGCGAAACCCCTTCGGCTGGTTACAATGGAGGCATCATATGGAATACAACCGCAGAGAGATTATTCTCGATTTCAGTTTTGGGAACACTTTGGGCGAAGCGTGGACCCTCGCCAACATCCTTTCGAACCCTCACTTGGATTTGAAACTCATCATCATTGAAGGGGATCAGCAAGAGAAACAATTACGTCTCCTCTCATCTTTTTTGTCCACCGTCCATCGGAAGGACATCCCTGTTGCCTTAGGGGAATCCCCCATCCCGATGAATTTCGAGTCCGCGTTAACTCCAGGATACTCGGGAAAGGTCTTCTCCTCTTCTTTCGATGCCTGCGCCGCCATATTGCCCCGCATGAGACGTCCGGAAATCCTGTGCCTCAGCAATCTATCTACCTTGCTAGGGATTCGGCCTTTCTTG
>JAXFGC010000005.1:0-20269 GCA_034171505.1 Candidatus Alloenteromonas sp. | reverse complement strand
CCCCTACCCTCGAACAATTCGCCTACAACGCGATGTATGAGGATTCTTTCCCCGATGAAGATGGGGAAACCCGAAAAGGAGAAGAGATTTATCCCGGGGAATCCCGTTCCTTGCGGGTTGATTTGGACGTATCGGAAATTGCCAACCTCTTATTGCAGGACGGCCAATACGTCTCCAACTCGATGGATGGAGGTCGCTTCATCGATAACGAAGCCTATTACTGCGCGTTACGAAAAGTCCCCGCGTCCTTGCTCGTCCACATCCCCTTAGAAAAAGACTTCCCCTTGAAGGAATCGAAATCCGCGGTGGAAGCCTTGATTGATATTGCCTCGGAGATGCTAGGCGATTAAGCCCCGTCGATATCGTCTTTGTAACGATCGGAATTTGAAGTATACGAAGAGGAGCGATTCCGTTCCCGAAGCATGTTGATATCTTCTCCCGTTTTCGGAGAACGTCGATAACTCGTGGGGGTGAATGGGGACTTCCTCTTCTTTTGATACATACCAATAATCTACGCGTATAATGAGACGAAAGAAAGGAGCAAAGCGATGATTCATGGCTTAATGTTACTCGCGGACGGATTTGAGGAAACCGAGGCGATTGCGACCTACGACGTCCTCCGTCGAAGTGGGGAAATCTCCACCAAAACGGTATCTATTTCCTCTACTTACGAAGTGGTGTCTTCGGGAGGAATCCGCGTGGTCGCGGATGCCCTTTTATCCCAAATTAAGGGGGACGCCTATTCGTTTTTGATTCTCCCGGGAGGGAAAGTCGGAGTCGATAACCTCCAAGCAAGCAAAGACGTGATTTCCTTAATCAAGGAGTTCGCGAAAGAAGGGAAATACCTCTTCGCCATCTGCGCCGCCCCATCGATTTTGGGAGGGCTCGGATTGCTCGATGGCAAGAAATACACCTGCTTCCCCGGATTTGAAAAAGGAAAGGGGGCCTATGTCCATACCGGCTCGGTGATCGATGGAAATATCGTCACGGGACATTCGATGGGTTATTCCATTGAGTTCGGTGAAAACATCCTTCGCGTCCTGCT
Source organism: Candidatus Alloenteromonas sp. (assembly GCA_034171505.1). Classification (GTDB taxonomy): domain Bacteria; phylum Bacillota_I; class Bacilli_A; order RFN20; family CAG-826; genus Alloenteromonas. The sequence continues at coordinate 19,224 of JAXFGC010000005.1, read as the reverse complement.
CGGGGAAGAGGCGGTAAAAAGAATCCAACACGGGACCAAAGGAACCCGTTAGAAAACGTATAAGAAGATATATCCAAACACCAAAGAGGCCGCGACGCAGATTCCAAGAACCGCGAAGGCCTCTTTTCTTTTTTCCTTGGATTTGAAGAGGACGAACATCCCAAGCCCCGCGTTGACGAGCAACCCGGAAAGAAGGGCGCCGAAGGGGAGCAAACCGTTCAAGTAAAAGTTCGCGAGCATCACGGAGGAAGCGCAGTTGGGGATTAGGCCAATGAGGATGGCAAATAACGGGGAGAAAGGTTTGGAAGAGCTTAAGAAAGCGGCGATCGCTTCTTCTCCAATAAGGTAAAGAAGGGTTCCAAACAAAAAGTTCAAGACGAAGACGTAAACGAAAATTTTAAGGGAATGAAGGAAGGGGTGGAGGAGATGCTCTTTCCAGGGGTTTTCATGGGTTCCTTCGATTTCGTGCCCGCAGCAGCCGACGTGTACTTCTTCTTCCCCGTGGCATTCTTCGAGGTGTTCCTCGACCTTTTGGTTCTTCTTTCCCAAGAGGATATCCACGAGGAATCCAACCCCCATGGCGATGAGGACCTTAAGGCCCAGCAGCACGAAGGACATATACCAAGTGGAAGAATAATCGGTGAACAAAATGGGGAGGGCTTCATCCGAGCAAGCGAGGAAGATGGCCACCAAAGTGCCCATCGTAAGGTGGTTCTTTTGATACAAATCCGCCCCAACGACGCTCGTTCCGCATTCGGGAACCAAACCAAACAACGAACCAAGCGCCGGCGCAAAACGACGGCTTTTATTCAAAATCCGCGCAATTTTGCCTTCGAAAAAGGAAAGCAATACGTGCAGCACGAAGACCGTGGCAACAACGATCGCAGAATCCTTCAATGCATCCAAAGTGACTTCCAGCATGCGAACAATATACTCTCCCTTCCTCCCTTTGTCTTGAAAAAGCATTCCTCTTAATCTAGGACAAGATACTAGTATAATGTCATCACTTAGTTGAGGTATTTATGGCCGAAGAAATCAATTCGAGCAATTGCACCCACGATTGCTCCTCCTGCTCCGCCTACTGCGGAGATCGCATCATCGAAAAAGCAAAACCGCACCCGGGGACTAGTATCGGTAAAGTCATCGCCGTCACTTCCGGGAAAGGCGGGGTGGGCAAATCCTTAACCACCGCCCTTCTAGCAATCAACGCCGCCCGCAGCGGAAAGAAAGTCGCCATTTTGGACGCCGACGTCACGGGACCTTCGATTCCCACCATCTTTGGACTCACCGAGTTAGCCACCGGAGACGAAACCAAAATCAATCCGGTTCTCTCCGCTTCCGGCATCAAGATCATGTCCTTAAATCTCTTATTAGAAGATAAGACCGACCCCGTCATTTGGAGAGGACCGGTCGTATCGGGACTCATCGGACAATTCTGGAGCGACGTCGATTACGGGGAGATCGATGAACTCTATATCGATATGCCCCCGGGAACGAGTGACGTTCCCTTGACTGTTTTCCAAACCATCCCCGTGGATGCGGCGGTCATCGTCACTTCTCCTCAGGAACTCGTTTCCTTGATCGTTGAAAAAGCCGTCAAGATGGCGGGCATGATGGATATTCCAACCATTGGGGTGGTAGAAAATATGTCTTATATCGTCTGCCCCCACTGTGGAGAAAGGACCTATCCCTTTGGGGAACCGAGCGCGGATGTCGCCTCCCGTTATGGCATCCCCGTCTACGAAACCCTCCCCATCGACAGCAAACTTGCCAAGCGTTGCGACGATGGAACTTTGGAAGATTACGAAGGCGAATTATTGGCTTCCTTAAGCGAGGCCATCCACGCCTTATAAATCAAAAAGAAGCGAGAACGGTGCCCTTAATCAACAAAGAAAGGGCACTTTTCGTTTAAACAATCTTTGTTAATTGGGGAGAAGGAACAACGAATGGGGAGGTGTAAATCCAGGCGAACCCCGTAATGCTTTTCGGCGTATTCGCTGGCATAGAGGATCGACAAATAGGCGTTTCGTTTGCAGCACCTTGGACCACCGATTTTGCCCATCGCGGAAATAACTTGGGAGGTGAAACCCATGTGGTTCTTATAGGCATCGTCTTTGGACAAGGGCCCGGTTTCATCAAGAATGGAGAATACCGCCCCTAACGAGGCCACCGAACCACAGACACCCCAATACCCGCACATGGCTCCAAGCATCGAAAGGGCGCGTTTGGCAAGTTGAGAGACCGCCTGTTCGTAATCCATTCCCATTCCCGCGTTTTTTAAGGCAGTCAAAAAAGCTGCCCCATCTAAAAAATGATGTTCGGGTCCATGAATACTGATGGACTCATTCTTCATAACAATAGAGGCAAGTTCAATCGGATCCGTGCCCGATAAAGAGGCGAGGATATCCCGAATGATTTGGTATTTTTCTTCCAGGGTCGGCATGGTTCTTTTTCCTTTGAGGCTCAGTCTAACCGAAGTGGATTCAAAAAGGAAATGATGCTGTCTTTTCTTGAACGATTTACCAAATGACAAGGGTGGTCTATGATAATCGCATGATTTTGTTGCACCTCAAAGACGAAGAATACCCTTATCGCGAGATTACCAATTTCCGGGATGTTTCCCGCGGCATCGTGGTGTTTCCCAATGGACGAGTCGCCATCCATTTGGTCCACCGCGACGATCGGTTCGGCAATCAAACGTATTTTGAAACCCCAGGAGGAGGCGTCGACGAAGGCGAAACCTTTGAAGTCGCGGTGAAGCGCGAATGCGAAGAGGAACTCGGATACGAAGTCGAGGTCATCGAATGCATCGCGGAAATCAACGACTTCTATAACCTCATTGGACGTCAAAATCGAAACCGTTACTACCTTTGCAAGGCCAAGGAATACGTCGGGAAACACTTCGAATCATCTGGAGACAGTTTCATCCAAGAAACCAAGTTCATGACCATCGAGGAAGCCATTGATGCCTATTCCTCCCAAGAGGATCATGGGGTGGCAGGCCTCGTCAAACGGCGGGAATTGCCGGTGCTTCTCGAAGCAAAACGGATTCTAGAAGGCAAATGAGCCTTCTTTTTCTTTGCCGAATATTAAGTTTTTCTTAACGAATGTTAAGGAAAAATCACGAATAGAAATCACGAGATTACTATTTTCCTAGATAGAATCATTACTTTTTATGTTCCAACTTACTTTTCCGATTGTAGGTATATGTTGAAAAGCATCCTCTTGTTAGCGTTTTTTACCCCTATGGGGTGATGAGGGCGGACTCATCACCGTTTATCTTTGGCCCAACATCATCTACCCATCTTTTGCCAAACACATTCAAACCTCCCTTTCGGATATCGACATCCAATTCGTGGTTGGAAATAACGACCTCGACTTCTACCGTTTCATGAACGAGAACGGGAAATTGCCCGACATCATCACCTGCCGCCGCTTCAACCCCTTTGAACGGGAACGTTCTTCCGCGGTTTCCCGTGCCCAAGCCGCTGGACTTGGCATGTCCATCGTCAAAAACATCGTGGAGATGATGGGTGGGAGCATTGAAGTGGAAACCGCTCCAGGAGTGGGAACCGAATTCCACGCAACCTTGTCTTTGGAACTTCAACGAGTCAAGAAACCCGACGAGAGAATCCCTTCTCTCATCGGCAAAAAGGCAATGCCGGTCCATCACCACATGGAATCCCGCCAAACCGCGGTGACGATTCTCCGCCGATTTGGGATGTCTCCTATCGCGGTAGAGACAATTGCCGAAGCCTACGTTTTGTTAAGCAAAGCCGAAAAAGAAGGGGATCCCTATACCCTTGTTTTGTTAAACGGAGACGAAAAGAATGGGGACGTCTATTCGTACTTGAAGAAATTATCCGCTTTAGAGCATCTCAAAATCCGTGCTTTCGCGGCATATGAACCAACCCTAGCGGAAACCAAAGCAAAGAAAGCCGGGGCCAATCTCATCCTTTCCAAACCACTCTTCCTTTCGGAGTTCCGAAACGCCATTTTGAACTTCCTCGGAGAGCTTCCCAAAGATGAGGAAACCGTCGTAAATGGAGACATCGGCTATTTCCGCGGCAAACGCATCCTGCTTGTGGAGGATAACGAACTCAACCGCGAAATCGCTTTAGCGACCCTTGGGGAATACGGCTTCTCCTTCTTGACCGCCGAGAACGGGAAGGAAGCAATCGAAATTGTCTCTTCCTCCACGAAAGGGGAAATCGACTTGATCCTAATGGACGTCCAAATGCCCATCATGGACGGATACGAGGCCACCAAACGAATTCGCGCCCTTAAGGATCCCAACATCGCGAACATCCCCATCATCGCAATGACAGCGAACGCATTCGAAGAGGATAAGAAAGCCGCTCTTGAAGCCGGCATGAATGGTTTCTTATCCAAACCCATCGAGGTCGATAAAGTCGTCGAAGTCCTCACTTCCCTTTTGCGTTCGGAAGAAAAATAAAGCCCTCTTTCCTCTACTTTTGCGCCCGCGCGCGAGAAAAGCAAGAAAAAGACTTGATGAAAAACGAGCGAACCTCTATAGTATGTCTCGCTGGCGCGATTGGTGAAACGGTGAACACACCCGGCTGTGAACCGGGCATGAACGGGTCCGACTCCCGTATCGCGCCCCATCCGAGCAAAATTTCCCCCATGGTCTTGTCCTCTTCGGCAATGCGAAATGGGGGATTTTTTTACGGGCAATAATCAGGAGGGGGACGTCCTTCACGAGAGCCTCGTCAGCGCTTTTCCCCATCGATTCACGAACCGCTTTGAAAGTGACTATGGATTCCGAAGAAGGAATTCGAAACCTCAGGAAACAAAAATAAGGGGGCCATATGTTCTTTATCTTTCACAAGAGAAGGAAACGGGAGTCTCAATCAAAGATGTTTGCTCAATCAAAAACACATAGGTAAACACCTTCCTGATGGTGGGTAATACTTTTTAAAAAGAAGGGCTTCAACGAAGGTCCAGAGGTTGCCTGGAATTCTGATTCACGGAATCCATTTTCATTGGCAAATCTTGCTTTGTAATTCAGGCAAAACATCCCCGTTATTATCCGTTACAATAAAAGACGATGAATCATCGATACAAAGGCAAATACCATTATGCCGTTCCCGCGGGCTGGATGAATGACCCCAATGGATGCATTTTCTATAACAGGGAATTCCATATCTTCTACCAGAGTAACCCCCATAAGCCTTTTCCTGAGTTCGTGGGATGGGGGCATGTTTCCACGAAGGATTTCTTGAAGTTCACACAGCACAAAGAAGCTCTATGGATTGAACATCCTTACGAGAACTACGGCTGCTGGAGTGGCTCCGCGGTTATTTTGAACCACCAGCTCCATCTCCTGTACACTGGCAACGGGGATGGTATTCAACAACAATGCAGCGCTTCTTCTCGTGACGAAGGCGAAACCTTTGCCAAGCATGCAGATAATCCCGTGATGCGAAGCGAAATTCTTCCTCCTCATACCGACGTCCATGCTTGGAGAGATCCTTATATATAAAGAAGGGGATACCCTCTATGTATTAACCGGGGCAAGGGATACCCGAGGATATGGAAAAGTACTGACGTATTCAACCACCGATCTTGTGCATTTTGAATACGTCGGGGAGTTTATCAAATCCAACATGATGGCTAGTCCCGGCATTTTTGAATGTCCTTCTCTTTCCAAAATCGGAGACAGCCACCTATTCGTTTCCAGCGTCAATTTCGCCCGTCAAAAAGGAAACCTCTATCAAAACTTCGCGACCACGATTGGAATGCTAGGGGTTTTTGATCCCAAGACGGGCAAGTTCAACGCCAGAAGAAAACAGGAACTCGATTCGGGGACGGATTATTACGCGCCTCAAATCATTTCGAATCTGCCCGGACGAGTCATCCTCGTTGGGTGGATGCAGATGTGGGAGAGAAACTATCCGACCCAGCAGGATGGTTGGGTGGGTTCTTTGGCGTTGCCTCGAGAGGTAACCGTGAAAGACGGTCATATCCACCAATTCCCCGTGAAGGAAATCCTTCAAAACGAGAAAACCATTCAAGAGATTTCTTGCTTAAAAAGCGGCTCTTCCCTTCGTCTTCCCTCCTCTTGTCATATTTCTTTCTCCGTGGAGTTTTTCCAAAAAGAAGAGGGACGTATATCCTTCTTTGAGGATGGTGATCATTTTGTTAGCCTATCTTTCGACCCGGAAAAGAACCTCATCACGATGGATCGAAGCCACTCCGGAACATCGATTTTCAGCGTCTCTCCGTGGGAGTGTGACAGCAATATCCGAAAGCTTGATTACCCCCTAAAAGAGAGTGTTCGAATCGATTTGTTCTTGGATGTTTCAAGCGCCGAAATCTTCTTTGATAACGGCCGGAACGTCATGTCCTTGCTAGCCTATCCAAACGCCCAAGACACCTATTCCCTCTCGGTGCACGGTTGTAACCTAAAAGACATTGCCGTTCGCGCTATTTGAAAAACCGAGGTTCCCCCCGGTTAACGGTAGTTGGCTAAGAACTCTTCGACCTTTTCTTTCGTGGACAAGGAGGGGATCGCCCCTTTGGTTTGGACGGTTAAGGCACCCATCGCGTTCGCGTAAATCGCGGCTTCTTGAAGGATCGGCCGGACTTTCTCCGCTTCTTCGTATCCAAACCCCATGTTCGCCCTGGGGATGACGCAGATGCGGTTTTCCGAGGAGGCGTTGATTTGAATTTGGGCGAGTCCCGTCGGACGGGTTGGGTCGACGAACACCCCGCGGTGGTCAATTCCTTCTTCCTCCAAGAACGACAAGAACTTATGCCCGTTTTCATCGTCCCCGACCATGCCGATCATGGAGACGTTTCCACCCAAACGCGCGATGCTCGTGCATTGGTTCACGCCTTTGCCGCCTAGATAAAGGTGAAGGGTGTCCCCCACCACGCTTTCTCCAAGAGAAGGGAACTCTTTCATTGTGGCGACCGAATCGGTAACGAATGCACCGACGACTGCAATTTTCTTGTGTGATCGTTGACTGCATTAAAAAGGGAAGGAAATGAAATGTCAATTTTTCTCTAATGAGCAAAAAATTCAAATTTTTGAACGTATTACTTTGTAATAGATATTTTTAAGGCGGTCTTCCAAATTCGCGAAAAAATGCTCATTTTCATCGGCAATTAGTTCATCGGTTTTTCTTTCCTTTATTTATAAAGGTATATGAATAATTGGTTTGGGTTTTCATCCAATGTCATCAGCATATTCCGCAATTTTGTTTTTTCTCATTTTTTGCATTCGGTATTGGGCAAAACCAAGTCAATGATCCCCTAAAGGAGGCAAGGTTTCCAATTTACTTATGCGGGGAATCATTTGATAATTAACCATATGATTGTCGGACGGAATCGCTTAATCGCTTTGTTCACTCGAATGGTGCTCTTCGCCGCCTTTTTGACTTCCTTGATTTTCTATGGGCAAAAGCTCGGGAATTCCTATACCGTGTTCTGCTTGTTCGAAACCCAAATCGGAATGGTTTACCTCATTGTTTTGGGGTTTGTCATTCTCCTCAACACGATTGATTTGCGGCATGGAATCAAAGGGATTTCTCCAGGTCTTTACCGCCCATTCGCATTAAGTTTTGTAAGTTATGGGATCCTCGGCGGAATCATGGGCATCGCCTATGTCATGCCGACGCATAACTTCTTCTGCCTTGAGGGATTATTCTATAACCTCTTATTAATTCTTGTTCCAACCCTCGATTGGATTTTCTTTGAGAAAAAAGGCGTCGTGAAATTCTATTCCGGTATCACCTGGGTCATTTATCCGGTTTTCTTCATGGTTTTCACCGTCTTCCGTGCGGTCATTTGGAACTCCGCCCCTTTATTCCCGGATGGATCGATGTACGCTTACGAGTTCTTCTCTCACCGTGACCCTTTGTTCTTGCTTTATGCGGTGGCGATGCTTTTCATCAATTACGGCTTCTCGATGCTCGTCATCTGGACTGATAAGTTACTCGGGCGGCCCTTTATCGCCCGCAAAGACATTCTCTTGGACTGAATCTCGCTTCCGGCCTTTTGCTTTCACCCGAAGGAATAAAGGCCCTTTTTTATCTCTTCCGCCTCGATCAAAACGATAGAGGCGTTTCAAATACCAAAACCCAGGGGTTCCTTCCCTTTCAATCAAAACGACATAAGGGATGAACTCTTCTCCCGCGTATTGAATTTGGGCTAGTTCGATCGAGTCTTTATCTATCGAACGGACAAAATCGGGGGTACGTATCACCTTCTTCGCCTTCTCCAACAATGATAAATAGGAATCTGGATGAGCCCGAGCCATCCGATCCAAACTCACCTGATCCGCATAAATCCCGACGTCGCTTGTAAAACTAATGCCAAGCGTTTTCTCCGCTTCCGAAGTGATTCTCCCCAATCGAATTCCGTTTTCTTCCATGTTTTGGCCTCCTACCTATATATGAGAAAGATAGGGTTTTGGATGGGACATAAAGGAAAAACATCGAAAGTATCGAAGGAAAATCTCTTTGACAAAAGAAAACCGTTCTTTTACATTTGCAACATTCGGCCATCTTGAGGTGGAAAAAGAAAACGAGTTTAATTGTAGCGATGTTCAAATACGACAAGAACGCTTCCGCCGCCTATTGCCTTGGAGCCCAGGCCACCTTCTACCTCCTCGACACCGCCCCCACGCTTTGCCAAAGGATTTACATTTCCCCGAAGCAAAAACGGGATGAGACTTTTTCTCGCCTCGAAAGTATCGCAAAAGCATCCCATATCCCCTTCATCACCAACAACGAACGCATCTTCAAAGATTTATCGGGTAAAGATAACGTCATGGTGATTGGCGAATTCACCAAACAGGAATCCGCTTTGAACCCAAACAAAAACCACGTGGTATTGGTCAACCCTTCCAACATGGGAAACCTCGGCACCATCATGCGTTCCTGTGTAGGCTTTGGCATCCAAGATCTTGCGATTATCACCCCTGCCAGCGACCCCTTCGATCCGAAGGTCGTCCGTGCGTCGATGGGTGCGATTTTCCACCTCCGATTCAAGAGATTTTCTTCCTTTGAAGAGTATCAAAACGCATATATGGGTCGCTTATTTTACCCTTTTATGCTTCAAACGGAGACTCTTCTACCAAACGTCAAAAAGAAGGATTCCCCTTTCTCCTTGGTGTTTGGAAACGAAGCGACGGGACTCCCCGAATCCTTCCTTGAGATTGGAGAACCCGTCAAGATTCCCCAAACGAATCTCGTGGATTCCTTGAACCTCGATAACGCGGTCAGCATCGCCTTGTACGAATTCCTCTGCCGCTAGTTCTTTTGCCTTTATCTCCCAAATTATCGATAATACCGGCATATGGGAAGCGCTTTATTGTTCTTCACTTCTTCTTCAGGGCACGGCCAATTTCAAAAGAAAAAGGAAAAGGTCATTAAACGGCTTTCTCGTACTTTTTCTCCTCTAGATATCTACGAATCCAAAACCAAAGAGGACGGAGAAACAAAACTCCAAGAAGCCATGTCCCTTTACGACGCGATTTTGATTATCGGAGGCGATGGCACTTTCCACACCGCGGTCAATATCGCCGCTCATTATGAACGCCCTCCCATCCTGGGATACATCAATAACGGTACCCTTGGAGACGTCGGACGAAGTTATGGGGTATCTTCTTCTCTTTCAAAAGCGCTCCGAATCATTGAAGAAGGGTATGTGCTTTCTAGCGACCTAGTTCTTGCAAATGAGGAGGCCTTCGCTTATATGGGCGCAATTGGCGCCTATAGCGGTATCTCCTACCAAACCAAAAGAAACCGAAAGAAACATTTCCACCGTTTCTCCTATTATTTCGCGGCCATGAAGGAGGCCTTCACACCCCGAAAAGTGAACTATTCAATTGAGGTGAATTCCACCAAAATAGAGGGGACATCCCCCTTTTTAATGGTCCTGAACGGTCGTTATGTCGGGGGATTCCCCATCAATAAAAAGGCTTCATTTCACGATGGCAAGGCCGAGCTCTATATCACCCCCAAAGGATGGTTCAACGGGCTTCTTCCTTACTTCTTCCAACCCAAGAAAATCCAACGAATTCCTTTTGCTGAGGCAACGATTTCCGTAGACGAAGAAACCGTTTGGTGCCTTGATGGAGAGAAATCCTTCTCAGGGCCAGTCCGCCTGAAAGTATTGCCTTCGAAAATTCGAATCTTTGTCTCCAAAAAAGTTTACGAGCAACAAAAATAGGCCGCCTGAGAAATACAGGGGCCTATTTTGTTGTTGGCAATTAAGTTTAGTCAGTCAAGTAGAGTTCCATGGGGTAAACCATATAACGGAGCTCTTCGAGTTGATCGCAGGTGACGTATCCCGCGGGGGCCTTGATGAGGGAGGGGATACGATTGACGATCGTCGCGCAGGTGTGTTCAACGGTCGCGGGCTTCACAACGTGGTATTCAACGTTGGGTTCGCCTTCGATCCACCAATCGCACATATCGCCATCTTCGGGTCCATAGACTTTGCCAATGGTTTCTTCTTCGATTTCAATTCCTTGGGCGGTCTTAATGGTGACGACGGCGGACATACCGATGCAACGTCCGGCCTTAATCGCTTTGCCGAGGGTAGCGGATTCGAGGTCGTGATCAATGATATACGGGACGTTCTTTTGGGTGATCGAGATGACGGTGAGGCCGAGTTTGGAGGCCATGGCTTCGGCGGCGTTCCAAGCATAGGAGGGAACGACTTCCGCGGGGTGAGCCAAGGTGGCTTCGAATTCTTCCGGAGTCAAATCGCAGCCGTGGGCACGGGCGAGGGCGAGGCCGTATTCATCGACATTATAGGAATAGGCGCCTTTGATTTTGGTGATGCGGTTGCATCCGGCGGCGGCGCAGCTCACCATGTTGATCCAATAGAGGTCTTGCATACCCGAACCGGTGATGGTGCATCCGTTCTCCTTGGCAATACGATCGAGGCGGTTGATTTCGGCCGCGTCGGTGGTCCAGGGATAGATGGCTTCTTCGCAGGTGGTGATGACGTTAATTCCACGGGAGACGCACTTTTCGATCATCTCGTACATGTCATGGACGAACGAGAAAAGGGTGACGATGGCAACGTCCGCATCGGATTCGTCGAGGACGTTATCCGCGTCTTTGCGGATGGTGATGCCGGTTTTGACTCCGATTCCGGCGAAATCGCCGACATCCATTCCAAGGATTTCGGGGTTGACGTCGATGGCGCCGACGATTTGGGCGCCATGCTCATGGAGGTAGCGGAGGATGTATTTGGACATCTTGCCGCAACCATATTGGACGACACGAATTTTTCTCATTTCTTTATCTCCTTAATGAGTTAATTGCATTCTATTTCATTCTATGAATGAGGGTTAGAAAACTACCTTAATACCGAAATAAATACCGATATATCACATTTTTCATTCTTTTCTGAAAATCTTGGAATTCTTTTCTGTTCTCAAAAGAGGTTTCGATGAGTATCCTAACCTCATGTCAATGATTCTCCGTTGCCCGGTTTGTTATGAACCGTTACATAAGGAAGGGAAAACTTATGTTTGCCCCCATCGCCATTCCTACGACATCTCCAAAAGCGGTTACGTCAATTTGATGCTCGCCAACCAAGGACGGCATTTGGAGGAAGGGGACACCAAGGAAAGCTTAACGAACCGTCAATTTTTCCTGGAAAAAGGGTACTACTCCTTTTTACGGGAACGTCTGGTTCAACTTTTCACTTCTTTGAATCTGGGGGACCATTTTGAATTCGCCGACCTTGGATGTGGGGAAGGGTATTACACCTCTTATTTAGCATCTTCATTCCCCAATGCCCATTTTTTAGGTGTTGATATCTCGAAGAACGCAATCAACATGCTTTCCAAAAGAGCCAAGGCCATTCCAAATCTTGAAGGAGTCGTGGGAAACCTCGATTATCTGCCAATTCAAGACGAAACGATTGACGTGGCTTTGAATTGCTTCGCCCCCATATGCGAAAAAGAATTCCGCCGCATTCTCAAAGCCTCAGGTTATTACATCCGTGTCTTGCCCTCCGAAAATCACTTGATCGAACTTAAACAAGCCTTATATGAGGTTCCTCGGTCCAATACTCCCAAGGAGTTGGAGATGGAGGGCTTTGAAATAATAAAGAAAGAAGAAATCTCGAAGAAGGTTCAAATGCCCCAGGAAGATTTCATCTCTTTATTCCTAATGACCCCGTACGCGTTTAAATCCGACGAAGACAGTTTATCCAAACTAAAAGCCATCCCCGAACTGGAGATGACCATTGGATTTGATATCCGTTTATACCGCCTAAAAACCCAAAAATAAAGGGGACAGGTATACGAATTCGCCTTAAACGACTTCCTTCAAGTAGTCTTGAAGTTCGTCTTTAAAGTACTCAAGAATTTTGCGGCGACGGATGATTCCCATAAATACGTTCCGATCGTCCACCATCGGGATGAAGTTTTGTTCCATCGAGAGATTCACGAGGTCTTCGAGACTCGATTCCATGCTTAAGGATTTGTAATCGCGATACCGGGGGACATCCAAAATGGAGGCCTTTTCCAGTCGATCAATATCAAATTCCGCCTCGTTTTTGATAAACCGAAGCAAGTCCCCTTCCGAGATTGTTCCAACGTATCCTCCGTTTTCATCCAGGAGAGGAATCGTGGAGTATTTGTAGTATTCCATCTTTTCCATGCATTGGCGGACGCTCCAAGAGGAGAGGAGGAAACGGGTTTCGTTTTTTAAGGTCAAGAAAGGAAAAACGTTCATGGAATTACGATAACACAAAAACAAATTTTTGAAACATCAAGAGGCTAGGCCATAGACGATATCGTGGGGAGTGATAATCCCCAAAATCGCCTCCTCTGGTTTTCCGTTTTCGGTCAAGAAAACCATCGCGAGTTTCTTGCCCTTTAGGTAATGCTCGTTATAGATGGCTTCCACTTCTTCTAAGTCCGCGTTTCGAGCGAGGAAGGCATAACATTCGCAGATATGGTTCTCGATTTTGAGTTCTTCTTCCATGTCCTTCAAGGTCAAAGTCGATGAATATTCATGACGGATTAGGTAGACGAGCATCGCGTTGGGGGAAAGAACGCCAAGCAGGCGTTTGGAGGAAGAAAGGACCGGGAGTTGCATGTAGCCTTTCTCCGCCATCAAGGAGAATAAGGCACCGACTTTATCTTCGAGTTTGGCGTTGATTAAGCGCGACATCGGAGTGGCGATGGAAGTCGCTTTCCTTGGAGAAGACAAACGGGCAATTTCTTCTTCCATAAACGTAAGCAAAGAAGGGGAAATCGCGATAAACCGATCCGCGTTCATATCGAGGTCATGGACCAAGGCGTTTCGAATGGCGCGCGCTTCATCCAGGCGTTTGCCGCGAGCACACACGGAAAGGGAGGCGCTCCGAGAGAGCTCACTCGCGTATCGGGCAACCACCGAATGGTTTCGGTCATAATCGGAATAATGCTCCGAAAGCAAAGAATCGAGTTCGTTGTAGTAACGTAAGAATTTGAGGGAGTCGCCATCCATAAGGATACCTGCCTTTATCTAGGCCATATGATAAACAAATCAAACTTCCCTTTCACGACTTTCGCCCAAGAAGGAATGGACATCTTTTTCTTCCACCATCCCAAAAAGGAGATAAAATACACTTTGTCGCGCGCCGGTAGCTCAGTTGGATAGAGCACGAGTCTTCGAAACTCGCGGTCGCCGGTTCGACTCCGTCCCGGCGCGCCACCTTGATGATTCCCTCTCCTTTTTTTGGGGAGGTTTTTGTTTCCGCGCTTACCGTCTGCAGTTTACCATTTTTCATTATTTCGGTAAAAACAACATATCAATGTACTTTTTACCGCAAATTATGTTAGTATATCAGCGAAGAGGAAGAAGGAAATGTACTATTTCAGATCTGTTGAAAGCACTATGGAACGGATGTCAAAAGGCTTTGCCTGCCTTGTCATCTATGGCCCAAGGCAAGTTGGGAAATCTACGGTTGTTTCTCATTTGTTTTCGAATTTTACTCAAATCACTCTTGATGACATTGATGACCTAAACCTTGCATTGACGAATCCTAAAGCATTTCTCGACAACTATTCTTGGCCTCTAGTCATTGACGAGATCCAAAAAGCACCTGCTCTGCTCAACGAGATCAAACGTCGCATCGACGAAAGGAAAAGAAAATGGCTCATGAAAAACGAGCCATATCAATTAATGTACGTCTTAACAGGGTCAAATCAATTTGAATTGCAGCAAGGAATCGTAGAATCTCTCGCGGGGCGCGCAGGCATCATCGACATGAATTCCTTTACCATGGCAGAGAAAGCCAAAAAGAAAGGAAATCCCTTTATTCCTGAACTGTCCCTTCTTCAGGAGCGCATGAAAGAAGGAACGAAAATCTATACTCGGAAAGAGATCTTTGAGGAAATGTTCGAGGGAGGAATGCCCGAACGAATCCTGGGATTATCCTCAAGGGAAGACTTCTTCAAGTCCTACATCACCACCTATTTAGAAAAAGACGTTCGGATGCTTATACGAACAAATAGCTTAACGACATTCCGCAACTTTTTGTCTCTAATCGCCTTAAGGACCGCTCAAGAAGTCCGTTACGAGGAACTCGCTAATGCCTGCGGCATCGATGCCAGAACCGTTCGGCAATGGATTTCCATCCTTTCGACCTCGGGTTTGATTTTGCTCTTGCAACCCTACCTTGCAAACGAAAACCGTCGAATCATCAAAGCGCCCAAAATCTACTTCATGGATACCGGTTTATGCGCCTACCTTTGTGGTTGGCCAAACGCCGAAATGCTCGAGAAGTCCTCAATGGCGGGCGCCTTCTTTGAAACCTTTGTCGTAAGTGAGATTGTCAAAAACTTCCAAGCGGCGAACATGGACTATCAACACAGTCTCTATTACTACCGCGACATCGACCAAAAAGAGATCGACCTTCTTTACGTAGGCGGCGGGGCGATTACCCCAATTGAAATTAAGAAGGGGATGAACCCCGTAAAGCCGACCAAAAACTTTTCAGTGCTCGAAAAATACAAGATGCCCATTCGTACCGGCTTCGTTATCGACACAACCGATCGCATCCGGCCCATCAACGAAAACGTCTATGCCATCCCCGTTGGCTTGATTGATTAGTTGCGGTAAAAACGACATTGCAATGTACTTTTTACCGCAATTTTCTAATGTCGATTTTATCCTTCGGAAATAGCAAACGGAATGTCAATCAGACAATACCCTGACCTTCATTAGACATGGTTTCGTAAATGTCACCGAACAGGTTAGGAAGATTAATGAACGCAAATTTTCCTTTCGCTTTCCATCTTCAATTGCACTGTTTTCGTTTTCGTTTTAAATCAATACCCTCGCCTTTTGCAAGGAAAGAGATGGTTTTGCAGGGCTTTCGAGTTTATTGACACCAAAACGAAAAACAGCCTGTTCTTATTTCTTTTTGGCCAAAAATGAGCCCAAAACCCCTAAATTGACCCTCTATTTTCGCGCGCGTATAATTATGAAACGAGATAAGGAATCATTATGCCGAACCGGAAACCCATTTGCGCCATCCTCTACGATTTTGATAGCACGCTTGCGACCACCGACATGCAGAATTTCGGGTTTATCCCCAAGATGGGAATGACCCCCGCGGAATTCTGGGCACGCACCGGTGAGTTTTCCAAAAAGACAGGATGCGAGAAAATCCTCTCCTACCTTTTCATGATGAATCAAATCGCCAAGGAAAAGGGCATTCGCATGACCAAGGACTTCCTTCACGAATGCGGACGGGACATCAAGTTCTTTCCAGGCGTCACCACCTGGTTCAACCGCATCAACCAATACGCGGAAGAACACGGGGTCGTCGTGGAACACTACATCGTCTCCTCGGGCAACAAAGAAATTTTGGAAGGCTGCGCCATCGCGAAAGAGTTCAAGGAAATCTACGGTTGCGAATACATCTTCGACGAAGAAGGCAATGCCGTCTGGCCGAAGTTTGCGATCAACTACACCCAAAAGACCCAATACTTCTTCCGTATCTCCAAAGGCGTTTCCAATCAAAATGACGATGATTCCGTAAACGAGAAAACCCCAGTCCGTCGGATCCCTTATTCCAACATGGTCTACATCGGAGACGGATTGACCGATGTACCTTCGATGATCATCGTCAAATCCAACGGCGGAAAATCCATTGCCGTTTATCCCCGCGGCAAAGAAGAAAAAGCGGGTACCTTGCAAGCCGATGGACGCATCAACTACGCCTGTGTCGCCGATTATTCCAAAGACTCCGGTTTAGAGAAGATCCTCAAACTCATCATCCAAGGCATTGAAATCAACGATTCTTTACGCGTCCACGAAGGACAAGGAAACCAATAATGAAACGGGTCGCGATCGCTCTGTTCGGGGGAAGCGGAGAACGCTTCGGATCATCCGAACCCAAACAGTTCATAATGCTCGGGGACGCCCCCATGATGGTAGTGACTCTCCGCGGACTTTCCGCCTGCCCCGAAGTCGATGAAATCTATGTCGCAGCCAAGCCCGACACGATGGAAAAGACCCATCAACTCATTTCCGAGTACCACATTCGAAAAGTCAAAGCCATCATTCCCGGAGGCAAGAGTCGGGAAGAGAGTGTCTATGCCGCCCTGGCCTACCTCAATCGGGTCCGTTTGGATTTCGATGATCTCGTTTTAATCCAAGACGGGGACCGCCCCAATGTCGATCCCGAGATTGTCAAAGAGAATTATGAGACGGCGTTCCACTACGAAGCCGCGGTTACGGCTTTGCCCGCGACCGACTCGATTATCTATAGCGAGCTCGGACTCGAGGTCAATTCCTACAAAGCCCGTCCGACCATCTATTACGCCCAAACTCCCCAAACCTTCCGATTTGGTCTGATTCTCCGTTGTTTTGACCATGTTCGCCGCCACAAAAAACTCGATATGTTCACGGATGACGGAAGCCTAGTGAAATCTTGTGGACACAAGGTTAAAATAGTGCCCGGCAAAAAGAGCAACGTCAAAATCACGACGAAGCTGGACCTGGCCATGTATTTCGAAGGGAGGCTCCACTTATGAACTTACCGAGCGTTGGTGATATCGCGATTGGTACCGTGGTGGAAGTCTATCCTTCCTACGCCATCTTGTTATACGAAGACGGGTGGACGGGTCTTCTCCACGTCAGTGAACTTTCCAACGATTACATCCATTCCTTCAGCCACTTCGTCAAAGTGGGTTCTTTGTACCCGACCGAAGTTTTGTCCGTGGACAGCGAACGCGGCAATGCGAAAGTGTCCATCAAACGCCTTTCCGCGAGCAAACGGAGATTGGCGTTCACCGAAGGAGGGAATAACGCCGGGAGGGTGGATCCCTCCGCGTTGCTGAATGCATTGCCAAAATGGATCGAAGAAACAAAAGGAGTTAGTAAATGATTCGCGTTAACGATTCTTACGTCTTAAAGGACATTCATTACGCCGACTACGCCGAACAAGTCGCCGCGATCAACCAAGGAATCAACGCTCGGAGTTTGGTGGGATCCGATTACCTCGGATGGGCCAAATATCCGGAAACCTACGACAAAGAGGAGTTCGCCCGTATCGTCGAAGCGGGAAAGCGCATCGCCAAGGATTATGACGTCCTTGTCGTCTGTGGCATCGGAGGCTCTTACCTTGGAGCCCGCGCCGCGATTGAGGGCATCCAAGGCTTACGCCGCACCCAAAAGCCCGAAATCATCTTCATGGGTCAAACCTTCGCCCCATCTTACGTGAACGAAGTCCTCGAATACCTCAAGGACAAGAAATTCGCGATCAACGTCATTTCCAAATCCGGAACGACCACCGAAACCGCGGTCGCCTTCCGGCTCCTTTCCGCGCTTTTAGAAAAGCAAGTCGGCAAAGAACATATGGCCGAATCCATCTTCGCAACCACCGACGCCAAAAAGGGCGCGCTTCTCGAACTCGCGAAGAAGTATGGCTACGAACGTTTTGTCCTCCCCGACGATGTGGGCGGACGTTATAGCGTCTTCACCGCGGTTGGCCTCCTCCCGATGGCGGCCGCCGGCATTGACATCCAAGCCTTCATGGATGGGGCTTATAACGCGATGAAAGCCTACGATTCCGATGAAATCAACGAGGCTTACAAATACGCAATCCTCCGTCACGAACTCTACGCCACCTATGGATACCCCGTGGAAATGTTCGTCACCTACGAACCCCGGTTCGTCCAACTCGGCGAGTGGTGGAAGCAGCTCTTCGGCGAATCTGAAGGGAAGGAACGCACCGGCATCCTCCCCGATTCGGCCACCTTCACGACCGACCTCCATTCCTTGGGTCAATTCATTCAAGAAGGAAGCCCTTGCCTCTATGAAACCGTGATGCAAATCGAGACTCCCGAAATCGACGTCGCCGTTCCAAGCGATGAAGATAACCTCGACGGTCTCAATTACCTCGCGGGAAAAACCCTCGATTACATCTCCAAGAAAGCCCACGATGGAACCGTCGAGGCTCACGCTTCGGTCGGGGGAGTCCCGAACATTCTCTTGTCCGTCGATGAGATGAACGCCTTCTCGATGGGCGAACTCATGTACTTCTTCTGCCGCGCCTGCGCGATGTCCTGCTACCTCAACAAGATCAATCCGTTTAACCAACCGGGCGTTGAGGTCTACAAAAAGAACATGTTCCGTCTTCTCGGAAAACCGGGATACGAGAAATAATCCTCATTGACCGCTTACCCCAAATCCAAATTCCTTTGGAGGCGGGGTATTTTCTTTTGCCTTTTTCTCTCCCTTTTTGCCAAAGTAAAAGTAACAAAAGGAATCTATATCTCCCTGTTTATCGATGTTTTTCTCCCTTATCCGAAAAAAGTTGGAAATTTTCGGAAAGTCTATTGACCCCTAAAGGGGGCAATGGTATATTTTCAAAGCGCTTTTGAGCGACCCGTTGGATGCTTAGCTCAGCGGGAGAGCATCGCCCTTACAAGGCGGGGGTCGCAGGTTCGAAACCTGCAGCATCCACCAACTTATATGGGCGCGAAAGCGTGATACATAACGTGGGCGAATAGCGAAGTGGCCAAACGCGGCTGACTGTAAATCAGTTCCTTCGGGTTCGGTGGTTCAAATCCATCTTCGCCCACCATACTTCTTGGGGTGTAGCCAAGCGGTAAGGCACGAGACTTTGACTCTCGCATGCACTGGTCCGATCCCAGTCACCCCAGCCAGTTCCTCCGCTAGCTCAGTGGTAGAGCACTTGACTTTTAATCAAGGGGTCGTGAGTTCGAGC
>JAXFGC010000051.1:0-26461 GCA_034171505.1 Candidatus Alloenteromonas sp. | reverse complement strand
GGCTGCAAAAGGAAAGCTGACGAAGTGGGAGATTGGCTTTTTCGGCTCGAAGACCCAATTGGTGAAAAGTTTTCTGCGACAATTTGAGTTGAAGCACATTTAGTTTCTTTCAACCATAGTTCAATAAAAACTCGGCCTGTCGCCTAAAGAAATGATCAATGATATTTGTTGGTTTCATTGCCTACTTTGACCGGTTTCACTTTTTGGTGACTGGTTTCAAAATGGGGATAACTGGCTTCAGAGTGGTTTGGGCTTTGTATCAAAAACATCCCCTTTGAAATGTATCAATGTTGTAGTGCAACCCCTTGCAAAAAGGGCTAAATGTATCAATATTGATGCGAAACCACATATTGAATGAATAGGTTTGATACAGAATATCAAGCCTTTTTTTACGCATGATATAGGGATTGAAGTCCCGAATAACACAGTTCTCATTTACAACTTCCACTTCATTTGAATTTAGGGAACAAAATTTATATAATCAAATATGAAAGTTCCCTAAGATGGTATTTATGGAAAATAACTTTTTTAAAATCCAAGAATTATTAACTAGACGCGTAGAATTTCAAACTCGCTTAACTTTGTTGGCATACGATGGGACTCCTGAAATTAAGGTTATTTCAGGGAGAAAATATCTATATATACGCAAAAGAGAATTAGGGAAAATCAAATCTACGTATGTAGGAGAATATTCTGAAGAATTACATAACCTTTTGCTAAAAAACAATGTCGAAGCTAAATCGATCAAAAAAGAAATCCGACATATTGAAAAAGAATTAGCACTGCTTGGTTATAAGGAAGAAGAGTTATCTGAAAGGGTGGTTCTTAATATAGATTTTGCCCGATCTAATATGAAAAAGATCATTTATGATCAAGCGGTCTTAGAAGGAGTGGCAACCACATTTCCGGATACGGAGACGATATTAGAAAATGGGATTGTAAATAATGTTAAAGCAGAAGATGTTCAAAAAATAATCAACCTTAAGCACGCTTGGCAATTTATTTTAGATAAAGATGTTATTCAAGCGCCAAGCGATTATTATTTGGCATCTTATATTGCTAGGTTAGTTAACGAAGGGTTGTTAGCAAATCCTAACGGAGGGCAAATCAGAGCCGTTCCTGTTACTATTGGTGGCTCAAGTTATATTCCTCCTCTTCCATTAGAGGATATAGTTAAGCAAAAGATTAAGGACTTGTTAGATAGCGATTTAGAAGATATTGATAAGGCTATTGAACTTTGCTTATATGTCATGAAAACTCAAATATATACCGATGGCAATAAACGAACTGCAATTGTGTATGCAAATCATTATTTAATATCGAAAGGAAAAGGATTGTTGGTAATTGACTATAGTAAAGTTAATGATTTCAAAAAGCATCTTGTTAACTATTACGAAGATAAAGATCTATTAGGTATTAAGAAGTTTTTAAAAGACTGTTGGATGAAATTCTAAAATACATAAAGGTCATTATTTAACTACTTCCCAATGCCCTATTTTATTAGAACCAACTCTAGCTACTACATTCTTTTTAATCAAAGAATGAACTATACGTTGTATTGTTTTTTCTGATTTTCCTACTCTTATTGCAAGGTCAGCTTTTGATATTCCCAAATCGTTATTTATCAAATAAAAACTAATTGCTCTTGCGCCGATAATTCAACATTTATCTGGACATTTATTTGGACATTTGGCCTGATAAACTCGAAGAAAAAGCCGTACGCCTCTTTTCTAAATATCCACGAAACTCCGTGTCGATTACATAATTCGTTAACTCTTTGAAATCCAGTTCCTGCCTTTTCAACATCCTTACTTCTAAAAAGACTATCCGACTTTTCTCGCAATGGAAAGCAAGGAAAACCCACGAGAAACGATTCGTCTGCTTCTCTTGAAAAAAGCACTACTTCTAGATTCTTCTAGAAAAAAGTTTCGATAAAAAGGTAGTTTTTGTTTTGGTTGTTCTTTTCACTTCTAGATACTTCTCGATAATTTCTAGAACTTCTTGACGGAAACGCGAGGACTATTCCTGCCTCACCGACGGTTATTGGCTGTCATAACAAAATGCAAAAACAAGAACGACAGGATCGTGGAAAAGAAGAACCCTCAACAAAGACGTAACGTTCTTGAGGTCACACTCCTTGGGGTGAGAGAACTCATGGTTTTGAATCGTAATTCAATGTAACGCGATTCGTTTCCAAACCATTCGTCGTTTCGCGCGACTAACAAAGACATAAACGTAGAGACAGATTCCGATCCCATACAATTTTCGTTTGATCGAAACAAAATTGATGGAAACCAAACGGATTGTCACTTCTTCTTGTTCTGAAGTTCGTTTCCCGCCATCCACTCCACGGAGGAAAACGGATCGGTTACGTTCCAAAGGAGAACTCCGTCTTTTCGAAGTTCCACGTGTCCTTCGACGCGAAGCGCCTCTTGGATAACCCGTTTCATTTTTCCTGCGACAGGGGCTTTTAAGGAGTGACCAACAAAAGGGTCCCAGGAAGCGGATAACTGGTAACGGCCTTTCTTTATGGTGATATGGGTGGCAGAAAACGAAACCACTTTCGCGCCGCTATACGTACAAAAAGAATGCTGTTTCCCGTCCGCGACGAGAAATCCGAGCAGCCCTTTGAATCGAAAAGGGCCAAAGGGAATCGTCGCGTATGCAATCATAACCCCATAATTCTCCCCAGAGGCATTGAACCAAAAATACTCATTCGGAAAAGATTTACCCGAATCCCCTTCGATGTATCCGTACCCTGGGGAGAATTCGTGAACAACCCCATTTATCGATAACGTTCCCCATAATTCATGGTACATTGATTCCACGGAATGGCAGCATTCCATGGAAAAAAGGAAAAACGGACCCATCGCGTGATGGGAAAGAGGGTGTTTGTCGCGTATCTCCAGCGTCCCATGCATGGATAGCCCTTTTTCGGCGATATCCATCCGTAAGAGATCTCCCTCTCTTTGAAACGAATCGGGATGAAGGACATCAAACGATCCTTCCCCAAGAATCACCTGGAGTCCATCTCCCGAGATAGAAGAACGGCTTTGGATAATGGCAAAAGAAAAGCCGTCCTTCGCGACCGCCTTAAAGTACGTGCCCTCGAAATGTTCTCTTTTCATGACAACTACACAATAGAATGAAAAGAGGATATTTCAAGGAAGATGCTTCGAATCAAAAATGGTTATTTCGCGTCGACGACGGTTTCGTAATACCAATCCTCGTGATCGTCGACCCAATGCATCGCGTCTCCATAATTGAGGATGCCTTTGTCAAAAGCGTTCACCAGAAGAAACGCGGGCTCGCCCGTCAAAGTATGGGTGTACCCCTTTCCCGCGAATCGGTCTTCGTAAAAGGTGGTAATAAAGTACTCCTTGCGCCGCTCGGCTTTGATTTCCTCCGGGGTCGGAGAAGACGGGGCGCAGCCAACTAAAAACGGGCAAAGAAGGATCAGCGGAAGGATGGAATGACGTTTCATAAAGAACCTCCTTTTCTTGATAAAAATTGTTTATGGTATCGGCAATCCCCGCAAAGAAAAGTAACGCAACCCGTACCATTACATAACCTTCATCTATGAGCCCTAGCGCGAGACCCGATTATCCTGATGAATTGGGTTGTTTTCGGTGTTCAGAGCCCCGTTGATATCGATGGTATACAGATTGGAGAAACCCCCCGAGTATGAACCCATCCAAAGAATCGTGGCATAAAAAAGAGCCCTGATTTCCAGGGCCCTTGGTAGAGAAATGGTATTAGAGACCGAACTTCTTGATGTTGGTCCAACGATCCCGAGCGTAGGCTTCGCACTTGGAGAGAAGTTCCTCCGATTTCTCCGGATTGACGATCGGGAGCATGGAGTAACGGGTCTCGTGCATGATGAAGTCACGGAACTTGGCGTAGTTGGGTTCGACTGGTCCGTCGATGACGAGCGGGCTCTTGCCTTCCGCCTTGAGGCGCGGGTCGTAGTGGAAGCAGTTGAAGTAACCGCATTCGACCGCGGCTTTCTCTTCCTTGATGGCATTGACGAGGCCACCTTTGATGTGTTGTTCCGCGCAGGGGCAGTAGCAGATGATAAGCGAAGGTCCGTTGTAGGATTCGGCTTCCTTGAGAACCTTGATCGCCGCGGCGGGGTTGGCGCCCAAGGCGATGCAACCGACGTAGACGTGGCCATAGGCCATGGCAAGGAGCGGCAAGTTCTTCTTCGCTTCTTTCTTACCGGAAGCGGTGAACTTGTTGATTGAGCCGGTTTGCGAGGACTTGGAAGCTTGTCCACCGGTGTTGGAATAGACTTCGGTGTCGAGGACGAGGATGTTGACGTCGGCTTCGTTGGCGAGGACGTGGTCCACACCACCATAACCGATGTCGAAGCTCCATCCGTCACCACCGACGATCCAGACGGACTTGTCGACGAGGTCACGTTCATAGGCGAGGACTTCTTTGACGCCTTCGTCTTTGGAGGCTTTGACGAGTTCGACGAGTTTCGGAGCGATGGTCTTAATGAATTCGCGGTTCTTGACGTTGCCGAGGTATTGGTCGATCACTTCGGCGAGTTCGGGTTCGACGCGTTCTTTGGCACCGCTTAAGATGGCACAGATGGTCGCGAGCTTTTGATCGGTCGCGATACGCATGCCGAAGCCATATTCGGCGTTGTCTTCGAAGAGGGAGTTGGCCCAGGCCACACCGTCTTTGCCATTGTTATTGACAAACGGGGTGAGCGGGGTCGAACCACAGTAGATGGAAGAGCAGCCGGTCGCGTTGGCAACCAACATATCTTTGCCAAAGAGTTGAGAAACAAGACGGTAGTAGGGGGCTTCGCCACATCCCGCGCAGGCTCCGGAAACTTCCATGTAGGGTTTCTTGAAGCCAACGCCGATGACGGTGCTTTGCATCTTTTCCGGCACCATGCCCGATTTGTCGGAGCAGTGGTGGTAGAGGTAATCCGCCGCGACTTGTTCTTCGCCTTGTCCGTGCGCGTCCACCATGCGGAGGGCGTACTTGGAGGCGTCGGGTTTTTCACCCGCTTTGGCGGCCATCATGTCGACGGTCTTGTTCTTAGAGCACTCGGCAACGCAGAGGCCGCATCCGACGCAGTCTTCGGTGGCGACGGTGATGCGGAACTTCATGCCTTTGACGATCTTGGAATCGATGACCTTGCCTTGGACCGAGGCCGGGGCACCCGCGAGTTCCGCCTCATCAATGAGGTAAGGACGGATAGTCGCGTGGGGGCAGACGAAGGCGCATTGGTTGCAGGCGATGCAGTTGGCGGGATTCCAGAGAGGGACGCGGTCGGCGATGGCTCTCTTTTGACGGAAGGTGATGTTCTCGTTCATCGTGCCATCCGCAAGTTCGTGCTTGAGGAAGGTCGAGGTCGGGAGTTCATCGCCGTCCAAACGGTCAATGACCGCGACGTATTCGTCGTAATAGGTGTCACCGGTATCTTCGATCACCTTCTTGGTGTCGAGTTTGATCCATTCGGGATCGACGGGGACTTCACGGAGGCCTTGGGCGCCGGTGTCGATGGCTTTGTAGTTCTTCTCGACGACGTCCATACCCTTCTTTTCGTAGGTCTTAAGGGCGAATTTCTTCATCCACTTCTCGGCCTCTTCATACGGCATGATTTGCGGATTGAGTTTGAAGAAGGCGGCTTGGAGGGTGGTGTTGGTGTGACGTCCCATACCCGCTTCCGCGGCGAGTTTGTTCGCGTCGATGACGTAGAACTTGACTTGTTTCTCGGCGAGGAGGTGCTTCATGCGATTGGGCATGGAGGCGGCAAGTTGTTCGTCGGTGAGGTTGGTGTTAAGGAGGAAGGTTCCGCCCTTCTTCAAATTGGAGAGGATGTCAAATTTGAAGATGTAGGAGTCCAAGGAGCAGGAGATGAAGTCCGCGTTCTTGACGTAATATTCGGAATGGATGGGTTCCTTGCCGAAACGGAGGTGGCTACGGGTGGTTCCGCCGGCCTTACGGGAGTCATATTGGAAGTAGGCTTGGGCGTATTGTCCGGTCGCATCACCGATGATCTTGATGGAGGATTTGTTCGCCGAAACGGTGCCATCCGAACCAAGGCCGTAGAAGAGGCAGCTGGTGTAGGAATGGGGGATGATGAACGAATCGTCCACGGGGATGGAAAGGTGGGTGACGTCGTCTTTGATGCCGACGGTGAATCCGTTCCATTTCTTTTCGGCGTTCAAGAAGTCATAGACGGCTTTGACGTCCTTCGGTTGGGTGTCCTTGGAGGAAAGGCCATAACGTCCACCGATGACTTCGATGTCGGAACGTCCTTCGGCAGCCAAAGCAGCGAGGACGTCGAGGTAAAGGGGCTCGCCTTCCGCGCCCATTTCCTTGGTGCGGTCGAGGACGGCGACTTTCTTAACGGAAGCGGGGATCGCTTCGGAGAGGAGTTTGCTCGAGAACGGACGGTAGAGATGGACGCGAACCAAGCCAACCTTTTCTCCGGCGGCGTTCATGGCATCCACGACTTCGGTCGCGGTTTCGGTGACCGAGCCCATGGCGACGATGACGCGTTCCGCATCGGGAGCGCCATAGTAGACAAACGGGGCATAGGTGCGTCCCGTGAGACGGGTGGCTTCGGCAAAGTATTTGATCGCGGCGGCGATGACATCGTCCACCTTGGGGTTTTGGCTCTCAACAGCTTGGAAATAGATGTCGTCGTTCTCCGCTCCACCGCGGGTGACCGCGTGGGTGTGCGGGTTCAAGGCACGGGCACGGAAGGCCTCGACCTTGTCCATCGGAAGGAGTTTCTTCCATTCGTTTTCGTCCACGAATTCGACGTTTTGGACTTCGTGGGAAGTACGGAAGCCGTCAAAGAAGTGGCAGACCGGACGGGAGGATTCGATCGCGACCAAGTGGGCGACCGGGGTCAAGTCGGCGATTTCCTGGACCGAGTTGGAGCAGATCATCGTGATGCCGGTTTGACGGATCGCGTAAACGTCTTGGTGGTCACCGAAGATCGAGAGGGCGCGAGTCGCAAGGGAACGGGCCGCGACATGAAGGACGGCCGGAAGCAACTCACCGCACCATTTGTAGATGTTCGGGATCATGAGGAGCAAGCCTTGGGAGGCGGTGAAGGTGGTCGAGAGGGAGCCGCCTTGAAGGGCACCGTGGACCGCACCGGAAGCGCCGGCTTCGGATTGCATTTCAACGACTTTGACGGGTTGGCCAAAGAAGTTCTTTTGGCCTTTGGAGGCAAAGACGTCAACATTCTCCGCCATCGGAGAAGACGGGGTGATCGGATAAATAGCGGCTACTTCAGTGAAGTAGTAGCTTTCCATTGCCGCGGCGGTATTGCCGTCGACGGACTTCATCGTTTTTTTGATTTGAGACATTGATGGAAAATCTCCTTAGCAACGAAAAGTATAAAAGCCCGTCGGCGCTTCTTCAAGAGACAAACCCCTTTAGGGGTTATCTTTCGTTGCCAACGGGCGAATTTATCGATTTAGCGATTCTTGCTGGATTTGCTCGCTTTTTTGCGTTTGGCGACCTCTTTATCGATCAAGCGTTTGAGGATTTCGAGGTCTTTGTCGTCGAGTTGGATGGAGGGATCTACCAAGCCTCCGACGCTCGTCATGCGCTTGTAAACGAAATCCGCGATGCTGGAGTATTGGAGAACCTCCGTTTTCTTTACGCGAATCGTGGAGTTCTTCTCCTTCATGGGTTCCTTGAGGTATTCCTCCATAGCCCCTTCAAGGTCGCGGGTGTTGATCGTCAAATCCATCCGAATCATCGGTTCGAAGTACACAAGGGTATCCGCGAGAACATCGGGATAAATGCCAACCAAGCGCGACAAAGATTCTAGCGGAACGTATTTCCGTTTGGATCGATGAAGGGCGCCGAGAATGCGGTGCACCATTGCTTTGGTTGGTTTATTGTCCATTTTCATAAGTATAGGCCGAAGAAAGAAAAAGAAAAAGGGGCGCCACGAGGACGCCCCGATAAGTGGAAGAGGAATTAGTCGAGCACGTAGGTGACGACAACTTTGTTGAAGCGGGCTTGCTTGGCGCAGACGGCAGACACAGAGGTCAGGGCTTCGCCGGCGGTGACGGTCGTAACCAAACCTTCGGTGACGGCGGTTCCGTTTTCCCAAGTGGACGGAGCGAGGTAATCCAAGTTAGTGGCGGTGAAGGCAACAGAAACGAGTTTCGCGTCAGCAACCGAAACGGTGACTTTCGAGCCTTGATAGCAACGAACGTGATCGGTGTCAGAGGTACGAATCGCACTCTTGGCGGTGTTCTTGAAGAGGTTGAAGGTGGCTTTTCCGGAAGTGATGCTCAAATTGAGACCGTCTTCGGAAAGAGTCATCGTGGAGGCATAGGTATTGATGGTCTTAACAACGGTGTCTCCGGAGCTAGGAATCTTGGTGACTTCAACAGTCGCGGTCGCGGTCTTGGTCGGATCGGAAACGGAGGCGGCGGTAATCACCGCGATTCCTTCGCTGACGCCGGTGACAACGCCACCATCAACAGTGGCGACTTCGGGCTTATCGGAAGTCCAGGTGACGGATTGATCCGCGGCGGCCGGGAGGATGCTAGCGACCAAAGTGGTGGATTCACCGCAAGGAACGTTAGCTTCGGTCTTGTCCAAACTAATGGATTCGACGGCGTAGACAACGCGTTCCATCGAGGCGACGTGGAGGCTGAAGTAGGAGCCGCTGGAGTTCCAGGAAGCGAGGTAACCAGTGATGGCGTATTCCCCGCCAACCTCATAGGTGAAGGTGGAAAGGGGGTTCTTAGGCGAAATCGCCGGAGTGGTGGTATCGCCGTTGAAGTAGAAGTTCTTGTAGTTGCCGTTTTGCTTGCAGACAAGATTACCAGAGAAAGCAACGAGGTTGCGGGTTTCTTTGGTGTCGGCTTGGAGGGTTTCAAGCGAAGTGATGGTCGGGGTGGCAAGGAAGGTCTTGGCAACGTCTTTGGTCGATTCCTCAATGACGGAATCCGCAGCGAATTGGTATTCGCCATAGTAAGCGCTGGCTTGTCCGGTCACTTTGTACTTTTGACCAACTTGGTAAGTTTCGGGGACCGCATTCTTGCCGTAATTGATGGAGACAACGCCGGTGCCGTCATCGAGGTAGACGGAAGCGGTGCTGATGGCGGTGACAACGCCTTCGACGATGTATTCGCCGGCGGCGGTGATGTCGCCCATGTTGATTTCAACGGCGGTCGGGAGTTTGGAGTTGTCGACGGTCAAATTGTCGAAGTAGGTGTATTGGAAGCCTTCGCCGTTATAGCCAACGCCAACCCAGGTGTCAAGGGTGACGATGGATCCGGCCTTGACTTCGGCCCATTGTTTCAAATCGTTGTCGGAGCCCTTGAGGTAAAGGGTTTCTTCGGTCTTGGCTTCACCAGCGAGGAACTTGACGGTCATGTTGCCAGAGGAGCTCGTGGAAACGCCCGAAACGGTGACGGCGTCGAGGTGGGCTTTGCGGCTCACGTCGGCGGAGGTGATGGTCGGGTTAACGGTCGCGGAGACATTGAGGGTCGTCGGGACAGTGATGGTGTCGTCGGAAGCGATCTTCTTCACTTCTTTGGTTTTGCCAAAACCACTTTCGGCGAGGCCATAGTAGTTGCAGACGTCGGTGGTGACTTGAACGATGTCGCCGATTTCAATGCCTTCCCAGAGATCGTCGAGGGTCTTGTAGATCAAGAGGGAGTTGTTTCCGTCTTGGATGTAACGGGCGACGTGTTGGTCGGAGCCATTGTAAGAACCGACGACGTTGTTGCAGCCGGTGTAGATGCCGCGGGTGGTGAATTCTCCCGTGTAGCTTCTTCCATCGTTGGTGAGTGCGGCAGCCTTTTTCATGACGTCGGCGATCTTGGTGATTTCGACGGCGGGCTCGGTGACCGTGACGGCGACAGTCGCGGTCTTGGTCGGGTCGGCGACGGAAGCGGCGGTGACGGTCGTGGTGCCGGCGGCAACGCCGGTGATGGTTCCGCCGGAGACGGTCGCGATCTCAGGATTCGCGGAGGTCCAGGTGACGTTCTTTTTCATCGATCCAGAGACGGTGGCCTTAACCGCGACAGTGGCTTCCACTTCGACGGTGACTTCCGTTTGGTCGAGGGTGATGGAGATTTCTTCCACCACTTCAGAAGAGGAGATTTCCGATTCGCTCGAATTGACAACGCTCGAACTCTCGGAAGAATTGGTTGGACCACAAGACGCGAGCAGCGCCGCTGCGGCTAAGACGAAGAAGAATTTGTTTTTCATGAATTTTCCTTTCATCAATAATTCGTCAAATCATTATATGCGAAATGCATTCGAATGTAATACCTTAACTATGTTAAGTTCGGTGTAGTTGCCTGGAAAGCGGTTTCCACGCAACAAGATGAGGGGCGAGCCAAAAGAAAAAATGCCCGAAAGAATCGGACATTTTTTACTTAGGATTTGGGTAAGACGTGGTCGAGCTCGGTGAGATAGTCGATTTCCTTACGGGCTTCGCGGCGACGCGTTTGAGCGATGATGAGGTTCACCGCGCCGATACTCAATAGCACGGTCCCAATCGCCAAAGCGGCGACGCAAACGAAGAATTGGAAGGAAGCGACATTGATCCCGACGATCTTGTTTTTCTTCTTCTCGAGGGACAAGAAGATAAAGAGCACGCCGATGAGGAAGACGATGCCTCCGATAACGAGGCGGCAACCCGCGTTTTGGGCTTTGTCGTATCCCGCGATGTTGCGGTTATGGGCTTCGCGGGAGAATTCCTTGAGTTCATCGCGAACCAAAGGTTCCTCCGTGAAGGCTCCACCGCAAAGAGGGCACACGTCCTTCCCCGAGAAGTCGATTCGGTGGCAGTGGTGGCAAATGCGGGCGGTTTCGTCTTTTTTGGCCATAAACGTCCTTTCTATTAGTAGGTTCCGAGAATGTTCACGTCTCCCGGAGCGGTGATGACGAGCGTGTATTGTTGGGTTTTGCCCGAAGAAGAGACGTAGTTTTGGCAAATCGCCGTGATTTTCATCTTCTTGGGTTGGTACACGGTGGTGATGAGTTCAGGATCATCCGCGTGGGCGGCGTCGTTGACGTATTCGGGATGGTTCGGATAGTACTTGACGGTTCCGCCGACGTAGAACTTGTAGGAACGGGAAGTCTCAAGACCATAAGCAACACGGATGTTTTCGTCTTGGACCAAACGCAATTCGTCGGAGGAGGTCGAGGATCCGACGCGTGCGTAGAAGATCAACTTGTTGGAGGTGTTGTAGAAGGGGTACTTCTCGTTGTACTTGTTGATTTCTTCCGTTCCGCCTTCGCCGGAATCGCTGGTGACACCTTGGTAGGTGCTCGTCTTGTTGTAGCAATAGAGCTCATCGGTGAATTCGACGAGGATGTCGTTATAGGAACTATCCGCATTGAAGTCGCTGTAACTCATCTTGACCGGTTTGATTTCGTGTCCGGAAGAGATGATTTTGGTTCCCAACGGATCACTATTGTTCATCAAGGAATAACGGATGCCTTGGATTTGATAGCAACCTCCGTAAACGGAGAGGACGCCGACAACTTCGATCAAATCGCCGACCATGATGTCGGTTTGGGCATAGGTGAAGATGTAGATGCCATAGGCTTCCACGAGTTCGGTGCCGACTTGGTCGTAAGAGGGCTTGTCTTGGATGTACATCGCCCCGTTGATCTTGCGGGTGACGTAACCTTGGGTGCGGATGAAACGCCAAGGCTTTTGCTCGGCGATGGTCTTCGCTTCCTTGAAAAGGTAGGAGGAGTCCGTTTTATTGTCTCCCGAACCGGATTTGTAGATTTCCTTGATGGTCAATTTTTCGGGATCCCCATAGTCATAATAGGGGTCTTTGATACCTTGAAATTGGCCGCGCTTGTTTTGTTCCGCGGACATGCCGGCCTTGGTGAAGGCGAGGTAATAGTCTTGGCCGAGGTTCTCCAAGGAACCGATGCCTTGGGAATATCCTTCGTAGACCATCTCGAGGTTCAAGCAACGGAAATCGTTGATGGTCGGATTCTTGACGGTGGTGTACCAAACGTAAGCGAGGTTACGTCCGTTGCCATCGGTCGTGGAGGCTTTCTCCTCGTCGCCTCTGGCCCAACCTTGGGATTGGAGGATGACTTGGGTCGCTTTTTCGAAGCAATGCTTATTGAACAACGAAGCGGCTTTGCCCCATTCTTCGATATCCGAGGTGGATTCGGGGGTATCGATGCCGAGATAACGGATCTTGACGGTGTAACCGTAGTTATAGGTTTCCACGTGGGTGGTATCACCGTCGACGTAGTTCATAAACCCGCCTTCCGCGGCGCTCTTGATGCGTTCGATGCCGTCTTTGCGGAAGTCGTAATGGGCTTCCGAGGCGCTCGAAGGAACATCTTGAACTTTGGCGAAGACGTCTGCGGGAAGGTTGAGCTTAAAGGTGTCGACAAAGTTGATGGAACCATCGACGACATAGGTCGCGGCGAGTTTGTTGCGCCCCGCTTCAAGGGTCCAGGAGAAAGTGAAGGATCCGTCGTCGTTTTCCTTGATCGGACGGAGGGATTGGCCGTTGACGGTGACCGCGTCGATAAAGAAATCTTGCGAGGGGGTGACCTTAAAGGTCATCACTTCCCCGGCCTTGTGGGTCGCAGTGGCGTCGAAGTCAACGAAGGTGACTTGGCCGTAAGGAGAGGAGGCGGTGGAGTCGACCACCGTCGCGGTGAGGTCCGCGGTTTCCTCGCCACAGGAAGCAAGTCCTAGGCCAAGGGTAAAAGCGGCTAAGGCGATAAATGCGGATTTTTTCTTCATAACTGCCTCCGATTAGTTGGTGCACTTGTTGTAAGCGCGATTGAACGCTTGGTCGACGGTGTAACCGGAGTTGGTGATGTCGGCGAGGATTTCGTCGACGGCTTCACGGGCGGTATCGGAACCGACGAAGACGGCGCTCGTCATGTAGTTGTCCTTGAGGGTTTGGGTGACGTAGGGGATCAAGTAGTTGAGTCCGCGGTCGTGTTTGGAAACCCAAGCCCTGTATTCCTCTTTTTCATAAGAGGAGACGCGGATCGGGTCGTAGGAGTTCTCAAGGGCGAGTTTGGCGTTGTTGAGCGGTTCGGCCATCTCTTTGTAGAAGAGCCAAGCGCCTTTGTGGATGTAAGGATCGTCGTTGTCGAAGAAGCAGATCGACGGACCTTGTTGGATGTACTTCGCGGTTTTGCCGGCGGCATGGGGGACCGGGGCGACGCCAACGCGGAAGTTGGAGGAAACTTGGAAGGAGGATCCGCCGGTGGAACCGATGGAAAGGGCGGTCTTAACGTCGGTGAAATAGGTGTTGGTGTATTTCGATCCACCGAGGTATCCCTTGGTGATCAAAAGGCCGCTCTTGAGTTTCTCGACGGTGTCGGCGACGAAGGCCTTCGCTTCGTCGTTGTTGAAGAGATAGTGCTTGCTCGGATCGGATTTGCACTCTTCGGAGTTTTGGGTATAGGGGATATCGCGTTGGGCCCATTGGGAGATGAGCAAGTTCGCGTCGGAGTCGTAGCCGACGGGGTAGAACTCACCGGTGATGCCTTGGGCTTTGCGGTCATCTTTCATCTTTTGGCCCATGACGAACATGTCTTCCCAGGTTTCGGGGAGGTCATAGACGTATCCGCCCGCGGCTTCGGTGATGCCACGGAGGGTCGCAAGTTGTTCTTTGGTGACGTTCGCGGCCGCCGCTTTGACGATGGCGAGTTGGGCGTTATATTCCTCGTTGTCTTTGAGTTTGGCCTTGGTTTGGTCGTTGTCACCGGAGAAGTAGTTCTCATTGTAGTAAACGACTTCGGTGGATTTGTACATCGGCATGGACCAAACGCCATCGAATTGGTAGTTGGTTCCTTCGGCGAAGTATTCGGGAACGAAGTCCGCGATTTCTTCTTCGGTATAACCAAATTGTTCGTCGGCGATGATGTTATCGAGGCAATAGATGCTCGAATCTTCCTCGGAGTTGCTCATGTACGCGGAGAAAGAGTCCGGATAGCCCATGGAGATGGCCGGGACTTCGCCCGCGGCGAGTTTGGTTTTGATGTCGGAAGCAAGACTGCTGTAATCCCCGGCGACTTTGTCGAGGCTCACGTGGTACTTGCCCGCGTATTTCTCGTTGAAGGAGTTCGCGATAATTTGGAGGTTGCTCGTCTTGTCGTGTCCCAAGCAGTGCCAGAAGTGAATTTCGACGGTGCTCGAAGGATCGTCTTCGGGGAGGGTGAAGTGCTTGTCACCACCTTCGGAGCCACCACCGCAGGCGGTGAGACAGACTCCGGCGAGAGTCATGGCGACAAGAGTGAGAAGTGCGGTTTTTTTCATGAGTTTATATGCCCTTTCTTATTGTGCACGTGTTTATCCTTTAATTCCGGCGCGGGAGACACCTTTCATGATGTATTTGCGGCAGAAAATAAAGACGAAGATTAACGGAACCGTGACGATGACGGTCGCGGCCATTTGGATGCCCTGGGCGTCGACGTCGGAAGAAGAGGAGAAGGTTTCCCGCAAACCGACGGTGATGAGGTAGAGGTCATCGTTCCCCGAAGCGATCAAGCGAGGCCAGACGTAAGCGTTCCAGCTGCCCATGAGTTTGAGGATAAGGATCGTGGTTAAGGTCGGCATCGCGAGGGGAACCATGACCTTCCAAAGGAATTGCCAGTCGGATTTCCCGTCGACTTTCGCCGCCAAATAAAGCTCGTTCGGAATCTGCATGAAGTTTTGGCGGAGCAAATAGATGTAGAAAACGGATACCATGAAGGGCAAAATCATGGCGGCATAGGCCCCGATTAGGTTGCCGCCTCCCGTCATACCGAACAAAGAGACCGAAATGTAGTTGGAAATAACCATCATTTCGCCCGGAATCATCATCGTGCCAAGCAAGATGGTGAAGAGGAGGTCTTTGCCTTTGAATTCCAAACGGGCGAAGGCGAAGGCCGCGAAGATCGTGGTAATCAAGGTGCCCAAGGTCGAGAAAATACCAACGAGCAAGGTGTTGCGCATCAAGACGCCAAAGTCGAGACGCAAACAGGCTTGGACGTAGTTATCCCAACGAATGACCATGGGCCAGAAAGTCGGGATGGATTGTTTGATTTCTTCCCCACCCTTCAAGGAGGTGATGATCATCCAGTAGAAGGGGAAAATCATGATGATGGCAAAGAAAGCCAAGAACGCATAGATGAAGACCAAACCGACGATGTGCCACACTTTGGCCATCATGGTACGGCGTTGCGCGCTCGAATTTTCGTCTTTTAAGACGAGTTTGAGGTCCGTGTAGGACTCTGCGTAAAGATCCTTTTTCATATTAGTAGTGAACCCTCTTCTTCGAAACGCGGAACTGGATGAGCGTAAAGAGCATGATGATGACGAACAAGACGACCGCGGCCGCGGCGGCGTATTGAACTTGGGTCGGGCTGCTCATCTTATCGTAGATAAAGAAGACCATGGTCTTCATCGAAGCCGGACCCGTGGTGGCATCGAATTTACCGCCGGTGGTGCCGAACATACCGACGACCGAGTTGTACTCTTTGAAGGCGCCGATGAACGAGGTGATCATGATGTAGAGAATCTGCGGGGAGAGCAAAGGAACCGTGATCTTAAGGGAGGTTTTGAACTTGTTGGCCCCGTCAATCTTGGCCGCGTCGTAGTACTGTTGATCGATGTTTTGGAGACCGCCAAGGAAAATCAAAATCTTATACGGCAACGCGTGCCATACGATATAGAAGGAAATGGCGAAGAGGGCCGACCAGTAGTTGACCGTTTCACCGGTTTGGGGGTTCGGGTAAATCCAGGGGAAGCCCGTGGTACCGAAAATCGCGTTGAAGATACCGTATTGGGTATCGAAGATAACCGCGAACACCATGCCGACCGCGATCGCATTGGTGACGTAGGGCATGAAGAAGATGGTTTGGAAGACCTTTTGGAAGGCTTTGATCGAATTCAAACCAATCGCGATGGCAAGCGCAAGGATGATTGAAATGGGAACCGTGATAAAGGTCAAAAGCAACGTGTTGGGGAGGGCCACCATGATAACTTCTTCGAACATCGTGCCTTCGTTGCCCGCTTTATTGAGGAACGGGGTGAGGATGCGGATATAGTTATCAAAGGTGAAGCCGGCGTTGGATCCCGTCGTGTAGTTGTAGTCCTTCAAAAAGGAGATGTACACCGTATCGATGATGGGATAAAAGGTGAAAACGGCCAGCAAGATGATGACCGGCGCTAGATAGAGCCAAGCTTTCCAGTTATTTTTGCTTTCCATTCTTGGCTCCCGGTTGTTCCAAATAGATACGTTCTTCGGTCTTTCCGTCGAAGACGAAGATCTTGCTCATGCGGATGCCGACACGGATGTCCCCGACTTTGACCGGGATTTCCGAATCGACGATGGCCTTGATGACTTCGCCTTCAAAGGCGGGATTATCGCAAAGCAAGGACATGTCGCGGCCCATCGTTTGGATGGCCTCGACCTTGAGGGAGAGGACTTTCTTGGCTTCGGGAAGGGCCGGATCGCAAAGGAATCCTTCGGGACGGATGCCAACGAAGACCGGTTTGTCCTCGGTGAACGCGGCATCTTCGAGGATGCGGTCTTCACCGATATAAAGGGCGCCACCCTTGATTTCGCCTTTGAAGACGTTGATGGGCGGGGTACCCAAGAATTTGGCGACGAAGAGGTTGTGCGGATCGTCGTAAACATCCTGTGGATGGCCTTCTTGCATCTTCACGCCGAGCTTCATAACGACGATCTTATCGGAGATGGACATCGCCTCTTCTTGGTCGTGGGTGACGAAGATGGTGGTGATGCCGGTTTCGCGTTGGATGCGACGGATTTCCTCACGGGTTTGGATACGGAGACGGGCGTCGAGGTTCGAAAGAGGTTCGTCGAGCAAGAGGACGCGGGGTTTACGGACCAAGGCACGGGCGATGGCGACGCGTTGTTGTTGGCCACCGGAGAGCTCGGAGGGTTTGCGTTCCAAGTACTCGTCGATTTGGACGGTACGGGCGGTTTCTTGGACCAAGGCGTCGATTTCGTCTTTGGTCAAACGGCGTTTTTCGGTAATGCGGACGCCGTCTTTGGTCAAATAGTAGTCCTCGTCAAGGCTATA
Source organism: Candidatus Alloenteromonas sp. (assembly GCA_034171505.1). Classification (GTDB taxonomy): domain Bacteria; phylum Bacillota_I; class Bacilli_A; order RFN20; family CAG-826; genus Alloenteromonas. The sequence goes on along the minus strand of JAXFGC010000051.1, from coordinate 9,412 downwards.
GCCCTTGCGTTCGTAGGCTTGGGTGTGCTTGACGATTTCGATATCGAGTTTGGCGTTGATTTCGGCGATGGCTGCGTCAAGTTCCTCGCCTTCATAACGATGGAGGCCGAAGGAGAAGATGCGGTTGGCCATTGAGGTGACGATGTGATAAGAAAAAACCATCTTGCGGGCAAAGGCGGATTTCGAAATCTTGTTGTTGAAGACCGAGGCCTTAGCGAGCTCGATGATTTTGGCGGTTTCCTCGTTGACGAGTTCTTTGATTTTGAGGGCGTCAACGATATTTTGGGCGCGTTTTTCGCGGATAACACGAAGGTTGGTGAGCGGGAACTTGACGTTGTCATAGACCGTCATGTGCGGATAAAGCGCGTAATTTTGGAAAACGAGTCCGATGCCACGCTTTTCCGCCGGGAGGTGAGTCACGTTCTCCTCTCCAAAGAAAATTTCGCCTTCGGTTTGTTGTTTTAAACCGGCGATCATATAGAGGGTCGTGGATTTTCCGCATCCCGAAGGGCCGAGCAAGCCAAGCAAAGTACCATCTTCCACGTCCACGTTCAAATCACTGACCGCGACCGTGTCCGGAATGTTCTTGGATGGATTTCCCGGGAATTTTTTCGTCAAATTCTTAATTTTGATTTCCATGGAGAGTCTCTCGCTGGGAAGCGGTTGAAAACCCGCCTCCGAATTGTTTACACAATTATAGGATTAAACTCCATGGTTGTCGATTTTGAAATTAGCGTTTTCGATGGAAGCCGATTCTCTGGCCTGTTGATGGGCCAAATAATCGTCAAAATCCATATAAACGTCCCGTTTGGAAGCATCCACCATGTAAAGATTGAAGACGTAATCCGCCAAATCCTGGTTGCGTTTGGACATGAACATCATGCCAACAGAAATCACAATCGGGATAAGGAAAGAGACAAAGCTAAGCAAAAGGTAGACAAAATAAGTAAACACGCACCGACCAACGAACTTCCCGGCTTTCGGCGTCAACGCATCCACCCCAATCATTCCGATGTGGAACAAGGCGCGCCCCAAGGTCATCCTGCCCTTTCGGAACGCCGCCAAAGGGAAAAGGAGATAGATGAGGAAGTAGGCGATGGTCGCGACCACCAAAATCCCAATTCCCATCACCATCGTGAAATAACGGGTGAGGTTCGCGTATTCCACGGAAGAGAAAAGAAGCGCCGTCGCATGCAGGGAAATTTCATCGCAATAAAACGAATACAAGGCGTCTAAAGACGCGGAAGGATTCTCAATGAGTTCTCCAGCATCGTTAAGGACGAAAAGCATCGTCCCTTCTTCCACCGCGGAGGACTTTCTCGATTCATAAGAGACGATGTCGCTGGAAGCGCAAAAGGCATCGTTTTGATAGAACGCATCAATTCGAGCGCAAAGGTATTCCTTTTTGTCGCGGACGGTCGGGAAATCGATTTCGTCTTCCACGTGGGTCAAAATATCGGTCCCGTCCGTCTCATAAAGCCCCGAAGAAACTTGAATTTCCAGTCGTTTTGCTAAGGCGTCTTGGTATCCATCGGTCTGCTCCGCTATCGCGTTGGAACCCAAAAACAAGAAAGAGGCGACCGTCACGAAAAGAAGCAAATCCACAATCGCGGAGGTCATTCGCTTCCAGAGTTTGGGCTTGGAATAGACCACTTCCTGGACGGCCGAATCACTCATGGGCTTTTTCCTCCAACGCATCCCCCATCTCCATGTAATTGGTGTCTTTACACAGCATTCCCGATGCAAACTCGGGCAGACTCTGATGGTATTTGGAGACCATGGTCCAGAGGATGGAGACTAAGGCAAGCCCAATGGAAGACAAATACAGGGGCAAGAAAGAGAACCCTCCCCACAAAAATCCCGTCAAGGAAGTCAAGCCCATGAAATAGAGGCCAAAGAACATGGAGCCGACGTACAAGGGGAACCGGACCAGCCCTTTGATCACGACCGCCAAAGGGGTAACCTCCGATTCGTCCTTCATCGTGTAGCCGATTTTCATCATGCGAGCGGAGATGGTCCGATGGTCTTTTAGCCCAATGGGCACCACGAATTCCATAATGGAGAATCCCACCACAAAGGAGAGGATGGCCACCATGTTGGTCCAAAAAGCGATAACCCCATAAGCATCGGAGAATCGATCATAAAGCTCAATATACGGGGTGTGGCGAGTCTCCACCTCATTCACGAAAAACGTCCTCGCTTGAGCGAAACGATTCGTGAGTTCGTTCACCAAAGACGTAGTGGAGGAATCGCTCGTGGAATACACAAAATAGTCGTTCAATTGTCGGGCTTTAGAAAAGGAAAGTTGTTGATAAATAGGAACATCCATAACGATTTCTTCAAAGATGTCCGTGGAGGTGTAGCCATAAGCTAAAGCGTAAAGAGCCTCTTCTTTGTTGCTCGAATAATCCACCCCATCATAAACATAATCGTCCACCCCTTCCGCGGAAGGCTTGAAAACGTAATAGTAATAACCGATTCGATCGTTTGGATAAGATGGGGTCGCCCCTTCGCCCAGAAACAAGAAGGTTTCCTTCTCGTCCACGGGGGCGGAAAGAACCGCCTCCCCATCGCGATACGGCATCTCCTCCCCTTGGAGAAAGTAGGAGGTTTTCATCATGGTGGTGAGGTATTGTTCCGCCATCGCATCCCCGGATAAGGTGGTATCGGGATTGCTCACGTCAATCGCGTTGAGGTGTGTAGCCAAGACCAAATGGTCGAGTTCTTTGCCAATCTCCGTAACTTGGTTTTGTTGGGCGGTGGAAGAAGCGAGGAAAATCGGATAACCGATACAAGAAAACACCAAAAACGAGGCGATAAAGGAAATCGCGTAATCCGCGAGATTGGTTAAGAATACCTTGCCTTTTTTGGCGACGCTGTACTTCTTGTACTTTGAGAGATAAACCGGTTTTTCCTTCTTCATGATTTCTTGAAGGGTACTTTACTTATTTAGGGTTCTCCAAACAAGTAACTTGCGAGAAATCAATCGAAATCGAAGTTAGATAACCTGGAGTGGAGTTCAACGTGATCTTTCCTCCGTAACGGAGGGCGATGTGTTTAACGATGGATAAACCTAATCCCGTGCCGCCTTTTTCTTTGCTTCGAGATTTATCCACGCGGTAGAAACGTTCAAACACCTTGTCTTGGTCTTTCTTGGGGATGCCGATGCCGTTATCTTCCACGATGATTTTATAGGGACTGAATTTCACCTTTACGTATCCTCCCGAGAGGTTATAAAGGATACCGTTCTCCACTAAATTCTTGATTAGGGAGGTAGCGTCTCTTTCTAACATTGGTAAAGAAAGGTCGCCTTCTACGTTCAAAGAAACGTTCTTGGATTCCGCGAGAAGGGCAAGTTCTTGAAACACCGATTCGGTGACTTTCGCCAACGAAATCGGAGCCACCCCTTCGACGGGTTCATCCAACTCTTCGAGGCGTAACATATCGGAAACTAGACGCCCCATACGTTGGGCTTCCTGCGTAATCTTTTTTGCGTATTCGGCAATGCAGAGATCCTCACTCTTTAAAGAGATGATTTCGCTGAACCCCGCGATGGAGGTCAAAGGAGTCTTCAATTCATGGGAAGAGGCGTCAAAGAAGCGTCGACGAGTCGCTTCGGCTTCCGCAATCGCCGTGATGTCCGTCAAAACAAGGAGGGACATATGGTCGTTTTTGCTCCAATTCAAGAGGTACGTTCTCCCCTCTTTCTGAATTCTCGGTTCCTTTTTGGCTAGCCACGCAAGGAAGTTATCGTCCAAAGTATCCTTGGCATCCGGTAGCACGCGGAGGCAGGCGGAATTGGCGAAGAGAACTTCGTGGTCCGAATACGCTAAAATGCCGTCGCTAATGGAATTGAGAACCAAACGAAGAGATTCCTTTTCGTTTTGGAGCATAACCAAGGATCGCTGTAACGAAGCAGAAACTTTCATGACCCCATTAAGGATTGGTTCAATATCGGGGTCGGGACTATGGAGTTCCCCAACTTCTTCTCCTCTCCCAACCGCCTCCAAACGACGGGAAATATCACCTAATGGCTGTAAGGTCTTTCTCATCAAGAAATGAACGGCGATCGCGGAGGCTCCTACCGCGAACAAAGATATCCCAATCATCCAAGGGACGTATCCAGTCATGAATTGGGTGAAGGAAGAAGTGACGTAACTGACCCGAACCACCCAAACGTTATCCCCAATTTCTTTGGTTTCCGCGTAATATAGCGCCTCCGCACCAAAGGTGGAGGAAGAACGAATCACCGTCTTCGGGTTTCCGTTTAGTGCGGCCGTCACCTCTTCTCGAGAGGCATGGTTTTCCATCTCGGAGGCTTCTTCGCTTGAATCCCAAAACACGGTTCCATCTTTTTGGCAAATGGTCAAACGTTCTCCTTGGGAGGATACTGAAAACGATGGGGTGTCCCCCATAAACGCGGCTGCATAGGCATGTGTTAAGGCAATAACGTTATGCTCCGCCTCCGCGATTAAGGCCTGACGGGTCAAGAGGAGCCCCGCGGTAAAAACACTGCCGACACTCAGTAGCAACAATAAACTTTGAAAGAGGGTCAGTTTCTTTTTCATTGCAGAAGGTAACCCACTCCACGGACCGTTTCAATATGGGCTTCCGAAACGGAAATCTTCTTTCGAATCCGGGAAACGTATACATCGAGATTTCGGGTTTCGATTTCTTCCCCGATTCCCCAAATCTCCGTAAGGAGTTCATCTTTCGTCAATGCTTTTTGGGGATGGAGGATGAAATAACGGAGCAAACGATATTCCGTGCTGGATAAATCGATCTTGGTTTCTCCCAAAAACAAGGAATGCAAACATTCATCCAGGCGCAAATCACGATACTCGACCACGGAAGGAACTTCTTTCTTTCGTAAGTTGGCACGGATTCTCGCGGCGAGTTCCAGCACCCCAAAAGGTTTGGAGATGTAATCGCACGCCCCCGCGTTTAATCCATTCACCTTATCCATCTCCCCGTCTTTCGCGGAAAGCATGATGACGGGAATATCTTTCGTTTTGGGTTCTTTCTTGAGGTGTTGAAGGGCTTCGAACCCATTCATTCCGGGCATCATGATGTCCAAAAGGATGAGGTCCGGTTCTTGAACGCCAATTTCCCGGATAAGGTCCGCCGCGTTGGAAAAACTCTTGCAGGCAAACCCCGCCATATCGAGGGAGGCTTCGAGCAGGGAGCGGATGTTTTCTTCGTCATCCGCGAAGTAGATTAACGGTTTCCTCATCAGCTCATTAAGTGGCTGCCCGTCGTGGAATAATCGACCCATTCACCGATATTCACCGCGTGGTCGCCCATCCTTTCCAAATATTTGGCCACCATCATAAAAATGATGGTCTGGTCGGCATAAGTATTGTTCGGGGAACGCAAGATTTCAATAAGGTCCTGTTTGATTTCCTCAAAATAACGGTCGACCCGATCGTCATCTTTCGCAAGCCCTCTTGCAACGACAACATCCCTCTCTTCGAAGGATTCGAGAGCCTTTTCCACCATGGAGGAAACGCAGTTCCCCATAGCTATGAGTTTCATTGTGTCGGGGATTAACGGCTCATCCGGGAAGGAGAGCACTTCTTCTGCAATGTCCACGCAATAATCGCCGATTCGTTCGAGGTCGGTAATCATTTTCAAAGAACCTCCCAACGCGCGAAAGTCGCGGGCCACCGGATGGTCCAAAAGCAGGATTCGAAATGAACTCTTCTCGATTTCTTCGTAATCCGAATCGATATCCTTATCCCCTTCGATTACCTGCTTTGCCTTTTCTTTGTCGAGATGGGCAAACGCGTACATCGTCTCCGACACGGCCTCCGCACAGCGGCGGCCCATGTCCATAATCAAACGATGGATCGCGTTGATCTCTTTTTCGATTCTCGATGTTTCGTTCATATTATCCAAACCTCCCCGTGATGTAGTTTTCGGTTTTCTCTTCTTGTGGCGAAGAGAAGAGTTTCTCGGTTTCTTGGGTTTCGATGAGCTCCCCTAAATAAAAGAAGGACGTGTAATCCGCGATTCGAGATGCCTGTTGCATGTTATGGGTCACGATAACGATGCTCATCTCTTTCTTTAGTTCGAGGACGAGTTCCTCAATCTTCGCGGTGGAGATGGGGTCTAATGCACTGGTGGGTTCATCTAACAACAAAACCTCGGGGTTCGCTGCCAATGCACGGGCAATGCAAAGACGTTGTTGCTGGCCACCCGATAAGGCTAACGCGCTTTCATGCAACCGGTCCTTGGTCTCTTCCCACAGGGAAGCCTTTCGTAAGCTCGATTCTACGATGCGCGCGAGCTCTTCCTTTTTATGCACCCCGAAGTTCCGAGGGGCATAGGCGATGTTATCAAACACAGAAGATGGGAAGGGATTGGGCTTTTGAAACACCATCCCCACCCGTTGGCGGAGAGCGATGACGTCGGTTTTCTTTTGATTCACGTCCTCTCCGTTCACAAGGATTTCTCCTTCCACGCGGCAAGAGGGAATCAGGTCGTTCATGCGGTTGAAGCAACGTAAAAAGGTGGATTTCCCGCATCCAGAAGGTCCGATAAAGGCGTGGACGACACGGTCATAAATCCCAAGATTAATCCCTTTTAAGGTTTCTTTCTCTCCGTAATAAAGATGCAAGTTCCTCGCTTCAAGACGATACTTTTCCATGAAGGGTCCTCCGAGAATGTAGATACAAAATGAAATAGGCGGTTAAATTCAAAACCAGCACGAGCACCAGCAACAACAACGAGGTGGCACAGGCCTCTTTGGTATAACCAAACGAGGCAAAATAATAGATGTTTAACGCGAGGGTCGTCCCTGCGTCCAACGGGCTTTTGGGGGTGATGTTCACGACCATCCCCACCGTCAGTAGTAAGACCGCGGATTCGCTCAATACGCGGCCCAAAGACAAGATGACCGAAGTGATGATTCCTGGCGCGGCAGAAGGCAAAACCACTTTCCGAACGGTATGGGCTTTCCCCGCTCCGAGGGCAAAGGAAGCCTCCCGCAAGGAAGAAGGGACTTCCCGCAACGCCTCTTCAACGTTCTTGGTGACCAATGGCAAAACCATAATCGCAAGGGTCAATCCTCCTCCGAGCAAGGAATATCCCCAACCAAAAAGTTTTACCCCTCCGATCTCGATTCCAACGACGAAGATGAGATAGCCAAATAAGCCATAAACGATAGAGGGAATCGATGCCAGCGTCTCGATCGCCACACGAAGGACGGAGACAAACTTGCTGTCATTAGACGCATATTCGGAGAGGAATACAGCGGCCCCAATCCCCAAAGGCAATCCAATTCCCAAGGCAATCAAGGCGACAATCAACGTCCCTCCTAACGCCGGCAGCAAAGTTGGTTTATCCTCGTATTCCCCGAAAATAAAGGGGAACGTCAATGCGTTTCCGCCCTTCACGATAACAAAAACGATGATGGCAAGAAGGGCCACAATTCCGAGCGCCAAAGCCAGAAACGTGGAATAACGTAGCCCCTCATAAAACCCTCGACGGGCACGAGATACCTTATTCACGGTTGCCTCCTTTCTTTCGAAGCAACGCGAAAACAAGGTTTAGCAGGAAGGAAAAGAGGAACAAAACCGCCCCGCAGCATATCAAAGCTTCTTTCGCCTCCCCGCTTAACTCATTCGCCCCCATCGCGATATTCGCGGTTAAGGTGCGAACGGATTGGGTCAAGGAGATTGGATAGGTCGGTGATCCCCCGATGACCATGATGACCGCCATCGTTTCTCCCAAAGCCCTTCCGGTCGATAAAACAATGCCGGCGAGAATCCCGTTTTTCGCCGCGGGAACCACGATTTGGAACACCCCCATGCTGCGTTTCACCCCTAGGGCAAGCGCCCCTTCAAGGTACATGGGGTTCACCGTTTTTAAGGAGTCGAAAGATACGCTCACCATCGTGGGCAGTATCATCATCAGCAAAACAATCGTGGAGGATAACAAACCATACCCAACCCCATTAGGGGAAACATAGTCCCGGACAAAAGGGACAATCACCATTAAGCCGAATAACCCAAATATGACCGAAGGGATCCCGGCCAATAATTCTATGAACGCCTTCAACGGTTTTTGGATTCCGGTAGGAACAAACGCGAACAAGGCAATCGCGACAAGCAAACCCAATATCGCCCCAAAAACTGAAGATAACCCCACCAAAGCAAAGGTAGTGACGATCATGGGCAAAATGCCATAACTTGGGGTATTCGCCAAAGGAGCCCAGGTTGAACCAAAAAGAAAGTTTCCTATCCCATAACGCACCAAAAACGGCATTCCGCTTGCAAAGAGGAACACCGTAATGAGAAGTAAGGAACCAAGGGATACCACCGCGCAGAGAAGGAATATCGTCTGCGCGCTTCGTTCTTTGACTTGCTCAATTTTTGGGTTCTTGGGTTTTATCGAAGCAAATCCGACCATTTCGTAATCGCGTCTTCGCCTTTCTCCGGGTTATAGATGTTCGTGAGGGCGGCCTTGCTGATTTCATTCAAGGGGTTCTTCGGGTTCACGACGACGGCGATGCCGTCCTTCGCGACCGTTTGATAGGTGCAGGAAGGGGCTTTGGAACTATTGAATTCCTCTGAAATCATCCCAAACACGGAAACGCCGTTCTCCCCGTCGGAATATCCGGTTCCCGAGCCTCCCCCAGAAACTTGGACCGAGACGCCTTTTTGAACTTCCATGTACGCATTCGCGATTTTGATCATCAAGGGTTGAAGCGAGGTGGAACCCGAGATTTTGATGGTGCCGTTATAGGCTTCCGAAACAACGTATTCTTTTGCATCGACTACCGCGTTCACATATCCGTTCTCTTGAGTGAGGTCTTGCGCGGTTTTGCTTTGCAAAAAGGTGAGATAATCTGCGTAAAGGGCGGAGGAATTCACCGTTTCCGTTTGATAAATGACATTCAGGGGACGGGAGATTGCGTAGCTTCCATCGAGAATCGTTTCAGCGCCTGGGGCAACTCCGCCCACGGAAAGAATCTTGACGCTCGAATCGACGTAGCCAAGAGAATCGTAAGCAATCGCGTAAGGGTTCGATGCGACTTCGGTCAAAACCGCGGTGGTCCCGTTGGCAACGACCGCTCCAACGGGATCGGCTTTCCCCTTTAGTCCAACGATTTCTAGAAAGGCGCCTTTGGTGCCCGAGCCATCCTCGCGAACCGTAACCGAGATGTTCGCGTCGGGTTTGAATTCGCCGTTTTGCCCACAGGAGACAAGGCCCACGATGGCAAGCGCGGCAAGCAAGATATGAGGTTTCATTTTCTTTGTTCCTTTGTTTGACGCCGTCATTATGGGAAAAGAAAACTGGGCCATCTATCAAAGAGGTGAAACGGAATTGTAACAAAGTCGTAAATCGACTATTGGACTTTCTTCAAGAATCCACCGTTGATGGATAACAAATACATGGAAATGTCTTC
>JAXFGC010000043.1:0-20675 GCA_034171505.1 Candidatus Alloenteromonas sp. | reverse complement strand
AAAACGATTCCCGAAGCGCCGAGGGACAAAGTCAACGCGATGCCGAGCAGTAAATTTCTTTTCTTCATAGTCTTTAAAGTTCCTTTTAGGTTAGAAAACCGGCCACTTCTGACGAATGTAACCGCTTACTTGGATATTTATAGTATAAATACGCCTAGGAAAACAACCTTTTTCTTCACAGGGCGATTCCATGAAACTTTCTGAAAAAACAAAGCGAAAAAATTTTCTTAAAGTTGTGTGTTCATCGGTCATATTCGAATAGATTGTTGCGAATGAAAGGGCTTACTTTTGGTAGAATTCTCCCGATTTCATCAAAACTTTCTTTCTCAATTTTGGATCTTTTCGACAAGATCGCCCCTCTTTTGGGTGAGATTGAACCCAAAATGATTTATCATTTCGTTGTTTAGCAATCGGATGAACCGATATAGGAGAATAACGCACCATGCCAAAATGTATCGCCGTTAACGCGGGATCCAGTTCCCTGAAATACAAACTCTTCGAGATGCCCGAGGAGAAAGTCCTTTGCTCCGGCATCGCCGAACGCATCGGCCACGAAGATGGCATCTTCACCATCAAATTCGGAGATGAGAAACACACCGACATCCTCCCCCTTCCCGACCATGGGGTCGCCGTTGACTTGTTGCTCAAAGCCCTCATCAAATGGGGCATCGTCAAAGACCTAAAGGAGATCGTCTGCGTCGGTCACCGCGTCGTCCAAGGAGGTAAGTACTTCTCCAAATGGGCGGATTTCACCGATGACACCATCGAAAAGATCACCAAGCTCATCCCCCTTGATCCCTTGCACGCCCCGGCCCACTTAACCGGATACCGTGCCTTCGCCGAAGCCCTTCCCGGCGTCCCCGAGATCGCGGTCTTCGACACCGCCTTCCATCAAACCATGGAACCCGAGGATTACCTCTATCCGATTCCTTATGAAATGAGCGAAAAGTATGATTGCCGCCGCTACGGGGCGCATGGTACTTCCCATAACTACCTCCAAGATAAGGCCAAAAAGGATTATTTCGCCGATAAGGAACACGTGAACATCATCACCTGCCACATCGGATCGGGCGCTTCCCTCGCCGCCATCCGCGATGGCAAATGCGTCGCGACCTCCATGGGCCTTACTCCGTTAGGCGGAGTCATGATGGGAACCCGTACGGGCGACCTCGATCCCTCGGTCATGTCCTATCTTTGCGACTGCACGGGCATGAACGCGGAACAAATCTACGATATCTTCAACAAAAAGTCCGGATTCCTCGGCGTATCGGGCGTTTCCAACGATTCCCGTGACGTCGAAGCCGCCGCGGCCGCAGGAAATCCCCGCGCCATCCTCGCCATCAAGATGTTCGCCCGCACCATCTCCAATTTCATCGGCCAATACTTCGTCCGTTTGGGGCACGTTGACATGATCGTCTTCTCCGCCGGCATGGGCGAAAACGCCCCCGAAATGCGCGAACTCGTCTTGAAGGAAGTCGAGGAGGCCCTTGGCTTATCCATCGATTACGAACTCAACAAGAAGATTCGCGGCAAGCAAGCCCTCTTGTCCAAACCCGATTCCAAGATCCTCGTCACGGTCATCCCGACCGATGAGGAGGTCATGATCGCCCGCGACTGCTACGAAAGGATCGCCCAATGACTTCTGCTCTCCATCCCTTGATTTCCGAGGTGGGGAAAGCGAACAAGAAACTCTTCAAAACCATCTACAAAGCCATTGAACGATATCAAAAGATCGTCGTCTTCCGTCACATCAAGCCGGACTTCGACGCCTTCGGATGCCAAATGGGCTTGGTGACCTTCTTAAAGGACAACTTCCCCGAGAAGGAGATCCATTTCGTCGGGGATTCCCATCCGACCTTCGTTCCGCGTCTATATCCCGAACCCGAGAGCCTGCCGAATGAATGGTTCAAAGGCGGGGACTTCCTCGCGATTGTCTGCGACGTCGGAGAACCCAAGCGCATCGCCGATCCCCGCTTCTCACACGCGCGTTATAAAGTGAAGATAGACCACCACCCTTCGAACGTCGAAATCGCCAAACGCGCGACCTACCTAAACCTCGAAAGCGCCTCCGCTTCCGAGCTCGTCGCGGACTTGCTCCTCAACTACAAAGGCAAGGTCATCTCCCCCGAATGCGCGAGATACCTCTACATCGGCATCGTCGGGGATTCGGGTCGCTTCCTCTATTCGAGCACCTCTCCCCACACCTTCGCGGTCGCGGAAGCCTTGATCGGAACGGGATTCGACCTCCATCAAACCTATCTTGCGATGTATGAAAAGAACATCGATTCCTTGAATTCCCTCGGATACGTCTTATCCCACTTCAAGGTCTCTCCGCATGGGGTTGCCTACTACTTGCTCCCCAGTTCGGTCCAAGAGGAACTCCGCATCACCCCGATCATGGGCAAGGAACACGTGAACGCCTTCTCCAATATCGCGGGTATCAACGCCTGGTGTTCCATCACCGAGGACCCCCAACCCAAGGATTATTGTTGGCGGATCTCCATCCGTTCCAAATTCGCGGACATCTCCCCCATCGCCCAGAAGTGGGGAGGAGGCGGACACCCCCAAGCCTCGGGTGCCCGGATTGATTCCTTGGACGATTTGGATGCGTTCATCGCCGATTTGGATAATCTGTTTGCCTAACTTACCTGCCTGTTAGTTCATTCTAACGGGCATTTTCCTTTTCTTGGGTATTTTCTTCTATACATTTTCGTTTTGCAGGCGGAGGGAACACCCATTCTTAAAGAATGGTGGTATAATGCTTCCGATGAAGTTCGTGCCCCTCAATTGCCGCAGCGGCTACTCTTTCCTCCAAAGCGGATGGACGGTTTCTCGCCTTGTCGCTTCCGCGCTCAAGAAGGGGTTTTCGCATGTGGGTCTTGCGGATGTCGGCTCCTTTCGGGGCGCCCCCGAACTCGAGAAGCTTTGCCTTCCCCGCCATATCACCCCGGTGCACGGGGTCACCTTCGTTTTGGGGGAAGGGACTTTCGTTTGCTATCCCACTGGCGAGCAAGGCTATTCCACCTTGCTCGAACTCGTCTATCGCTTTACCAAAAACGAATTGAGTTTGGAGGATTTTTCCTTCCACCAAAAAGGGTTCATCACCATTTACGACTTAGGGGATTCCCCCTTAAGTCGGAACCTGGGGCTTGGCAAAGAAAAGATCGCCGGACGCATCGCCGAATTCGCGCATCACTTCTCTTCCTTCTACCTTGGTTTGCCGCGAAAAGAAGTCTTCCCCGAGGTCGTGGATTTCTTTCACGAATTCGTCGAGGAATATCCCTATACCCTGGTCGCTTTCCCCAAGATGCTTTACGCCAAAGAAGAGGACGCGATTACCGTTTCCATCCTCAAGGCCATCGCGGAAGGGAATACCTTGGACGCCAAGAAGTACGATGGCCCCTATTATTTCTTAAGCGAAGCCGAGGCGACCGCCTCCTATTTCGAAGATGAACTTTTGGCCACGTTTGATATCGCTTCCTGCACTTCTTCCTTCGTCTTCACCCAAAAAAGGGGCAAACCGATGCGTTTTCCTCTTTCCGGGATTCCCGCGGAAGAAGCGTTACGAAAGGCTACCTTGGATGGCCTCAAACAAAAAGGTTTGGACCAAAATCCCGAATATTTGGAACGCCTCGAATACGAACTCGGGGTCATCTCCTCGATGGGATATTGCGATTACTTCCTGGTGGTCGCCGATTACGTGCATTATGCGCGAACCCATGGCATTCTCGTGGGGCCCGGCAGGGGATCAAGCGCCGGTAGTTTGGTCGCCTTTAGCCTCGATATCGTCCGTCCCGACCCCATAAAATACGACCTTCTCTTTGAACGTTTCCTCAATCCCTCGCGTCACGAACTGCCCGATATCGACGTCGACTTTGAGGATACGCGTCGAGAGGAAGTCATCCATTACCTCTCCTTAAAATACGGGGAAAACCGCGTGTCCCACGTCATGACCACCGCGACCATTTTGGCGCGGCAAGCCATCAACGACATCGGACGGGTGTACGGGTATCCAACGAGCCAAGTACACCTCCTTTCCTCCTCGGTGAATCCGCGGATGGATTTGGTCGAAAACTACCGAAAGAACGAAGCTTTTCAACGAATCGTCGATAGCGACGCCTATTACAAGGAATTCATTTCCCTCGCCCATAAAATCGAGGGGCTCCCCCGTCAAAGCGGGCTTCATGCGGCGGGCATCGTCCTCAACGACGAACCCCTCGAAAACGTGCTCCCGATCACTTACGACCCTAACGTAGGATACGTCGAACAACTCGACAAAGACGACCTCCAAGACCAAGGGTTCTACAAGATGGACCTGCTCGGGATCACGAACCTCTCCTTGATCCATCACATTTTGGATTTGATTTCCCTCATCCACGGGGTACCTCTAACTTACGACGAAATCCCCGTGGACGATAAAGACGCGATTGCCCTCATCGCCCGATGCGACACGATGGGCTTGTTCCAACTCGAATCCCCCGGCATGAACCGCGCGATCGCGGAAGTTCAGCCGACGAGTTTGGAGGATTTGTGCGCCATCCTCGCCTTGTTCCGTCCAGGGCCGATGGAAAACATCCCTTTGTTTGCCAGGCGAAAAGCCGGCAAAGAAACAACCACGTATCTTTGCCCCGAACTCGAACCCATTCTCTCTTCGACGTATGGGGTCATCGTCTACCAAGAACAGGTCATGCGCATCCTCCAGGTGGTCGCGGGATTTCCCTTGGGGGACGCCGACATCTTCCGTCGCGCGATTTCCCACAAAGACGCTTCCGCGATGAAGGGGATGAAAGAGGCTTTCTTAAAGGGATGCGCGGAAAACGGACACGAAAAAGAGGCCGCTGCCCTTTATTCCTTCATTGAGAAATTCGCGGGATACGGCTTCAACAAATCCCATTCCTTGAGTTATGCGATGCTGGCCTCCCAAATGGCCTACCTCAAGGCCAAATACCCCTTTTGTTTCTACGCGGGACTTCTCGATTATGGGGCGGGAGGCAAGGAGAAACTCCCTTTGTTGCTTGCCGAAATGAAGAAGAAACGGATTCCGTTCCTCCTTCCTTCCATCAATCGTTCGGGGCTTTCCTTCTCTCCCGAACAAGAAGGGATTCGCTTCCCCTTGACGGGCATCGCGGGGGTGCCAAGCAACTATGCCTCTTCCGTACTCGACGAACGATTAACAAACGGAGAGTACAGTGACTTCTTCTCGTTCTGTCTTAGGACCGTGCGCTTTGGACTCACTTTGCCGATCCTCATCTCGCTGATTAACGCCGGGGCGTTTGATGAACTCTATCCCAAGCGCGGGAGCTTACGGTTGACCGCCCCAAGCGCCCTCCGTTACGCCGAACTCTTTGGAGGGGAGGGGAGCTTGCTCTCTTCTTTCGCGGGAGAGCCTCCGGTTTACGTCGAGGCCACCGAATCCAGGGAAGAGGATTTGACCGCGGAAAAAGCCGCGCTTGGATTCATGGTTTCGGGATCGCCTCTTGACCGCTTCAAAAACGAGATGGGCATCGTCCAGGCCCATCGCCTCGCGGAACTTGAAACCGCCAAAGATTCCCTCCGCGTCGCGGGCATTCTCTCTTCCCTCCGCATCATCACTTCCAAAGCCGGGAAAAAGATGGGTTTCTTGACATTAGAAGACGAATTCACCTCCGTTGATTTCACCATATTCGAAGAAACCTATAACGAGAGCTTCCCCTTGTTAAAGGAAGGGAACGCGATCGCCGTGACGTTAGTCAAAGACCCGCGCCGAGTCGGGAAATATCTCGGAAAAGACATCTTGCTTCTTGCGGGGGTACGCCCATGAACCAAAAACACCTGATTGTCATCGATGGCAATTCCTTGCTCTTCCGCGCCTTTTACGCGACCTATTATGGCGATCCAAGCGCCATCATGCGCACCAAGGACGGACGTCCGAGCAACGCGATTTTCGCTTTCTCGAACATGTTGACGAAATTGCTGAACTCGTTAAACGAAGGGGATAGCATCTTCCTCGCCTTTGACGCGGATAGCCATACCTTCCGAAAAGAGGAATACGAGGCCTACAAAGCCAATCGGAAGGCCCCTCCCGAGGAGCTGAAGTCCCAATTCGCCCCATCCCGCGATTTGGTGAAGGCCCTTGGCATCCCTTGCTTTGAACAGCATGGGGTTGAGGCCGACGATTTATGCGGATCGGTCGCGACCTTGGCCGAAAAAGGGGGATACGTCGTCGATATCTACACTTCCGACAAGGATTATCTCCAACTTGTCAGCGGATCGGTCACCGTCCACCTCCTAAAGAAGGGTTTCAGCGACATCCTTTCGATCACGCCCGAATCCATGATGGAGAACTTCGGATTCTCCCCCAAGCAAATCATCGATTACAAAGGGTTGCGGGGCGATGCTTCCGACAACCTTCCGGGCATCCCCGGGGTCGGGGAGAAAACCGCGACCAAACTCATCGCGAGCTATGGGAGTTTTGACGCGATCATCGACGCGGCGAAAAACGGCCTCATCAAGGGCAAAATCGCCGAAAACATCATCGCGGGGGAACAGATGGGGCGGCTTTGTTATTCCCTCGCCACGATCAAAACCGACTGCGAGTTGCCCTTCGCCCTTGAGGACCTCGTCTATCGCGGGTTTAGCAGCGATGAGGTCGCCCATTTCGCCTCCACTTACGAACTCAAAACCTTGCTTGGCCGGATGCCCAAGAAATTCGCGAAGGTTCCTCTAAAAGAAGAATACCCCTTGCCTCCTTTTGGAAAGGACATCTCTTCTTTGCTGGATGCCCAGGAAATCGGCATCGCGGTCGATAGCGAGGAAAGCGAATACAACGACACTTCTTTTTTGGGGATTGCACTTTCCACCCCAAAAGAACGGTTCTATTTCACCAAAGACGAACTCTCCTCCAATAAGGAGCTCATCGCCTTGCTCGAATCGAACATTAAGAAATGCGGATACGACATCAAACGGATTCGGATTGCCCTTTATGAACTGGGCATTGTTTTGGGCGGAGAAGTCTTTGACTTATTGCTCGCCGCCTATTTGCTTGATTCTTCCTTAACGAGTTCCCCCTCCTTGGTCCTTGGCTTATTCGGGGTTGCCTTTCCCGAAAGCGAAGCCACCCCCTCCTTATTTAGCGAAGGGGAGAAGGAGCGCACTTCCGCTTTGGCGGCCTATTCCTTGCTTTTGTCCCAAAAAGCATTGAAGAAGCTGGAAGAAGAAAAGAACCTGGAACTCTATACCTCCTTGGAACTCCCCGTCAGCGCGATTCTCGCCGAAATGGAAAAAGAGGGATTCCCCTGCAACGGGGAGGAGCTCTCTCGCATCGGGGATGAATTCCGGAAGAAAAAGGACGCCTTGGAACAAGAGGTTTACCTTCTTGCCAAACACCCCTTCAATATCTCGAGCCCCAAGCAAGTCGCGACCGTCCTTTACGACGAACTCTCGCTCAAAGGGCCCAAGAACCGCAGCACCTCCGTCGAAGAACTCCGTTACCTCCTTCCCTACCACCCGATCGTAGGCAAAATCCTGGAGTACCGGAAATACGCCAAACTCGTCGGGACCTACATCGACGGCCTTTTGCCCCATATCCACGAGGACGGCAAGATCCACACGATCTTCAACCAAGCCCAAACCTCCACCGGACGACTCTCGAGTTCCAACCCGAACTTGCAAAACATCTCCACGCGCGACGAAGAGAGCAAGGAAATCCGAAAGGCGTTCCATTATCCGACGGACGATATTCGGATTTTGAGCTTGGATTATTCCCAAATCGAACTCCGAATCCTCGCTTCCTTAAGTGGGTGTTCTTCCTACATCGACGTCTTTAAGGGTGGGCATGACGTCCACGCGGAAACCGCGCGGAAAATCTTCCACGTTCCCGCTAGCGAAGAGGTGCCTCACGAATTACGGAGGAAAGCGAAAGCCATCAACTTCGCGATTATCTATGGCACGACCCCTTTTGGACTCGCCGAACAAATCCAGGGTTCCCCAAGCGAGGCGAGCGCGATCATCGCCTCCTTTTATGAGGCTTATCCCGAAATCGCGAGTTATCTCAAGAAAATCGTGGAAGACGGGGAAAAGCTCGGATACGTTTCCACCATGTTCGGCAGGCGGCGTTACCTCCAAGAGCTCAAGGATCCAAGCTACGTGAAGAGGGAAGCCGCGAAGCGCGCGGCCTTAAACGCCCCCGTCCAAGGTACGGCGGCGGACCTCATCAAAATCGCGATGGCGAAGGTCGATGCCTTGTTAAAAGAAAAGAAGGCAAAAACCAAGATGGTCCTCCAGATCCACGACGAACTCCTGTTTGCCCTTTATCCGGGGGAGGATGACCTCATCCCCCTCATCCAAAAGACCATGGAAGAGGCGGTCGATCTTGGGGTGCCCCTCAAAGTCGAAGGAAGCGTCGGACGCACCTGGTTTGACGCGAAGGATTAGCCTATGCCCGAACTCCCCGAAGTGGAAAACGTTGCCCGTTACCTTTCTTCTTTCGTCGGAAAGAAGGTGGTTTCCTATTGCTTAAGGAGGGAAAAGAACTTCGTGGAAGGGAAGGAATTATTGCCATCCTTAATCGGGAACACCCTAGAAAGGGTCTCAAGGCGAGGCAAATTCCTCCTCTTTTCCTTCACTTCCTTTACGTTCCTCGCCCATTTACGGATGGAAGGGAGATTCGTGGTCAACGATTCTTCCTCGGTTTTGCCCTACGAACTCTTTTCCTTAACCTTCCCCTCTTTTGTCTTCCATTACACGGATACCCGCAAGTTTGGGACCTTGGCGTTGCTCCCGAAGGGAAAAGAAGAAAATTATCCTCCCTTGCTTTCCCTCGGCAAAGAACCGAGTGAAATCACCCCCGAAGAGCTTCACCAAAAGGTTTCCTCTTCT
Source organism: Candidatus Alloenteromonas sp. (assembly GCA_034171505.1). GTDB lineage: Bacteria > Bacillota_I > Bacilli_A > RFN20 > CAG-826 > Alloenteromonas. The sequence goes on along the minus strand of JAXFGC010000043.1, from coordinate 11,819 downwards.
TCCCTTCCCATCAAATCCCTCCTCATGGATCAATCCATCATTTCCGGGATTGGGAACATCTACGCGGATGAAATCTGCTTCGCCGCGAAAGTTTCCCCGAAAGCCAAAGGCAAGGAAATCTCCCTTTCTACTTGCGAGTCCATCCTTGAGGAAGCTCGGCGCATCCTAGATCTCGCGATCGTTAACGGAGGCAGCCACATCCGCACTTTCGTAAGTGGGGGCACCCCCGCGGGAATGCAGGATTTGTTGGAGGTTTACGGCAAGCAAGGGAAACCTTGCCCACGTTGCGGAACCCCCCTCACCTACCAAAAGATTTCCGGAAGAGGAACGACGTATTGTCCGATTTGTCAGCGTTCTTCCTCTATCGTCATTGGCATCACCGGCCCCATCCACAGCGGAAAATCCACCGCCTCAAGCATTCTGAAAGAACTCGGATTCTCCGTCTTTAACGCGGACGAAGAGGTCAAAAAGCTCTATAAGAAATCCTCGGTTAGGCAAGCGATGAAGAAGATTCTCGGAAAAGAATCCGTCCTTCGTTCCTCCTTAAATCTGTCTTACCTCCGTAAAGTGCTTTCCACGAATCCCAAAAAGAAGAAAGAATGGGAAGGGTACCTCGATCCCTTGCTCCTCCAAGAAGCGAAGAAATTCATCTCCACCCATCCACGCGTCATCCTAGACGTTCCTCTGCTCCCTCGAAGTTCCTTGGTGGAACTCGTCGACGTCGTGATCCTCATTCGCGCGGAAAGCAAGCATCAAAGGGAACGCCTTCTTGTCGCGGGAAAAGACGCGGACGCGATGATGGAACTCAACAAAGATTATCCGTACCAAAAAGCCGAAAAAATCGCGACTTTCGTTATCAATAATAACGGGAATATCGACGAACTTCGGACGACGTTATTGTCCCTGCCCTTATTTACGGGCGAAGACCAAACCCGAGATATCGATCTCGGATTTGCTCGTGGTTAACAGCAAGTCTTTTAATTGACGGGCGCGCGGAGTCCCGATCGACGGGGCGTACATCTCCGCGATTTCGGAAATGCGGAAATCACTCGAAAATCCCGTGAGACGGTTTTCTTTCGCCCTTGCGTTGAGAATCGGGAAAAGGATGGAGGAATAGGCGTAACCGCTTTTGTCCTTGGTTTCGCTTCCAAAGTCATCGAGGATGAGCAAGGGGACGGAGATGAGCTCTTCCATCTCTTGGGCGAACTTCTCCTTGTTTTGGAAGGAATGGTCGCGGAGTTTGTCCAAAAGTGAGGTGGTGTCGCAGAAAGCGACGGATTTTTCTTCGTTTGCATTACGGGCAAAATCAAGGGCAAAGCAAGCGAGCAAGAACGTGCGTCCGCTTCCGCGGTTCCCGTAAACATAGAGCCATTGTTTGCTTTTACCCGCCAAAACGGAGGTGAATTTTTGGAGGGCTTCCCTCTTCTTTTGGCTCCGTTCGACGGATGCCTTTAGGCTGCATCCATTCCAAGAAAGGGGGAAATCATGGTAAAGGAAATAGGATTGGTAGGTTTCCACGCTTCTAGCGAGGGGGCAAAGGTGGAGGCGACGGTCAAATAGCCCGTCTTCCCGAATCAGTTCCATCTGATAATGGGGAATGGCTTTGTCGCAGGCTTCGTACCCTGGGCAAGCATCGCAATAATGGAGGTCTTCGTAGAGATCCAAAAGAGGGACCAAAGCGGCTTTCGTTTCGGCGACCGAAAGATGGAACTCATCCCGAATGAGACGGCAGAGGCGTTCGTCTTTCCGGAGCAACTCGAGCATTTCCTTTTGAGCAGAATCGAGGACTCCTCCCGATGCAGAGACCGGGTTCTTAATCTTGATTTTATCCATTATTTGGCCCTTCCTGCATAGATTGCGTCAAACATTGCGTCGAGTTCTTCATCCGATATTTCCTTGGTTTCTTCGCTTTCTTGAGTATTTTGTTCCATACTCGTTGGCATCGAAGTCGGACTCGAGGTTTTGGATTTCTTTTTATAAGAACGGGTATCCCGTAAGACTTCCATGGCATCGCGCGCGTTCGTCACATGTTTTCTTACCAACATCGCGGCGAGTTTCTCGCATAAGGCGGAAGACAAAACGTTGTCGTTGGCCTCGAGGACATAATCAATCAAGGCGTTCACGCAGGGATTGGGGAGGCCCAGATCAAAATGGAGGTGCTCGATGAGTTTGAGATCGGATTTCGCCGCGGGCTTGCCTCCTTGCTTAAACCAAAGGAATTTCGCAGGGGCGATGGAATCGAGGAGTTGGATCTTTTTGGCGAGCTCATCCTTTTCCTTGGGGAGGGCGCTTTCGGTCGCGCTTTCCCGAAGGTAGGTGAGTTTCATATCCTCTTGGCACTTCTTCAAGAACGAGGAACGGGACAACTTTTTCCCAAAAGGCTCGGAACGGACAATGGAGGTGGCCGCGTAAGAGGCGATCACATCCGCGGGATAGGCGTAAAAAACACTCGCCTCCTCGAGGAAAGACATTTCTTCGGGAGAGAAGAGTTTGGGGGATACCCCACGGCTCACAAGCGTTTCTTCAAATAAGGAATGGTCAAATCCAAGTTGCAACGCCCGAGCGGAATCCTCACTCGCGGCAAAGACGAATTCCCGAATGGATTTCCCCGCGTTTTTGCTGCGGAAATATTCGCCAAAGGAGGTCGAAACCTCTTGGGCCCCCACCGGAGGGTTCTTTTGGACGTAATCCCGGGTGATTTTTGAGAAGGTTTGTTCTCCGACATTTTCCTTTAACGTCGAGCAAAGGAGATAGTTGTTGAGGAACGCCTTCGGACTAAGCGGGGGATATAAATAAAGGGAATAGACTTTTTTCGAGGCGTCTTCCCGGACAAAGGATTGAAGCAAGCCTAAGGCTTCGAGCCCCTTGGAGGCATCTTCGAACCCTTGATAGGAAACGCCCAAGAAGCGAACAAGGTCCTCCATACTTAAGAAGGTGGACATGCCCGCGAGGGCAAAAAGACCTTGGTAGACCCCAATCGCGGTCGAACCAATCAGCGGGAGGTAAAGCCTTCCCAGCGTCTCAAAGGAATAGCTGCCGAGGTTGCCGCTGAGATCAAGGGAGACGTAATCTTTCGAGCCAAGGTTTTCCATGCCTCGGTATTGTATCCTTTCTCCTTTCCCCATTTCCACCTAAAAAGAAGCGCGTTTATCGTAACTTTTTGAGTTTTCCACATCAAAAACGCGATGAATAGTCATCATTTTTGAGTTTTCCACATCTTTCAAAGATTTTCATTTCGCCTCTCTTTATGCGCGCGCGGAGCGTGCTATAATGTTTTCGAAAAGCGGATTTTTCGCTTGAGGATGAATTATGATTCGTAAAATTGGGGTTCTTACTTCCGGTGGCGACGCGCCCGGAATGAACTGTGCGATCCGCGCGGTTGTGCGCGCTGGACTCAAATACGGTCTGGAAGTCTATGGCATCATGGACGGATACAAAGGCTTAGTGAACGACGATATGTTCCTGATGGACCGTCACTCGGTTTCCGATATCGTCAATCGCGGCGGCACGGTCCTTGGCACCGCCCGTCTTCGCGAATTCAAAGAAGAAAGCGTTCGTCAAATCGGCGTGGATAACCTCCATCGCCGCGGAATCGAGGCCCTCGTCGTCATCGGGGGCGATGGTTCCTACATGGGCGCGAAGAAACTCACCGAGATGGGCATCAACTGCGTTGGCCTTCCCGGAACCATCGACAACGACATCGCTTCCACCGATTACACGATCGGCTTTGATACCTGTTTAAACACCATTCTTTATTGCGTCGACCACATCCGTGACACCACTTCGTCCCATCAACGCTGCGCCATCATCGAAGTCATGGGCAACCACTGTGGCGACCTCGCCCTTTTCTCCGGCATCGCCGAAGGGGTGGAGATGATCATCACCCCGGACCACCCGATCCCGGAAGAAGAAATCATCGACTCCTTGAAGAAACTCCACGACGAGAAACGCAAACGCGCCATCGTCATCGTTTCGGAAAAGATGTTCCCCGACATCCACGAGTTTGCCCGTCGCATCGCCCAAGAAACGGGATTCGAAGCCAAGGCCGAAGTCCTCGGACGCGTCCAACGCGGTGGCACTCCTTCCGCTTTCGACCGTATTTTGGCGGCGAGAATGGGCGCGTATGCCGTTGACTGCTTGCTCGAAGGCAAAGGTGGCATCTGCGTCGGCATGATCGACAATAAAATCGTGGACTTCGACATCCTCGAAGCCCTCCAACTCCCCCGCGACAAGCACCCGTCCATGCTCCGTTTGATCGATATTCTCAAATAGGAGGATTCATCCATGCTACTCAACATTTCCAAAAAGACGAAGATCGTGGCGACCATCGGTCCGGCGAGCGACACCAAGGAAAAAGTCCTCGAGCTCTACAAAGCCGGCATGAACGTCATGCGGATCAACTTCTCCCACGGGGAATATCCCGAACAACTCGCCAAGATCCAAATCGCCCGCGACCTGGAAAAAGAAGGGATCCTCATCCCCGTTGCCTTGGATACCAAGGGGCCCGAAATCCGTTGCCATAAATTCAAAGGCGGCAGCGTCAAAGTCTCCACTGGGGATAAGATGGTCATCTCCATGACCGAACGTCTCGGAGACGAAACCGGATTCTCGACCACCCACAGCGATCTTTACAAAGACGTGAAGCCCGGTGACCACATCTTGATTGATGACGGCAACCTCGACTTTTTGGTCGAAAGTGTCGATGCTTCCACCCACGACATCCATGTGACCGCCCAAAACAACCACGTCCTCAAAGACCGTAAGGGCATCAACTGCCCCTTCTCCCGTCTTTCGGTCCCCTATATCTCCGAAAAGGACAAAGCGGACCTCAAGTTCGGATGCGAAAACCACGTGGACGTCATTTTTGCTTCCTTCGTCCGCCGTCCCGAAGACATCGCCGACCTCCGTGCCTTGCTCGCGGAATACGGCGATCCCACCATCCCCATTTTCGCGAATATTGAAAATCCCGAAGGCGTGGAGAAAATCGCCGCGATTGTCGATGCCGCGGATGGCGTCATGGTCGCCCGTGGTGACCTCGGGGTGGAAATCCCCCCTGAACAAGTCCCCGTCGTCCAAAAGCAAATCATCGATCTTTGCCGCGTGAAGGGCAAACCCGTCATCACCGCGACCCAAATGCTCGATTCGATGATCACCCATCCCCGTCCGACGCGCGCGGAAGTGAGCGACGTCGCCAACGCCATCTCCGAAGGCAGCGACTGCGTCATGCTTTCCGCCGAAAGCGCTTCGGGGGCTTACCCCGTCCTCGCGGTAGAAATGCAAGCCAAGATCGCCGCGACGATGGAAAAGTTCCTCGATTACGAACGCCTATCCAAGGAAAGTTACGACACCTCCGAAAAGACCAACAACGACGCGATTTCCAACGCGGTCGCCAATACGGCCCTTCTCATCGGGGCTCGCTTGATCGTGAGTTTCACCGAAACCGGCAATAGCACCATCCGCATTTCCAAAGCCCGTCCCTGCTGTCCGATCATCTCGGTCACCAATCACCGCCGCACCGCGATGGCAGGCGCCCTCCATTGGGGCGTCTACTCCGTCTTGCTCAAGACCCCGAACATGCCGGACTTCATCGAGGAAATGGAAGTCATTGCCTTGAAGATCGCCCGAGACCTCGGCATCCCCGCGGGCAGTCCGATCCTCATGTCGGGTGGCACTCCAACCGGCGCGGGAAAAACCAACTTCATGCGCATCCTCACCGTGAACTCGGTTCGGGAAATCGAATAAACTTCCAAGGCACCCACTTCCGCTTGGGTGCCTTTTTTATTGGCTAGAAAAAAGGATGGCCGAAGCCATCCTGCTCAATGTTCCAAGGAAACCTCGGGTTCCTCTTTCTTCTTCTCGAAGATTTTTTCGTAGAGTTTTCTTAGCGCGGGGAGGAGGAAAGTCGAAGCAAGGTCGAAGGCGAGGACCCCAATGAAATAACCCACGACGACGTCGGAGAGGTTGTGGGCCCCGCGAATGATGCGCGAGACGGCGGTTAAGGCGCCCCAAGCGTAGAAACCGAGGCGAACATAGCCTTGTTTGCCCTCGAGTTTGGGGACAAAGGAAGCGATGAGGGTGACCACCATCGGAACGACCGCGTGGAGGGTGTGGCCGCTGGGGAAACTATAGAATTCTTCTTTGCCCCATTCGGTGATACCAAGGGCGTTGAGGACCGTGTAGTTCGGTTCGGGGTATTTGGTGTCAAACACCCAGAATCCCTGAGGCGAATAGACGGGTAACCAGAAGGATGCGGCATCGTTTCCATACATCGCAACCAAGGTGCGATAACGGGGACGGAGCCAAAGCAGCTTTAACCCCTGCATAACCAGCAAAGTCGCGACGAATAAGCAGATGACCGTTGCGCCAAAGACACAGATTTCCTTGGTGCTTTGGTTCTTGATCATGAATACCCAAGGCATTCCAAGGGTCAAATAGACCGCGGCATACACAATCGCAAGCCAGGAAGGGAAGGCAAGTTTGGTCACGCGGTTCAGGAGGTGACGGAAATGATTCCCACCATACACCGCGATGCCAACCGCGAGCGCCACGAAGATTACAGTGAGCAGAATATTGAGCCACTTCTTCTCGAGTTTGGGGTGATGAAACGCCAAAAGGGAACTCGCGAATACCATGAGGGTAAAGGCTGGGACTTCGGCGATGAGTTCGAACGCCTTTCCGAACGCATTCTCCGGATCGTACAACCTTTGGGTAACTTGGAGGTCGACGAAAAGCGAGACAACAAACGCGACAAGGAGAACGCCATACACGATGAAGCGTTCCCGTTTATTCATTTTGGGTTTCATGCAACAAACTTTATCACAAAATCCAGAAGGGAAAAAGAACCCCCTGAATAGGGAAATGATGGAAAGCACACATTTTTGCTTTCAAACAATGGAAAAGGACGCCCGAGGGGGCGTCCTAGTAAGTTCGGAACCGAATTACTTGTCGAAGCGGAAGGCAGCGCGTCCGAGGTAGACGGCGTTGTCACCGAGTTCTTCTTCGATGCGGAGAAGTTGGTTGTACTTGGCAACGCGTTCGGTGCGGTTCGGGGCACCGGTCTTGATTTGACCCGCATTGAGGGCAACGACGAGGTCCGCGATGGTGGTATCGGCGGTTTCACCGGAACGGTGGGAGACAACGGCGGTCCAGCCAGCGTTCTTGGCCATCTTGATGGCGGCGATGGTTTCGGAGAGGGTTCCGATTTGGTTGAGTTTGATCAAAACCGAATTCGCGACGCCGAGTTCAATGCCGCGGGAAATGATCTTGGTATTGGTGACGAAGAGGTCGTCGCCGACGAGTTGGATCTTTTTGCCGAGTTTCTCGTTGAGGAGTTTCCAGCCATCCCAGTCGCCTTCGGCCATACCATCTTCCAAGGAGATGAGCGGGAACTCTTTGGCGAGTTTTTCCCAGTGACGGACGAGGGTCTTGGAGGTGTAGACCTTACCCGACTTCGGTTGACGGTAGATGAATTGGCCATCTTCGGTCTTTTCGCCGTCTTTGGCCCATTCGGAGGCGGCGGCGTCCATGGCGAGCATGAAGTCAACGCCCGGCTTGTAACCGGCTTTTTCGATACCTTCCATGATGAGGGTAAGGACTTCTTCGTCGGAACCGTGCTTGGTGTTGGGGGCGAATCCGCCTTCATCACCGGCACCGGTGGAGAGGCCGGCCTTCTTCAAAATGCTTTGGAGAGCGTGGAAGACTTCGGTGCACCAACGGAGAGCTTCGCTCCAGGAGGGGGCGCCAACCGGCATGATAAGGAATTCTTGGGAGTCGATGTTGTCATCGGCGTGGGCTCCGCCGTTCATGATGTTCATCATCGGGACGGGGAGGACGTTGGAACTGGTTCCACCGATGAAGCGGTAGAGCGGTTCGTGGAGAGAGGCGGCCGCGGCGTGGGCGGCGGCGAGGGAGACCGCGAGGATCGCGTTGGCGCCGAGTTTGGATTTGTTCTCGGTTCCATCGAGTTCGATCATCTTGTGGTCGACCGCGAAGGTGTCGCGGGCATCCATGCCGACGAGGGCCGGAGCGATGATGTTGTTGATGTTGCTGACGGCGGTCAAAACGCCTTTTCCGCCATAGACGGATTTGTCTCCGTCGCGGAGTTCGAGGGCTTCACGAGTACCGGTGGAAGCACCCGAGGGGGAAGCGCTGCGGCCAACGGTGCCATCGGCAAGGGTGACTTCGGCTTCAACGGTCGGATTGCCGCGGGAATCGATGATTTGGCGGCCATAGACTTTGACAATTTTGGTGTCCATGTAAGTAAAGTTTTCTCCTTTGACTTGATTGCTTAGCAATCAGCGAAAACATTATAGTCACCTCCTAAGACTAGAGGAAGAAAAAACCGAATTATCGGTATTCTTTTGCCGAGAAAAATCGCTCGATTTCCATCAATTTTCATTCAAGGTTGACCAAAAAACGAGAAAAATGAGAGTAAATCGAGTTCGTAAAAAGGGGAATTAGGCTTAAATTTGGACAAATTGGACCAAACTCGAGTTTACGAGGTTTCCCGAATTCCCTCTATTTATATATATAGATATTGGAAAGACTCTCTTGCTGGATTTCCTCTTTACCAAGAATGGATTTGGGGGATAATGTTGACGAAAGGAGAATCCATGAAGAAAACTTGCTTTGTCCTTGGGATCGTGGGGGCGATTCTTCTTGGCTTAAGCGCCGTCGGACTTTTCCTCTTCGGATCGGAGATTCTCGGATGGGCGTACAACCCGGATTTGATTGCCTACATCCAATCAAAGCTTCCCGACACCGTCACGGTCACCAACGGAGAACTTACCGCTCTCATCACTTTGATTGGTTGGGTGGTTCTCATCGCTGGAATTCTCTCGATCCCGGGCGTAGTGATCGACATCATTATCGCGGTGATTAACCGAAATGGCGCCAAACCGGTGACCATGCCCCTTGGGATCACCCTTGGCGTTCTGGAAATCCTTTTTGGAACCAAAATCGTCGGCATCTTCCAAATCATAACCGCGACTTGCTTTCCCGAGAAGTAATCCCAATTCCCCGAGAAATCGACCTCTCGGGGTTTTTCTTTACAAAAAAGGCCCCAGGATTAGGGGGAAACCTGGTGGCCACGCATTTCGCGCACATTTATTATTATAAATACGATAAAAAATAGCAAGCAGAAAACACTGGTTTTTCATCAACGAATTTGTTTGGACCGAAAATCGCTAAAAAGTACCGATAATTCAGTATTTTTATTTGTTTTGTCCCGAGTCGATTTTCGCGCGTTTTGACCCGGAACCGTTTACCTGGGTCAACGAAGCGATTCCCGCCCATAATCCTCGAACTAGCATTCGCTTCCAATTGGTAAATGAAAGGGATTTCAGACAAACAAACCGCTTGCTTCTTTACAAAGAACGCCTATACTTCTACTTGGCAATGAACGAGACAAGCCTACCCCGAATACGGGGCATGACAGGCACCACTCGGGAGCCCCTCCGCGAAATAAGTGGAGCGTCATTCCCGCGATAAGGGAACCAAAGAGCGAAAAGGACGCCCTCCTTTTCGAAGTAAGGTGGTACCGCGTCGCCCCCGACGTCCTTGCAAATAGGACACGGGGGCGTTTTATTTGGAGGTTACCACATGCAACTCATTTACGAAGGAAAGGGACTCGAAGTCAACGACGGCATCAACGGGTTTGAAGCCGCGAAACTCCTCGATCCCGCGAAAAAGAACAAAGCCATCGCCGTAAAGCAAGGCGATAAGCTTTTCGACATGAACGAACCGGTTCATGAAGGCGACATCGAATTCATCCTCCCCGATTCCCCGGAAGGATTTGAGATGATCAACCACTCCTGCTCCCACTTGATGGCGCAGGCCCTTCTCCGCCTTTACCCCCATTGCCACTTCGGCTTTGGCCCGGCCATCGAAGAGGGTTTCTATTACGACGTCGATTTTGGCGACGACGTCATCACCGACAAAGACTTCGCCACGATTGAGGCGGAGATGAAGAAAATCGTCAAGGAAAACATCCCCTATCGCCGCAAGGAAGTAAGCAGAGAAGAGGCGTTGGAGATCTTTGCCTCGAACCCCTACAAAGTCGAGCACATCAAGGAACTCGAAGGTCCGATTTCCATCTACCAACAAGGGGAATTCGTCGACCTTTGCCGCGGTCCCCACGTCCCTTCGACGGGATATTTGAAGCATTTCAAACTCTTAAGCGTCGCGGGGGCTTATTGGAGAGGCGACAGCAAGAACAAGATGCTCACCCGTATCTACGCGACCTGCTATCCGAGCGAAGAAGCCTTAAAGGAGCACCTTGAAATCTTGGAACGCCGCAAGGCCAATGACCACCGCCGTTTAGGCAAGGAACTCGGCTTGTTCATGTTAAGCGACTTTGCCCCTGGCATGCCCTTCTTCTTGCCCAAAGGCCAACAAGTCTATAACGAACTCATTTCCTATTGGAGGGAAGTCCACCAAAAATACGGTTATTCCGAGATCACGACCCCGACCATGATGTCGCGCGAACTCTGGGAGACCTCGGGCCATTGGGACCATTACAAGGACAACATGTACACGACGAAAGTCGATGAGGCGGATTACGCGATTAAGCCGATGAATTGCCCGGGGGCAATCCTCGTCTACCAAAACAGCATCCATAGCTACCGCGACCTCCCCCTCCGTTACGGCGAACTCGGACACGTCCACCGTCACGAGGCAAGCGGGGCCTTAAATGGTCTCTTCCGCGTCCGTGCCTTCACCCAGGACGATGCCCACATCATGATCCGTCGCGACCAAATCGAAGACGAAGTCAAATCCATCATGAAACTCATGGACGAGGTCTATGACGTATTTGGACTTACCTACCGCATCGTCCTCTCCACCCGTCCGGATGACTTCATTGGGGAAATCGAATTCTGGAACCAAAGCGAGGAGGCTCTCGCCGCCGCATGCAAAGACTCCGGGCACGAATTCCAAATCAACCCTGGGGATGGGGCGTTCTATGGGCCGAAACTCGACTTCAAGCTTCGCGATTCCATGGGCCGTACCTGGCAATGCGGGACCATCCAGCTCGACGTGAACTTACCCCACCGCTTCGGCTGCTTCTACATCGACGAAAACGGGGAGAAGGTGGAACCCGTCATGCTCCACCGCGTCGTATTCGGAAGCGTCGAACGTTTCCTCGGCATCCTCATCGAGAACTACGGGGGCGCCTTCCCGACCTGGCTCGCCCCGACCCAAGTCGAGATCTTGCCGGTCAATAACGATGCGCATGGTGAATACGCCAAAAAGGTCCTCGAGGAACTCAAAGGCATGAAGGTTCGCGCGGAGATCGACGATTCCAACGAAAAACTCGGATACCGCCTCCGTCAAGCCGTCGTCAGCAAAATCCCCTACACCTTGGTCATCGGAGACAAAGAAAAGGAAACGAACTCGGTCACTTACCGTGTGTATGGCCAAAAAGACCAAATCACCGTCTCCCTGGACGAATTCAAAGCCTTGCTCGCGAACTCCATTGCCAAAAAACTCCGTTACTAAAAAGTAAAAATGGCCGTCTCTTGTCAAATTATGCAAAGACAAAGACGGTCTTTTTTGTTGCCGTGAAAGTTCCTCAAAGACCTATCTTTTATTTCATGAAAATTGTGAGAAGATAATGGGTGGAGGTATCTCGAATGGTATTTCCAAACTTTGCGCACCCGGTCCGCAGGCGCGGAAGGGGACCCATGCGGTTTCTTTCTATGGCGATCAACTTCGTGTTATTCGTGTTGGCCGTCAAAAAAGTATTGGACAAATTCTTCCGTAGGTGAACGGAGGGGGGTCGCCCCAAACGGCGCATTCCGAGCCGAAAGGCAAAGGAAAAG
>JAXFGC010000030.1:0-25686 GCA_034171505.1 Candidatus Alloenteromonas sp. | reverse complement strand
CGCCATGTACATTTCGTAGAAGTCGGAGGCGAGGAACGGACGGATGCGCTCCAAGGCGGCTTCGCGTTGTTCGGTGGTATCGGAGAGAATCATCGAACGCATATTGAGGATGCGGTCATCCGCGAAGAACATACGTTCGGTACGGCAGAGACCGATGCCTTCGGCACCGAAGTTACGGCCGTTGGTCGCATCTTCCGGGGTGTTCGCGTTGACGCGGACTTTGAGGCGACGATACTTGTCGGCCCAGGCCATTAAGCGACCGAAGTCGCCGCCGAGGTCGGCCGGAACCATCTTGATTTCGCCTTCGTAGACAAGACCGGTGGAACCGTTGACGGAGAGGATGTCGCCTTCGTGGTAGACCTTTTCACCGACGGTGACGGTCTTGGCTTCTTCGTTGACGATGATTTCGGTAGCGCCGGCGACGCAGCATTTACCCATGGAACGGGCAACGACCGCGGCGTGGGAGGTCATACCACCGCGAGCGGTGAGGATGGCTTCCGAGTTGACCATACCGATGATGTCTTCGGGAGAGGTTTCGGCGCGGACGAGGACAACTTTCTTGCCTTCATCGTGCCAGGCTTTGCATTCTTCCGCGGTGAAGACGATGGCACCAGTGCCAGCGCCCGGGGAAGCGGGAAGACCCTTGATGCAGGGGGTGTGGGCTTTGAGGTCGGCTTCGTCGAAAGTCGGGTGGAGCAAGTCGTTGAGTTGCTTCGGCTCGACGCGGCAGACGGCTTCTTCTTCGGTGATGAGGCCTTCGTCGACGAGGTCGCAGGCGATCTTGAGGGCCGCGCGGGCGGTTCTCTTACCATTGCGGGTTTGGAGGAAGTAGAGTTTGCCTTTTTCGATGGTGTACTCCATATCCTGCATATCACGGAAGTAGTTCTCCATGCGAACGATGGTCGCCATGAAGTCTTCGTAAACTTCCGGCATACGCTCCTTGAGGGCGTCGATGTGAAGCGGCGTACGAACGCCGGCGACGACGTCTTCCCCTTGGGCGTTGGGAAGGAATTCCGCGTAGATTCCCTTTTCACCGGTGGACGGGGACCGGGAGAAGGCAACGCCGGTACCGGAATCTTCGCCCATGTTGCCGAAGACCATGGATTGGACGTTGACGGCGGTGCCCCATTCATAGGGGATGCCGTTCATTTGGCGATAGACGTTGGCGCGGGGGTTATCCCAGCTGCGGAAAACGGCGGCAACGGCTTCGCGGAGTTGTTCGTAAGGATCGGTCGGGAAGTCTTCGCCGAAGGTCGCTTTGTAGTACGCTTTGTACTTCGCAACGAGCTCTTTGAGTTCATCGACGGTGACTTCGGTGTCGAGCTTGTAGCCTTTTTCTTCTTTGAGTTTGTCGAGCATCGCGTCCATGTCGGTGCGCGGATGGCCTTTGGCGATGTTGGTGAACATCAAGACGAAACGGCGGTAGGAGTCCCAAGCGAAACGTTCGTTGTTGGCGAACTTCGCGAGTTTCTCGACGACGACGTCATTCAAACCAAGGTTTAAGATGGTGTCCATCATACCCGGCATGGATTGACGGGCGCCGGAACGGACGGAAACAAGAAGGGGCATGACGCCTTCTTTTTCCCCACCAAACGATTTGTTGTTGCTGGTTTCCACTTCGTGAATGTGGGCAACAATGTCGTTCCACACGTAATCGGGGATTTGCTTTCCGGATTCGTAGTAGAGCGTGCAAGCTTCGGTGGAGATGGTAAAACCAGCGGGAATGTTGATTCCGGCGGCGGTCATCTCGGCGAGACCGAAGCCTTTTCCACCAAGGATTTCTTTCCCAACTTTGCTCTCGTGGGCTTCCTTGAAGGAATAGACATACTTCTTTTCTGCCATTTTTTCCTCCTAATGACAATGCTGTGGGGCTTAGGCCCCGACAAACCATATCTTAGCATATCTATGCGCGCGCGTTGAATAAGAAAATTTAATACCGAATGAACGATTCTGACTTTTTTTGGAACGAAAAAAATCCTCCAGATGAACTCTGGAGGGTATTGAATAAGGTCTATTCTCCCAAAATGTCGTCGATTGCCTCTTCCAACGTTTGGAAGGTTTTCTCGGGAGCCGCGTCCCCATATCGTTTGTTGTAATGAGGGTCTCCTCCGAGGAGCAAGGCGGTATGGGTCCTCGCGTTGAGACCGGTTTGAACGTCTCGGGTGGTATCTCCGATGAACCAAGATTCGGAATAATCGATGTTGAACGCCTTCTTAGCCTCCTCCAACAATCCGATTCCCGGTTTCCTGCAGGTGCAGGGCATCGTGTATTCCTCGTTGGATTCGGGGAATTTCCTTGGGTAATGGGGGCAGAAGTAGATGGCGTCGAGATAGGCGCCTTCTTTTCCCAACATCATCTCCAAATTGGCGAGGATGTTGGTCATCTCTTGCATCGTCGTCTCCCCTCGAGCGACTACGGGTTGGTTGGTGACGCAGATCGCGAGATACCCCGCGCGATTGATTTTCGCGATGGCTTTCGCCGCCCCGGGAATCAAGGTCAACATATCGGGACGAACGACGAAGTCACCGAATACGTTGATGGTCCCGTCTCGGTCGAGGAAGAAGGCCTTTTGAGGACGGGACGCGTTCTTTCGTTCGGGGATGCCTGCCTTCACGTCTTCCTGGATGCGTAAGTATTCCGCTTTGCCGGAGATGCGTTGGACATATTCCGCGGAATAATAGGAGACGACGCATCCGTTTGCGAGAGTGGGATCGAATACGTCCTCCCGGAAATTCAAGGGATAGGGGTCCTCCTCATCAAAGATCGCCAATAAATCTGGAGAGAGAATGGAAAGTTCGGTTGGAATCAAATTGGAGTAGTAGAAGTCTCTCGCGGAAGAGGTCTCCTTGGGCAAAATAATGAACCCATTGATGTTGTTTTGGAGAAGGAGGACGTCTTTTTGTTCGGGGTGGGGTTCGGGGTGAGAGAGGCAAGTGAGATACCCTTCATGGGCTTTGTGGAATTCAAAGAAGCGTTTTAAACAGACGTCGAATACCAAATCTCCGGGGACAAAGAGGATGTCTTCGTCCTTTGGTACGTAACATAACGCCCCCGCGTTACCGAGGCTCTTGGGAACCGAAATCAAATAGATGTCCCCCTCGTTTTTGTATTTCTCGGGGATAATTTTGTTCCCCGCGGGGTAGGCCAAGTAGATTTCGGTGACCCCATTATTTCGAAGAACGTTGATTTGATAATCCAATAGGGTGGTGTTCCCCAATGGATCAAGGGCGTTCGCCTTTTGGTATCCCGGGCGGAGAAAGGCGAAGGAACTCGCGGATTGAGAGATGAATGCTCGCATGGGGATATTATCGCAAAGAAAAGCGGCTTTGCCGAGCGGGGTGAGAAAACTCTTTTTTGTAAAACCATTCGCGAACGCACATAATGTGTGCATGGAAAACAACTCATCACCTTTGATGCTGAACTTCGATTTTGGTACCCAGTCGGTTCGCGTATCACTCATCTCTCCCGCCGGAGAGACCGTCGGGATGGAAAAAGAGGCATACGTCCCCGCTTATTTTTCTCCCAAACCCGGGTATGCCGAGATGGATCCATCTTCGTATTTTGAATACCTTTGCAAAGCCACCCAACGTTTGGCGGCCTCCCGTCCAGAGGATCTCAAACGCGTTAAGGGAATCGCCATCGATTGCTTCCGCGATTCCGCGGTGCTTTTGGACAAAGACCGCAACGTGATTCGACCCAGCATTTTGTGGCTCGACTCCCGTATGGCCAAATGCAAAAAGAAACTCCCTTTCATCTCCCGAATCCTTTTCGCGATCGTCGGAATGAGCGACGTCATCAAGATGAATCGCATGAGAACCGTAATGAATTGGATTGCGGAGAACGAACCGGAGAACTATGCGAAGTGCGATAAATACGTATCGATTTCCACTTATTTCATCTATCGCTTAACGGGAGAACTCCGTGATTCCGCGGGTTCCTACACCGGCCACTATCCTTTGGATATGAAGAGGGGACGCTGGTACAAAAATGCGATTCATCACCTCAAAGGGCAAGTCTTTGGGGTTAAGGATTCCCAACTTTGTGAACTCGTGCCTCCTGGTGAAGTCATCGGACGAATCTCCGAGGAAGCCTCAAAACTCACGGGCATTCCCGCGGGTCTCCCAATCCTTGTCAGTGGTTCGGACAAGAGCTGCGAAACGCTTGGAGGCGGGGTCATCGACACCGAGAAAGCCGCGATCTCCTTGGGGACCGCCTGCACCATCGAAACCACCACCGACCGCTACGTTGAACCGGTCACATTTTTGCCCGGATACCAAAACGTCTTGCCGGGGAAATACAACATGGACATCCAAATTTACCGTGGGTTCTGGATGCTCAATTGGTTCTTGAAGGAATTCGCCGCCGAAAAGGTGGATGACTATTACGCGGATGTGAACCCCGAGCATTACAACAAACAACTGAATAAGGTTCCCCCTGGATGCGACGGTTTGCTCCTTCAACCTTATTGGGGATCCTTGCTGGATCGGCCTCGCGTCAAAGGGGCAATTATCGGGTTCTCCGACTCAACTACCCGTATCCACATTTACCGAGCCTTGATCGAAGGTTTGTGCTTTGAACTCTATTCGAGCTATCTCCAAATCAAGCGCAAATTGCACAAACGCCACGCGATGAAAGAAATCCGTCTTTCGGGTGGCGGAGCGCAAAGTGACGAGATTTCCCAAATCGTTTGCGACGTTTTCGGCATTCCCGTAACGCGAGTCCAAACGTTTGAAACTTCGTCTTTGGGCGCGGGAATTGCGGGGTTCTTGGCGTGCGGAATTTACAAAACCCCCGCAGAAGCCGTTCAGGCGATGGTTCATCCGTCCAAGACGTTCACCCCGAACGAAGAGAACCACAAAATCTACGAGAAACTATTTAAAAAGGGATACTCGAAATTGTATCCCTCGTTAAAACGTACCTACGAATTCTTATATAGTTGGGCGCACGTCGACTAAATCGCAGAGTCGGATACGCGAAGCAACAAACGGAGCAAGGTGAGTCCGGTGACGGTTTTCGATTGGCATCCGCAGTATTTTTTTCGGATTAAGCATCCCTTCACCAAGGTGTAGAAGGCATCTTCGATTTCGTTGAGGTCGCCTTCTATGACGGTTCCTTCCTGTTGGCCTTCCGCGAGGAGTCTGCTGATGACGGGATGGATGTCAAAACGTTCTTTGACGTCGGTTTCCGCGCGGTCCACCGTCTTGGAATCTAGGAAGACCATGATGGCGAGGAGAATCGTCAAATCCTTTCCGGACAACGCCTGGGCTTTTTCAACGTTGCCGGTTAATAAACGGAGGCCTTCCGCCCCATGGAGATCATCATAGACGGTCGTAAGTTCTGCAATGGGAGAAGGAAGGATGACTTCGTAATAAATCGCTCGGAAAATATCCTCCATCTTTTGGAAGTAATGATAGAAAAGACCATGTGAGCATTTCACGGCTTTGGTAATGTTGTCCACTGTGGTATCGTCGTACCCACGACTGACGAATACTTTGATGGCGGCATCCATGAGTTTTTGGCGTCGCCGATCTTTGATTGCCCGGTTTTGTTCTGGTAATCGAGGCATAGGATTCCTCCCGTTATTTGCTAGGGATAATTGGAATATAAAAGACCACGGATTTTCGTCAACGGAAAATTTACTTCATCGATAGAACCGAAACTATTTATAGCGGGCGCGAGTCAACGAAAGAAATTTTCAAGGGGAAATTTTGATTTTTGGTTGTTTATAAAGAAAAACCCCGAAATCATTGGGAGTTTCTCGAATGAAAAGTTGTAAATCGTTCTATTCGTTGACGAGATTTTCACTCTCTTTTTCTTCTTTTTTCTTCTCTTGGCGGGCGATGAGGAAATAGGTGCCGATCGCGGTCAAAGCGAAGAAGACTCCGCCAAGCAAGAATTGCCACCATTGGGAAACCGCGGGGTTATGGTAGACCTCATACATTTGGTTGTTAACGAACATGGAGACGAGGGATCCGAGCACAAATCCAATAACCATGGAGAAGGTTCCCCTCCGATGATTTTGGAGGAGACCCTTCATCGCTTTGGAGACCAAAAGGAGTCCAAGGATGACGCCAATCAAAAGCGTTAAGGTGAGTAATAATCCCGGAACCAGCATTTCGGTGTTATGAAAGATGGATACGTGGTTTCCGCTGGAGATATAAAGGTTTACGACGGGTTGATATAAGCCAAAGATAAAGAGGACCATTGATCCCGAGATTCCGGGGATTAAGCAAGCGACCGCGGCGATGAAGCCCACGACAAGAACCAAAGGGAACACCCATGCATTTTGATATGGGGCGTCAAAGGCGGCTTGCAAATCCGCCCCCGGAAGGATACCTGCGGCGCTTAAGTAGGAGAAGATACCAATCGCGGCGGCCAAGACGCAACCAACTACCAAACGGATAACGTCGTTCGTGGTCCAGGGGGATCCTTTCATTTCCTTTAATAATAAAGGGATGCCCCCAACGACGAAGCCCGCCAAGGCGGCGACGACGATGAAGGGGAAGTGGACACTTGCGACTTTTTGCCAGAAAAACAAAAGGATAAAGGCGGAAATCAAGCAGCCAATCGCGATGGGGAGGAGGGTAAGCAAAGAGGAAACGAATTTCTTACGGAGTCCGTCGATGGAACCGATGAGCTTATCATAGACATCTACGATGAGACCCACCGTTCCGACGCTGACGCCGGGCAAAATTCCCGTTCCTAGCGCCGCCCCTTTGGCTGCGTCGATGGCGATTTTCTTCACTTTTTCCATGGACTATCCTCCCAACAGGGGAAAGTTTAGGTGAATATAGCGTGGGTGTCCAACAATATGGAAGATTGATTTCCCCAAAAGGGGAAAGGATGTGATAGCATTAATCCGCTATGCGAACCTTAATTCTTTACACCTCCAAAACCGGGGGAACCAAAAAATACGCGGAGGACATCGCTTCCGCCGTCGGGGCGGATGTTCTCCCGTTCCACAAACGCAAATTCAAGAAGATGGATTTGTCGCAATACGACACGATCGTCTACGGAGGTTGGGTCTGCGGATCCAAAATCCAGGGGGTCGATGATTTCCTCGTTCGTTACGACGATATGAACGAGAAAAACGTCATTCTTTTCTCTTCTGGCATGGGTTTTGTCTCCAAAGAGAGCCGGGACAACATGATCACCGGAAATCTTTTGGATCTCTATCACGTTCGTTATTACCAACTTCGTGGGTCTTTTGACTATTCCAAACTTCGTTTCCCATTCAATTGGATGATTAAACTTGGCATCTCGGGCGCGAAGAAAGCAAACGATGGGAACACCGACGTCGACTTCTTGGAACGCGTCATGGAAACTCCGTTTGAATATTATGACAACGCGGGGATTGAGAAAATCATCTCCATTCTTCATCGTTTGGAGGCTGAAAAACAAGCATGAAGCTTGTCGTTGGGCTTGGAAATCCGGGAAAAGAATATGAGAACACCCGGCACAACATGGGTTTTCTTGCGCTCGATGAATTCGCCGAAATGTGTGGCGTGGACTTTGACAAAGAGAACTTCAAAGGTCAAATCGCGGTTGTCCGTCGGAGCGAATTCAGCGAACCCATATTGCTATTAAAGCCATTGACTTTCATGAATTTGTCGGGCGAATCCGTCGTCGCGGCAAAGAACTTTTATAAGCTTGATCCCAAGGATATTTTGGTGGTCTATGACGATATGGCGATTGCAGAAGGCTCGATTCGTTTGCGTCCCGGAGGATCCTCGGGTGGCCATAATGGGATGAAAAGCATCATCCAGCTTTTGGGCACCGATCAATTCCCCCGCATCCGCATCGGAATCGGGGAACCCGCGCATTCGGGCGTGGACCATGTGCTTGGGAAGTTGACTGGAGAAAGCGCCTTAAAAGCAAAAGAGGCAATCCATCAAGCCGCTTTGGCCATTCGTGACGCCTTGCTGCATGACTTTGCCTACGCGATGAATCACCATAACTAGGTTAACGGAGGATGATGTGGGCCTCTTAATTCAACAAATTCAGCAACTGCCCATCCTCGATTATTTACAAAAGAAGGAGGGGACTTTTGTCGTGGAGGACACCCTTGGGGTTGGCCTTCTTGCGGCAGCGTCCTTTACCAAGAATCCACAGGACATGATGCTGGTTGCCACCAACCAATATGCCTCCCAACGACTTTACGAATTCTTGTTGAACTTCCTTCCCGAGGAAAACGTCGTGTTTTTCCCAAGCGACGAACTTCTTCGTGCGGAGGCGCTCTCCTCCTCTCGGGAACTCTTGTCCCAGCGGCTTTACGCGTTAGGACAGCTTCAGGATAAATCGAAGAGAAAGATTTTGGTCACTCATCCAAGCGCTTTGATGCGGTTCTTGCCAAATCCGAAGGTGTTTTCCTCTTCCACCATCTCCTTGAAGCTCGGAGACGTAATCGATCCTCGCGAACTTAAGGCCAAACTATTGGAGATGGGATACTCCGCGAATCATCGGGTGGAACATTCCCTGCAATTTGCATCGCGTGGAGACATCCTCGACGTATACTCCGTCTCTTATCTCGATCCCATCCGCATCGAATTCTTCGGGGATGAAATCGAAGCGATTCGTTTATTTGACGTTTCTTCCCAAGAAAGCAAAAAATTGATGGATGGGGTCGTTATTTTGCCGGCGACTGACCTACTTTTAGGAGAGGAAGAACGGGATAGTTTCCTCTTAAGACTCGAAAAAGAAGGGGACCGTCAAGCGAAGGGGTTCGCCTCCTACGCCCCTCAAAACGCATCGTTATTACTGGAGGAAGTCGATAAGGTACTAGAGGGTTTCCGTCATTTTGACTATCGTCCCGAATTCTATAAGTATCTGGGTTTCGCCCGAAAAGAAGCGAGTTCGGTGGTCGATTTCTTCTCTCCGTCCCTTGTTCTGGTGACCTCAGGCGATGCCTTTGTAGAGGCTTCCACGAGGCTAGAAGAGGAAGCGAGAATGTATTATGGGGAACTCGCCGCGGAGGGTCATGCGATTTCGGGATTAACCCCGTACCGCGACGTCTCAAGCTCCTTGGGAGATCCCAAGATTCGCGTTTCTTGCGAGTCCTTCTCCGAGAAAGAGACGGACCACCGCTTCCAAGTCCATCATATTTCTCTGACCGGCGTTTCCTTAAGTTCGATTGTCCCCACCGTTCAAAGCTACTTGTCCATCGATAACAAAGTGGTTTTGTCTTTGCCCGACGCCCATCAAAAGGAAACGGTGATTGGGTTATTAAACGAAGCAAAAATCCCGTTTGAAGAACTTTTCGATAAAGACCTGCCCGAAGGAAAACTCGGGATTACCGAGAAGGCATATTCGGAGGGGTTTGAGATACCATCCCTCTCCATTTGCCTTCTTTCCTCGCGTGAACTTTTCCGCCAAAAAGCGACTTCCTCCCGATTTGTCGCGCGGTTTAAGGAAGCGACCGTTCTTCGTAGTTACGAGGATTTAAAACCCGGGGACTTTGTCGTTCATGAAGTCAACGGAATCGGGAAATTTCTCGATATCCAAACTTTGTTGGTGGATGGGGTGCACCGCGATTACCTCCACATCGAATATGCGGACCATCAGTTCCTTTATGTTCCTTTGGAGCAGTTCCGAATGGTTCGGAAGTACTCGGGACGAGAAGGGGTATCCCCCAAACTCAGTTCCCTCTTTAAGAAGGACTGGGATAAAAAGAAAGCCAAGATTCGTCAAAGAATCAACGAACTCGCGGATCGCTTGATCGCCTTATACGGGAGCCGCGCTCGAAGCGAGGGATTCACCTTCCCCGAGGACGACGATCTCCAAAGGGCGTTTGAAGACCGTTTCCCTTATCCGTTGACCCGCGACCAAGAAGAGGCCGTGAACGCGGTGAAGAAGGACATGGAATCCCCCATTATCATGGACCGTCTCGTATGCGGGGACGTCGGATTTGGAAAAACTGAGGTAGCCTTCCGCGCGATTTTTAAGGCGATCCTCGCGGGAAAACAGGTCGCGCTTCTATGCCCGACCACCCTTTTATGTCGTCAACATTATGAAGTTGCCCTTGAACGTTTCTCCGAATTCGGGGTACGTATCGCCTCCTTTTCGCGTTTGGTGCCCGAAAAAGAGCAAAAAGAAGGGATCGAGAAAATCGCGAAAGGGGAGATTGACCTCGTCATTGGAACCCATCGCTTGCTGTCCAAAGACTTCGTGTTCAAAGACCTTGGGCTCCTTGTGATTGACGAGGAACAACGCTTCGGGGTGGAACAAAAAGAAAAGATAAAGGAAATGAGCCAAGGAATCGACGTATTGACCTTATCTGCGACCCCCATTCCGCGAACCCTCCAGATGTCATTGGTGGGTATCCGTCCGATTTCGGAGATCAATACCGCCCCGAGATCGCGCATGCCGATTCAAACCTACGTCACCCCATATCGAAGCGACGTCATCGTCGAGCTCATTGAACGGGAACTCGCTCGGTCGGGGCAAGTCTATTACGTCAACAACCGCGTGGAATCCTTATACGGCATCGCCCAACGTTTGAGCATCGCCATCCCAAAGGCGGAGATTGGGGTGGTTCATGGCCAAATGGACAAAGACGAAATCGAGGAGGTCATGGAGAAATTCTATGACGGCCAAATCAATGTTTTGGTCTGCACCTCCATCGTCGAAAACGGAATCGACGTTCCCAACGCGAACATGGTGATTGTCGAAAACGCGGATACTTTTGGGTTATCTCAGCTCTATCAAATTAAAGGACGCGTCGGGCGCGGAAACAAAATCGCGTACGCGTACTTAACGTATCGAGAGAAAAAGAACATGAACGAGGAGGCGAGAAAACGACTTCAGGCCATCCAGGAATTCACGGAACTCGGATCTGGATATAAGATCGCCCAACGGGATTTGATGATCCGCGGGGCAGGGGATATACTTGGGCCAGAACAAGCGGGGTTCATTGATTCGGTCGGACTCGACCTCTATATCAAATTACTCAACGAAGCGGTGGATGAACGCCGGAGTGGCGTGACGTTGCTACCTCCCAAAGAATCCCCCGTTTTCTCGGTGGACGCCTATATCCCGGGAACCTATGCCTCCAAGGAAGACAAACTCGCTTTGTATCAGGAACTTGGGGATGCGACATCGGAAGCAAAAGTGGCCCAGTTCCAGAAAAAGATGAGGGACATATATGGGAAAATCCCCGAAGAAGTGTCCTTGCTCATCGCGAAAAAGAAGGTTGATTTGCTTTCCGACAACGAAGAATTCGACGTGGTGAAAGAGTATTCCGATCGCTTGGATATCTATATGAGCGCTTGCTTCTCGAACGTCGTTGGAATTGCTTCCGCGTTGTTCGACGCCCTCGTTCCTTATTTAAAGGACATCAAAGTGTCTTATCTCAAAAAACGACTCATCATCGCGGTGAAGAAAGAAGGGAATTGGCTCGATAAGGTCTACCGCGTGATGAAAGCCACGCATAAAACCTATGTGTCTTTGACACAAAGTCCGAAATAGGTGTGCTATCATTGAAATATGCGGATTGATAAATTCCTACAGATGTCCCGTTTGGTGAAACGGCGCACGGTCGCAAAAGAGCTCTGCCTTGGTAGCAAGGTATTGGTCAACGGCGAGATCGCAAAGCCCTCCACCGAAGTCGTTCCGGGTACGGTAATCACTTTGCACCTCGGACGAAGGACCGTTGTGGCCGAAGTCGTGGAAATCCCCATCCGTTCGACCAAAGAATCCGCCCCATCGACCTACCGAATCATCGAAGACGCCCCAAAAGAAAGGCAAACAGAATGTTGAACTACAAATTTAATCCCGCTTCCACCTACATCGTCGCCGTTACCTACGGGCCCGATTCCATGGCCCTTTTGGATATGCTCCAAAAAGAGGGCATCCGTCCTGTGGTTTGCTGCGTGAATTACCACGTCTCCCCCACCGCGGATGAGGATTACGGGAACTTGCGGCTGTATTGCAAAGACAAAGGCCTCGATTTTGAGTATTTCGACACGAATAACCTCAAGCCCGAAGACAAACTCAAAGAGGGGGAGAACTTCAAATTCTGGGCAAGGCGCGTCCGTTATGATTTCTTCCACGAGGTTTATATCCGTCGCGACGCGGAAGCCTTGTTCTTGGCCCATCAGCTCGATGACGTCATCGAATCGTATTTACTTGAAAAAGAAGGCAAGGAAAAACCGGGGAAATACGGCATTTCCCCCGTCAGCGACCTCGATGGGATGATCGTGGTCCGCCCCTTGCTTCAATGGACCCACCACGACCTCGTTTCCTATGTGGAAGAGCACCGCATCCCCTATTCCAAATCGAGTGAGGTTTTTGAAATCGAACACCTCCAAAACGGCATTCGTAAGAACGTCATCTCCCGTTTGAACGCGGTGGAACGCGAACAAATCCTCGAGGAGATGCGCGCCAAAAAGGAAGGGGAAATCCGTTTGACGAGGTCTTTACAAACCGCGATTGAGGAAGGGGAAGAGCTCTCGATTCGTTCATTGATTGCCTTGCCTCGCGATGAATTCGCTTCCACTTTGGTGAAGTTCGTCGCGAAAGCGGATGAACCCGTGAAACTCCATGCGAGCGACATCGACGAAATCCGGAAATTCATGCTGAACCGGAAAACCAATGACGTTTATCGGTTAGGCGAAAAGGTTTGCTTGGTCAAAACCTACGATTTCGTCTTCTTGAGTCAACAATTCGATACATTGCCCTATACGTATGTCCTTGAGGCCCCGGGAAAGATGTCGAACGAACATTTCGTTCTCGACTTCTCGATGGGGGCGGAGGATCGTGGCATCACCGCGGAAGATTATCCTTTGACCATCCGTTCGGCGATTCCTTCGGATGTCTATGTGAACCACGGTTTCCTCCAAAGCGTTTACTCCTCCTATTCGGTGTGGAAGATGCCCGCGAAACTTCGTGGAATCTGGCCGATTTTCCTCAATAAGGACGGCAAAATCATCTATGTACCGCGTTACGCGATGAACTTCCGGGAACACCATACGTCCATCTTGCGTTTGCGTTTGCCGGACGCGGATAAAATTGCGTAATCATTGACAAAAATTCACCATCGTATAATGTTGTCCTATTGCGGTGATTCCGCAATGACAGAAAGGAACAAAGAATGAACGACGGAAAGAAAAAACGTGGCCTATTCTCTTATATCCTCCCCTATCTCCTTATTGGAGCGACGGTTGGTTTGTTTGTTTATCTCATCGTCAGTAACACGATGAACCGCGTCGAAACGTGGTACCAATCTGAGCTCGATACAAAGTTGCGCGTTGACGTTTCCGAGAATTCGCCGAGCGAATACGAAGTTTCTACCAAAGCGGTCTCCTATTCCCAATACGCGAACGGCGATTACCGCGTCTATACCTACAACGTTTCGGAAGGTTACAAAACCGTCACCGTCACGGGTAAGTACTTGAGCAAGAACGACCGTTCCTACTCCTTCTCCGTGCGGGTCGAAGCCGAAAAGTGGAACAATGACTTCATCACCACCGCCTCTTTCGAGGGCGAGGAAGTCACCGCCACCCACCTTTCCTATTCCTCGATTTTCGCCACTCGTGTCCGTCAAGGCGCGGAGAACGATACCCTCCATCCGGATATTTACTACGCTTCCGTAAGCGACGCCTTTGAGGTTTCCTGGTGGGACACCTGGGGACCCACGCTCATCACCACGGGCGTCACGGTTTTGCTGCTCATCTTCCTCTTCTCGCGCCTCAATAGCGCCGTTGGAGGCGGAGGACAAAACGGCCTCATGAGCTTCAACAAATCCCCAGCCCGTCGGGCGGACAACACGAAAGTGAAGTTCGAAGACGTCGCGGGATGCGATGAAGAAAAAGCCGAGATGATGGAACTCGTCGAGTACCTCAAAGATCCCAAGAAATACACCAAACTCGGCGCCCGTTTGCCTAAGGGCGTCCTCTTAATCGGCCCGCCTGGCACCGGTAAAACCTTGCTTGCGAAAGCCGTTGCCGGAGAAGCCGGAGCCCCCTTCTATAGCATCTCGGGCTCGGACTTCGTCGAAATGTACGTCGGCGTGGGCGCCGGACGTGTCCGCGATCTCTTCAAACAAGCCAAAGCCACCGCCCCGTGTTTGATTTTCATTGACGAAATCGACGCGGTTGGCCGCCAACGTGGCGCCGGTCTTGGGGGAGGGAACGACGAACGCGAACAAACTCTCAACCAATTGCTCGTTGAAATGGACGGATTCGAAGCCAACTCGGGCATCCTCGTCATCGCCGCCACCAACCGGGACGACGTCCTCGACCCCGCGCTTCGCCGCGCCGGGCGTTTTGACCGCACCATCACGGTTTCCTTGCCGGATAAAGCCGGACGTGAGGCCATCTTCAAGGTCCACGCTCGCAACAAACACGTCGATCCTTCCGTGGACTTCGCCGCTTTGGCGAAGAGAACGGTCGGGTTCTCGGGCGCGGATATCGATTCGGTATTAAACGACGCCGCCATCCTCGCCGTCCGCAAAAACCAAGACACCATCACGATCGCCGATATTGACGAAGCCATCGACCGTCGCATCGCCGGACCCGCCAAATCGAGTCGCGGCATGTCGGAAGACGAGCGGCGTCAAGTCGCTTATCACGAAGCGGGCCACGCCGTCATCGGTCTCAACCTGCCCTTCTCGGATAAGGTCCAAAAGATCACCATCATTCCGCGTGGCAACACGGGTGGTCACGTCTTGATGACCCCCGAAGACGATCGTTTCCTGCTCACCAAGAACCAACTCATCGCCCGCATCACGGGACTTTTGGGCGGACGTACCTCCGAAGAGATTTTCTTCCAAGACGTATCCACGGGTGCCTCGAACGACATCGAACAAGCGACCCGTTTGGCCCGTTTGATGGTCACCGAATTCGGTATGTCCGACCTCGGGCCCATTCAGTACGAACGCGATACGGGTTCCGTCTTCTTGGGACGTGACTATGCGAACACCCAAAAGAACTTCTCGACCCAAATTGCCTTTGAGATCGACAAAGAAGTCCGCCGCATCGTCGAAGAAGCCCATGCGAGTGCCCGAAAAGTCCTCGAGGAGCACAAGGACCAGGTCATCCTCGTCGCCGAACGCTTACTCGCCAAAGAGACCATCACCGCCGAGGAAATCGAATTCCTCTGCGAACACGGTTATCTCCCGGGCGATCCCGAAAAACCGGTCGCCGCGTAATCTTCTACGCCGAATTCCTAACCGGGGGTTCGGCTTTTCTTTTGGTCACGGTGGCCAAAAGAACGCTTTACATAGTAAAAATCAATAAATTGGGGATAACGTCCTTGTCAATGCGAAGCATGGCGAAATATAATGAACGCCGATTAGAAAGAGGATTTTTCATGATTGCGAAAACCACAAAAATTGGCAAGGTTGATTCCCTCCTTTCGCATCGGCCACTCGGTGAAGCGCCGGCCCCCAAAATCGTCTATTTGGCGGTCGAGCACACCCGCGCCCCGAAAGCGGACGTCTTTGTCAAAGAGGGCGACCATGTGGATTACTGCCAAAAAGTCGGCGTAAGACACGGGCCGTTCTTCGACCAACCGATCTATTCCACCTGCAGCGGCACGGTGCTTGGAATCGAAAAGCATTGCCTGTACTCCGGCAAGCCCGTCAATTTCATTAAGATCGAAAATGACTTCAAGGACACCTTGGCCCCCACCGCGAAGGAGCGCACCAAAGAAGAAGTGAACGCCCTTAGCAAAGAGGAACTCATCGAACTCGCCAAGGAATACGCCCTTGTTGGTTTGGGGGGATCGGGCTTCCCGACTTACATCAAGCTCCAAACCAAGTGCAAGATTAACACCATCTTAATCAACGGCATTGAATGCGAGCCCTACCTTTCCGCGGACCAACTTTTCATGATGAACTTCGCCGCGGACATCATCCACGGCACCGCGCTCCTCATGAAGATGTACGATTGCAAAGACGCTCGCATCTGCGTGAAGGACATCCACCCCGAAATCATCGAGCACTTGAACAAGGAAATCGAACGCCTTTATCCGGGTTCGGGCCTTGTGGTCGCCCCGATGAAGAACTTCTATCCGCAAGGATGGGAAATCGCGATGATCAAAACCGCGACCGGAATCGATGTCCCCGCGGGCAAACTCCCGCCGGAATACGGCATCATGAACCTAAACGTCGCGACCGCCGCCGCCCTTTATTACGCGGCTCGGTTCAACCGCCCGATCACCGAACGTTACGTTTCCTTCAACGGAGACGGCATCGCCAAGCCGACCGACTTCCTCGTCCGTCTTGGCACCCCGGTGACCGATCTCATCCCCCTTGTCGGTGGATACACCCATGAAGAGGGTCTCCGCATGGTCGTCGGTGGACCGATGATGGGCATCGCCGTTCCCAATGACGACGTCATCATCACCGAAACCGTCACCTCCTTCCTCGTCATGACCGAAGGAATGCGTCCGGAAACCCCCTGCATCCGTTGCGGATCCTGCGTCCTCTCTTGCCCCCGCCATCTCGAGCCCGTGCTCATCATGGAGGCCGTCAAGAGCAACAACCGCGACCGCGTGAAGATGCTCAAACCGCTTGACTGCGTCGAATGCGGACTTTGCACTTACAGCTGCACGTCCGGCATCCGCGTCACGGATTACATTCGGAGGGCCAAGATCTTAGCGAAGCTTTGATCGGCATAGATTATGAACTTTATCAAAGAAACCTCTCCGCACCTTCAACGGAACGACTCCTTGAAGCGCATGCTCTTAAACGTTCTCATCGCCCTCGCGCCGGTGTTTGTTTGCTCGGTGATCGCCTTCCCGATCCCCTCCCTTCAAATCTACCTCCCCGCGATCGCGACCTGCGTCCTGGCCGAATTCCTCTTCGTCCTCATTACGAAGAAAAGCGCCAAGGAATTCAAGGTTGAGAACCTCCTTTCCTCCCTTATCACCGCGGTCCTTTATGCGATGTGCTTGCCCACCGATATGGGCTTTGGCAACGGCATGGGCTACGTCGCGGTCGTCTTGGGCGCCGCCACGGGCATCGTCCTTGGCAAGTTGATCTTCGGCGGAATCGGAAGCAACATCTTCAACCCCGCCGCGCTTGGCGTTATCACCGTCCGCGGATTCATCAAACCCACGATGCTCAATGCCTCGAGCACCTTGGATTGGGTCAACACGGGCGCGACTTCGATCGCCAACGCGACCCCGATGTCCAACATCGCCGATGCGAACTTCTTGGATTTGCTCTTGGGCAAAACTCCCGGTTCCTTGGGCGAAATCTTCCGTCTCGCCATTCTCATTGGCCTCATCTATCTCTTAATCACCCGCACCGTGGATTGGCGCGTGGTCGTCTCCTACGCGGGGGCCTTCGTGGTTTTGATGCTTGCGGCCGGAATCGTCGTCTCCACCAAGATTGACGTCAATCCGTTCCAATTCGTCCTCTACCACGTCCTCTCGGGCGGCTTCCTCTTCGGTTTGACCTTCATGATCACCGATCCGGTCACTTCCCCGGTTGGATCCTCTTCCCGTTACCTCTTCGGCGCGTTTGGGGGAACCATCGTCGTCTTCTTCCGTCTCTTCATGGGCGTGGAAGGCGTGGTCTATTCCATCCTCTTGGCCAACGTCATCGCCTGCGTCCTCGATTACCCGCAATGGAGCACCGCCCGCTGGAAGAAGTGGCACACGATCGCCCTTTCCGCTTGGGCCGTCTTCGCCCTTGCCGCGGTCATCCTCGTCCTCTGCTTTAAGGAAGGAGCCATCGCATGAACAAGCTCTATATCAAAGCACCGATCGTTTTAGGGTCGATCTGTGTGGTCTCCGCCGGTCTTTTGGGCGGAGCGAACCTCCTTGCGAAGGAATACCAAAAGGCGCACCCCGTCATCGGAGCCACCAAAGAAATCAAGGCCCTCGATCCGGATGCGTCCTATACCAAAGTCGAAACCTTCGAACCCTATAAAAAATCCGGCATCATCGTTCAAGACGCCTACCAAATGGCGAAAAACGGAAACGACAAGTTCGGCTTTGCCTTCACCGTTGACGCGGGCACCCCGATGTCCGAGCCCCTCGCCTTCACCGTCGCCTTTAGCGGCGAAATCAGCGAGGCCACGATCGATACGGTCAAACCTTATGCCATTAACATCACTTCCAAAGGCTCTTACACCAGCAAAGCCGGTCTCTACGCCGACGCGGTCGTAAGCGGCGCGGTTGAATTCGACGGAAGCGACGAATCCTTCAAAGTCGGCGTCGGAGGAACCGTCTCCACCAAAGGACTCTACAAAGCCCTCACGGTGGCGCGGGAATCCTATTTGGCCGTCTATACCGGCGCGGGAGCGGGACCGGTGGATGACACCTTAGTCGCCATCCAAGAAATCTTCGGCACCGCCGAAAGCTACACCGCGAACGATATCTCGATCGACTTCACCTACAAAGACGCGGCGAAGAAGACCAAAAAAGGAAACATCTCCAAGCGTTATGACGTCGTCCTCGCGGATGAATCCGTCGCGGCCGTCTACTACGCCGAAACCGCGGAAACGCTTTACAGCTCTTACTCCGAAGAAACCGGGAAACTCGACTTCATGGTCGGCTTCCAAGGCGCGGTCGTCGAAGGCGCCCAAGCGGACATCCGTCCCGCGGGCTACACCGTCATGGCGAATTCCTTCACCTACACCCAGTGGGAAGAAGTCGCGAACGGACTCGTCGATGGTTCATTCGGTTATTCCGATGCCATTTCGAATGGCGCGACCATCACCTCGAACGCCTTCCGCTCGGCGGTCATCAAGATGCGCGACGACTACTACACCCGTACCCTTGCAGCCCAAAAGGCCAACATCGGTAACGCTTTCCCGGGTATCTTCGGCGATGACTTCGATGCCTATGCGGAAGATGAATCCTTCGCTGCCGTTGAGGCGGATTTGACCACCGAGACGGGCAGCTACCTCATCGATGGATGTTACGGAATCACCTTGAAGAGCGGCGCGGAAGCGGTTGCTTATCGCGGCACCGCGAATTGCACCATCGACCAAGGCCCGGTCTCCTCGACCGTGGTCGTCGGCTTCGTCAAGGACGGAACGAACGTCATCATCAAAGGGTTCAGCATCCTGGCGGAAAAGAACTTCAGCGCCGATGAATACCTCGGAGGCGTCGTCGCCGGGGAGAAAGACATCGACAACGTCGACTCCGTCCAAACGAATGCTACCCATACCTCCAAAATGACGCGCGAAATGCTCGTCGCGATGAGGGATCAAGCCAAGGCCTACTTCGGCATTGGCGAATGAAAGGAGCGAAACAATGGCTTCGGAACAAAAATCGAATCGAGCGTCCATCTTCTTGGATCCGCTCCTGAAGGCGAACCCCTTGTTCGTCATGGTGCTCGGCACCTGCCCTGCCATCGCGGTTACTCAAACCATTGAGCAAGCGCTTGGCATGAGCGTCCTCTTCATCTTCGTCCTCTTCTGCTCGAGCGTCCTCGTCTCGGCGCTTCGCAAACTCATCCCCGACGAAGTCCGTACCCCGGCCTTCATCGTCATCATCGCGACCTTCGTCACGCTCGTGGAAATCATGACGAAAACGTTCCTCCCGGAACTCTATTCCAGCTTAGGGACGTTTATCTCCCTCATCGTTGTTAACTGCATCGTCCTTGGGCGCGCGGAAGCCTTCGCGAGCAAAAACGGCATCGTCGATTCGATGCTTGACGCGCTTGGCAACGGTTTGGGCTACGCCTGGGCCATCATCGCCATCGCCGCCATTCGTGAAATCTTCGGCGTTGGCTACATCACCTTTGGCAACATCTTCGACTTCCTCCCCGCGGTGAAAATCCCGGTTCTCGGAGGATATCCTGGATCGGATTTCTCGCTTGCTATCCCCTTCTTTGCCCAATCTCCGGGTGGATTCTTGGTCTTGGGTATTGCGTTAGCGATTATCGCCGCCATCACGAACGCGAAAGCGGCGAAGAAGCGCGCGGCGGAACGCGCCGCCCGTGCGGCTGCCGCTGCGGCGAAAGGAGGTAAATAACCATGTCGGAAGTTGTCTCGTTCTTCCTTGCGATCATCTCGTACATGATCATCGAAAACGTCGTTCTTTCCAAATATTACGGAATCTGTGCCTTCGTTGGGGTTTCCAACAAGGTCAAATCCGCGGTCGGAATGGGCGTCGCCGTTATCTTCGTCATGGTGCTTGCTGCCCTTGTCTGCTACCCCATCAACATGCTTTTGCAGGTTGCGGGCATGGAATACATGCGCACCATCGTCTTCATCCTCGTCATCGCCTCCCTCGTCCAAATGGTTGGCTTCGTCATCAAGAAGAAATCTCCCTCTCTTTATAAGGCCCTCGGCATCTACTTGCCGTTGATCACCACGAACTGCGCGGTTCTTGGTGTGGTCACCGACAACGTCAAGTTCACCTTCGCGGGTGCGATGGCGAACTGCCTTGGCACCGGGATTGGCTTCCTTCTCATCATCTTCGTCTTCGCTTGCATCCGTACGCGCTTGGAAGGGTCGAACGTCCCCAAGGCCTTCAAGGGCGTTCCCATCGCCCTTATGGTGGCCGGCCTCCTCGCGATGATCTTCGCGGGCTTAAAGGGAATGATCCCCGCTGGCTGGGGAACCCTTAGCTAATGCCAAAAGAACTAGCGATTGCCCTCACGGTCGTGATCGTGGTCGTCTTGCTCGTCATCTTCGTCGTCTCTTTCGTCCTTTACGTCAAAACGCCTCCCCCCAAGGGATGCGAAAGGACTCCGGGTGCGAACTGTGAAGAATGTGATCAAGCCAGCTGCCAGTTTTACGCTCGGGCAGAGCAATACATGAAAGAAAAGAAAGAAGCGGAAGAAGCCTCGAAAGAAGCCGAGGATTCTTCGGATAGAAAGGAATAACGATATGGATATCTTATGGTCCGTCCTCCTGTTGCTTGGTTTAGCGGTCATCTTCGCCATCCTCTTGGTCCTCTTCTCCGTCATCTTCCACGTTGAGGAAGACCCGCGGATCGACGCGGTCGCTAAACTCCTTCCGAACGTCAACTGCGGCGCCTGCGGGAAAGCGGGTTGCCATGACCTCGCGGAAGCTCTCGTGAGCGGGGAAGTCAAGAAGGTCAGCGCTTGCAAAGCCGGCAAAAAAGACAAAAACTATGATCCGATCATCGCCTATCTCAAGGCGACCCCCGGACCCGATGGCAAAATCATCGACGTTACGCTTTAACGAAATAATCCACTGGGAACGCCCCGGTGGATTTTTCTTTCTCCTTCCCTTCCTTTCGGGATGAAGGAATCCTTCTTCGAGGGTATAATGACTAGGCTCTTATGAAGAAACGATTTTTCCTGTTGCTGTTGTCCCTTGCCCTTGCTTCCTGCGGGGAGCCCGCCCTTACCTCGTATTCGGGAATGAACCCTTTGGTTTTCCATAGTTATTTTTCGTGGACCTATGACACCGCGGAAGAAGATATTTCGAATGATATTTATGCCTTCTTGGACAAAGTCGACCGTTTAGCGGACCCCTATAACGAATATCCCAGTACCAAGAACCTCTATACGATTAATCATACGGAGAATCCCGTCGTGGTCGATCCGATCCTCATTGACATGTTGGAGACCGCGCTGGACCTCCAGGAAAAGACGGAGGGGTATTTCAACCCTTTGATTGGGAAAGTAACCACCTTATGGAAGGAAACCCTCTTTGGCTTAGATGGGGAAAAAGAAGCGGAAGAGGTAACCGAAGGGGAAATCCTCGCCGCGGAAGAAGCGGCCCCCGCCTTGATTGAGGAAATGAATGAATCGAGCCTCATCATCAATAAGGCCGCGCGGACCGTTCAACGGGTCGGCGGAGCCCATATCGATCTTGGAGGACTCGTCAAAGGTTACTGCGTGGAAAAAGTCCAAGAGATGATTCTGAAGATCGGCTCGGTCCATTATTTGCTAAATGGGGGACAAAGCTCCTTGTCTTTGGGGAAATCCTCGAAGGATGGCGCCTTCCAAGTGATTTTGAAATACTCCTTTATCCAAAACGAGAACGTCTATGCGATTATGGACGCGGATACCTCCACCTCCGCGATTTACGAGCAGCCTTTCCGTTTCAACGGGAAATGGTATTCCCACATCATGAATCCCTTGACGGGGATTCCGTGCGTGGATTATTCGATGGCGTTCCTCGTGGGCCAAGACAGCGCGTTTCTCGATGCCTTTTCCACCTCCTGCATGATCGCCGGAACGGAAAAAACCGAAGAATGGGCGGAGAAATACGGTTTCCAATACGCCTTGTTCAAAGATGCGTATGGGGGATATGCCAAACTCGTCCAAGAAAGCCCCGAACTCACGGCGGCGAGGGTAAGTAAGCAATGAACCAAACCCCCGAGAAGGAAACGAATAAAAAGAAAGGCTTCTTTCGGAAGCACGTTTTTGATTTCCTGCTTCTTGGGGTTTTGGCACTTGGTACCGCGGCGGGATTCGTCGTCCGCGAGGTTTCTTCGGGAAAAGAAGGAGACGACCTCGTCGCGAAAGTCTATTTGGAAGGGGAACTCATGAACATTCCCGACCGTTATGGAAATAATCGGAACCCCTTTGACCTCCGTTTGGTCACGAGCTACGAAGAAATCGAGATCCAAGGCCGCAAGACCTCGTTGGTCATTGGAATCGACCATAACGCGATCGCGGTGGTTTCCTCCCTTTGCCCCGGGCAAGAATGCGTCCACGTCGGATGGGTCAGCAAGCCCAACCATCCCATCGTCTGCGCCCATAACGGCATTTACATCGAAGTTCTCTCTTCTTCGTGGGATGAGGTCATCATAGGATAAGGAATATGGACACGCGCGCTCGAGTACGGAAAGTCACGTTGATCGCCATGCTTCTTGCGATGGCCCTCACGTTAAGCATCGTCGAATCCTTCATTCCTTTCGGCATCCCCGGAATGAAACTCGGTTTGGCGAACCTCGTGATTTTGTTATCCATCTACTATTTCGGTTTCTGGATTCCTTTGGCGATTGATCTCGCCCGCGTGGTGGTCGCCTCTTTGTTTACCGGGACTTTCCTCCAGATGGGATTCGTGATGTCCCTTTCCGGGGCGATCCTATCCTTTTTCCTCATGTATGTTGGATATCGATGGCTCAAGATGTTCACCCCCGTTGGAGTATCGATTCTTGGCGCGTATGCGCATGCGCTTGCCCAAATGTTCGTCGCGGTCTTGTATTTGGAGAATTGGGGCGTCTTTTATTATTTTCCCGTGATGGCGTTTTCTTCCCTCGTGACGGGGACGATAAACGGGTTTCTCGTGGAAGCCCTTTTGGCGAATAAATACCTGACCAAATCCGTGGAAATGGTCAAGCGTGGACAATCCTGATTCGAGGATAATAGGACTTCGTAATGAGGTCGTTTTTTCGTGTGTAACGAAACGAAAAGAAGGAGAGGCCGCACTAGTCGCCGAAAATTGGCTAATGTATTTGATAATCTTTCCAAAGCAATTCCATGGACGATGCATGGCGTTAACGAGTTGATTTATCTTGGCATAGAGGCTCTTCTATTTTGTTGAGATTGGGTAAGGTCTTAAAATCTTTCGATACATTCGGCGTTTTCCGCTTTTCCAATATCTGGCGTTTGGAACAAGGGGTACGCTTACGCTTAATCGAGGCAACACTCGACGACGCAGACCCGAATAACTGTACTTAATCTTGCCCCGTTGATTGCCTTTACCAAACCCTACCCTTTGGGTGCGCCGCAAAAGCTTCCATAAGGAAAGCCACAGAGAGCAAAAGGAAAAGCCCGCCTCTTGCGAAGCGGGCCTAAAGAGGAAAACTGCGAACGAAGAGGGATTAGGCAAGGGCCTTGTCGTACGCGGCTTTGATGAGTTGCGCGTAGGAGGAATAGCCTTTGTCGGTGGTGTCCGAGTTCAAATCGGTCCAGGTAGCAGCGGTGACGACGGTTTCTCCGTCAACGGTGATGCTCCAGTGCTTCTTGCCGTTTTCGTCGGCTTCTTTGGGATAGACAGCGGTGAGGAGGGCATCAACGCCATAGTCCATGGCGATCGCGACGGTGGCGTTACGTTGTCCCTTCCAGTCGAAGCTGGTTCCGCCGTAGCCGTTGTTGTCTTTGTTGAATTCGGCATTGCCGACCTTCTTGTTGCCGGCCTTGAGAGCGAGGACGACTTCGTCAGCGATGACCGCATCGGCCCAAGCGGCTTGGCCGGCTTCGGTGGCCAACGGATTCTTGCCTTCGGCATCGGCGTAGTGGAGGAATCCTTCGGCGTCGGCGGCGGCGGTGAGGGTGTAGCTGCCGAACTTAACGGTCTTGTACCAGGCTTGTTCGACGATGCCGTCGTGGCCGTTGACTTTGCCGACGACGTAATCGGTTTCGTCGAGGGTGGCCTTCACTTCGTCAGAGACGGTGTAGTAGGAGGGGAGGCAGTATTCGTAGAGTTCGACACCAGCAACGCTGACTTCGCCATGGTAGTCTTTGGTCGCGTTGACGACGGCTTTGCCGACGTATCCAGCGCCGTGGACGAGGTCATAGGCGACACCGTTGAGGGCGGCGTTCTTCATGCTGACTTCGGCGGTGACATCCTTGGCCGGCATCTTGAAGAAGGTGGTGGTCTTTTGGATGTTGTCGATGGAAGCTTCGAGGGTGTTGTTCGGGACGCGGGCACCATCGATGGTGGCGCTGTAGGAGTAGAGGCCTTGGTGGTAGTTTTCAAGGTCGGCGCCTTGGATCAACCAGCCAGCCATGGCACCTTCGAGGATTTCGACTTCGTGGGTGCCGGCAGTCTTGAAATAGCTGTCGATGCCGCTGCCAGTGTAGAATTTCCATTCGGAATCGGTGGTGTCGTAGTACTTGACGGCTTCGGTTTCGTCGGCGATGGTGACGGTGAGTTTGTGGGTGGTGCCTTCGGCGGCTTTGGAGACGACTTTGACGGTCGGAGCGTGATCCGGCATCAAGAATTCGGCAAAGCGGATGCCTTCGAGGCTGACTTCACCCATGTAGGTGGTGAACTTGTCGTCGGCGGTGCCAACCTTGGTTTCGACTTTGACGTCATCGAGGGTGATGTAGTCGAGTTCGTACTTGCCTTCGAAGGTCGGGACGACAGTGACCTTTTGGTTGACTTTCGGGCAGTAGATGAAGGAGCCCGGGTAGTCGCCGAGGACGGCGGCGGTGAGGAGGTGTTCGTCGCTGGTGTAGTCGATTATAACACCACCGTAGATGGATCCGCCGAGTTCCGGAGCGCTGGTTTCGACGGGTTTGCTGTTTCCACCACAGGCGCTCAAAAGAGTCGCTGTGGCAGCAACAAGAAGAATCTTCTTGAAGTCTTTCATTGTCTTTTTTCTTTCCTTTCAATGAGATGGTCTTTGGAGACGCAAAAATCATACACTCGCGTGAATGCGCATTCAATAGGCGTTAAATTGGTAAGACGGGAAATAATGTTAGTTAGCAATTGATGTGAAACGTTTAAGCAGCTTCTGGCATCTAACCTCGCCGGTATCATCCTTCAGCTTCGAGAGTTTTTCAAGTTCGGCCTCGTTCGGCGACTTCATTTTCAGCACCATCCTCGGGGTGTCATTGTACTTCCTCATCCACCTGGCCCCCTGGGCGGCCAGGTCTTGGAGGGAGAAGAATTTCAGGTTCCTGTAGAACTTCTCCTGGTCTATGCGGTGGGATCTCTCGACTTTCCCGTTGTGCTCCGGGGTGCGCGGGCGGATGAACTTGTGCTCGATCCCCCGGGCGGCGCAGAAGGCCTCCAGCGCGTTCGGGCGCCCTCCGCGCCCGGCGGCCTCCCCGCCGCCCTTGGTGATCGCCCGGTC
>JAXFGC010000017.1:0-11409 GCA_034171505.1 Candidatus Alloenteromonas sp. | reverse complement strand
CAATATCCGGTAAACTCCGCTGAAATCAAGCGAAATCAGGTCCTTTATGAACTTGGCTTTGCTCGGAATCCGTTTATCGATTTTCCGGAATTCGCGGAATACATTTGGGATGAAAACGGACTTCGCGGCACCTCAGGCATCGAAAACCAAACGGGCGATTTGCACCATATGGTCACCACCGTTTCCGAAATTGCCTCGGGAAAACCTTTCTTCATTGCCGCTTTGAATGGAAGTACCTGCATCGCCATGACCAAGAATTTCTCTCCGAATACTCCTTGGTACATTAAAGGTGCTCAAATCTCTACTCCAGAAGATGGGCAACTTCGTACCGACGTCGATGGAATTACCTACTGGACGTTAAAAGCGGAGGGGACAGGGTATCGTCTTTCCTCGGATTATGGTGATCTCTATGGCTATAACGATGGGACCTACAATTCCATATGCTATGGGGTTCCCGCTTCTACTACCGCCACCTCAAGCAGCAATGTTTGGAATGTCTCTTTTGCGAGCGACGGCAAACTGACGCTAGAAGCCAACACGGCTACTCCGGTATACCTGGAGTTCTACAATTCTTCATTCTGCGGATTCAAGCGCGAAGGTAGCATTCCTTTGTATGCTTACGCAAAATAAGCGAGAACGGGGGTCGAATTCGAGTTTATGACCAACTCTACAGTCATCGGAACCATCGCCACAATCGCGATTATCGGTATCACGATCGCCGCCGTTTTCTATCTCCTCTCCCTCAAGGACAAGAAGTAGTTTTCCTCGCTTTTTCGGCCTTTGTTATTTTTATCCAAAAATAAGCCTTCTTTTGTTTCCTCTCTTTCCTGCCTATAATTGTTTCTATGCCGACCAAGAATAAACACGTCAAACCTAAAGAAAGTGCATCGATGTCCCTCGCGCTCCATCGTATGTTCCTTTGGACCGCTTCCATCGTTTTGGCGGAAGCGCTGATTTTGACCGCGGCGATTTTGCTCTATTTCTTTGACTTCCCCACGGGGATGAGGGAATGGATTCAACCGACCTATTGGATCATCGGAACGGTCGCTCTCTTCGTTTTGAATTTCATGATCATTTGGGTGACTGAAATCAAGTTGAATCGAATCCGTAAAAAGAATGACTTGGGTGCGGCCGCCATCATCGGAAGCGACGTTCAAGAAGCCTACAACTTTGGCAAACTCGGACTCGTGGTTACCGATGAGAATGACGTGGTTCTTTGGACGAATACTTTATTCCGCGAACGTTCCATTGATTTGCTCGATAAAAATATCCTCGACTGGCAACCGGGCCTCGCAACTCTCAAAACCGCTCCCGCGGAAATGTCCGAAAAAATTGAGGTGAATGGGTATTTCTATACCGTCAAATACCTAAAGGACGCTCGGCTTTATTTGTTCAAAGACACCACCGATTACGAACAGGTGTCCGATTACAACCGTCAACAAGCGATTTGTATCGGAATCATTATGATTGATAACTATTCCGATGTCGCCGGCACGACGGAGGATGATAACAACGACCTGATTTCCAAGGTTCGGAACGCCATCTTCGATTATGGCAAGAAGATGGGCTTCTTGATCCGCCGCTTCCGGAACGACTCTTATTTCGTCGTTTGTAATTTCGCGACCCTTGACCGCATGGAGCAAGATAAATTCTCCCTCCTCAATGAAGTCCGCGCCCTCGGCAAAGGACAACAAGTGGTCCCGACCCTTTCCAT
Source organism: Candidatus Alloenteromonas sp. (assembly GCA_034171505.1). GTDB lineage: Bacteria > Bacillota_I > Bacilli_A > RFN20 > CAG-826 > Alloenteromonas. The sequence continues at coordinate 9,695 of JAXFGC010000017.1, read as the reverse complement.
CGGCTTCGCCCACCAAATCGACGATGTCAACAAGCTCTACGAAATGGCCAGTAACGCGATTGATATCGCGAACTCTCGTGGCGGAGACCAGGCCGTCATTAGCCATTATGGCCAAGAACTCCTCTATTTCGGCGGCAAAACCGCGAAAACGGAGAATACCGGCCGCATTCAGTTCCGCACCTTAGCCAATTCCTTCATTCGGCTTATCAGTGACGCGAGTAATGTCATTGTATCGGGTCACGCGATGGCGGATATGGATGCCCTCGGCGCTTGCTTGGGGGTTCTCGCCATCTGTGAACACATCCGTAAACCGTGTCGCATCGTTTATGACCCCCGTTCCACCGAAAAGAAAGCCCGTATGGCCTTCCAAGGCTCCTTTGATAAGGCGACCTTTGAGCGAATCACCATCTCTCCGAAAGAAGCCGAAGAACGGGTGAACAGCACCACCTTGTTCGTCGTCGTGGATACCAACGATCCTGCGATGGTCATGGGAATGAAGGCTCTCGAACGGGCGACGAAAACCATTGTCATCGACCACCATCGCCGCGGGGCAAGGTTCGTGGACAACCCCGTCTTGAACTATATCGATTCCAGCGCGGGTTCCACTTCCGAAATCATCGCCGAAATGATCCATTACGCTTCGGCCAATCCACGTGTGGAAATACCGCCCGCCTATGCGACCATGATGCTTTCGGGCATCTTCCTTGATACCGCCTTCTTCAAATCCCAAGCGACGGGCGTTCGTTCTTTCGAGGCCGCGGAAATCTTAAAGGGCTTTGGAGCCGATAACGCCAAGGCCAACGACTTCTTGAAGGACGAAATCGAGGAATATAACCTCGTCACCAAGATTGTCTCCACGATGACGATCCCCCATACCGGAATCATGTATTCGGTGTCGGAGGACCACGAAATCATCGAGAAGGCAACCCTTGCGAAAGTCGCGAACCAACTTCGCGAATTAAGAGGCGTCAATGCTTCCTTCGCCATCGGTAGAACCAACACGAACGAAGTATCCATCTCCGCTCGTAGCGATGGCAGCATCAACGTCCAAATCCTTATGGAAAAACTCGGCGGGGGAGGCCATTTCTCCGAAGCCGCCGTCAATTTCAACAATTGCTCCGTCCAAGTGGCGGAAAACAAACTGCTCGAGATTCTAGAGAACTACCTCGATGAAGCTCGATCCGATTCAAGAGGAGGAAATCGTGTATGAAAGTAATCTTGACCCAAGATGTGAAAAAAGTCGGGAAAAAGGGCGAAACCGTCAGTGTCAGTGATGGATACGGCCTCAATTTCTTAATCCCGAAGGGACTTGCCAAACTCTCCACCGACGCCAACCAAAAAGAGTTGAAACGCGATAACGAAGCCGAAGCCAGACGTCAAAAGGAACTCAAGGCTGAAGCAGAGAGAATCAAGACGCGTTTAGAGTCCATCAACGTGGAATTCACTCTCCGCACGGGAAGCGATGGCCGCGCTTTTGGTTCCATTTCTCCGAAGGAAATCATCGAAGGGCTCGAAAAGCAATGGGGCATCAAACTCGACAAACGGAAATTCATCGACAAATACCCCGCGAACGCTTTGGGCTTCACCCGTTTGAAGATTGAACTCTACAAAGGCGTGGAAGGCGAAGTCGTCGGCGTGGTGAACGTGCATATCTCGGAGGCGAAATAATGCCTGCCGTCGCCTTGCCCTGCAATGTCGAAGCTGAACGCTCCGTCCTCGGGGCGATGCTTTGCGATCCTTCGGCGGCGGAAGTCGGCGTGGAGTCACTCGAAGAAACCGACTTCAGCGAATCCGATAAGCGGAACCGTTACATTTTCCGAGCGATGAAGGCCCTTCATGAGCGCCACAGCCCCATCGATCCCCAAATGGTCAACGGGCAACTCGTGAACATGCACCTCGACGATCTCGCCGGGGGTCTTGCTTACCTCCTCGAACTCGTTGACGCGGTCATTAACCCCGATAACATCGACCTTTATATCGAAATGGTTCATGAGCAAAGCGTACTTCGCCAATTGCTTTTGAAGACCGCCGAAATCCAAGAAGAATACGCCAAGGGCGTGCGGAATATCGGTGATTTTATTAGCGCTTCCAACGACGCGATCACCCTTATTTCCCAAAAGCGTTCCGTTCAAGGAATGAAGAAGGCTTCCGAGGTCGCCCATTCCGTCCAAAGCGAAATTCGCAAAAAAGCGGAATCCAAGGACGAAAAGGGTATCACCGGACTTGAAACGGGATACCGTGTCCTCAACGAATTCACCCATGGATGGCAAAACGGGGACCTTATCATTTTGGCCGCCCGCCCTTCCGTTGGAAAAACCGCGTTTGGCATGAACCTTGCTTATCTGGCCGCCCACCGCAGCAAAGTCCCCGTCGGATTCTTCTCTTTGGAAATGTCCGCGGATCGCGTTATGGAACGTTTGATCGCATGCCGTTCTTGCGTTGCCAACGATAAAATCCAAACCGGTTCCTTCCTTACCCAAAAAGAACTCGCGAAAATCAAATCGGCGATTGATGAAATCTCCGAAACCGAACTCTATTTTGACGACACCCCGAACTGCAAATTGGGCGAACTCGTCTCCAAGGCAACCAAACTCAAGAAACAACACCCGGATTTGGGCCTCATCGTCATCGACTATTTGGGACGTATCCGTTACAGCGACAAAGTCGATATGGCAAACCACCAACAAGAGGTTGGCCTCATTTCGGGCGCATTAAAATCGCTTGCCCGTCAATTAAACGTCCCCGTCCTTTGCCTTGCGCAGCTCAACCGTTCGGTCGAAACCAACGACGACAAACGCCCGACCTTGGCGAACCTCCGTGATTCGGGTTCCATCGAGCAAGACGCGGATATCTGCATGCTCATGTACCGCGAGGACTACTACACAAGCCAAGGCATTTCGGTGAAGAACAAATACCAACGCCGCGCCGAAGGGCAGGCCGCGCAAGCTCAACCCCAAGAAGAATCCCAGGAAAATGCGGGCAAGAAAGCCGGCGACACTTCCAAAACAACTATTATTGTGGCCAAAAACCGCAACGGCAAAACAGGAAGTTTTGAACTCATGTTCCAACGGAATTTCTCCCGTTTCACCGAGCCGACCAGCGACTACCAAGAACGCCAAGCGGAGATGTACCGCGCCGCCGAAGCGGATTTCTCGGATTTTGAAGGATGAAAATCGCTTTCGTCGGATCCGGTTCCAAAGGGAACGCGACCTTTATTCTTGCGGAAAACGTCCTCATTCAAATCGATTGTGGGCTTCCTAGGAAACGTTTGGTCAGCGCGCTTTCCCCTTGGGGCAAGACACTTGATGACGTTGAAGCGGTCTTTATCACCCACGATCATAGCGATCACATCGGGACACTCGCTTATCTTCCCAAATCCGTTCCCGTTTATTCTTCCCCTTGTTCCCTTCCCGAAGAAGCTATTTTTGAAACTCTGGAGCCTTATGTTGGGATTTCCATCGGTTCTGTTTCCATCCTTCCTTTCGCGGTGTCTCACGATGCCCCGAACCCTTTGAATTACATCATCGCCTGTGGGAATGAGAAGTTTGGATATGTGACCGACACGGGATGTTTGGACGATACGGCGTTATCCTTGTTAAAGGACTGCGATTATTACCTATTTGAATCCAATCACGATTTACGGATGCTCGCCCGGAGCCATCGACCTCCCGCGTTAAAAAAGAGAATCCGCGGGGACCATGGCCATCTTAACAACGTCCAAAGCGCCCTTTATTGCGCGGAGGTCCTCGGCAAAAAGACGAAAGCGGTGTATCTTGGCCACATCTCCGAAGAATGTAATACGCCCGAAAAAGCGATTCTCACCTATCGTTCCGTCTTTGCCGATCAAGGGATTGATGTGGATTCCATCGACATCATCGCGACCAAACAACACGAAGTGGTCTATGGGGGTGAACGCGAATGAAAATCACCATCGTTTGCATCGGCGCCCTCAAGGAAACCTATTGGAAAGAGGCGGTGGAAGAATATAAGAAACGCCTTCGTCCATACGCAGATATCGAAATCGAGGAATATCCGGATTATCCAACCAAAGAAGGATGTTCCCCCAAAGAAGAAGCGGACGTCACTCGAAAAGAATGGGAAAAGCCATTAAGCAAAATCAAACCCTCCGACTACGTGGTCGCTTTGGATTTGAACAAAAAGGAACTGGATTCCGTTGAATTCTCAACTTTTGTTGAAAAAGGGCTGACGAAGGGACGTTCCCATCTTTATTTCCTCATTGGGGGATCCCTTGGCTTAAGCGAGGACGCGAAAGCTCGAGCGAACGATTCCATCTCGTTTGGCAGAATGACCTTCCCCCACCAATTGGCGAGGGTCTTGCTTTTGGAACAGCTCTACCGCGCGTTCCGAATTGCCCATCACGAACCTTACCACAAATAAAAAGAAGGGGGACACCCCTTCGATTTCAATCAATTAAGCCGTAATGATGGAAGGCTTTCGCCCACCCGTCGTTATCGATGCAATCGGTGACGTAATCTGCTTTGTCCTTGAGGACCTTTTTGGCGTTACCCATCGCGATCCCGATTCCGGTGTACTCGATCATTTCCACGTCGTTTTCCCCGTCTCCGATGCTTAAGGCTTCTTCGGGGGATAATCCGTAATACTCCAAGACGGACTCAATGCCTTTGGATTTGTCGGAGTCGCTGAGCATAATGTCGACCGCGTACTCGTCCCAACGGGCGCTTTTGCATCCTGGGAGGTGGGGCATGAAAAGGGATTCGTCGAACTCGTCGCAGAAAGCAATCATTTGGTAAACCACCCGGTCGTAATGGTCGGGGAAGGTCCGCGGTTGGGGGAAGCGAGTCCGGTATTTCTCGTGCGCGGAGATAACCCGTTCATCGATCATGTTGATATGCCCTTCGGTTTCTTCGATTAAAGTGAGGCCGAATTTCAACCGTTTCGCGTAAAGAATCATCTTATCGACGATTTCGGATGGGATCGGATAACGATAGATAATGGACCCGTCGACGATAGCGCTGCTGCCATTCATGATGACCATTCCATCGGGTTGGATTTGATTCAATACCCCGGATTTTCGAATGAGGTAATAGTTTCTTCCCGAACAAAGGAACACCTTGATTCCCTTTCGTTGCAATGATTTGATGGCCGCAATCGCGGAAGGGGGAACCTGATGGGCGGAATGCGAAAAGAGGGTGGCGTCAATGTCCGTGAAGACGATTTTGATGTTGTTGGGGTCGCCCTGCTTCATATTCGTGAAAAGATTCTCCTGTTTGTTCGGTGGGTATCGTGTAAACTATTTGGCGGATATTTTATGACTTACGATGAATTTAACAAGTACATTCCCTTCGTCGATGAACAAAATCATCTGGTGAATTGCTACAAAGACAGCGAAGGGAACACCTTCTACGTGGAACCGGGATTTTACGATGGCTTACGGGGTTTCAAAGAGAAACGCGCGGAACGCTTCGATGAAATTATGGAAGAAATCGACCGAATCATCAAAAAGAATCATCGGGTGATTTTCACCGCGGACTTTGAATACCCTTGGATTAGCCGAGAGGGATTCATCTACCGTGAAATCCAGGATATCACCGATCCTTTGGAGATTTACGTGGAAGATAAATCCCGTGGTTCGGATTACGGGGACTAATAAATATAGATATAAAAAGGGATGCTCCGAATCGGCGAATGGTCGAGTCGAGGAACATCCCTTTTCGTTTCGGCTTAATTGCCTCCGATGGACATCTTCTTGATATAAGCGTCGGCGACCGTGATGGAATTGCCGTTGAAGTGAATGACGTTGTCGAATTCCTTCAAATCCGCGAACATCTTGAGAATATTGCCCGATAAGGTGATGAGGCTTAAGGGTTCGGCGAGTTTGCCATCGCGGATGCGGTATCCTTCCGCTTGGCAGGAGAAGTCTCCCGAGATGGGGTTAAGTCCCGCGTGGAGGCCACCGATCTCAGTGATGTAGACGCCGTCTTTGATTTTCGCGACCATCTCATCAAAGCTCTTTTTGCCAGGTTTGACGAAGATGCTGCCGAAGTCAATTCCGATGCGCGATCCTTGCCATTCGCCGTTTCCGGTGCTTTCCACGCCGTCCTTCTTTGCCGTTTCACGGTTATGGAAGTAGGTTTGGAGGACGCCTTTCTTGACGATGGTTTTGTTGCGGGTCGCCACGCCTTCCGCGTCAAAGTATTCGAAGTAGACGTTCTTTGTTAACGGCTTTTCTTCGATGGTCAATTTGCTCGAAGCGACTTTGGTGCCGAGCTTTCCTTCCAGGAAGGAGGAATGCTTTTGAACGCTTTCGGCATCGCAAGCGCCTAAGAAGGCACTCATGAGACTCGCGACGATTTCGCGACCGAGGACCGTCGGGTATTTGCCCGCTTTGCAGGGGGCGCCACCGAACTTGTTTAAGCACTTGGTGACAATGCCTTGGACGAATTTCTCGGGCTCGAATTTGGAGAAATCGCAATCGAGGAAGTCATCGTAATAGGTTTTGACTTCTTCCCCACGACGGGCGACGACGCCACCGACGAAGTAGAAGTAGTTGCTCTTTTGTTTGAGCTTGAGGCCGAAGGAGTTGTAGAACTCTTTTTCCGCCTCAACTTCCCCATAGGAGACACCATCGGCTTTTTCGATGCACGGATCGGCGTCATAAAGGGCCTTTTCCAAGCGGAAGAGCATCGCGATTTTTTCTTCCATCGGGATGGTCGGGAGGGTTTTGTTGAAGACGTTTCCCTTGTGATACTTGGGCGATCCTTCAAACAAGGAGGCCACCTCTTCTTTTTCGTTGAAACTCGCAGTCAAAAGGATTTCATCCGCGAGGTATTCGAAGGTTTCCTTAGTGAGTTTTTGGGTCGACGCGCTGCCGAATTTGCCGTTGACGACACCGCAGGCGACGACGCTTTGGCTTTCCGAAACCTTGAAGCTATCGATCTCGTGCTCAAAGAGTTTGACGGAAGTGGTTTTGGAACGGCTGATTTGGATTTGGGCTTGTTGAATGCCCTTGGCCGCGCAGATTTCAAAGAATTTCTTGAAGTTCATTCTAAGGTACCTCCCCTTCCTCCGACGGTGATTTCTTTGATTCGGATGGTCGGCTGCCCTACGTTAACGGGAACCGATCCCGAGCTGGCGCCGCAATTGCCTTGCCCCATCGCAACGTCGTTTCCAACGCGGTCGATGTTCATTAAGACGTCTTTGCCCGATCCGATGAGGGTGCACCCTTTCACCGGCTCGCAGATCTTTCCATCGCGGATAATGTAGGCTTCGGAAGCGGAGAAGTTGAATTCCCCGGTGGTCGGTTCGACCGATCCTCCGCCGAAGTTCGCGACGTAGATGCCGAGTTTGGTATCCGCGATGATGTCTTCGGGCTTGTCCTTTCCCGCGGCGATGTAGGTGTTGCTCATACGGGACACGGGGGCGAATCGGTAGGATTCCCGACGGGAAGTGCCGTTGGGGGCCATGCCGATGCGGCGTCCGTTCAAACGGTCGACCATGAATCCCGTGCAGATACCGTCCTTGATGAGGAGGTTCTTTTGAGTAGGTACGCCTTCGGAGTCAATGTTGTTGGAACCCCATTCGTTGGGGATGGTCCCATCGTCGTAAGCGGTGACGAGGGGAGAGGCGATTTGCTCTCCGATAGAATCGGAGAATACGGATAAGTGTTTCGCGGTGGCCGCGGCCTCAAGACTGTGACCGCAGGCTTCATGGAAGAGAACCCCACCCCATCCGTTGGTGATGACGACGGTGAACTTTCCTTGGGGGCATTCTTTCGCGTCCAAGAAGAGGATGGCTTTCTCACCGAGCTTCTTGGCTTCTCCCTTATAGTCGAGAACTTCTTTGAAGTAACGCCAGCCATCGTAACGTCCAGGGCCCGTGAAGGAGGTTTCCATCTTTCCTTCGGGGGAGACGGCGACCGCTTGCATGACCAGACGCCCTCTTTCTTCCGTGTTGTTGAATTCCTTGGCGGCCTCTCCTTCCGCGGTGAAGAGTTGGAAAACGCGATAGGTGGTTCCAAAGATATCGAGAATGCGAACGAGGCGTGGATCGACTGCTTTGGTGGTTTCGTAGCACTCCTTAAGAAGCGCGACTTTTTCTTCGACGGGGACATCCTTGAGATGGTCTTCGACTTTGTTGATGACTTTGACGCGAGCCTTTTTGACGGATTTCACTTCAAAGAGGCGTTCCCCTTGGAAGGAGGCCGCGAGGGTCGAGGCCAAATTCACGAGGGATTTTTCACTTAAGTCCGAGGTGTATCCGTAAACGCTGCGAGTCTTTTGGAAGATGCGGATGCCGCAACCATAGGATTGGCTATGACCGATGCTTTCGACTCTGCCGTTGTCGAGCATGATGTTTTCGCCATTGGTTTCTTCGCAATAGATTTCCGCGTAATCTCCGCCGCTGACGAGCGCGGCGTTGAGAACGCGAATGGCAACTTTTTTGCTAATCATTTCGGTTCCTTTCTGCAAATTGTGCGCGATACGCGCGAAGCGTTATCGCCCTAGTGTAACCCGTCGCGAAAAATGTACAATCAAAATATGGAAATTTTGAATTGGATTTCTGAGCTCAATAAATCATGGGATTCCATAAAGCTTTCCTTATCGAAAAAAGACCGGAATCGGATTTTGGGTCGGGATTCATTCGATGGAAAACGAGTGGATTGCTTTCATCTTCGTTATTGGAAGAGGCCTAAACTTCTTCAAAAGGGCAAGATTATCTTTGGCTATGTTTTTAAGAGTGCCGAATATCGAAAAGAGTCCCCGTTATTTTTCTCCACCTGGGTCATCCATAGTGAGGACCCCTACTTTCAAGAAAACCCTTACGAATTCCTCCACGTTTTAGAAAAGAGCCAAGAACGGTACCCGAATTTGAAGAAAATACTGCATTCCAAAGTGGAGAAAATGCTTTATGGGGAGGAGGCGGATTTCGTCTATGTTCGCATCGATCCTTCCCTTACGGATGGAAGAGCAGTCTATTTATCCTGCGTTACGTTGTTCCGCGACAATGTCTCCAACTTCCATTTGGGCCTTAACTTATTTGTGTCCAACTCCTCCATTTCCAAAGACTTGATTTATTTGCCCCGTCAATATTGGACGAAGGAGTTTGAACAGGCTTATCCCCTCCCTCTTGTGGACCGAGAAGAAAAATAAAGGGGCATATATGAATTTTCGCCTCTGAAATAAAGCGGAAGGTTTTTTCATGTTCATTGAAATTATCTGACGGATTTTCTTTTTTCTCGTATTTATTAGGCAAAGGGGGATTATGCCGCTTGGCGGAGAAAGAAAGATTTGAATAGATTTGAGAACCGGAGTAACCCGTTTGCTTTGTGTTTTCTGTTGTTCGTCTTCCTAGAGGTCGAAAGGTGTTTTCTCGTTGCTTTCGAACGGAAAACCCAGTTCGAATCGTAAAAGGGGCTTCGCTAAGCGGCGACTTTCGTAAATGGAGGCCTTTCCAAAGGCAAGGCAATAAAAGTATCGCGGGGCAATGATCATGAATGGAATCCAGATTTCCCATCTCGTTAAGATTTACCAAGGAGAGGCTTCCTCGGAAAAGGCTTTGACGGACATTAATTTGGTTTTCAACAAAGGCGAAAAGGTGCTTTTGGTTGGCGAATTGGGTTCTGGAAAATCCACTCTATTAAAAGCGATGGGTGGTGCGGAAGAACCAACCTATGGAACGATTGCCTCCTCTGAAGAAGCGTTTTATGTCGCTTC
>JAXFGC010000058.1:0-14903 GCA_034171505.1 Candidatus Alloenteromonas sp. | reverse complement strand
ATTCGGCCTTTCTTGCATCAATTCCGCGTCTCTATTTTGCTTACCTCCCAAGTAGTCAAAGGGCAAAACCGTGAGGGGCAGTATATCGTTTTCGATGAAAAAGAGTTCTTCTACGATCCCGATTTGGACATCGTTTTGTTCTCCGCCCACGCCGATGAAAAACTCTCTTTCTCCCCCGAAATTATCGCCGCTGTCTACTCCTCTAAAACGGTATTTGGAGACGCCCTTGCAAACTACGAATGGTTCATTCCCAAAGAACAAAACCCCTCATTCCATGGTTTCGCCGCCAGCTGGTTCTTTCTCTTCCCCCAGAACTTTGACCTCGACTACCTTACGATTGAAGGTTGTCCAAGCAAAGCCATCACATGGGTAAAGACCTACCACAAAGAAAAGGTCATGAAGGAAATCTCCGTGAACCACCTTTGCACCAACAGCGGAGACCGTGCCGACCTCCAGATCGTCGCCGAACCCCATCGCTTCCGAATGTCTTATCCCTCATTCCAACCATCCGAAAAGCTCTTCGTAATCGAAACGGGCTGGGAACACCATCGCCCCGGAGACCATTATGGCCCGATGCCCCGCGATAGTTTCTTCCTCCACTTGCTCGTCGGCGGAAAAGGCACCCTAAAACTCGGGGATAAGGTATTTCCCTTACGTGAAGGGGACATCTTTGTTTTGCCCGCGAACACCCCCGCCCGAATCGATGCGGACAACAGCGATCCTTACGAATATTATTGGGTGGGATTCAACGGGGAGGACGCGAAAGCGCTCGTCGATGCCTGTGGATTCTCCGCGGAGAACGGCTACATCATCCGCGTATTCGACGCCGAAAGCGTTAAAAACGAACTCCGCATCCTCGCGGAAGTCCAATCCCGCGGCATCGGAACCTCCTATTGGCTCCTAGGCCACCTCTACATCGTCATGTCCTTGCTCGCCTTCCAACATCCCGCCCCATTATTCGAGAAAAAAGACTATGTGAAAGAGGCCATCCGTTACATGAACGAAAACTTCACCTCCCCCATCGGAATCAACGACGTTTGCAAGCACATCTCCGTGGAACGCACCTACTTCTTCCGCCGCTTCAAACGGGAAATGGGCATCTCTCCCCAAGACTATTTGGTCTCTCTTCGCATCAACCGCGCGAAAGAATTGCTGAAGAATTCCACCAAGCCCATCTCCATGATCGGGTATCTCGTTGGCTATCCCAACTACATTTCGTTCTTAAAAATCTTCACTAGAAAAACCGGCGAAAACCCCTCGCAATATCGCTTGTCTCATCAAAAGAGGCGTCAAAGCAAAGAAGAGTAATCAAAGTTCGGATCATATCCGTCCGTCCATCCCGAAGTGTCGATGGAAAGAGCTTGAATCATATCCAAACACCCTTGACGGAGTTCGCGGTCGTAAGCGGCAAAGAACTTTTGGTTATTGTAGTTTCCCGAAATCCAATATTGGAAATAACGCGACATTTTGGTTTGGGTCGCGACGGTACATCCACTCGTCCAAGAACAATTCGGACTCCGCGGGAATTCCCCTTGGATGTAATCCGCGATAACCGAGGGGATGATCGTGTCGTACACCGCCCCGACGGAATCCCCGGCAAGTTCGTCAATCATTCGGTTGATGTTCGTGGGGGTCGTTAAGTACATCAAGAAAAGCTTGGAAGCCTCAAGATGCGCCTCTCCTTTTTGTTCGGAAGCCTGTTTCACGATGTTATAGGATTCCTTAATCGGAGGATTGTACGCCCTTTGTCCCATACGGAAGTCGCAGGCGTATTCACTCGTGGAGGAATCTGCCAAAGGACTTGGGAAAATCCCATATTCAAACTTCCGTGCGGCATCGGTGTTTTCTTCATTGATCCGCCACATGCCATCTTCCATCATGGCGACCCTTCCCGAGGTCCACAAAGGCTGATAATCCGTATTCGCCGCACCCGTTTGGAGCATGTTGTCGTATTTGTATTTCACCTCGTTATAAAGGGAAAGGATGTTCTTGAAATTCGGTCCTTGGCCATAAAACACCCCTTCGTAGGTCGCGCGGAGTTTCTCGTCCTGGGTCATATACCCATTCTTGTCATAATCCCATTGATCCTTGATTTTTTCGGCATAGACGGGGCCTAAGGAGAACTGAATATCCCAAACATCGACATTAGCTTTCGCGTTTAACGACCATGGACCGATCGCGACATACCCCGCGTCCAAAATCACTTGGGAAATCGCTTTGAGTTCCTCCCAGTTCTTGGGAACATCAATCCCGAGTTCAGCGAAGATCTCTTTGTTATAGAAATAGGCGGTCGCGGTGCCGGGATAGCACGTCACCGGAACCGCACAAATGCGGTTTGCCGCATCCGTGGTCATCGAAGAAAGCCATTGATATTTGGGGAATAAGTCCTTCCAATGGGTGGATCCCCGTTTACCTTTTTGGATGAAGATGTTCGGTTCTTCCATGATGTCGGTCAAATCGACGTACCATCCGCGGTCACTGTACTCACTGCCGTGCATCATGACAATGTCAGGGGCGTCTCCAGAAGCCACTTGGGTGGTCATCCATTGAGCCCAATCCCCGACGGTTTTCTTGGAATACGCCCATTCAATGGAGACGTTTGGGAACATCTCACAGAATTCATCCGCGATGTCTTGGATGGAACGGAAAACAGTCGGCTGTTGTTCGGTCGGCTCGGTGTTCGTGGTCGGCAAAAGACCATTCAGATCCAAAAGAAGGGTCATGGGCTTTCCGTCATTCAACACGATTCCGTATTCATTGTCATAGGATTGTTCGCTGGATTCGACGGGTCCTGAACACGCCCCAAGAGCCAACGCAAGAAGGCTCAGAGCAATCATTTTGTTTCTTTGTGTCATGTTGCCTCCTTAGAACTTAATGGCCGAATTGGTCAGGCCTTGGATGTAATACTTATTGCCAAATAGGAGCAATGCGATGAGGGGGAAGGACGATACGAGGTATCCCGAGAACAAAACGGGATAACTGCCCGAATTGCCCGACAAGAACTCTTTCTTGATGGCCGCGGCGATCGTAAGCTTCGAAGAATCCGTCGGGCAGGCGATCATCGGCCAAATATAGTCGTTCCACGCTCCATTGAGCTGCATAATCGCAAGGGTCACGAGGATGGGAATCGATAAAGGCAAGCAGATTCGGAAGAAGCAAAGGAAGTCCCCTGCCCCGTCCAAACGCGCTGCCTCAAAGATACCTTCGGGGATGCCTTCAAAGAAGGAACGGAGCAAGAACGTCGCGAAGACCGATCCCCCGGTGATGATAGGGATAATCAAGATCAAGTAGGTGTCCGTCCCGACCATATCCTTATATAACATAAAGGAGGGGACCAACGTCATAATCGCGGGAATCATCATTAGACCAATGACCATGAAGAAAAGGATGTTCTTACCCGGGAACTTCTTTCGGGCGAAGACGTACGCCGCAGGAGCGGAGACCGCGAGAACCCCAATCGTGCCCACCCCACCGACAAAGATGGTGTTCAAAATAAAGGGCCAAAGAATCTCGATGGAAGTCCAAAGATTATCAAAATAAAGGGGGATGGTGGGGTACCATTTGCTAATATTGAACTCCGCGTTGGTTTTGAAAGACCCCCATAAAGCCATGCCCAAGGGATAGAGCATTAAGGCGCAAATGATAAGAAGCGTCACGTGGATGGCAATTTGCCCGCCCGAGATATGCTTCTTCTTTTTCCGGAGAGGAGCGGTCCGAGATTTCGTGGTTAAGTCCAACATATTATTCGGCCTCCTTTTTCTGCCCGAGGCGGAAGGCAACAATGGTAAGTCCCAATATTAAGATGAAGAGGAAGGTGCCAATCGCGGAGGCAAAACCCATTCGACCGGATTGGAACGCCGCCTGGTACATGTAATACCCAGGGACCATCGTTTCGTACCCCGGACCCCCGTTGGTCAACAAGAACTGGATGGAGTAATCCTGAATCAAGGTAATGATGCCGTTGATGAGAAAGAAACGAACTTGACCGATGATCTCCGGCAAGTCGATGTGGAGAATGATTTGGAAGGTGTTTGCCCCGTCGATTCTCGCGCTTTCCCTAGCCTCACTAGAAATCGCGTTCAACCCCGAAAGATAAATCAACGTATTCGTGGGGGTAACCCAAGGGAATCCCATGAAGATGATCGCGGGAATAACCGTTCGTGTATCGTTCAACCAGTCGATCGGTTGTCCTCCAAAAGCCTGCCAAATCGCGGAAACCAAACCATAGTTCGGATCGTAGATGTATTGCCAAATAAGGGTGTTAACGACCCCTGGGGCGACCATCGGAATCATGATGAGGACGCGGTAAAAAGATTGAGCGCGTTCCGATTTCAAGTTGAAGATAAGCTCCGCGACGATCAAAGGAACGATGATCATGATGATAAGACGCGGAAGGAGCATCTTGAACATATTGAGGACCGAGGGCCAGAAAACCTCGAAATCCGTCAAGAATTCCACATAGTTGTCAAGCCCGAGGAACGTGGCTTCCCCGGTGTCCTTCCAGTCGAAGAAGGAATGGTAGATTCCACTGAAAGCGGGATAATACGAAAACGTGAGAAGGAAGAAAAATAAGGGGAGCAGGTATAGATAATTGGCCTTATTCTTCCAAATGTCTTTGCCAAGTTTCTTCCAGGAAAAGGACGATTTGGCCTTTGCGACTTTTGTCATGCCTCTCCTCCTTCATCAACATCAAAGAAAATGTCATTCGTGGTCATTCCACCCGGATCTCCAGCGGAGGCCACCATTTTCATGGTGTAACTTCCCGAGGCGGGAACCATTACGAAAACCGAGTTGTTCTCATCGTTTGCGGTAAACACCACGTCGCTGGCGGTCAACGAATAATAACAGTCATAGGTGAAGTTCACGTATCCATCCGCATCGGTGGTCATTCTTCCAATGACGCCGCGGTTGGTTTTGACATAGAGGACATGATCGGAAACCCCATCCCCGTAATGCGTCACGCGGATGGAGATATTCATCTTGGTGTCCCCATCGCATACTCCAACATTTACGGGAAGTTCTTCTCCTTCCTCGTCATAACGCGGGGTGTCACCCACCCGTTCGACCTTGGTGAATTCCACTGTGAAAGTCGTGGAACGAACCCAATCGAAAAGCCATCCCGCGCCCACAACGGCGGCGATGCTTCCGATGGCAATCAACTTACGAAAGATGGGCCTCATCCTATTTCTCCCAAACTAGTTTCGCAAAGATAGGTTCTCCTTTCAAATAAGAAAGGCGGACTCGTTTGGCCTCCTTGACGTCTTTTCGAACCCAAGACAAACCACTCCAAACGGTTTCGCAGGGTAAGCAGGAGCAGGGTTCTTTCTCGGATTCCACGGTGATTTTCATGAAATCTGGAACCCCCGTTCCCGTACGAATGGGTTCGTTCTTTTCGTTTTTAAAGATAATGGAAAGGACCTCATACCCTTCGACGTTCACTTCCAACTCATCTCCGGGGTGAATGGTCAAAATGGTTTCTTTGTTTTTTGAGGGAACAACGACCCAATGGTAAAGGGCGTATTCTTCTTTTTCGAGATGAACGACGGTTCTGCCTTTGGCGAGTTCTTCTCCACTTGCCTTCTTTCCATTCTTGATACGGAGGGAAAGAGAGACTTTCTTGCCCTTCCATTCCGGGAGTTCAATCACCGTAGAAGAAAGGTCATCCGTCGGATTCACCAAGACGAAATAGCCTTCTTTTTCGTTGCCTGTGACATAGCCATACGGTTCCCCTTTGCGAGGATCTCCAAACGCGGGATGGAAGACCATTCCTTGCGCGATGGCCTCTTCCCCGATTGTCTTGACGCACGCGAAATATTCCGCGTCTTCTTTGCTAAGGTGAGACAAATCCCCATAAAGATGGAGTTTATTGCCCCCTCGCATCATCGACATCAACACGCCTTGACGGTAGGTTTCATTCCCAAGGTAATAGATGGTTCCCGTATGGCCCATCATGGCTCCATGGTCATCGATGCTCGACAAAGGGAAGAAACTATCGTAAAAATTGTTGACCATCGCATCCGTGTAATAAGTTAACGAAGAAGCGAAGGAAGCGGTCGGGATTTCACTAGGACGAGGATCGCCACAGTAAACGTAATCAACGTACTTAGACCAATAAGGTGAAATCACGGGACGCGTGAATTCTTTCACGTTGCCAATGTATTCAAGGGAAATCGTCCACCCGTTATAGCAAAGAATCGTCAAATTCGGCTCGACTTCATAGAGTTTGGAAAGAAGGCGAAGGAACAAGGAAACGCTTCTTTCTTTGGAGGGGGTGAGTCCCTGCGCGTGGTCATGTTTCGAATTAAAGCATTCGAAGTAGGCGAAATCGAATTTGATTACCCGTACCTTCTCTTCTTTGATGTGGCGAAGAAGCGCACTTTCCATTCTTTCATAGAGTTCAGGGCAGGCAAAGCAATAGGACCCATTATGGAGCCCATTATCCGCGAATTCGTACCCCTGGGGTTCGTCTTTTGAGAAGTTGAGGTCAAACCAAAGGCCGAAATCAATGCCTTCTTTTTCAAGCGCGTCCACGACCGGCTTCATTCCACGAGGGAATACGTTTTCGTCAAACTCCGCGTAATGAGAATTCTTTTGAAACCAGAACGCGTCCATGATGTAAGCATCAAAATGGCAACCGGAGGCTTTTTCGAAATAGGTGAGGTCTTTGATGCTAGAGAGACTCAACGCTTCGTCAATAATCGGGTCTCCCGGGGTGAGGTTATCGTATAAACCCCAATTTCCGTAATACAAGCGGAGGCGGGGTTTTCTATTTTTTGCATTATTTTCAATGTAAATGCGGAAAGTATCCGCGAGGCTTCCTTCTTTCTTTAGCCCATACACAACCGGCAAAGAAACGAAAGAAGAAAGGAGCGCATTTGGATGTTGACGGCAATCTAACGCCCCATGATCGAGACGGTTGTCCGCGGCGGGGAATTCAATCCCCGCGAAGGCAACATCATTAACGAAGAAAGGAAGACCCTCTCCTCCCAAGGAAATACGATCGGTATTTGGGGTCCGTCCTTCTAGCACCACAGAAGAAAGGAATAAAGGGTTGGAAGAGTGAATCGAAAGGGTTTTGACAAAGGTGTCTCCCGAAACGGAGTAGGTGACAAGCACCCCCAAGCCGTCGAGGTCGTAGGAGATTTCAACGGCTTGAGGAGTTGCCTTTTGGATTTTGGAAGAAAAGGAAGAGGAAAGGAGAGGCAGAATTTCGTTGTCGCGGCGAACGAATAAGACAAACTCCTCGCCGTAAAGGCTCACCTCTCCCCCACCGCGAGACGCGACGAGGGAAAGGGTATTGTTCGACAAGGATAAGGTTCCGAGGTGATTCGAAAGTTCAAATTTCATGATGAGCCTCCCCAAAAGAGTTGAGGGATCTTAGTCTTTCTTCGAGAAACGCTTGACTAAGAGAGCAGCGCCGGCGCAGAGGACCACGCCAATAAGACTAGAAGCAGCGATAACGGATCCACCGCAGCCCTTCTTTTCTGGGATCGGAGTTCCAGGGTTGGAAGTTTCTGCTTCTTCGCTGGATTCGACAATTTCCTCGCTGGATTCGACAATTTCCTCGCTGGATTCCACCGGGGGTTCGGAGGTGGAGGGGTTGCGAGATGGGGTAGTCACAAGGACGAGGTCACTCGCGGCAATCATGGATTCGGAAACGTCATAAGCAATGACTTGAACCGCGTATTCGGTTTGTTCGCTGAGGCCGGTGATTTCTTCGGCGTAAGAGTCATCTCCCGCGTAGATCGGTCCTTCGGTACGGAGGTAAGTCCATCCTTCTTCCGTCTTTTGATAGAGGAAGAGTTTGTAGGTGTCCGCGCCTTCGGCTTCATTCCATTTGATGGTGACTTTGTTGTAGGCAAGGCCTTCTTTATCACCAACGAACCCTTCGGTCGGGGTTTCCGGGCGAATGGAGGTGTCGGCCTTTTCGCCAAAGGTCACGACTTGGTCGAAGTAGATGGTGTGGATTTGGTCATCGTCGATCCAAGGTTCGTGGCTGCTACGGGAGTCACGGAAGCGGATTTCGAAGTGGAGCTTTCTACCAGGAACGGCGTAATTCGGAGCATAGAAGCCTTCTTTGTGAGTGATGACGCCTTCCGAGAAAGAAGTGATGTCACCAATGGAGAAGGAATCTTCACGGAGGGAGGGTTGCCCAAGTTCGTTGGACTTTTCAGCAATCCAGTTGTCGAAGTTCCCGCGTCCTTCATAAAGGGTTCTCGGTTCTTCATCCGCTGTGCTGACTTTGATGTAAATGCCGTCGGTCCGATACGAAACGGTGGGGTCCTTTACATCCATTCTCCAGAAGAAGTTTTCGTTGGAGGAATAGATCTTGATGGTACCGGTCGCGCCAGTGGTGTCACCATAAACCGGGATCATTTCATAAGCAGTGGCTTTTTCCCAAGCAGCGTCGTTCGGGATCTTGGCAAGATCTTCAACCACAATGCCGAGATCGGTATTGGCTGGGCCCTCGACCAAACCTTCGCTCGGGGTTTCGGGTTCCGTGGATTCTTCTGGAGAAGATTCTTCGCCCTCTTCGACGAATTCTTCGAGCCAGAGGTCATGGTTGAAGGTATTCGCGTTGCCAGTTCCCCATTCTTGGGTCACTTCGGTGGCGTCGTGATAATTCACAGTCGCATTGACCTTTAGGCCTTTGGCGTAGGTCGATCCCATTTCCATGCCGATAACGGCGATGTACTTTTGGGCTTCGGAATCGTAAGAGAGTTCCACTTGGGCTGCGTCGCCGAATTCCATCGCGACATTGCCGGTTAACCACGGATCGAAGTTGCCTTGTTGGCCATGAGTCTTTCCGCCCGCGAGAATCAAATAGTCAATTTTCTCTTTATTCTTATTTGGGGTGGTATCCGGCATTTCCATGCGGAAGAAGAGTTTGGTGCCGGAAGCGAGGAAGGCGACGGTGCCTTTGTTCTCGCCGATCATTTCATAGGTTTCTACACCCACCCAGTCCGCATCGGTGGTAAGGCCAGAAGTCGCGACATTGTTCACGATGTAGGTGTGTGCCACCTCTTCTTCTTCGCCTTTCGCGAGAAGATAGAGATCGCTACTAAAGGTGTTAGCAACGCCGCTGCCCCAACCTTGGGACGCTTCGGTGGCGTCGTAGAAATGGATGGTAGTCGAGACTTTTGCACCGGAAACAAAGGAGGAACCCATGTTGAATCCGATAACCGCGACGAACTTTTGCGCGTCTTCATCGTAAGAAAGCTCCGTTTGCACGTTGTCTCCGAAATCCATCGCACCATACCCGGTCAACCACGGATCGAAGTTGCCTTGTTGGCCTTGGCTCTTACCATCAACAGCAAAAGTGAAATCGATTTTCTCTTTGTTCTTGTTGGGGGTGGTGTCCGAGATTTCCATGCGGAAGAAGAAATTGGTACCGATGCTCGCGAAGGCAACGCTTCCTCCATTAGGACCATCCATCGCATAGGTCTCGAGGCCCGCCCAGTCGGAGGCGGACATCAAGCCGTTTGAAGTGGTGAGGCTCGTTACAATGAACGAATTGTCTGCCTTTACCTGAGTTGTGTCTTTCACGAGGCACGCGAGGGCTCCCGATGAAAGGGCGAACAACGCCGGCAAGGCAAGAAGATGAAGTTTGTTCTTTTTCATCTTTTGTTCTTTCTCGGAGTTCCAATCCCTGTCTCCGATACATTCTCCTTATATTTTGTTTATTAAGCCTTTTGAATGGAGCCGATTTCTCGGAAAAGGCTGGTCAACCAATTACTGAATGATGACTTCCCCAAACGAGGAGGCATCATAGGAAGCAAGACAATCGTTCCAAGTGGTAAGGTTCTTAAACATGACGCTGTCGGCCTTCCCATAGAGATAGCAGTCCACGCCGATGCATTTTTCCCCGCTCACGGATTTGTTCCAGGGAATCTTCGCTTCGAGTTTCAGCTTTTTACCGGTACGAACCACAGAACTTTGAATACCGTAAACTTCCTCTCCTTCTTCATCTAGTGCAGTCACCCCATCTAGAGTGGCAACGAGACGAATGGGAGAGCCCAATCGATCCTCGTCAAGCAGGAAAACGATCTTATCATCGGAAGCAGGGGCTTCGTTCTCGGTTTGGATAAAGACGTTCAAGGCGCCCGCAGAAGGCAATAACTTCATGGTCCCTGTTAATGAACTTGGAACTGCGTTTTCCGCGTACGATTGACGAGTAATTTCAGTGGATAAAGCATCCACGTACCCGTTATCTTCGACTCCGTCGATAGAAATGGAGGCGTCCGACAAAGAAGCAGTCAAAAGATAGTCGTCATAAGGAACGTTCTTGTCCGAATACGTTTTTAAGGCATCCGAAGAAGAAATCTCTCCGTTTGGCAGAACCATCGTGCGGTTAGCGAATTCGGGCGGATTGAACATCGCGATATGGACGTCCCAAGTGGAGGAGTAAAGCCTCCAATCCTGCCCATCCTCCGCCATCTTGCCTTCCATGTAGGAGACGTAGACGGTGTGGGTAGTGACGTGCCCTTGCTCGTTGCAAATGAAATCTGGGTAGTTACGGACTAATCCACTTCCGCGAGCGAGGATGTTTTTGTTCACCGAGGCACTCGCATAATCGTTATAAGTGAAATGGAACCCATCCTCACTATCCATGTAATACACCCGACTTTGCCCATCGGAAGTATAGGTATAGGTCATCATGAACTTTTGGGTGAGATCGTTGTATTTGACCCCGCTTCCGGCGCGGACAAAGACCTGTGTCCCGTCCCCGAAATGGACACCATCCTTGGAGGTATAGCAATAGAAACGATCGCCTTGTTCAAGGGAATAAGTGACATAAAGGTAATAGGTCCCGTCTTTGTAAACCGCGGAAGGTTGCCCAATGCCGTAGTAACCATACCCAGAAGATGAACCATTCGCGGCATAATCGCAGCTCGCGGCAATCTGTTCATCGCTCATCCGAATGACGGGATAGGGTTCATCAGTGTTCCCCGTGTAGAAGGTGAAATGGATACCATCGTCCGATTCGGCCATCAGGACATTGTTATTGAATTCCTTCCAACCTTGGATGGTACAGGGGGCCTCGAGGTACATCCGATACTTCCCGTCGATTTTGAGAACGGAGGGTTTTCCGACGTGCATTTTGATCCAAGTCGAGTCTTGTTCGACGACCATGATCTTTTGGCAGTTGTTCCAATGCTTCAAATCCTTGCTTTCGGCATACCAAATCGTGTCGTAAGGGGATTGACGGCACCACCACATCTTATAGATCTGATCTTCCTCATCGAAAAGGATGGATTGTCCCCAATCATAACGGGTGTCATAGGGATAAGGTTTGAGAATGGCATCCCCAAGGTCACGCACTTTCGTGGTGTCGCCCGGCCAAGATTCCGGATCGCCAAAATCAAAGGAGGTATCGCTGCTTTCAACGCTGCTGGAAGGAGTTTCCGACATAGAGGAATTTTCCGAAGGAATCTCCTTTGAACTGGACTCCTGCGGAAAGGGGGAACCGCAGGAGACCAGTAGGCAGAAAGCACTGCCTGCTAAGAAATACTGTTGCCAGGATTTCATCTTCATTTCGCCAAATAGAGGTCTCCCATCACGTCGACAAAGCGGAACGAATTGCCCGTGTGGTCACTCCATAAAACAGAGGCTTCACGTCCGACGCCATGCCCCATCGCATCATTGATTTGGAAGTCAATGCCGATGGTGCGATAGGCGGCGATTTCATCCACGACGAGGTCATGCCATCCTACGCGAACCTCAAGGTCATAGCCCGCACTAACTTTCTTAACGCGGTGACGGGTTCCGGTGAATTCATCGGTCAAATCGTAATCATCGTCACCCTTGATGCAGAAATCGGTGTTGTTGGCATCCACGCCGATCATGTATTGCTCAATGCCATAAGGGACTTCAGTTCCCGTTCCATAGTCATGAATAGCGTCGACGAAGATGTCGAGGCTGTCATGCATATAGGTCATGGTGCGGTCCAGCAATCCATAACTGGTATCCGGGGTCGCATCATAAATATGGGCAAAGACATAGAGGTAAGTTTCATTCCAAGCGACATATGCCTTGCCCCAGGTGTCGGTCAAATTGCTGCCATAGTCATAGCAAAGACGGGAAATCTCAATTTCGGTAGCGCCATCATAAGCTTCTTCTTTGACGCAGTCGATCTTGATGGCGGAATCTTCGGCATAAACGGCATCCGCTTCTGGACGGACATAGGAGTTCTTCCGTTCTTGATAGCCTTTGAGGTTATCCTTCGTGGCCGCTCCGCCGTTAGGAAGAGTGATGGTACGGTTTTGATATTCGCAGGGGTTCACCGCATAGACGTATCCGTTCCAGGTCTTGTGGTTGGCGCGCCAGTCATCGGTGGTCGACTTCTCGCCTTGGAGAGAGATGACATAGAAGGTTTCGGTATCAACGATTCCTTGGCCGTTGCGGACGAACTCGGGGAAGTTACGAACAACGGTCAGTTCGTCGTAAGTGGTATACGAATATTCATGGACGTCCCCCAAGAAATCGAGGGTATCGCTTTCGATGACCGACTTGTTGGTACTCTTCATGTACTTCTTGGTTTTCGCGTTATAGGTGATGCCAAGTCCATTACCCGCGGAGATGCGACGATGGGTGGAGACGTCACCAAAGTTGATACCGTCGGAAGAGGTCGCGACATAAATGCCGTTCTCGCGGTCCCCGGTTTCATAGATAACGTGGCAATAGGTTAAATGAAAAAGACCATCTTTATAGAAGACGGAGGGTTGGCCGTCCCCGTAGTTCTTGGTGTTGAAGTTGCGCATGAACTCCGATTTCATGGCGACGACCGGTTGGGGCTGTCCCTTGGCGTCAGAATGGAATTCCCAATGGATGCCATCTTTGGAAAGGGCGAGCATGACTTGGTTGTCCCATTCCAAAACGGTTTGGGTGATGTCCGGATCTTCCGTCGCGGGCGCTTCAAAATACATATAGTAGGTATCGCCGACGTGTACGACGCTTGGCTTACCGAGCATGCCTTTGATGTTGTCGTATTTGGTGATGTTGGTTGCGTTGGGGGAGAGGCAGATAACGCGTTGGACGTTGGTCCAGTTCTTCATATCGACGCTTTCGGCGTAGAAAATCGCGTCGTAAACCGCGGGACGGGTCCACCACATGCGGTAAACGCCGTCTTCGTATAGAACGGAATGGCCCCAGTCATAAACGTCGTCGTCGATGATATCCTGGAGGTAGACATACCCGAGGCTTTGAGAGGCATAATCCGTGCCCGCCCAAGTAGCGGGATCGCCATAATCGTAATCCGCATCGACGATTTCCGCGGTCGGCATTTCTTGTTTGGGGCGAGGAACGTAATCTTCGTCTCCTACCTCAGAGTTATCCACGGGTCCGCTGTCGATAACGGAAGAACCTTCCACGATTTCGCTGACCTCAGGCTGCGATTCTTCATTCGAAGAAACGGGATCACTAGAAGATGAACCGCCACACGCGGCGAGCCCAAGGGCTAAAAAGCCAATAGAAAAAATAAGAAGATTCTTGTTCGTTTTCATAGAATATTCCTCTCGGTTATGCCTTTATCATAGTGAGCGGCCTTCAAAGGACAAATATACAAATGTTGCTACTAATGTTGTTCAAAGTGATTTCTGGAGAATTCCTCTCCTGTCTTGTGAAATCGTTGCTAAACTATCTTTAACGGAGGATCGCATATGTATCATTCATTTCGACCCGGAAAGCTATGGTTGGACGATTCTGGAAAACGGATTCAAGCCCATGGGAGTTCCATTCTCTATCGTGACGGAACCTTTTATTGGTATGGCGAAAACAAAGAAGGGATCACGGGCCGGGCAACGGGAGAAAAATGCCCTTATTGGCATCATGGGGTAAAACTCTATTCCTCCAAGGACCTCTACAACTGGAAAGACGAAGGGTTCGCGGTGAAGGAAAGCGATGATCCGAATAATCCCTTCTATCCGACCAACATCATGGACCGCCCCCATATTCTCTATAACGAGAAAACAAAGAAATACGTTTTGTGGGCGAAGACTTCCTGTGGCGGATTTGATACCTGCACCTTCTCCGTCTGTGTGGGGGATGACATCCATGACATGACCTTTTCTCACGAGGTGGATCTCGGCCCTTATCACGCGGGAGATTTCGACTTATTCCAAAAAGAGGGGAGAACGTATATCGTTTTCGAGAATCCTCACACCTGCATGGTCCTCGCGGAGCTAAGCGAAGACTACCTCCACATCAAAGGACCTTACACCGAACACCTCCACGAACCCTACCCCCCGTTTGTGCGAGAGGCCCCCGCGTATTTCTCGTATCAAGGGCATAGCTATCTCTTAACTTCCGGGACCACCGGATACTTCCCGAACTCCACGAAAGGGCACGGCCTCGATGATTTAGAGGGGGCGTGGGTGGATTTTGGTGAAACGTGTATAGGCGATAAAAATCGAAATTCCTTCCATTCCCAATTCTCCAGCGTATTCGCCCATCCTCATGTTCCTGGGTTATACATCGCTCTTGGGGATCGCTGGTTAACGGACTTGCCCGAAGATTTGCCGGACATGGACAAAGCATTTATCCAAATGTTTGGACCAAAAACAGACGAAGCGCCTCTCTATAGCGAAAACTTAACCGACGACAACACAAGCGTCGCCGATTACGTTTGGTTGCCTGTCCAAATCGACGAAAACGGAAAACCATTTATTGTTTATCGCCGAGAATGGACCATCGAAGAGTTCCTTCGTTAATGCAACAAAGCCATCTTCAATAAACGGTTCCCCCGCGCAAGGGCACTTCTTTTATCTTTCGTCTTCATTCAATAAACGAACAGGTTTTTACTCCTCGCCTTTTCTATTGTGCCTTTATGTAGAATCCGCCTCGGATTTCCCTAGTGAACGAATCCTAAATTACAGTCAAACACAAGTAACACCGTTTTAGAAAAA
>JAXFGC010000054.1:0-23602 GCA_034171505.1 Candidatus Alloenteromonas sp. | reverse complement strand
GCAAGTCCTTGCGTTTTTCAAAGGAAGTGAGTCCGACCATGTGGGTCGCATCCGAGACGATGACCCCGTTGAATCCCAAGCGTTCCCGTAAGAGGCCTTGGAGGAGTTCCCCGCTTAAGGTCGCGGGGAGGACGCGTTCCGCGTTTGGATGGATTTTCTTGTGGTAGGAGGGTAAGGCGATGTGCCCCGTCATGATGAGGGGCGCGCCGTCTTGAATGAGGCGCGAATAGACCTTTCCAAAGCTTCGGTCCCATTCTTCGACCGAAAGGGAATTGAGGTTCGGGGCCAAGTGGGCGTCGCGTTCATCCACCCCATCTCCGGGGAAGTGTTTGGGGCATGCCATCACGCCTTCGGAGAGGATGCCGCGGAGATAAGCGGAGGCGAAATCCTCCACGGCCTTTGGGGTATTCCCGTAACTTCGGGTCGGAATCGCGGGATTGCGGAAATTGAGCAGAATGTCCGATACGGGGGCGAAGATGGTATTGACCCCAACCGCTTTGGCTTCTTTTCCGGCCAAAACGCCGGCTTCGTAAGCAAGGTGGGGATCCCCGCACGCCCCGAGTTTCCCCGGGCTCCCGACGAGGGTTCCTTCGAGGCAAATCCCGTTCCCGCCTTCTTCGGCGTTCGCGGCCACCAAAAACGGGGTTTTGGCTTTGGACTGCAAGGAGGTGAGGAAACGTAACAAGGTCTCCCCCCGCATCGGGTTATACCGAATGCCACTGGGGGCAAAATCCACGAGTTCATTCACCGCTTCTTCATCATTTCCATTTGAAAGAAGGATGAAGAGCGAACGAATCTTTTCTTCGAGAGTCAACGAAGAAAGAAGCGTTTCGACGCGAGAAATCTGACTCGCGGACAAGGAAAAAGGAGGAAGGGAGAGAAAATGCACGGGAAATACCTCAAACCCTCCCCTGGGGGATGACCCCCAAGGGAGGAATGTAGCAACAAAGAACGAAATTACGCGGCGAGTTTGGCAGAGACGACGACGGCGTATTCGCCGGCTTCGGCGATGCGGCTGCCGTAGAGCGCCCCTTGGACGGGGTTCATGGCGGTGCCGTTCACGGTGATGGAATCCAAGGTGTAGCCTTCTTCATACGTGAAGAGGGCGGTGTTGGCCATCAAGAAGATGCTCGCTCCCGGGGCGATGCCTTCTTCGGGGAGTTCGAACCATTGGAAGGTGTTGTCGGTCCAGCCGAATTTGGTCGCGGTGATGTGTTCGCCGACGGTGAACTTGAAGGTCGCGAGGGCTTCGGTCTTGGCTTTGGTCAGCGCGGTGATGGTCACCTTGCCCGCGGCGGATGCCGGGTAGCAATAGTAGCCACCATAGTTCGGGAGGTCGACCTCGCCCGCTTTAACGGAGGCGATTTCCTTGCCTTCGGCGAAGAGCGTCGGCTTGAAGCAGACGAAGCGTCCTTCCTTGGGTTCGCAGGCCTTGTCGAGTTTGATGTCGATCATGCCGGCGTAGTTGGTGCCGTCGAGGACCTTGAGTTCGTAGTCGAGGATGCCGGTATCGGTCGCGACGGTGACGTCGACGTCGGTCGCGGCCGGGGTCTTGCGTCCGACGAGTTCGATGGTGATCGGGGTGTCCGTCTTGGCGGAAACGCCATAGACGCCCGGGCCGAATTGGCTCATGGCGACGCCATTGGCGAGGACGCTGCCGAATTCATAGCCGGTTTCGTAGGTCATCGAGGAGGTTTGGGCGATGACGAAGATGTCTCCGCCGGGGGTGAGGCCTTCCATCGGGATGTCGTGGATGAGGTGGTCTTGGCTGAATTGGGCGTAGCTGATCCATCCGAGTTTGAGGCCGGTCGCGTGGTTGGTGAGTTTCTTGGTGACCGGGGCCTTGCCTTCGGTGGCGAGGGCCTTGAGGGCCTTTTCGTGGGGGATGGATTCGGGGTAGGTCGCGGTGAAGGCGCGGGTTCCGCTTAACATGACGGTCGGAGCCGGGGTCATGATGGGCATGTCAAGGCTTGGGGCATTGAGGGTTTCGCTCCAAGAGGTGACGAGCTTGTCCTCTTCCCCGTATTTAATGGTGATCGAAGCGGCTTCTTCTCCTCCCGCATTGGTGAAGTCGGAGATGCCGGCGTCGGTTTGGTAACCAATGTATTTCGGGGAACGGACGACGTTCACGACGCCGTTTTTGACGGTTTCGACGTCTTCTTTGACTTGTTCGTTGGCAAGATCGAAGGCGAGGCCATCGTATTCGTAGCCAAAGCGCGGACCGACGGTGGTCGAGTGGTTGCCGAAGTTGGCCCATTGATAGACGTCGGCGTCATCGTAGACGAAGGTGGCGAGGTCGATGTAACCGGTTTGGTTGTTGGTGGTCTTGGCGAGGAGTTCGTCGACCTTGGCAAGCGCGGCGGCTTCATCGGCGAGGGCGGTCTTATCCTCGGTGGAGGTTTGGTAGTAATAGGCGCCGTTTTCGGCGTAGACGACGGCGGATTTTTCCTCGGTCTTGTCGTTGCGGAGGTCATATCCTTTGGTCGAGACGGAGAGGTAGACGTCCCCGGGGGTCAAATCAATGTCCCCGACGACGCGCCAGGATTGGTGGCGTTTGAAGCCGTCCATGTTGGTGTTGCCGCCGTTGGCATCGATGTCGACTTGGAAATCGGTTTCGTAGGTGAAACTCGCTTTGGTGAAAGCGGTGCTCGGGGTGTCATCGACGACACTCGAAACGCTTTCGCTTTCCACTGGGGTGGAGGAAGAGGAGGAGGAGTCTCCGCCGCAGGCGGCAAGGCCGGTGATGGTGAGGGCGGTGAGAACGAGGAGGGAGGATTTGTGTTTCATGCTAGGATCCTTTCTTTTTTTATCTTTTATAGCGCGTTGGCAGTTCGCCAATGAAACCAATGGATTGGAGGAAGTAGACGATGCGGGGGAGCTGTTCGTCCCAGGTCGGCCAGGAATGATCTTTGTTGGGGATGTATCGGTAAGATACGTCGGGGACATTCTCCTTCAGCCAAGCGTCGAATTCCTTGCTTTGGGGGAGGATGAAATCCTTATCCCCGATGGAGAGGTAGATGCGGTGGGGGACCTTCGAAGTGAGGAAGAGCTCCTTTAGGGATTGCCCTTCTTCTTCGGGGATGTCGCTTGCAATCGCGGGGGACAAGGCGATCGCGGCCTTGTATTTGCCCGGATACTTCAGGTAATGGCAGAGGGCCCCATACCCTCCCATGGACACCCCCATGATGGCAAGCGGGGCTTCCGCGGACAAGTTCGAGAAGTTGCCATAGAGGAAGTCGAGGAGATCGATTTCGAGGAAGTCCTCGTAGCCGCGGAGGGGTCCGAGGTTCCGATACCACCCGTTTTCCGCCTCGACGAACGCGCTGGCGAAGCCATAGGTGTTCGCAAGACGGGTAATCGAAGTGTTCCTCACCCACGCTTCCTTGTTGTCCCCAAAGCCATGCAAGCAAATGAGGAGGGGGAACTTGTCGTTCCTTTGTTGGTAATACTGCGCGTTCTCGTTGCGGAGGGTTTTGCCGAGATCCAAGCTGGGGATCTCGAGCAAGACGTGCACCCTCCGTCCGAGGGATTTAGCGTAGAACTCAAGGTCGAAGGATGCCATTAACGGGTCTCCGAATTTGGGGACTTCACCCATTCCTTGAGGATGTTGCGACCCTCTTTCTTGGCGGTGAAGTACTCGTTTTGCCATTCCTTGAGGTTGCCTTTTTCGCGTTCGATCATGGACTCGAGGTAGTACTCGGTCATGTAGTAGGCGGCGCGGCGTTCCTCTTCCGGGGAAGTGCCGATGGAACCGACGTAGTAGGGCAAATTCTTGATGACCTCGTAGTCGACGTCGTTTTGGCAAGAGCCGGCGATGGCGAAGTAGACGTTTTTCTGGTTGCAGATTTGGGCGGCTTTGTTGCGATCGGTGTCGTCTTGAAGCGAGATCACGAATTTGGCGCCTTGGTTGACGAGGGTGGTCGCGACCATGTCTTGCGTGTTTTGGCTGTCGACGCGGCCGAGGGTGAGGATTTCGCAGTTATAGGCTTCCGCGAGGTACCCTTGGATGTAGTTGACGTACTTCGAGACCTGGTCGTTGAGGGAGGAGGGGACGATGACGCCGACTTTGAGGCGTTCGCCCCTGCGGTACGAGGCGCGATCCTCTTCTTCGTTGTTTGCGTTATCCGCGTACATTTTCTTGATGGTCGCCTCGCTCGAATCTTGGACGTATTCGGTGAGTCCCGCGACGTCATTGTTCGCGAAATAGGAGTCGACGTTGATCTTGCGCATCGTCGGGTGGTGGGAGAGGGCTCCGACCCCGAGGTCGATGGAGGCGAGGACTTCTTCCCCGTTTTTCACCGAGACGGTGGCGCTTCCCGGGGAGAGGAGCTTCGCGGTCGCGTGATGCTCTTCCCCTTCGACGACCTTGATGATGCCGGGCTTGCTGCTTTCCCAGGAGAGTTCCCCTTCGATTTCCCCGTCGGTGAAGGAAGAGAGGAGTTCGATCTCGGTTCCTTCGTAGCCGACGTTGTAGAGGTTTTCCTGCGCTTCGGAGACCACTTCGATCTTCATGCCGTTTTCAACGCTTGCGAAGGAAGAGGTGTCGACTTCGCTTAAGGAATGCTCGACCGCGTCGATGTAGTCCACGCGGGCAAGTTCATCGTATTCGTCGAGGTTTTGGATGGCCCAGTTGGTGATAGAAAGCTTTAACGCGGTTCCATCGGGGTTGCGCATGAGCTTTCCGCCCGTCGCGGCTTGGACCCCCGCGGCGAAGATGGGGAGGATGTGCGCGGTGTATTTGGCGCAGACATAACGCGCCGAACCGTTGACGAAGGCGTCGCGGTAAGCGTCGGAGAATCCGCCCATGGTCGCATTGGCGATCCCCATGTTGGAGGTGAGGATGATCGGCGAGGCGAATTCGACGCCGTTGCAGGTCGAGATGATCGCCATCGGGTGGTAGTTCGCGATCGGCTGGGTGAATTGGATGGAGGCGTCCCAGTTCTGGTTGTTGACGAAATAGATCTGGGCGTCTTCGGGGAGGTCGCTTTCCGCGGTGCGGACTTGCTTGAAGCGGCGCGCGTCTTTTTGGCCCGCGTAGTTGCTCACTTCGATGCCATGGGCGGCGAGGGAGTCGTTCATGCCGAGCCACTTATTGGTGAAGTGTTGGCCTTCGTAACCATAGTAGTTATAAAGGGCGAAGAAGACGGAGTTGTAGCAGTTCTCGTAGGTTTCCGCCTCCGCGACCACCATCTCCCCACCGAAGATGAAGAGATTGCAGCTTGCGAGGCTAAGCGCCCCGGCAAGGGAGAGGAAGCCTAAGGCTTTTTTGGCTTGCTTTTTCATTGGACGTCCTCCTTTTTCGCGGGGGTGAGGTATTTTTCCTTGGCGAGGTAACGCTTCATCTTCACCCAGGCGAGGAAGCGGTTCTTGTCGACCATGTAGACCAAGACGGCGAAGACGGAGAAGCCGTTGAGGAGGCTCGAGACGACCGCCGCCATACCCGCGTTATTAAAGCCGTTGGAGTAGAGGACCGTGGTCGCGAAGACGCCAAGCAATAGGCCGACCGTCTGATTGGAGTATTTGGCGAGGATGCCACCGATGAAGATCGGAAGGAAGTTCTTGAATACCGCCGAGGAAGAGGTGAGGTTGGTCGAGATGCTCACGTTGGTGCGGGTGGTGTATTCCATCGCTTGGTAGATGGCGATCAAGGCGCCGGCGATAATGAAGGAAGCCACGCAGTGGGAGATTTCGTTGATACCGGTTTCAACCGAGATCTTTTGGTTGTAGACGAGGGCGAGCTTGTTGTAGCCAAAGCGGGTGTAGCAGAGGGCCGCGGACATGAAGAGCATGACGATGGCGAGGAGGGGCAAGAGGATGATGGGCTCTTGGAAGAAGGTGCCCGTGTATTGCCCGACCTTGAGGGTCAAGGTGCCCGCGTCGTTGTAACCGTTGACGACGACTTTGGCGATGCCTTCGTAGACCAAGCACATGCCGAGGGAGACGACGATCGGGGGTAATTTCAAGAGAATTAGGACGATCGCGTGCACAAGGCCGAGCAGCATGCCGAACACGATGGCGAGGAGAACGAAGGTGAAGATGTTTTGGATGGTGGAGAGGTCACACCCGATGCAAAGGAAGGAGAAGACGCAGGCGAGCATCCCGGTCGCGCCAAGGGCGAAGTCCATACGCCCGGAGTTCAAGTTGGTGTTGAGGGCGAGGGCGGCGATGAGGGTCATGACCATCATCTTGAGGATGGAGAAGGTCTTCGAAAGGGTGTCCATCGTGGTCCCGGCGAGGAATAAGCCGGTGCCATTGGAATAGGAGAGGATGAGGGCGAGCACGAGCATGATCGCGGGGCAAAGGAGGGACCAGAAGACGTTCTTTCCGAACTTCTTGGCCTTGCGGGAGCTCGTGAGCGGATTGTCGTTGTAACGAACCGGTGCGGAATAATTCATTGGATGGATCCTCCCGATGCAAGCATCTTGGTTCGGGTATCCCACATGTTACCGAGGGAGACGAGCAAGAAGATGACGCCTTTGGCGATGAACTTGAAGTCCTCGATGGGGGCCACCATGTTGAGGGCGGCGAAGAACTCGTCGAGGAAGACGCAGAAGAAGGCGCCGAAGATGGCACAGCTGACCTTGGATTTGGGTCCGCCGGAGGTGGTCATGCCGCCGAAGACGATGGCGATGACGACGTTGAGGCCGACGGTGGAGAGGATACCGCCGTTTTGGACTTGGGATCCCGAACGCGAACTCGCGTAGAGGAAGCCCGCGAGGCCAAGGCCGATGCCCGAAATCGCGAAGGAGATGATACCGGCCTTCATGAGGGAGATGCCGTTGAACTTCGCGGCGACCTTATTCGAACCGATGAATTTGTTTCTCCGTCCGATCTTGGTCCAATTGAAGATAAACCAGCAAAGGAGGAAGTAAACGAGCAAGAAGATCGCGAAGATGAGGGCTTTGTATCCCGCGGAGGTTTCGTTGGTGAACAAGAAGCCTTCGGTGACTTCGATGAGGCCACCGTAGTTGGCGAAGATGGCGTCGGCCACCGCGCTTAAGATGTTCATCATCGTGAGGGTCATGACCATGACGGGCAAGCCAAGCATCGTGGCCAAGATGGCGTTGATGATGCCGAGGACCGCGCCCAAGACGATGGAAACGACGAGGGAAATCGCGATGTTGTGGGTATTGTTCCACATGATGGCGGCGATGGCGGCGCACATGAGGGAGGCGTTACCAAGCGACATGTCGAAGCCACCTTGGGAATAGATGAACACCGCGCCCGTGGCGACCACCGCGACGAAGATGGCGTTGTTGATGATCGTGCCGAGGTCACCGGTGTAATGGACCGCGTTACGGGTAATCGCGTAGGCCAAGATGATGAGGATGAGCATGAACGCGGGAATGAGGTTCACCCAGAACTTCTTGTTCGTGATGGTTCTCCGGAACGAGAAGTTCGCATAGCTCTCTAGCGAAGAAGAACGGAGGGATTCCATGGCGGGAACCCGTCCCATCGCCTCCTTCAAGAGGGCGACGTATTCTTCGTGGAGGTCAAAACGGATGAGTTTGGCGGCCTTGAGGGCTTCCTCGTAATCGTTCCAGGCCTTTTTGGAGGCGCGGCGGGCGACGATTTCGATACCCGCGACCGCGTCTTTGTGGTTGCGCGTGTCCTTTTGGGTTGGATTAGCGATGGCGGCGTAAGCGGCGTTCTCCCCTTCGAGGGCGTGGACGCGCGTCGCTTCGATTTCCTCCAAGGCGGCGATGCGGGCTTTCTTGGCCTCATCGATGCCTTTTTGGACTTTACCTTTCGCCTCGGCGTCTAAGGAAGCGTAGAGTTCCTTGGCTTTGGCGCGGAAGGCCTTGAGGTCCGCTTTTTTGCTCGGATCGGAAGTCGAGCCGAGGCGAATGGCCTCATTAACGAGGTCTTCGGGGAAGGAAGTGACGGAGAGGGACACCGTATTCCATAAACTGAGATCGTTTTCCATGGCGGTCACTCCTTAAATCATGTATTGGATGATCTCTTCCTGGGTCAAATCCGGGGAACGGGTGAATTCGTGCTGGATTTGGCCGTCCTTCATAATGAGGATGCGGTCGGACATGCCGATGAGTTCGGGGAGTTCTTCCGAGATCATGAGGATGGACTTCCCTTCCTTCTTCATCCGGTAGAGCAATTGGTAAATGAATTGCTTGACGCCGATATCAACCCCACGGGTCGGGCAGTCGAGGATGAGGATCTCCGAGTCGTTGGCGATCCACTTCGCGAGGCTGACCTTTTGCTTGTTTCCGCCCGAGAGGGTGGAGACGAGCTGTTCGGCGGAATTGCACTTGATCGAGAGGGAACGGACTTGCTCGTTGACGAGTTTGGTCTCGTCCTTCTTGAACACGAGGAAGTTGGCCTTGGCGATGTTATTGATCGAGGCGATGGCGATGTTGTCGAAGATGGAGGCCTTGAGGGCAAGGGCTTCGACGTCGCGGTTCTTTGAGAGGTAGCCGATCTTGTTGGCCATCGCGAAGGATTCGCTGCGGACGAGGCGATCGAGGTGTTCCCCGCAATAGACGAATCCGCCTTCCATCTTTATGTTGCCGAACAATGCTTTGCCCAAGGTGTGCATACCGCATTCGGAAAGTCCTCCGATGCCAAGGATTTCGCCTTTATGGAGTTCGAGGGAGACGTGACGGAGGTCGCGGCCTTGGATGCCGTCGACCATCTTGAGGACCACTTCTTCCCCGTAACTGCCGTCGTAATCGGAACGGTAGTAGTCACCCTTGAGTTCGCGGCCAATCATGAAGCGTTTGATGGCTTCGGGATCGAATTCGCCTTTCGCTTTGGTGAGGTTCGCGACGATGTTGCCATCGCGTAGGACGGTCAAGGTGTCGCACTTCTCCATGAGCTCCTCGAGGTCGTGGGAGATGAAGAGAACGGATTTCCCTTGGTCGCGGAGTTCCGCCATCTTTTTATATAAGAGGTTACGTCCCGTTTCGGAGAGGGCGGTCGTGGTTTCGTCAACGATGAAGATTTCGGGGTCCTTGTTCAAGCACTTCGCGATTTCGATGAGCTTGCGGGCCTGCATGTCGTAGGCGAAGGTCGGGGCGCCCGGGGCGATGTCGTTGACGCCGATCTTGGCGAGGGCGACGCCCGCGTGCTTTTTGAGTTTACGACCGTTGACGAAGAGGCCGAAGACGATATTGAGGGCCGTTTCCTTGAACTTCTTCCAGCCTTTCGAGGATCCGATTTCCTTCACGTCGTGGACGGCGTTCAGGTAATGGTTCTTGAGGGCGACCTTGTCTTCGGAGACGAAGGTGCGCTTCCGGTAGCACCGATCATCGAGGCGTTTGACGGAGGCGGCATAGGCTTTCTTCGCAAGTTCGATTTCGTTCTTGCGGTTCCTTTCCTTGTAGACCTCGTCGTAACCCATCGCGTTCTCCTCGTACTTCTTGTCGATTCCTTGGAGAGTCGCTTGGAATTCGTCGAAGAGCTTTTGGGCTTCCGCGTTGAATTCGTCCTTAATGGAGGAGAGGAGTTCCACCCGCTTGGTTTCGTAAAGCTCCGCCAAAGCGAGGTAGGCTTCGCGGATCGAGGCAATGGCCTCTTTCTTCTTCCCTTGAAGCGTCGACTTGGGGGTTTTGCCCGCCTCGACCTCTTCTTGAAGCGCGGCCAAACTGGACAGATGAGCTTTTACCGCTTCATCGAAGGAAGAGACGTCCAACGGGAAAATCGGGGAGAAGTTGTCGACTTTTCTCTCCTCGAAATAATGGGCACCGGAGAATTTGGAAAGTTCACCCAAGAAGATGTTCTCGGCGACGGAAATCTCCGAGATGGTGCCGTTTTCCTGGACGATGATACCGATGCCTTTGGACAACGCATCGATCATCGAGGAAGGATGCCACTCCTTCCCATGGTACTCCATCGTTCCGCTCGTGGCCTCGTAAATGCCCGTCATAATCGCGGACATCGTCGATTTTCCCGAGCCGTTTTCACCGATGAATCCGCGGATTTCTCCGGGATAGATTTCGATATCTACGTCATTCAGGGCAATCGTCGGACCAAATTGTTTAACGATGTGAGTCGCCTTAAAAATCGGTTCTTTCATGCATTATGCACCTCATGTACCCCCATTCTACGTGTGCGTGTAAGCGCTTCCAAGGGCAGTTGATTTTCCAAAATACTACCGATTTTTAACTATTTTTGAATCTCTACTTGATTACCGATTTCAAAAAAGGTTAAGAATCCGCATTTTCATATGGAAGATTCTTAAGGAATGACGTAGACTGAATCCATGAAATTCGAAACCACGATCGTCCATTTCGAAGAAAAGATCCCCTTAACCTTTTCCATTGTCTCCACCGATGGGGTGGCCTCCCATTCCCATCCCTTCCCCCAACTTCTGCTGCTTTTGTCGGGCAAAGGCAAAATCACCGTGGAGGGGGCGAGTTTCTCCATGCGTCCCCAGGACATGGTCCTCATCAACGCGAAGGAATTCCACGCCCTTGAAGGGGAGATGCTCCTCTTGTCCATCTTGCTCGACCTAAAGGGATTTGGGGCGACCGAGATGATGCGCTTTAAGCTCAACTCCATGTTAGAACCCGGGAATCCCCGCTATAACCACATCCGGAACATCGTTTTCTCCATGGTCAAATACAACACGATGGAGAACGTGAACTCCTTGTTCACCAACCGGGCGATCGCCTACTCCTTCTTCTCCCAACTCGTCAACGACTTCGAGGTCAAAGGGGAGGAACGTCGGGGAAAGGTGGGGATCATCCCCTCCATCATCGCCTATCTCGATGAACATTACGCCGAGAACCTGACCTTGGGGGAACTCGCGGAAAAGTTCGGTTATGCGGTCCCCTACATCGCGAGAAGATTCAAGGAGGAGACGGGCAAGAGCTTTTTGGATTATTACGACGAGTTACGCGTCTCTTTCTCCATGGACCAATTGCTCAACACCTCCGACCCCATCGAGGACATTTCCCTCCGCGCGGGCTATCCGAGCCCGAGAAGTTACGTCCGCGCCTTCCAAAAAATCTATGGCAAGAACCCCACCTCGATGCGGAAATCCTCCCGTGGGGCAAGCCTCTTGGAAGGGGATTACCAAAAGGAGGCCCTCGACATCATTTTGGGGGAACTCGATGCCTCTAGCGCGGGGAAAGCCGAGGCGAGGGAGAGCACCTTAAGTCTCGACATCGACCTCTCCAAACGCTTCTTCCGCGCCCCCAACAACCCGGGGAACAAGATCCTAAGCATTGACGGTCCCGCGCCTTTGTTC
Source organism: Candidatus Alloenteromonas sp. (assembly GCA_034171505.1). Lineage (GTDB taxonomy): Bacteria > Bacillota_I > Bacilli_A > RFN20 > CAG-826 > Alloenteromonas. Next base: position 12,393 of record JAXFGC010000054.1, on the reverse strand, counting down.
TTCAACAACATCCTCCCGGAAATCACGCGCCTGAAAGAGGAACTCGGTTACTCCATCCTTCACGTGCAGGGCGTATACGCGAACCAGATGCCCTACATCCATAAGGGGGAGGACGGCATCCACATGAACCAAGGGGTGTTCGCGACCTTGCTCGACACCATCATGGGGACGGGGCTCTATCCCTACTTCACCTTCAAGTTCGACGAATCCACCTGGTCCTTGTCCGATTACCTCTCCATCACCAAGGAAGTATTGCTTTACATCGCCTCCAAATACGGCAAGGAAAAGCTCCACCACTGGAAGGTGCAATTCACCTCGGAGAAACTCGGCGAAGAGTTCTTTGAGGCCTTCGAAGAGTTGGCCTCGTTCACCAAGAAAATCTCCAAAATCAAGGTGGTGTCCCCCCTCTTTTCGGTCAAGGACTTCGAGGAAGGGGGGATTTATTCCGCCTTCTTGGCCCATACGTTAAACCCCGAATTCGTGGCTTTCCGAATCGCTTACGACGGGGAACGCCTCCCCATCTCCCAGAACCTCTACCGCGAAGGAATCCAGAAGGTGGAAAAGGCAACCCGAGGCAAGAACCAAGGGCTCATTTTGCTCGACGCGAACTTTTCCAAAGGCTTTGGTAACTTGCTCAACGACACGGTGTTCTCCTCCTCTTTCTTCAGCCAACTCGAAACCGAAAGTTACGGGAAACTCTATGCCTTTACGACTCCTTTCTATTTTGGAGGCCACCTCTGGGAAAAAGGGCGGGAACTCTTCCAAGGGGACCCTTCGCCCCTAGAACGAGGGTGGAAGAAAGCCACCTACAACGCGATTGAACTATGCGGGCGCTTGGGGAAGGACTACCTGCGCCTCGGAAGCGGCCAAATGGTGACCAAAACCAGCAACGGCTACGCGATTTTGTTAACGAACTTCATGCCCTATAGCGACCTTTACGCGAAGGCGGAATACTACGAACTCAGCTACACGGAGCGTTACCGTTGCTTCCCAAGCGGGAACCGTTATCACTTCTACTTGCGCCTCAAGAACCTAAGCTGCCGAAAAATCATGGTTTCGACCACCTCCTTAGGCAAGGACTCCGGGTCGAGCTATGACACCTATATGGCGCTTGGGGCCCCCAAGGAACTCTCCCCCAAGGAAGTGGAGACATTGAAGGGATTGTCCGAGATGCGCTTCAGCAAGAAAACCCTGGAATCGCGGAACGGGGAATTCACGATCGAATGCACCCTCGATCCCCTGGAAACCAAGCTCATTGAAATTCGCGTCAATAACTAAAAACAAGGGGGACATCCCCTTGTTTTCGGTTAATTCTCGCTTGGTTTATCCTTCTTTTTGACGTTTCGACGAACGCTTTTCCAACCCGCGTTACTGAGCACCCCATAGGTGATGCTCACGGCCTCGAGGATCATGAGCAAACTCGATAGAAGGATGCCTCGCTTATAACCCTTGAGGTTCTTCATCCCGAGCTTCTTTTTCGACCGCATGACGGCGATCCAAGTTTGGAAGGGATAGATGACGAGGTAGGTTCCAAGGACGATGCCGATCATCGGGAGGAGCATATCGAAGAGCAACGAGGCGGATTTCGCGGCGGTTAACAAACTGCCATCCAGCGCATAAATCGTCCCCAGCCATTCGGGGCCCACCATGTTAATGATGTGGGCGATCGCGTAGAATACGTAATAAGCGGGGAACCATAAGCAGCACAAGACCGCCATCGGGACCACGAGGAGTTGGACGAACAAGTCCACGTTGCTCCATCTGCCCGATACGAAGAAGTGGCCGAGCATCTTCCATCCATCCTTCCAGAATACGCGGTGGAGTCCGTTCCCCATTCTCGCGTTCCGGATATGGGTATCCTTTAAGGAGGAAGGCATGTCCTCGTATACGACCGCGTCGGATACGTAACGGACGCGCTTCTTCTCGCATAGGCGCTTGCAGGTGAACTCGGCATCTTCGGAGGAGGTAAACGCGTCCCATCCCCCGATGCTTTCTAACATCTTGGTGGAGAGCATCATTCCCGCGCCGGTCAACATCGAATCCAAATGGAAGAATTCGCGGAAGTTGCAGGCGATGAAGGAATCGCGCATGTAATAGGTCGCCGAAACGGTGGCCCAAGTGTTTTGGGTCGGGTTGCGAGAGGCTTCGAAAGGACGGGCGATTTCCACCCCGCTGACGAAGGCATCGTTCATGCGACGGAAATAATCCTCTTTTAAGAGGTTGTCCGCGTCGATTCGGATAATGAAATCGTAGTTCTTGGTTTCGAGTATTTTGCGGATGCCATAGGCAAGGGGATAGGCCACGCGATGATGGGAGGGGTCCTCGTCGGTATGGACGAACACAGTGGCGCCCGCCTCCTCCGCTTTTTTCGCCGTGTCGTCGGTGCAGTTATCCGCGACGACAAAGATATCGTATTTGTCCTTGGGGTAATCCTGATGTTCCAGGATATCCCGGATCGTCTCCCCGATGACCGCGGACTCGTTGCGGGCGCAGATGAGCAAGGCGATGCGATGGTAATCCGAGCTCTCCTTGAACTTCTTCTCGGGGAGCCAGAAGAAAAGAATCATGATCAGCTGGAACGCCATCGAGAGGGTGCAGATGCCGATGACCACGTAGTTGATCACCTCGAGGATTTGATAAAAGATTTGCATAGCCAAATGAGGAGGAAGATAGCATTACCTTACCTTTCGAAATATCAGAAATCAATCCGTATTCTCTCCAAAACATAAAAATCTTTTGGAAGCGCTTTCAAAGGGTGAATAAAATCCCGAAATATCGATATGAATTGACAAAATCACGTGAGTCTTTATCTTTCTTTAGAAAGGAACCCTATGAAGCCAAATTTCCAAACGTTTCTCCCTCTTTGCTTAACCTTGCTTCTCACGAGCTGCACGCCTGCTGGCAATAAGCCAAGTGAGGACCGAGGCAGCGAAGACAACATCATTTCCTCCTCGGATACCCCCCACGAATCCAGTATCGAGGGAGTCCATTTAAACCTGCCCATCGTTGACGGATTTTCCTTTGAACTCGTGAATCCGGAAGTCCAGCTGGGCGAGACCGCCCAAGTCGCGGTGGTTAACCTTCATCCGGGAGAGAAGAAAATCCTCTCTTTCACGGTCGATGGAAACGAGATCGCGGGACAACCGTGTGGAGTTCCGAACGTCCAACTATATTCCTTCCCGTTGCGGAGCCCGGTTCCCATCATTTCCGCCATCGCCGCGGAGGTCAAAGCCGTTCGAAGCGCGGACTCGCGTTTGATCCTCGGGGATTTGGGGGAACCTTATTTCGCCGCAGGGGAATCCGTCGTCTTCTCCGCCGGAACGATTCCGGGATACACCCTCACCTCCTTAACGGTTCTTTCCGGAAACGTGGATCTCAAAAATAACGAGGGCGTCTATTCGTTTACGATGGGGGACGAGGAAGTTTTGCTCTCGGGATCCTTCTACAAAAACCATTACCCCATTACCTACGCCTCATCGGAAGCCTACGCAGTTTCCTTTGCTTCCGGGGCCTTCTATGAGTTTGAGGACTCGGTCGCCTTCACGGTAACCCCCGCCTCCAGCGATTACTCCATCGCCGCGGTGAAGGCCAACGGCAAAGCACTAGAGAAATTCGGGGACTTCTATCTCTTCGATATGCCCGCTTGCCCGGTGGAGTTGACCATCGAAACCATCCAAAACTACAAGGTCGTCGAAATCCTCGACAGCGAGCATTATTCCGTCTCGGTCACCACCTACGAGAACAACGAATGGATCCCGATCACCGATAGCAACGTCCTCTCAAACCAAACCTTGCACGTCAAACCCTCTCCCAAGGGAGAAGTCGGCAACTACGTGATCGACCACATCGAGATTTACCAAAAGCAAAACGAGAACGACGAATACGTCGCCTCCAATGTCGAGGTCAGCGTCGGGGAACGCTTCATGAGTTTTGTAACCCCAAGCGCCAAATTCATCCAAATCCGTGTATACGAAAAAGAGGAGATTCCCGTTTCGATTCCCCACTCCTACGCGGGGTTCAGCTTGGGTAACGCCTCATCCTCCATCGCCTTTGCTTCCTTAGGGGATGGGAAATACACCTACCGTGGCCTAGATGAGGTCACCTTAACCGGCAAATCCGATGGATCGATCGCGGTGAAGGCAAGTGGGGAACTCCATGGGTATTCCTACGAGTACCAAACCCGCTTCTTCCTAAGTGAGGACCAAGGAATCCTGCTCTCGCGCGAACTCTCCTCTACGACGAGCTATGGGACCGTGGACATGGCGCGGAAGACGGCGCTTGTGGCGATGCTAAAAGAAGGCAATGCCTTAAGCGAAGGGGATTCCTACGCGATCATGGTCGTCGATGGTAACAAAGACCTAAGCGACGACACCAAGCACGTCGCGGAGCTCCTGGTGCTTAACGACGGAACCTCCACCCGTTATTGCTACTACGACTTCGAAGAGGAAAAAGCCTACTTCGACGTCAAGGTGACCGGATCTGGCACCACCAGCGGCAGCCTCTACACGGTTGAAATAAACGGAAAGAGCATTTCCTTCACCGTCAATTCCTCCTCCCGCACCAGCCGCCAATACTACGCGAACTTCTCCAACTAAATACGTAAAATAAGGACCCCATTGATATGAAATCCACCTTCCTTCCCCTTTGCTGCTCCGCCCTCCTCCTCCTTTCTTCCTGTGGAGGCAAGGGCTCCTCTTCCGATTCCTTCCTTTCGAGCGAATCCGAGGAATCCGTTTCGATTAGCGATCCCTACAAGGTCAACTACTCCAAAGAGGAGGTCTACGCCTTGCTCCAGGAGGTATCAAACGGCCTCAACTACACCCTCGAATTCGAAGAGGGCAACCAAATCTACCAAGAGGTCCACACGAAGGAGTATTCCTATAGCGATTACACCGGCATGGGGTATATCGCCCTTCCAAATTACGAAGGGAACGGAAAACTCTTCTACAAGTACGTCATGAACAACTTCGATGGGTCCCCCGATATCCGTCAGGCCCTCGGCTACCAAAGCGAAGAAAACGGGGACTACCTACCCGTGACCACCCCGGAAGAGGCCGACCCCATCTCCTTGCTCATCTCCGATTTATCCTCTTTCTCCATCGACGATATCGAGGAATCCCAAAAGTGCTACGTCACCTCTTCTCGTGACGCCATCGCGGTATTCGCCTCCGTCATGGGGGTTTCCTATTACCAGGACCTCATCGCCAAAATCACCTTCGTCAAAGAGGGGGATGGCCTCCGGTTCACCTTCTATCCGACCTTCGCGGAAGGATACGAGGTCATCGATGGCATGAGCGGTCTCTTCCGGAACATCGGCACCTCCGTTGAAACCTCTTTGGAAAATTATTTATCCTCCTATTCCCTACCCGAAGAAGCCGGATCCCCGATTTCCTCCGCGGTAAACGGCAACCACTTCACCGTCAAAGGACTCGTCTCCCGAACCTTCATTGGGCAATCCACCTTGATGATTGAGGAATCCAAGCTTTTGCGCGGACCGAACGCCACCCAAGTGGAGAAACGTTACGCGACCGCGACTTCTTGGGAAAAACGCCTCATCGAGAAAGGGGAAGAGGGGAACGCGGTTTTCTCTTACGTGAACGCCCATAACGAAGTGACCCACGTGGATTTGGAGACCCCTTACGATGCGTATTTGAAGAATCCCTCCGTCTATTTTGATTCCAAAGCCTTCCGCGCGACGGAAAAAGAGGGGGTCTACCGTTATTATGGGTATAACTCCCGTTTCCTCATCAAAAGCCTCGTCCAATACGACCTCGGCGTCCTCGAAACCGTGGAAGTGACCATCCAAAACGGCACGGTCACCTCCTTAAGCGCGAGAACCCCCACGTATTACGATTCCTATGGCAATCCCTATTACACCTCCGCGAACGTGAACTTTTTAAGCCTCGAAGACGCTCCTACCTTATCCTCGTTGTCCCCCATCTCGGAAACCGAGGAAATTTCGACGGTTATGGGCTTATTCGACGGATCGACTTCGTTTGCCGCCGTTTCCCTGCTCAACGGAAACAGCGCCTACGCGACCTACTTCACGGTCAAAGACGGCATCTTCCTCCAAAAGGTGCGGGAACACGACACCTCTTTGGGCGCGGATGCAAACATGATCGACACCTATACGGGCTACCAAGTGACCGCTTCGGGAGCCGTTCCCTTTGAAGTCATTTGGAACAAAGACGAGAAAGGGAACCGCACGACCGGAGTAGCGAAAGCCTCGAAAGAGACCTTGACGGGCAAATCCATGAAGGACGTCATCGGATTCACCGCTTCCCCGAACGTATTTGCCAAAAACGACAACGGGCAAATCGAGGTCCGTCCGACCGTCGATGGGCTCGGAGAAGGCATCTTCGGAGGAGGCCTAGAGGATTACATCATCCCCGCCTCCTTCCGCCTCTCTCTTGATAGCGATAACCACCCCATCAGTATCTCCTATGAATTCCAAACGGGGGAAGGTTATTACGTCGGCAAAGAACAAATCCTCTTCTCCTCCTGGGGAAGCGCGGAACTCCCCTCCTCCATCGACTTCTCCTCGATCGGCATCTGGAACGCCCCCTCGAGCTGGGAAGAAGAATTGACCGAGGAGCAATACACCATCCTCACGGACATGTTCGGGGCCTCCTTCATGGAAGGCCTCCCCTTCCTCTTCGCCCCCGAAATCGAAGGGAGTTGGCAATTAAGCGACGACACCCCCGAAGGGTACCACCGCATCCACATGTTCTCCTTCAAAGAGGATTGCCCCGCGGAATACACGACGGGATTCTACAAGACCTACGCGGAACGTTACGCCGCCTACCTTGAAAGCCTTGGTTTCTCAATCAGCTCGGACAACGCCTGGGGGCTTCCCGCGTATGCGAAAGACGAATGGCACGTCCGCATCACCTACGTCACGGACGGCCAAATCGACTTCTTCATTTTCGATAACGAACTCAAATAACGAAAACCGGTCGGGATGTTCCGACCGGTTTTTCTTTTCCTCGTGTTATTCGACTTTCCTAAAGTAATAGAGCCTCGTCCCAAAATCCCCCATGACCGCGAGGCGTTCCCCAATTCCGCCCCCGCTCCACTTAACGGGGAGGAGGATGCCCCTCCCGTTAATGACCGAGCCATAAGCGGTCCCAAAGAAGGTTTCGTTCGTCAAGGATTTATGACGGCTTAGCGCGTGGAGGATATACCCTTCTTCTTTCAGGCGAATTGGGCTCACTTGGTTGATTAACGCCCCAAAACGGGAGAAGGGGATATTCTCTTTCCGGACTTCGTAACGGTAGACCGCGTCCGGATCGAGCCCTTTGCTACGAAGGTAGGTGTTCTCGGGGTATTCGGGTTGGATTCCGCTTACTTCCAAGGTGATTCCTTCGCGGTCATTTACGATGCTTGCCACCACGCGGTCATCATTTTGTTCCAGTAAGGAATAAGACCCCATCTGGAAGAGGGAACGACGTTCTTTGTAGTAGGCGATCTGATTTTGGACTTCTTTCTCCTCGATGGGTTCGAGGTTCTTGAGGTCGAGTTCATATCCAAGGACCCCGAAGGAGGCAACGTCGAACTTGGTGTCCAGCGTTACGCGGCGGAGCATCTTATGTGACGTTTTCGCTGAAACGTGGCACGACATCCATCGTTGGGGGAAGAACAAACCCATGTTCGTCTGGATGAAGGCGCGGGAATAATGGTCCGTGTTGTCACTGACCCAGGCGTGATCGAAGAAACCCATCATCGCGTAATCGTTCCTCGCCCCGCCGGAAGCGCAGTTCTCCATCCATAGACGAGGATATTTCTCACGGATATCGTGAAGCAAGGAATAAAGAGCGAGGTAATAACGGTAGACGTATCCCGAACCCTCGGGATAATCGGTCAATATGCGGTTGAAATCCCATTTGATGAAGTCGGGTTTGGCTTCCTCAAATGTCTTGCAAAGTTCCTGAAAGAGGTAATCCCGCACTTCTACTTTGGTGAGGTCGAGCAGCCATTGATGGCGTTCTTTCTTGGGGGCGTGCACCCCATCGGAAAGCACCCAATCGGGATGGTTCTTGAAAAGTTCGGAATCTTCGGATACGGATTCGGGTTCCACCCATAAGCCAAAAAGGAGGCCTTTTTGGTGGATTTTGTCGCTTAATTGACGAAGCCCCCGAGGCAGTTTCCTCTTGTTGATGGAATAATCCCCAAGGCTCGAAGAGTCGTTATCGCGGTGCCCGAACCACCCGTCGTCGAGGACGAAGCATTCCATTCCCAAGCGCTTGGCTTTGCTTGCGAGCGAAAGGAGTTTGGCTTCGGAGAAATCGAAATAGGTACCTTCCCAGTTGTTGTAAACGATGGGGCGGAGCTCATCCTTATGGAAGGAGGGTAGGATGCGCCCCGATGCAAAAGGGTGGAGGGCCTCCGGGATGCCGTTGATGCCCTTTTGGGAATAGGTCAGGATGCCCCAAGGGGATTCGAACTTGCCCCCGGGTTCTACAAGATAAGCTAGCCCCAAGGGGGAGATGCCCGCTTGAAGGCGGGTATACCCATAGGAATTCGTTTGGATTTCCTCGCGGTGGGATCCCGAATACATGAGCGTGAAAGCGTAGACCTCCCCTTCATCCAAGGTGGTGTTCGGGCGGCGTAAATAGAAACAGGGGTTGTAGGAGTCGCAACTGCTGCCGGTCTCCGAACCGAAGTGATACCCCATCCGCTGAATCGGCATCTCCTCTTTTTGCCATTCGCCTCCCCAAGAGGAGACGAAGGCGGTCAAAATGAAATCGTGGGTGGGGAAGGTGAGTTGGTACGAGGAGGCCCGATGGACCGTTACGGTTTCCTCGCTGTCGTTGATGATCCGAATCGCGCGGGTCAACACCCCTTCTTCGAATATGCGGTAAAGGAGTTCCAAACGGACTTTCCGTAACCGATCCTCCAAACCGATCACGAGGGATTCCCCTCCTTTGGGGGTGGGTAACCCATCGAGAGGTTCCCCGCTTCCGATTTGGTGATCCACATAGACGAACTCGAATGTCTTTTCGTTGCGGAGGGACAGCTCAATGGAGGGGGATTCCGTCCATCCGACGAAGGGGGTGGAGAATTCTAAATGACGGAATAAAAGCGATTCCCCGGGATGGTTCGCGTCGTCTTGGACGACGTACCTCCCTCCCCTTGGGGCGGAAGGATGGATGAATGAGGCGAAGGATTCGTCCTTGTGGAGGGGTGCCCCATAATAATCGAGAACCACGAGGCCGAGTTCGTCGATCCGAAGCAAATACGAAAATAAAGAGGTCGATAAGTGAAACTGTTTGGTTTCGGGTAGATAGGTAATCATGTTGGCTTCATGCTAATGCGTTCCCCCTCCTTTTTCAAGGAGACATGGGGATTTCTCGCTTTCTTTCACGTCGAAAAATAGCCAACTCGCCCAAGAAGGGATACAATGGGATGGACTATGAAACAACCTCTCAACTTCCATTACGAATTCACGCGGGGATGGGATTTTTCCTACATCGACAAAACCCCATCGGGACTGCCTTATGTCGATATCCCCCATACGATCCAACTCCTCCCCTTCCATGATTTTGACGAACGGAAAATCCAAGGGGATTCCACCTATTTCTTAACGTTCCACCAAAAGAAAGAAAAGCGGCGTTACATCCTCCATTTCGATGGGGCGATGGTCCAGATGGACGTCTACCTAAACGGCATCGACCTTGGTCACCACGTCTCGGGTTATTTGCCTGTGGATATCGACGTGACCGAAGCCTTAAAGGATGGCAAGAACCGTTTGGTGATTCGCCTAAACGGGGACGAGGATCCCCTGGTTCCCCCTTTCGCCGGGGTCGTGGACTACCAAACCTTCGCGGGGATCTATCGTCCCGTTTACTTGATCGATAAACCCTTGAAAGAGGAAATCAAAGACGTCTATGTCCGGGGACGTCGAAACGGGGATATCGATGTCTTCGTCGAGGTCGACGAAGGCGTGAACATTCATAATGAAATCTACTATAAAGGCGAAAAAATCGGAGAATTCGACGGAACGAAAGGACATCTTGATGATGTTGCTCTATATTCTCCGTCCACTCCTAACCTATATCATCTCGTCACCCGTACCAGCACGGACGAAGTGGCCTCTACTTTCGCCTTCATGGACGTCAAATGGAAGGAAGATGGGTTTTACCTCAACGGCAAGAAACTCTTTTTGCTCGGCCTCAACCGTCATCAAACCTATCCCTATATCGGGGCGGCGGCGACCGCATCTTTGCAAAAAGACGACGCCCGGATTCTCAAGGAACTCGGCATCAACGTCGTGCGCACCTCCCATTATCCCCAAAGCGAGGATTTCCTCTCCGAATGCGACCGCCTTGGTTTGTTCGTGATTGATGAAATCCCGGGATGGCAAAGCATCTCAAAGGATCCCTTGTGGAGGGCTCGATGCGTGGAATTCACCGAAAAGATGGTCATCAAGGAACGCCGTCATCCCTGCATCATCGCTTATGGGGTAAGGATCGACGAGTCCCAAGACGACCACGAACTCTATTCCAAAACCAACGAAGTCGCCCATAAACTCGACGGGGAACGCGCCACGATCGGGGTGCGGTATTTCAAGGACAGCGAATGCCTCGAGGATATCTTCGGCTATAACGACTTCTCCTGCGAAATGCCTCTTCACGGGGTCGATAAAACCTCTTCTTGGGGTGGGGCGAAAGGAAAAGCCAAACTCATCACCGAACATAGCGGCCATACCTATCCCACGAAATCCTTTGATTGCCCGAAGGTCCGAGAAACCCAGGCTTTGCGTCACGCGTTAATCGTTGACCAAGCGATGGGGGATCCTAGTTGCGCAGGCGTCATCGGTTGGTGCGCTTTTGACTACGCGACCCATAAGCAATTCGGCAGCAGCGACCATATCTGCTACCATGGGGTCAATGACATTTTCCGTCAGCCCAAATGGGCGGGGTATTTCTACGCCTCCCAGGGGGATGTTCCCTTTCTAGGGGTCGCCTCTTCCTTCCAGGCCTCCGAATACGAGAATGGGCGGTTACCCTCCATCTACGTATTCACCAACGCGGATTACATTGAGGTGTTCCTCGATGGGGGACTCATCGACCGGTTCTACCCAAACAAGAAAAAATACCCCAATCTCAAGCATCCTCCGATCGTCGTGGATTACTTCGTGGGGCAAAACTTCTACGAACCGGAACTCAGCAAAAGCGAGTCCAAGATGATGGTCAAATTCCTCCAAGGGGAACCCGAACGTGGGGTGGAGGGAATGTCCCTCGCCACCAAACTCGCGATGTTTGGGATGTTGCAACGCCATCACCTCAAGCCCGATTACGTCTATGGCCTCTATTACAAATACGTCGGCATCTGGGGTGGACTAACCGAACGGAAAATCGTTGTTCGGGCGTACAAAGACGGGGAATGCTTCGACGAAAAGACATTCGGGACTCCCCAAACCTCCTCTTTGGTTGCAACGCCCAAAAGCGAAGTTCTCATCAACGGGGATACCTACGACACCACCTCCATCTTGGTGGAACGGATCGACGAATACGGGAATCCCTGCCCGTATTCAAGCGACGAACTCGTGGTTTCCCTTTCGGGTCCGATCGCCCTCCTCTCCCCGAAGGTCACTTCTTTGGTGGGAGGCCACGTCCTCCTTTACGTCCGGTCGTTAGAAGTGGACAAACCCACCCCCGCGAATGTCAAAATCACCCATCGAGACGGGGTGATCGAGATTCCCTTAACCGTGGAATAGTCCTGCGCTTCTTCCAGGGTCTTGGATGCTACTTACCGAAACGGGTAGGTTCTTTTTTGCCAAGCAGCAACGCTTCGGCGATTTTGTCCGCCTTGCTATCCCCGACCGGGAAAGGCGGAGGCGATGGCCTTGCCTAGGGTTTGGATGGCAGAGGAAAGCGCCTCGGCTTTGCCATACGCGGTGAACCCGTAGTTCCGCGGGGAGACCTGTTGGAGGTAACCGAGGTCGATGAGGCGTCCGACGAAGTATTTGGCGGCACTGCGGGAAACCCCGAGGTAACAGGCGAGATCAATTTGACGGATACGGATGAGTTCGAGGATGCCAAGGAGGCATTTCCTGAGGGTGAACGGGTTCATGTTCATTTTTCTTTCTCCTTTGCTTTGAAATAGGCTTTGACAAGCTCATTTCCCCCTTTGGAGCAGCAACACCCCCGATGTTTGTTCTTGGTGAACCTCGTGAGCAAGAAGATCGCCAAGAACAAGACGACGAGACTAACGACCGCAATCTCCACAGCATTCATGTTGGGCCTCCTTCTTCGTCTTCTTTTTGTCATAGAGGAACGCGGCGACGAAAAGAAGCACAATGAAGGGAACGATGATCGCAAGCGGCCAGATGAAGTCCACCGCGAGGTAGACGAAGCTCGGCACGACGTAACTCACCATAAGGTAGAAAAT
>JAXFGC010000019.1:0-13332 GCA_034171505.1 Candidatus Alloenteromonas sp. | reverse complement strand
ATCCGGAGGAGTGGAGTCCTCTACCCACGTCCATCAATTCGCGAGCAACACTTCCCCTTGCCAAACTCGTGTCTGTTTAACATGCGGCGAACATGTCGTTCCCAGCGTTGATCACGATTACCATAAAGGCGAAACCGTTGAACCCACCTGCACCGATTATGGGTATACCGTTGAAGTCTGCTCTCTCTGCGGAGAAGAAGTCGAAGTCGATGTTGTTTCCGCGCTTGACCATGACTACCAAAAGGTGGGTGAAACCGCGGCAAGCTGCGCAAAGCCTGGCGTTATCACCTACGAATGCGCCCGTTGCCACGAGGAAACGCATGAATACACCGCCCGTTTGGATCATACGTTTACAGATGCCGGAATGGTCATTTCTCCCACCTGCGAAACCGGGGGATACACCATCCATACCTGCAATGTCTGCCAGGAAGTCGTCTATTCGGATTTTTTGCCCGCGTTAGGACACGTTTCGGATGGAAGTTTGGATGTTGTCATCGCCCCGACTTGCACGGAAGAAGGATATACGGACCATGTTTGCGCGGTTTGCCACGAACACTTCCAAGACACATATGTCGATGCGACGGGGCACGACTACAAAGTGGAGAAACACGTGGAGGCCACTTGCGAACACGTTTCTTATGATGTACTCCGTTGCATGACTTGCGATGCTTCTTCCTTCGCCGCGACCGCGAACGACAAGAAAGACCATTCCTACGATACCTCCGGGAATTGTACCGAATGCGGCGACGGTTATTTGGTAACCGAACACTTTAGTTATGAAAAAGAAGGCAACCCCATCTTGGCTTTGCCCCAAGAGGGTGGTTACTCCGTTGTTTATTCTCCTTCGGACGTGAACCACTCCATTCAAGTGAGCGTCTCCGCCGTGGAGACAAGAACCTTGATGGATAAAGGGGTGAAATCCCTGACCTTCTTCCTTGCGAACACGGATGCCAATCGCCGGACATTTGGTTTCCGCCTCCAAAGCAATGGCACGTTCACCTATGCGAATACGGATGAATCCATCGGATTTGGCAGCGCCCCTTATTTCACCGTGCGTTTGCTCAATGACGATGGCACGAAAGCAAGCGGAGTCACCGAGAGCGGATTGAGCTTCGAAATCATCCATACGAACTATGACGATGGGGACACCGCCGCGAAAAAGACCGATTCTTTCGCGATTCAAGTGATGGCCTCCAAGCTCTTCCGCCCCGAGGATCCCTCTTCCTACGTCATCGACGTGGACGGATTCACCTCTTATACGGAAGGCAAGGGATTTAAGACGAGCGTCTCCGATCCCGAAACCGCCTCGTATCGTTGCTACCTGCCCGCGAAGCTCTTTGCGGCGAAGATTGAAGAAGGCTACACCTCCTTCACCTTGACCTACGATCAACCTTGGGATGGCGTCACATACAAAGGCGATGCCACCAAGACCAATTTCCAACACTGGGCCTATTTCATCGACGGGGACGGCAACCACGTCCGGGGCGTCTTTGACCAAGCCTGGATCATGACGGGAGAAACCACCGGCGATGGCTGCTACGACTTCACTTATCCATTAACCACCTCCAAATGGGATTTGTCCTATAACGATTTCGAAATGAACTGGAGCGCTAATGACCAAGATGGGTTCTTCGTCGGGGCGACTTACTGGTCCATCTCTTTTGCAAAATAGAGGGGGAATGTATATGAAAACCACCAAAAAGAAGAAGCGAAACACTTGGCAAGAGAATCTCTTTATCCTCTCTTGCGTCTTGATTCCCGTGGTCAATTTCCTGGTGTTTTACGTCTACGTCAACCTCGACGCCTTCGCGATGGCCTTCCAAAAACCCATCGCGGGAGGTCAGATTATTTGGACCTTTGACAACTTCGCTTGGGTCTTCGACAAAATCTTCAACGGTTCGCGGGTTGCGACCGATAACCTCCGGTTGGCGTTTGGGAACACGTTCCTCACTTTCTTTGTCCAAATCTGCATGTTCGTCGTTGGGCTCTTTGTTTCTTATTTCTTGTACAAGAAAATCCTCGGATACAAATTCTTCCGCATCATCTTCTTTCTCCCGAGCATCCTTTCTGCGGTGGTCACCACGGTTTTCTACAGCCAATTGATGAATAACGCGGGATTCCAACATTTCTTGACCGTGCTATTCCATCTGGATTACGAGTTGAACTCGCCTCTTATGGATTCGAGCTTTGCGAACGGAATGGTCTTGATGCACCTCATCTGGCTTAGCTTTCCGTCCAACATGATCCTTTGGGGCGGCACTTTTTCCCGCATTCCGGACGCAGTTTTGGAAAGCGCCCGTATTGATGGGGCGAATTGGGTGAGGGAACTCTTCCAAATCATCCTTCCCATCGTTTGGCCGACCTTCGTAATTTTGATCACCACCCAAGCGGCGGGAATCTTCGGGGCTTCCGGTTCCGTCTTCTTGTTAACCGGCGGACAATATGGCACCCAGACGGTTTCCAATTGGATTTATACCTACGTTCAAACCGCGACGGGGCCCAACAGCGGCAACCTTTACCGCGCGGCCACCCTAGGCTTCTGCCTTACGGTCGTTAGCTGCGGACTTGCCCTTGGCATCCGTTATTTCTTGAATCATCGCGTTGAGGAGGTGGAATTCTAATGTTGTTCTCGTATTGGCGCAAACGCCACCTTTCCATCAGCGAACGCGTGGTCCGCACCATCGTGTGGATTATCTTCGCCCTCGTCGCCTTCTCTTATATTTATTTGGTTTTCTGGTGCTTCTACAGCGGCCTTCGCACCAACGATGATATCGCTTTGAACACCTTCGGATTCTCTTCAATTCACCCCGAACATTACATTGAGGTATTCTCAAAATTCGAATTTAACGGGTCGAACTTCTTCGCGATGATCTGGCACTCCGTCTATTTCAGTTTCTTCGGACCCCTCATCTCGATTTTCGTCACCTCCCTTCTCGCCTATTGCTGCGCGAAGTACAAATTCGTCGGCAGCGCCCTCATCCCCGCGATCATTCTCATCATGATGACCCTTCCCATCTATGGGAACGGCACCGCGATGTACCGCTTGCTCTATAACCTCAACTGGTTGAACAGCTACGCGATGATCTTCACTTCCTTCAACGGATTCACGGGATATTTCCTCTATTTCTTCGCCTTCTACAAAACGGTTTCCTCCACCTACGCGGAGGCGGCGTCCTTGGATGGGGCGAATCCTTGGCAAATCTTCTTCCGAATCATCTTCCCTCAATCCCTTCCGATGTTCGGCGCCCTCTTCCTCATGGCCTGGATCGGGGAATGGAACGCTTTTGGCTCTCCCTTGATTTACATGCCGAACTTGCCGACTCTCTCGGTTGGTATCTACCAATTCCAGGAAGTCGCCAAATACAGCAACCGTTTGGACCTCCTTTTCGCCGGATGTGCCCTCTCGATGCTCCCACCTCTTGTCCTTTTTGCCTTCTGCAATAAAACCATGATGGAAAACGTCTCCATCGGGGGCATCAAGGAATAACCGAAATCATCACCATTGAAAGGATATCGATTCATGAAAAACAAAAACAAAGCTTGCCTCCTCGTCTTGCTTTCCGCCCTCGGCCTCGCCGGATGCGGAAACACCATCGCCCAAGGGGACGCTAACACGGTTCAAATCTACGCCTGGGATTCCGGTCTTGGCACCGAATGGCTTTCCCAAATCGTTGAGGATTTCAACGCGAGCCAAACCCAATACAAAGCCGAACTCACTACCAATAACAGTGTTACCACGATCAACAAGACCCTGGGGCTTGGCGCTACCGGCAACCCCTACGACCTTTACTTCACTTACATGGGGTCCTTCGAATACTATGACACCTTCCTTTCGTTAGATGACGTTTACGCCTCCAAACCGGATGGGGAAGACGTTACCATCGAGGAGAAACTCTACGCCGGCTTTGCCGAAGCGGCGAGAGACGAAAACGGCGTCCGCAAGTTCATGTACTACGGCAACTCCGCGGCCGGCATCGTCTACAACCGTTCCATGATTCCCGACGAACGCGTCCCGCGCACCACGGATGAACTCGAGGCCTTGGTCACCGATTTGGCCGGAGAAGGCATCACCCCCTGGCTTTTCTTCAACGAACCAAGTGGAGGATCCAACGGTTATTGGAACTACGTTTCGGATGCCTGGGCCACCCAATACGATGGCTTGGATTACCACTACAACAAACTCATGATGTTGGAGGACGATGAGGGCAATAAGCCTTCCAAAGCGGCCTTTCAAAAGAAGGACGGACGTTACAAAGCCCTCCAAGTCATGGAAAAAATCCTCACCCCGTCCACCGTCCACAAACAATGCACCAACACGAACTTCACGTTGGTTCAAAGCCTTTTCCTCAACGGGCAAGCCGCGATGACTGTCAACGGGGCGTGGCTTCTCAACGAAAACCAATCCACCGCGGACGTCTCCATGATGAAGACCCCCGTGATTTCCTCCATTGTCGAAGTCCTCGAGGACAAGGATATGGACGATGCCACCCTCGCGGAAATCGTTCAAGCCATTGACGATGGTGCGACCAGCAGCGAACTTTGCTCCACGAATGATTTCGCCCGAATCGCCGAAGCTCGCGGTGTCATCGTCAACAACGCGACCGAACAATACATCTTCGCCCCGAATTACAGCAACGCCATTGAAGCGACGAAAACTTTCTTACGGTTCTACTTCAAGGATTCCTCCGTTCTCCGTTATGTCAACACCTTAAAACTTCCCGCGACCAGCCACTTGACCGATGACTCGAAAATCGACACCGCTTCGATGCCCGCGTGGAACAAACAAGCATTCAACATCGCGAATTCAGGAGAGCCTGTCCTCCTTCGCGTGAACCGTTCGCCGATCTTCCGCCAATACAGCATGAACATCATGAACAACATCCTTACGACCCAAAGCTTCATCGCGAGCAACCCGAAAGACCGCCGGAACGTCGACCAAATCTGGACGACTTTGGTCAATAGCATTGAGGAGAGTTGGAACGAATGGAACGAGTAAGGAAACCATCCAAAGGCATTGCCTTCTTTCTATTTTCCGCCGCGAGCCTCTTCAGCGCTTTTGCAGTGAGCCTACCGTGTCTTGGGACGACCCTTTCGGTCTCTGCCGGGGCGAGTCGAAACTACATCGCTTCGACGTCTTCGGTCGTGGATGGTTACATTAATACCGGCGACTTCCTCGTCAGCGGTGGGGTGTATGGGGCTGGCTCGAGCATCGTCTTCGACCAAACCTTAAAATCCACGAGCAAGATCGTTGGCAAGACCAAGGTCGCCAATTTGGCTTCTCAAGGGGTCAAACGCTTACTCCAAGCGTCGTTTTCCTTGAAACTCACCTCTTTGGAAACCAATGGACGTTTCTCCTTCGCCTTTGGTTTGCCTCGCACCAGCAGCACCGTCAACGATTTGGGCGTCATCGAAGTTGCCTTTATCGACCATGAAGGCACCCCCTTCTTCGCGGTCGTTGAGCATTTTGGGGAGGGAATTGAGGATTATTTGGTGTCCCCCACCCCCTTAAGTGTTTTGACCCTCGGAAAGAAAACCTCCGTTTTGCTCGATTGCACGACGGACCGAAAGATGACCCTGAAAATCGGGTCCAACACCGTCTTGGACAATGTCTCTTTTCAAGAGAGCGGATCGGGATTCGTGGGATTTTTCTCGAACGGCCGTAACGTCGCGACCATTGGGGATATGGAGATTTATGGCTATTCCTATGAAACTCCGGAAAACGTGGAGTATACCGAATACTTTGACGATGGGCATTACAACGCGAACGTCTTCTATTCTTCCTCCCAATCTTCCTTCTTAACCCCCTCTTACTTAGGCGTGGATACGGACGAAAGCGGGGAAGGGGTCTTACGTTTCGCCCATACGGGCCCCGCGTATATTTCCACCCGTTATTCCTACAGCAATTTCGTGACCGAATTCGAGATTCCTTGGATTGCTCGAGAGGCCAAGAAGGACGAATACGGGAACTATACCGACTTGATTTCCAATTGGTTTGGTTTTGCTTGGGGCGTGAATTCCTACAATGAATCCACTTCCGAAACCATCGCTTACGATTATTGGCTTCAATTTGAAGGCATCCCGGTGGATGGGGCCCTTCATACGGAGGATTATTCCAATCCCCGTTACGTCATCTGGGAAAAAGGAAAAGCCGTTTCCATCCAATCGATGAGCAAAAATTTCTATTCCGCGTCCCAAGCCCGGGACCGTTCCGTCTTCATCAAAATCCAAATGATTGACGGAGTGATGTCGATGTTCCAACGTTATGAAGATGAGCTCGGATATGGGGCGACCCCAACCGTGACGTATGACTTTGGAACGACGCCTTTGGGCGGACTCCGCATCTTCACCTGGGCCTTGACGGAACCTTCCTCCATGGGCGTTGCCTATTCCGGCGTTGCGGATTTCACCCTCGATAACTGGAGCATCCAAAACGGGGATGCCGACGCGGTTAAATGTGTGATTGGGGATCCGGGATACCGCGAGAACGGAATCACCGCGGGGACCGATTACGAATACACGACGACCACCGACGAAGACGACTTGCTCGGTTCGCGTCTGCCTTACGAAGTGAAAGGGCAAACCTCCTTGAATGGCCTATGGATCGGTCTCGGCGTTGGGGTGGGCGCCCTTGCCGCCGGAGGAGCCGTGACGGGAGTCCTCATTTCTAAGAAACGGAGGAACAAACATGAAAATTAGACATAAATTCCAAGCGTTATCCCTACTATCCTTGGTTCTTTCCCTCGCTTCTTGCCAAACCACGGGTGCGGTGAAAGTCAAAGCGTACGAAGAGGGGATGGATTATACGGAAGCCCCGCTTCGGGAAGAAGAAGCCTATGCCTCCTTATCCTATGAAATCATCGGGGGAGATGAGGTCATGCCCATTGGGGGATTCTATGGACCTTATGCATCCGGAGGATCGGTCGACGGCCATAATTTCCCAAATTTCGTGAGCGAAAAGTATTATCAAGCCTTTGAAGACGCAGGCATTAACTTGTTTGTTTACTGCAAAGACTTCTGGTCGTATGGGGGCAACAACCCATCCTTGATTGAAAGTCTGGAACTTTGCGAACAACACGGGATCGGATATTACGTCTACGTTGACTGGGTCGCGAACCAACTCGGTAGCCACCTTGAGCCGACGGACGCCTCTTCCATTCCTCTCTCCGAAGAAAACGGAAAGCAGATTTTGGAGGATGTCATCGACGAAATCAGCGATAACGGACGCCGGAAAGCCTTCGTTGGAATCCACGGAATGGACGAGCCCTTCCCGAAACAATTCGACAGCGTTTCCCTTTTCTCAAAAGCCTTTTACGAGGTCGCGGAAGACAAAGGATACGATATTTTCTACAACTCTCTCGGACGATGGAATGGGGAATGGACCTTTTTTGGCGCGGGACCATCCATGACGTATGACGCGTATATGGAACGGTACATGGATGAAATCCAACCCCGTATGTTCTCCTGCACCCAATATCCCTTTACCTCCAAAGAAACCTCCGAAGGGGCGTTGACGACCGCTTTGTTTAGCCAGCTCGCCGCGAACCGCCAGATGGCCAAGAAATATAACATTCCCTTCTGGCGAATGCTTCAAGCCGGAGGACAGCACAACGACGAGATGGCCTGGATTCCCTCCGTCGATCCTTATCCCAACGAGGCAGAGACGCTGTTTGACGTGAACTTATCCCTTGCTTACGGAGCGAAGGCCATCCAATATTTCCCATTAATCCAGCCTCTTTACTACGCTTACGCGGAAGGCGGAACCTACGATTTCGATAACCGTTGTGGGCTTGTTGGGGCGGATGGGAACTTAACCCGTTGGTATTACTACGCCAAACGGGCCAACACCCAAATTCAAGCCGTGGATCATGTCTTAATGAAATCAACGAATGACGGGGTGCTAGTCCACGGCAAAACCGCGAACTACTACATCGTCGAAAAGGGAAAAACGTATGATGCCGTTTTACCTGGAGAATCCTACTACGAACTATCATCCATCGAAGGGGATGACGCGGTAGTCGGATGCTTTAACTACCAAGGGAAAACCGCCCTGTACGTTGTAAATTACAGCCGTCAGGAGAAAGGGGATATCACCCTTCGCTTCAACGCTTCGGATTACCGTTATACGGTGATTCAACGCGGAGAATCGGTCGACGTGGTCGGCAATGCCGTTCCCCTTCGTCTGGATGCTGGAGAAGGAGCGTTGGTCGTTCTCCATTAAGTTATGGAATCTTATGACGTTTTTGTCCTTGCTGGACAATCGAATGCAGAAGGAAGGGGCCTCGGAAGCGGGGCCCATCCTTTCGTTCCGAATCCTTTGGTGAAAGAATATTACGACCCATATCCTTTCGCGATGGTAAAAAACTCCGAAGGGGAGGATTGGCTTGTAATGCACGAGCCTCCTCACTTTGTGTTAAAGGAAAATGCGGAGGAAAAAAACGCACAAGGAGTCCCGCTTGCCTCCATTGTTCCGACCTTTGTTGAAGAATACATTCGGCAAGGGAACCTCCTCCCTGGACGGAAGATTCTCATTGTGAAGGCGGCGGTAGACGGCACTGGCTTTTATTGGCGGCATCAATGGGGCCTTAACGAACGCCTCTATCTCCGGATGTGCCAGGTTACCAAAGAAGCATTGTCTTTGGGAAACGCCGAACTCAAAGGCGTCCTTTGGCATCAAGGGGAACATGAGGTATTCGAACGCCCTGAGTTAAGCGACTCGGAACGGAAGGAGTTCTACGCCCGCTGCCTCAAAGAGATGATCGAGGATTTCCGTTCCCGTTTCGGGAATGTTCCCTGGATTGCCGGAGAAGGAACGCGTCGATGGCAAAAGGATTATCCAAATCAATCGAAAGCGGTTTGGGACGCTAGCAAGGAAGTGATTGCGAAAATGGGAAACGCCGCGTTTGTCTCTAGCGATTCTTTGCTATGCAATGATGAAGAGCTCCATAACGGCGACCTCCTCCATTTTTCACGGAGAAGCATGGAAATATTGGGGAAGCGTTATTACGAGTCTTGGAAGTCGTTGAAACAAAAATAAGCGAACCATATAATGCGTTTTGAGGGTTCTATGGAAGGAAAATGGATTTGGCTTTCTTGTGAAAAACAAGAGGATATCTATGGGGAATTCGTCGCGGACTTTGAAATGAAATCCGGGGCGAAATACGTTTTGGATATTTCTGCCGACAGCGATTACGCGGTTTATATCGATGATGAACTCTTGGAGTCGGGGCAATATCCTGATTTTCCATGGTATAAGGTTTATGATTCGATTCCCTTGCCCGCGAAAGAAGGATTTGTCCGTTGCCGAATCATTGTTTACCACGGGAACGACGTTTCGTTCACCCATTATAAGAATAAAGCGGGAGTTCGTTTTTCCGTTTGTGAAGACGGACGGCCTATTGTGATTTCTTCTTCGAATACGTTGTCCCGAATTGCCCCTTATTTCGTCAGTGGCAAAAAGAAACTCATCACTTGGCAATTAGGGTATTCTTTTGAACTGGATCCCCGTGGTTTTGAAACTGAGTACACTCCATCAATTGAGGAACCTTCCTTACCCGAAGAACTACGTATCCGGCCAATGGAGAGATTGGTTCGTCTTCCTCAAAAAGAAGCGACCCATCTATGCGAAAACGTCTATGATTTTGGGGAAGAGATGGTTGGATATCCGTTGATTGAGGCGGCCATTCCCGAAGGCGAGGAAGTAATTGTTTCCTTTGGGGAATGGAGGAACGAAGAAGGACGGCCTATGCGCATTATCGGGGACCGTGATTTCTCCTTTGTTCTTCGCGGCAACGGAAAGAAAACCAAATATTTCCATCCGATGCGAAAGCTCGGCCTTCGGTATTTATCTTTTGAGGGGAATGTTCAGATTTCTTATGTTGGGATTGTCCCGGTTCTTTATCCGATAGAGCCCAAACCAGTACGTCTAGACACTCTTCTTCGACAAAAAATCTATGATGTTTCTTTACGGACCCTCCGTCTCAATATGATGGAGCATTATTACGATTGCCCTTGGAGGGAACAATCTCTTTATGGCCTCGATTCTCGCGCGGCAATGCGTTATGGATATGCCGCTTTTGCGGATAGTACCTATCAAAAGGCTTGCTTAACCCTTCTTTCGGAAGACCGTCATTATAGTGGTTTATTATCCATCACGGTTCCGACTTCCCATTCCTGCACCATCCCTTCTTTTGCCCTTGCTTACATCGTCGCGATGCAAGAATACGCGGATGCGACGAAAGACTTCTCGTTGATTTCGAAGTATTTCGATCGGATGAAGGGTATTTTGGATGTTCTTTATGAGCAAAACGACAATGGACTCATCCGAAATCCCGAGGGGAAGGACTTCTGGAACTTCTATGAATGGATGCCTCATTTGGATGGAGAACAATACGTTGAATTTGATTCGGGGATGAATTTGTTTTATCTCCTTGCTCTCCGTTCCTTTCTCCGCATCGGCGAAATCCTCCAAAAGGATACTTCCTCCTATCATGACCAAGAGGTTCTGCTAAAAAAGAGAATCAATGAAACCTTCTATGATTCAAAAGTTCACGCGTATACCTTTTGTGACGGCCAACATTACTCTCAATTAATCAACGCCCTCGCTATTTTGACGGGGGTGGTTCATGAAAACGAAGTGGAAGAAGTGGTGGGGCACCTTATTTCTTTGCCGAATGAATTCATTTCTTGCACCTTAAGCATGAAGTCATTTGTTTATGATGCTTTGTTGCAGGTAGACAAAGAAAAATATACCTCGTTTGTTTTGAGGGATATCGACGAGACCTATGCTTATATGCTTGATCGCGGAGCAACTTCCTTCTGGGAAACCATCAAAGGGAAAGACGACTTCTCCGGGGCGGGAAGTTTGTGTCATGCGTGGGCGTCTTTGCCTTTGTATTACTATCCCCTTTTGCTTGGGGATAATTAGAACGACACTTTGATTTGGGCTCGACGAGCTTCCTCCCAAGTCAAGGAGGTCATCGTCGGAATTTCAATGAGGCGAATCCCGTCCACCTCGAAATGGGGAACGTCCGGATAGAGGTTTTCAACGTCTTCGCAAAGGAGGTGATCGCCCCGGAAATAACGGGTGCCTTCTTTTTGAATCGCGGGGTTATCTTGTTCAATAAAGAGTTCCTTGTTTTCGTGGTAATTCAGCAATCCTTCCGCGTAACGCATGCTGCAGCATTGGAAGGCTTCGTCATAAACGATATGGAGACAGGGGTTCTCGAAAGTCGTGCAAGAGTTCGGTCCCGCTCCTCCGTTTGGACGCAAAGAGAAGGGGAATGCGTTGAAGAAGATTCTCCGCGCAAGAATCCGATATTCTTCTTTTTTCGTGATTTTATATAGCTCGGTTGCAAGGATTAACGAATCCACGACAGCGCAAGGCTCGCTCCAAGTTTCGGGTCGCCCGAACCAGTTGTAGCAGTCGTAATTGAGGGTCATTGCCTTGCTGCAATAGAGGTGGAAAACCTCTTCGACGGCACGAAGGTAACGTTCCTCTTTGGTTTGTTCGTAGAAACAGAGAATTCCGCGGAGAGCGCTTAAGGTTCCGTGAGATTGTGCGTGTAGCCCTTCGCGATCCAAACTCAAAAAGAAGTCGATCGCGGGAACCAGCAAATCGTGAAGTTCTTTGTCCGGGAAGCGTTGATAATAATGGCAGATGCCGTCTAAGGCGATAAAGGCACAACCGATGTCACTGGAAAGTTTCCATTTTCCAAGTTCGGCGGAAAGATTGCCATAAACGCCCCCTAGAACGATTCCGTCCCGTTGAATTGGATATTGGGGATAGGCTTTCAGGGCTGGCTTAAATAATCTTTCGATGGCCTTTTTGGCATAAGCGAACGCTGTTTCATCTTGAAAAGTCTCCCCATAAGCAAGAAGGCCGCGGAGATACCAAGAATTTCCGGATAATTGCTGTTCGTCGATGGCTTCAGGATTGAATTTGGATCCATAATAGCCGTCTTCGTTCGCGTGTTTGGGAAAATCGCGAAAGACTTCATCGAATTGAGGTACCTTTCGACCGTGAATCCGATAATGGCAAACAAAGGCGAGCATCGCCCTGCCTTCCATGTCTCCGGGCCAATCGTAAGTGGATTCCCGAAACACGCGGGCAGCTTGGTAAGGTTCGTCTTTTAAGCGCTCGAAATTCCGCTCAATGAGTTCGTTGGGATTCATGGTTATACCTCTTTTAAAAAATCCTAAAAGAAGAGGTGAAAGAAGAGGAGACACAAAAGATATCTATGCATATCTATTTTTGACATTTTTCTTCTATAATAATTCCTAATATGGAACCCGGTTGGTGGCAAAAGAAAAGCTTGGAGGTTCTTGAACTTCCAAAAACCAGCGAAGGGGATTTGATTCCCTATACTTTTGGATTTGAACGTTGTTCCCGAAAGAAGGGCAGAATCACGTATCGGAAAAACTGTTACACGTTTCACTTCGTTTTAGAGGGACATGGGTCATTTCAAACAGACCATTCATTTGAATTGGGGGAGGGAAATGCATTTTTACTTCTTCCTGGAGAAACGTTTAGCTATGGTCCATCCCCTCGAGATCCTTGGGTTTATCTTTGGGTGGAATTTGGCGGAGATAAGGCAAAGGAGATACTATCCTCTTTTGGTTTCTCCAAAGAATCGCTTGTTTTGCGTGACGTCCCAACGGAAGAAATACTCGCTTTATTTGATTTGATATTTTTTGACAAGACCAGATTTGGAGGGGGGGATGCTCTGCGTTATGCATTAACGGGGAGACTCTATTGGATGTTTGGCTTGCTCGCTGATGGAAAAAAGAGTCCTCTTCATCCTTCTTTCCGCGCATCTGCCCGAGCGGCATATGAGGCCCAGGAATACATTCGAAATCATTCTTCGGATTCTTCCTTCACCATTTTGGAAGCTGCTGCCCATTTTGGATATCATCCGGCGTATTTCAGTCGGTTGCTAAAAAAAGAAGTAGGCATGAGTCCCTCGGAAATCTTGGCGAGAACCCGTTTAGAGAAATCGGCGGTTTTACTTTGCCATGATACTTTGACGATCTCTCAAATTGCATCTGCGTGCGGTTTCGGAAACCCCTATTATTTCTCTCGGGAATTTAAACGGTTTTACGGGGTCCCCCCTTCCAGCTATCGAAAAGAGAAACAAAAATCGTAAACACTAATTCTTTATAAATATACGTACACACGCGTGCGCGAATGCCCCATTATATCGGTAATTCGGTAATAATGAAGAAAATGCACTTTCCCCCGTTGACGTCGGGCGGAAATCGGGTATCATTTCACTCGCTGCCCTTCGGGGCGGCCCCACGGCCCATCCCGAGAACCGGGAGAAAACCCTTGATGGG
>JAXFGC010000032.1:0-80069 GCA_034171505.1 Candidatus Alloenteromonas sp. | reverse complement strand
CATTTTAATTAACCAGCAACGGTCTCAAACTATCGCTAAATTGCAGAGATCGGCATAGCAAAAACATCATCCATTAACTTTACTGGATACGGTGTCAAACAGAGCAGATAACCGGTTCCAATCGTATACATCGAACCTTTCAGGCAGGAAAAAGACTTCACCATCGCTTTATTTGGACTCGAGGTCATCTTTATCTCGATAGGGTGAAGCACTCCATTTTCCAAAACGACCAAATCAATCTCGTTTTGGTGGTTATCCCGGTAAAAATACACCTCTGCGTCGGCTCCCGCGTTAACGAATCCCTTGATGATTTCGTTGACGACGTAGGTTTCAAAAAACGCCCCCGCGAAATAGCTCCCTGAAAGGCTTTTGGGATCCCCCAATCCAGCTAAATAGGAAGCGAGCCCGCTATCTTGGAAATAGAATTTCGGGGTTCGAACAATTCGCTTTGTAAGGGAGGAATCAAAATAAGGTTCCACGAAACGGACAATATTCGATGTCGCCAAAACGGAGAGCCAAGAATCGACGGTTCTCGACGAGATTCCAAGGGCGTTAGAAATCTTGCTCTTATCCAAAGTTTGCCCAGTCAACGACGCAAGATAACGAAGGAAATTAATGAACTTGACTTGATTTTCGAGACCGATGAAAGCTCCGATGTCGCGGTCAAGGTAGGTTCGGAGATAAGCGGCGTAGAAATCGCGAGGTTTCATGTCCGAATGAACAGCTAATTCCGGATACCCCCCGCGAACGATTCGGGCGAAAACCGAATCTATGCTGTCATCGCTTTGAAAAGACAAATAATCCGTCGGATTAAAGGAAAGCGGTTTATCATCCTTTTCCAGGATTTCGTCGTGGGAAAGGGTTAGCATGTCAATCGGATTGGCCCTCCCAGCGAGGGATTCCCGAATCCTGCCAAGAAGGTCGTTCGACTCCGAACCGGTTAATATGAACATCCCGTTCGCGTTCCCTCCCTCCAAACGAACCGAATTGACGATCCTCGCGATTTCATCGAATAGCATCGGTGCCTTTTGCGCTTCGTCGATAATTAAAGGTGTGGGGAAACGCGTTAAGAAAAAACGGGGATCATTGTTGGCTTCAGCGAGCAAAATCAAATCATCGAGCGAGACGTAATGGAAGCCAAGTTCGTCTCCTAAAGCCTTCACCAACGTAGATTTCCCAACTTGGCGCGCGCCCGTAATGACCGTGACGGGGAAAAAGCGCAAGGATTTTCGGATGATGCCTTCAATTGTTCTTTTCTTCATACCCTTTCTCCTTTTGTACAAAAATATTATAACACAGAATAAATTGTACGGAATATTTATTATTATTTTGTACAAATTATTTAATAAAATATAATTTTCGTACGAAAAAGGCCGCCCCAATCATTTCGACAGAGCGGCCTTTCCTCATTTCTATATATGTATTAGCAGCGTTTCGCGAGGACATCGCGTTCGTAGGCGGAGACTTTGTCGTACCAGGAGGCATCTTCTTCCACGCCTTGTTGACGGCAGTATTCCTTCCAAACTTCCGCGTAAGGCAAGTCGCGGAGTTCTTCTTGGAGCATGAGCTGTTTGGTGTGATCGTAGGTGTCTTGGGCTTCCTTTAAGAGTCCCCACGGGGTCAAAAGGGCTTTGAGGACCGCTTTCGACATATTCCGGGTTCCGATGACGATGGCCGCGACGCGGTTGAGGGATCCATCGAAGTAATCGAGGCCGAGGTAGGTTTTCTTGAGCGCGTTGTTCTTGACGAGTTCATTCGCGACTTCTTGGAGATTATCGTCGAGTTTGAGAACATGGTCGGAATCCCAACGGACCGGACGGGAAACGTGGAAGGCAAGACGGGGAGAGAATAGGAGCAAGGAAGAAATCTTGTCCGCGACATTCTCGGTCGGATGGAAGTGGCCGGTATCGAGCAAGCAAAGGATGTTGTTCTTCATCGCGTAACCCATATAGAACTCATGGGATCCAACCGTATAAGATTCGACCCCGATGCCGAAGACCTTGGATTCGACGGAGACGTCGCAATATTGATGGTTGAAGGAATCCTTGAGGATTTCATCTAGCGAGGCTTTGAGGCGGGCGCGGGGTCCCTTACGATCGGCCGGGACTTCCTTTAAGCCGTCGGGAATCCAGATGTTGCAGAGGGATTTTTGTCCGAGGGCTTCCCCGAAATACTCCGCGACCTTAATGGAATTCTTGCAATGTTTGATCCAGTACTCGCGAATTTCGGGATCCGGGGAGGAGAGGGTCAATCCTTCCTTGACCATCGGGGAAGAGAAGCAGGTTGGGTTGTAGTCGAGTCCGAGTCCACGGGCTTTCGCGTAATCGACCCAACGAACGAATTGTTCGGGTCCGATGTCCGCGCGGTCAACGATGTGATCCCCGGCTTGGTAAATCGCGTGGAGGTTGATTTTCTTGTTGCCCGGGATGTGGGAGAGGGCTTCGTCTAGGTCCGCGGTCAATTCTTCGAAGTTGCGGGCTTTGCCGAAGTGGTCACCGGTGGATTGGATGCCTCCGGTCAAACTGCCGGAAGATTCAAAGCCGGAGACGTCATCTAGTTGCCAGCAATGGATCGAGATGGTCAAATCCTTCATTTGCCGGATGGCTTTGCGCGGATCGATTCCATAGGCCGCGAAGGCGTCGATAACGGATTTTTTCATAATGGGTCCTTTCTTTTTTATTTGGTGGGTTCACGGAGTTGAGCGAGAATGTTGCCCATCGAAGTGGCTTCAATGGGACGGGGAATCACGGTTAAGTGGGTGGCTTCCTCCACCAAGGAATTGAGGAAGGCGTTCTTCGCGCCGCCTCCTAATATTAACAAGGAAGAATAATGGCTGCCCGTCATTTTCTCGAGTTCGTGGATGGCGTCCGCGTAGCTCTTCGCCAAGGAGGCGTGGACGCTGCGGAGCAAATCGGAGACGGAGATATCCGAATACCCTTGCTCTCCCAAGGCTTCGAGAACGACTTTCTTCATGGATTTGGGGGCCAGGAAGCGCGATTCATTGACGTCGAAGGTTCCGATAAAGTCACTTTGCTTGGAGAGGTCAATCATCTCCACGAACGATAAGCCGAGTTCCTTGGAGAGGCATTGGAGAATCCAGGTGCCCATGATGTTCTTCTGCACCCGGAAGTAATCCTTGCCAAATTCATTGGAATAATTCGCTTCGAGTCCCTCTTTGGAGATGAGGGGTTCCTTGCGCTTAACGCCAAGCAAACTCCAAGTGCCCGAGGAGATGTAGGGGGAATCCATGGGGATGTCCGCACCATCGATCGCGGCGGCGGTGTCGTGGGTGGGACAGAGTTTCACGGGGATATTTCCATGGACAATCCCTTGGATTTCCGGGGTGAAATCACCCACCAAAGTCCCTTGTTTTTGAATGTTCGCGAATAAGGAGGGGTTCAGTCCTAAGGTGGAGAAGATGGTTTCGCTCGGACGCAAGGTCAACGCATCGATGAGCCCAGTTGTACCGGCGTTGGTGTGTTCCTTCACCTTTTTGCCGGTGAGACGGTACATGAAGTATTCGGGCAGCATCAAGCAGTCGGTGACCCCTTCGAGGCGTCCCGCCATCTTGTCCGCGTAAAGCTGGTAAATCGTGTTAAAGGTTTGAAATGAGATGCCCGTGATGGCATAGAGTTTCTCAAAGGGAATCAAACGATGGACCGCTTCGATGGCCTCTTGGGTTCTAGAGTCACGGTAGCAATAAACCGGGAGGACGGGTTTGTCCCCTTGGAGGAGGACGTAATCCACTCCCCAAGTATCGATGGACATCGATTCAATGGAGGGGCAGACTTCGAGGGCTTTCTTGATTCCTGCGAGGATATGAGCAAATAAAGAGTCAACGTCCCAATAGAGGTGGCCATCGACCTCAATGTAACCGTTGGGAAAACGATAGACCTCTTGAAGGGTCGTTTCTTCGCCAACTTGTTGGCCAAGGATGGCGCGCCCCGAAGAGGCGCCGAGATCGATGGCGAGGACGGTTCGGGCCATGGTTAGTCAATGATTCCTTTGCGATAGGTCAAATGGAAAGCGGCGGCGACTTCCTTCAAATTCTCGTTGGTGATGGATTGTTTAATGTCTTTGCCAACGATGAGCATGTAGATTTCCGCGGCTTTCTCGATGGTTTCGATGAGGCCATAGGCTTCATCCAAATCATGTCCCATGCCGAATAAGCCGTGTTGTCCCCAGACGACGGAACGATATCCGTCTTTGATTTTCGCGGCGGTCGCAAGTCCGATGTCGGTTCCTCCGCATAACATCCAGGGGAGGACGGCAACCCCTTCGGGGAAGACGACGATGGATTCGGTTTGCATCTTCCAAAGGATTTCGGTGAACTTCGCGGAATCCACGGGGCAGATGTGGCTCATGGCGATCACGTTCGTGGGGTGGCAGTGCATGACGACGCGGGATTCCGGGTCGATGGCAAGACGGGTCGCGTGGCAAAGCAAATGGGTCGGGGCTTCCGAGGTCGGGGCTCCTCCGTTTTTATATCCCCAAAGCAAACGTAAGGTGTGGGTGTCTTCCACGCGAAGGATACCAAGGTTGGTTTCGGGATCCGCTTTGCAGTTTTTGAAGTATTTCCCGGTTCCGGTGATGACAAAATACTTACCGATGAGAACGGATAAGTCGACGTCGGGATAGGTGAACGAACGGAGATTCGAATGGATGTCGCAGACTTCCGCGACCTCCTCTTCCTCGGCGATGTAAGAGAGGTTCCCCCCGTTTCTTTCGTCCCATCCGTGGACGTAGAGATGATCGAGGATTTCAACGACTTCTTGAATTAATTTCATGAGTATTACTCCTTGAGTAACATTATAAATACCCATGGAAAATTTTGAATATTTTTGACAAATTTAGAAAGAAAGTTAATATTTTCTCAATAATTCATTCCTAAAATTGCAAACTTTATCAAAATCTATCAGGATTGCCCCATGATTATCGAAGAACGTTATTCTAAAATACTCGAAATCCTCAAAGAGAAGCGTTTGGTCTCCTATAACGAACTCTCCTCTTTGCTTTTCGTTTCCTCTTCCACCATACGGAGGGACGTCGCCTCCATGGCGAAGAAAGGCCTTTTGGCGAAGGTCCATAACGGGGCGGCGTTGCTCGAAGGGAATGCGGAAGAATCCCCTTCTTTGATTCGCGAAAGCGAACACGTCAAAGAGAAGCGTTTAATCGCCTCCTTGACCCGTCCTTATCTATTGTCGGGCATGACCTTTTTCATGGATTCCTCCACCACCTGCGCCCAACTCATTCCTTTGTTGAACGAATTCAGCAACCTCATCGCGATCACCAACGGAATCGGAAATGCCTTAGAACTCGCAAGCGCAGGAGTGGAAGTCCTAATCCCCGGGGGTACCTTATTCGCGAAAAACACCTCCGTGGTCGGATCGGAAACCATCGATTTCCTCAAACGCTTCTCCCCCGACTTCTTCTTTTTCTCCGCCCGGGGATTGACCGAAAACGGAATCTTAAGCGAATCCAATGAATCCACCCGCGCCATCAAGGACGTGATGATCCAAAAAGCCAAAAAGAAGATTCTCCTCATCGATTCCTCCAAAATCGGGAAGAGCTATTTCACGGAAAGCGGGACGATGAAAGACATCGACGTCCTCATCACGGATTCTCCCTTGCCGGAATCCCTCAAAAAAATTTGCATAGAAGAGGGCGTGGAAGTAGTCGAAGGCAGCGAAAGAGAAAAAGGCGCAAAAAAATGAGACGATTGATGCATACCATCGCCCAAGAAACGATTATCATAGAAAAGAAAGGGGAGCCATTTATTCCCCAAACAAGGAGCAAAGCATGTTAGCAATCGGCGTCGACATCGGTGGAACTTCCATCAAAACGGGCTTGGTAAACGAGTCCGGCGAAATCCTCCAAAAATGGGTGCTTCCCATCGTCAAGGACCGTAACGGTGAGGAAACCATCGTCGCATTAGGTGCCCAAATCCGCGAAGGCCTTGAAGCCCTCGGTATCGCCAAAAAGAACATCAAAGGCATCGGAATCGGCTGCCCCGGATCCATCGACTCGGAGAATGGCACCTGCGATTTCGCGGGCAATTTGAACTGGGAGAAACTCCCTATCGTTCCGATTCTTGAAAAAGAACTCGGCATTCCTTCCTTTATCACCAACGACGCGAACGCGGGAGCCTTGGGAGAGGCCATCTTCGGCGCGGCGAAAGGCAAGAAAAACGTCATTCTCATCACCCTCGGAACCGGGGTGGGAGGAGGCCTAATCCTCGACGGCAAACTCTACGAAGGCAACAAAAGCAAAGGCGCGGAACTCGGCCACTCGTTGCTCGTGATGGACGGGCGTCCATGCACCTGTGGACGCAAGGGATGCATCGAAGCCTACGCCTCCGTCACCGCCCTCATCTCCGACACCAAGGCCATGATGGTCGAGGATCCCGATTCGGCGATGTGGGATTACGTCAATGGCGACATTGAACAAGTCAACGGGAAAACCGCCTTCGAATGTGCCAAAAAAGGCGATGTTTCCGCCCAAAAGGTCGTGGACCAATACATCCATTTCCTCGGGGAATCCTTGATTAACTTCATCAACGTCTTCCGTCCCGAAACCATCGTTTTGGGGGGAGGGCTCTCCGGTCAAAAGGAAAGTCTCACCAAGCCGGTCATCCATTATCTCCGCGAACGCGAATACGGGTTCGGGGGACTCCTTTCCCCGATGGTCGACATCGTGGTTTCGAATCTCGGCAACGACGCGGGAATCCTCGGTGCCGCCTCCTTGGTCTACAACGCCAAATAAATCACTTCATTCACGAAGAGTCGGATTGCTTCCGGCTCTTTTTTATATGAAAAAGGTCCGAGAATTCCCGGACCTAATGGAAGTAATGAATGGGGTTTATTCAACCGCGGAGAACGTCACTTCGATAGCGGCGATACGGACGTGACCCTTCGAGAGATTGTAGGAGAAGGTGACCGTGTCGACGTTATTGCAGGTGAGGGTGCCAGTCGATCCATTCACGACGTAAGTTCCTCCGACAGCGGTTAAGTCCGTCAAAGGATTCTTGCTGTCATCGCCCATGGTGAGGATAACTTTGTCAATGACGTATCCTTCCGCGACCGAAATCGTGAGGGTGTTGGAAGCATAGAGTCGGAGAGAAAAACCATTCGCATAATACTTCGGGGGATTGTCTCCCGAATTCTTCGAGGCGGTGATCATCACGTATTCACCCGAAATCCCGGTGAATTCTTCGTCCGCGTCAAAGAGGTCGCGGAAAGCGAGGTAGGCGTTTCCGCTTCCATTTTGCAACGTTTCAACAAGGGCTTCCCCGGGTTCTTCTTCCCCGATTCCCCAGGTGCCGTCGTTGACGTAAACCGCGTATTGGAGAACCGTGCTTCCCTCGAGATCATAAGAAAGAACTTCAACGATCAAATGGTTATTGTCGTATCCGAAATCGACATACCATAAATCTCCTTCTTCGTAATAGGCGGGCCCATCAAGCACCGTATATCCCTCGGGGAGAGGTTCGGCGGCGTATTGGATGGCGGCTTCCGGGGAAGAGAAATCCGTGATGACGGCGGTCCAATAGGATCCGTCATCCGCATCGAATTCATGGGTTTCGCCAAGGACAGGGTCTTCGCCAAAGAGGTTGACGACGATTTGTTCCATCAAGGCTTCCGCGTCGGCGTCCCCCGTGTAGACGGGTTCGGAATCATCGGGATCGTCCTCGGTGGCTAAGAAAGCGTCGTATTCCAAAATGATGTTTCCGTCTTCTTCAAACGTGAGGGCTTGAACGTAAATCGAATCATCGTCGTAAGAATACATCCCGCAATAAAGGTCGAAGAGTTCAAGGTATCCTTCGGCAAAGAGGACGGAATAACCAGCGGGAAGGTAATCTTGGGCGAAGGCGATGCCCTCTTCGCAGGTGGCGACGTCCGCAAGCGGGATGTCGACGTAGTAATAATCCCCTTCCGTGTCGTAGAAATAGGTTTCGCCCAAAGCGACGGAGCCGTGGGCGGTGTCGGCGATGGCTTCGCTGAGTTCAACCAAGCGTTCCGCCGTGTTCTCTCCGTTTGAAGCGTCTCCATCCACGACGGAGGAAGCGTCGTCGCCTTTGGAGTCTCCGCTTCCAATAAGGCCGGGGAGGTCGGAGGACGAACAAGAGGCGAGGAACATCGAGGCGGATAAGGCGAGGATAGACAATAGTTTTTTCATAGTGTTCCCCTTCGGTTCACTGCTCAAAAAAATACATTTGGATATGATAATTTGCAATACAAAAGGAGGGTGAAACCCTCCAAATGATAGAAAAGAATGGATATCACTCCTTCACGTAACCGTTGGAGAAGTGAATCATCGCCTTTTTTGCGTCTTTTTTCATGCTTTCGTAAGCGGCAAAAGCCACTTCGTGGTAGAAGGTCGGATTCTCCTTTTCGATGAAGGATTTCGCTCCATAGACCCCTTCTCGAGCCATGTAGGAATAATAGTTGATTTTCCGAACGCCGCAGGAAATCGCGGTGAGGTAATCTTCGGGCGGCACCCCCGACCCACCATGCATGACAAGGGGGATACCCGTAAGGGCGACGATTTTCTCAATTCGGGGGAAATCGAGTTTGGGTTTCGCTTTGTAAATGCCGTGTGCGGTTCCGAAACTCGCCGCCAAAGCATCGATTCCGGTTTCCGTTACGAAACGCTTGGCTAGTTCAGGATCGGTATAGAGGGCCGTAGGATCAGAAGCCCCATTTCCCGCCCCGCCTTCGCGAGAGGGGAGGGCGCCGATTTCGGCTTCGACGGAGACGCCCTTCGCGTGGGCGAGTTCGACGACTCTCTTTGTGAAGGCGATGTTGACCTCCGTCGGGAGCAAAGACCCGTCGTACATGACGGAGGTGAATCCGAGTTCCATCGCGCGGACGATGTAATCGATGTGCTCCCCGTGGTCGAGGTGGACGCAGACGGGGACTTTGGCGTTTTTCGCCCGCAAGACCATCACGGGTCCAATCTTGTGCAAAGGGGCTTGGGGTTCATGAATTTCCGCGTGGGAGATTATGACGGGGAGGTTTAACTCTTCCGCCGCGTCAATGACCGCGTCGAGGGTTTCCAGGGTTGGGGTGTTGAAGGCGCCGATCGCGAGGTTATGTTCGTTCGCGTAGGCCAAGACTTCGTTTAATGTCGCTAACATGTTATTTCCTTTCATCAAACGTGATTTTCAATTGATGGATGACTTCTTTTTGGGGATCGAGGGTGGAATAGACGAAACGATCGTCCAAGAACGAGGTCGTGGGTTCTAACCCAATGACGTAATCCCCCGAGGCCCTGCTTTTCCACTCCACGAGGTAAGGGAGGTTCGATTCCACCGTCGCTTTTAGGGGCAAGGAATCGTTCACCAGGGACACCTTTCCGTCTTTCAGGGTATCAAAATAGCAGGTTTCCTCCATCGCGTCTTCGGGTTTTTCCATGACGCGTCGTTTATCAAACTCCTTTTCCGCGAATGGGGTGCGGGGGAGGCTTGAAACGTATTCCCCTTCAATCCGGGTCCCTTCATCCACGAGGGGATAACCGAAGTTGCAGTGGTAGAGCATGCAATAAGAGGCGGGGAGATGTCCTTCGTTCACCAAACGGTCTTTCACCGTGAAGGAAAGCTCGTCCTTTTTCAGGGAGATTTCCCGATGGATGACGAGATTCATCCCAAATAACGCGGTAGCTTCGATGCGGGTATGGAGAATAACTCCGGATTCGCTTTCCTCGATGCTTTCCACCGTCGCGGGGATGTTATGGACATTGCCATGGGGATAAAACCCTTCGCGAGACCCAAGGGAATCGAGCCCACAGGTATAAAGCATTCCGCCCGGGAAGGAACGCAGAAAATCCCGAGGATCCACCGTTAATCCGTTTTTCGAAAGGAAAGAAACGTTGCGTCCCCTTACGAAACATTGATGGATGTCGCTTGCCCGGGAAAGGTTCACGAGCAAGGCGATGGCCCCGTTGTAGAGGAAGGCCATGTCCATTCCCTTGCCCTTTCCTTCGGATACTTCAAACCGATAATAACCGCATAATTGCTTTGAGTTTCCTAAACGTTTATCCATTATTTTTCCTCCATCAAAGGACGAATCGCGCGATAGAGTTTCGCATAACGCGAATACACCGCATCGTATTTCCTTTTGGCTTCCTTATTCGGCTGGACGACCTTGTCTTTTTGGATGAAGGCCTTCCCGGCTTCCCCTAAAGAAGGATAGATGCCAAGGGAAGAGGAAAGCAGCATCGCGCTGCCCCTCGCGCCGGCTTCCTCCCCTTTTAAAATGGTGATGGGAATACCCGTGATATCCGCCTTAATCTGGTTCCAAATCGGGTTTTTGCTCCCCCCTCCGCTTGCAATCAAAGAGGCGATGGAAACGCCATGGGATGCTAACGTCTCGATGTTAAGGCGCATCTCATAAGCCACCCCTTCTAGAACCGAAAGGTAAAGGTCTTTTTCATCGCTTCCGAGGGTCAGCCCCACGAAAGCGGCCTTTGAGCCAAGGTCCATGTAGGGGGTAGCCGCCCCGGCAAGATGGGGCAAAAAGAGGATTCCCGTTGGCTCGTTATGATAATTTTCACCCAAGTAATCGTAGACGGATTTCCCTTCCTTTTTGGCGGTTTCCTTCGCTTCGGGATGAAGGGTATTGACGTACCAATCCACCGCCGCTCCACCGGTATAGGAGAAGGCGTAAGTGAGGTTCAAATCCGAAAAGAAGGGGACGATGTTGTAATTGTCCTTGCATAAGCCCGGGTTGAAGGAAGCAAAGGCAGGGACGATGCATTCGACCGTTCCCGCCCCTTCCATCGCTTCTCCGGGCGAAAGCACCCCCGACCCGATGGTGACCGCGAATTGGTCATGCCCGCATGGGGCAAGGGAAAACTCCGATTTATTCGGGAAAACTTCTTCTTTTAACCCCTTCACGAGGGTCCCCGCGGGAACGGGGGTCGATAACAAAGAAGGATCGATGCCGAAGAAAGAGAACAGTTCTTTCGAGAACTCTTTTTTGCCAAGGTCAAAGCCCAATGTCCGCGTGGCCAAAGAATAATCGATCACGCGGTGCCCGCTTAAGGAATAGATGACGTAATCTTCCATCAAGAGGACTTTGGAAACGGATGCGAATTTCTCCGGAGCCTCTTTCGCTAAATGGGCCAATTTCGGCAAGGAATACATCTCGTGGGGTTTTAATCCCGTGATTCGTTCAATCTTTTCTTCCCCAAAGGCGGAGACGAGTTCTTCGACCTCTTCTTTTCCCCGGGGATCGGTGTAAAGCAAAATGGGATAAACCGGATTATCGTCCTTATCCAAGCAGACGAAACTTTCCCCGAATGAGGTAACCCCGATCCCTTCGAGGTTTGGATAAACCGAAAGGGCTTTTTGGACCAAAGACAAAACCGACTCCTTCAAAACCAGGGGATCCATCTCGTGAAGAGAGGAATGTCGAGAAGAAGGATACGGGGCATAGAAACGTTCGATGAGTTCTCCTTGCGAAGAAAAAACGACGATCTTCGCCCCGGTGGTCCCGATGTCGAGTCCGGCGATCGTTCTCATCGATCGATGTCCACCCAAGTGTAATGGAGGTAAGTCGTGTAGGCTTCTTCCAAGATGGATTTGAGGTGGCCTTTCCCGATGGAGGTGTGGTGCTTAAATCCTCCACGAGCCAGACGGATGAGTTTGTTTTGAAGGTCGGGGATGTCCGCGACTCCCGCGCATCCGAAGTAGGCCTTTTCAATCGGGAGGTCGGTCATTTCGGCTTCCGAAGCATAGACGATGAGTTTGCCGTCTTTCGTTTGGCAATTGGAGAAGGTCATCGGGAAAGCGGCGATTCTGCCTTCGTTGGTCCCCCAGCCCGATCCCGGGTCGCCTTTATCGAACATCTTATGGGAGGTGAGGGTCCCCTTCTTCGTCATGAGGCTTTGGGCGACGGGGCCACAATGGAAGAGGATGACTTTGTTTTCGTCTTCCCCGTAGTTGTTGTTCCAATCCAAAACCGTCGTGGCTTCTTCGCTCGCGAGGGCCATCCCCCGCATGGTGATCGCGCTGCAAAGGTCGATCTCGCAGCTCGCGACGATGCCGCGGTCATTGAGTTCGGAGAGGAGGACGCAGGGGCAAACACGGAGGATTTGTTCCATTTCGTTCCAGCAACGGAGGCTTAAGCAGTCCAAGTGGTAATCGCGGATATATTCGTCGATGACCACGGAGATTTTCGCCAGGGTTTCGAGTTTGCTATCGGGGCAAGAGGAGCAATCCGTATACGCGGAGAGACGTTCCATCTTGGCGATGACTTCTTCGTCTTTCTTCTTGTTCTGGACTTTGAAGACGAGTTCGGATAAATCAAAGGATTCCACCGTGATGCCGTATTTTTGGAGGGCGATTTCATCAAAACGGGTGGTCTTGAAGGCGGTGGTTCTCGCCCCGATGCATCCGACGGTAAACCGTTTCATTCCGTTGACCACGCGGCAGATCGCGGCGAATTCCCGTAAGTTCTCTTGGAATTTATCGGTCAAGGGATGGACCACATGAGGCTTTAGGACCGTAAAGGGGATGCCGCATTGGGTGAAGACGTCCGTGACGGAGAACTTTCCGCAATAGGCGTCGCGGCGATGGGCGAAATCCATTTT
The DNA here is from genome assembly GCA_034171505.1 of Candidatus Alloenteromonas sp. Taxonomy (GTDB): domain Bacteria; phylum Bacillota_I; class Bacilli_A; order RFN20; family CAG-826; genus Alloenteromonas. The sequence goes on along the minus strand of JAXFGC010000032.1, from coordinate 67,478 downwards.
GCCAATCTCATCAGGATAGGCTTGGATGAGAATGGGGACACCCGCGTCTTTGAGGGCTTCCACCGCGCCGTTTTCATCCGCGAAGATGGGGAGAGAGAAGATGACGCCGTCGTATTCTCCTTCATGGGATTTGAGCCAATCGTGGTAAAGGCGGCCTTCGTCTCGGGTTTCCACCCCGCCATAACGGGTCGCGGATTCCTCCATGATAAGGTAATCGTATCCCGCGCGCTTGCAGGCCTCCACAAGGTCGCGACGGGCTTCGAGAATCAATTCCCCGGGCATAAATCCACGGTTGCAAAAGCATAATGCGAATCGCATAAAAACACTCCTTTGTTTGGTTACCTACAATTTATGGAAATTCCGTCCAACAAGAAAGAAGGCTTTTATCCGTATATGGACATTTATTACGATTCGGAGGGGATGAGCGTACTTCCCTTATCCGTGGGGTCAAATCCGATGAACTCCCCTCCGCTTTGCCAAGAGGAAAGGGAATAGTCTTCGGGCAAGTCGCTCGGGGCATAACCCGTGATCTCAAAGAACACGCGGTTGAAGTTCCGGATGGTTCCAAAGCCCGTGGCAAAGGCCACCTCACTCATGCGGAGTTCCCCTTTTTGAATTAGGGGAATGGCCTTTTCCACCCGCAAGGCATTGAGGTAGCTAGAGAAGGTAGTCCCCGTCATTTTCTTGAAATAGCTCGAGAAATAAGTCGGGGTGAATCCCATGAAGTCCGCAGCATCTTCAAAAGAGATGGCTTCGAATTCGTCATCGATCTTCTCGAGCAATTCAAGATAACGCCTTCCGCGGTTATCCTCTTCTTTCCGAGGATAGGTGGGGCGAGAACGCAGCAAAAGCGCCACGCATTCGACGACTTTCGCGTCGCAAACCTCTTTATACAAAGGGCCTTTGTTCTTCTTCTCTTCAATGATTTGATCAATAAGGCGAGGAATGGATGGATCGCTTCCCAAAAACGGTTGGACCAAGCAAGTTCCCGCGTGGAGTTTGCCAAGCAAAGAAGAATCGAAAATCACAAAGTCGATGATGCTGCCTTTGGAAGAATTCACCCAATGGATTTGGGTAGATGCCACATACGCGGATTCTCCTTCGCCCAATTTGATTTCATTCCCGTCGATGGAGACCATCGCGGAACCTTGACGGCAATAAAGGATCTCCGCATCAAAATGCCAATGAGGGAGATTCAAAGGGGAGAGATACCGTCCAAACCATACCCGGGTGTTCTCGTGATGGCGGCGGAACTCGTATTTCGCAAGCATGAAAATATGGTATAGAAAAGAATCGGTTTAGGCAATTTATTATGGCTGGAGACTATCGACCGGACATTCCGCCAAAAACAAATAAGACAGTAAAGATAAATAGATACGCGTCAAAGAAGAAGTTCATTTTCTTGACGTATTCGGAATCATAATAACCTTTTTGTTCGCAATCGAATTCACGCCTCATTTTTACCTGAGCATAACCGCTTAATCCGGGACGGACATCATAAGCATTCGGGGTGTAACGTTCTCGACATTCGACAAGGTATTCGTCGTTGTGAGTGGCTCCAGGACGGGGCCCAATAAAAGCCATATGTCCGACGAAAATATTCAAAAGCTGAGGCGTTTCATCAATCGAAGTCTTCCGCAAAAAATGCCCGAATTTGGTCACCATTGACTGCTGGGTTTCTTCCGACATCTCCGTTCTAAACAAATTGGGGTTCGCATCAACCCTCATGGAACGGAATTTGATCATCTTGAAAACCTTCTTTTTCTTGCCATAACGTTCTTGGAGGAAAAAAGGATGTCCCTTTGTGACGATGGCATTAACGGGGATAACCCACCACCAAAGCAAAACGGCACAAAAAAGAATTCCAACAAACGAACCGACAATTCCGATGAGACGTTTCAAAGGAAGATACAGTTTTTGAGATGTACGCATAAGATTTTTTTCCGCGTGTATTCTATTGAATACGTCCTTACATGGCAATCTTCAAAAGTAAGGGTTCCGTCTCCTCGATTTTCCGATTTTCTTTGATTATTTCTTGATTTTTTTGACTTCTGAATAAACGGCGAAACTTTACCCTTCTAAAAGAAAGCGGTTTCTAGCGCTGACAAACTCAGAAGATAATTCAGATAGTTCCCATCTCCTTCTCGATTCTTTTCAACGCCTAAAGATGACAATTTGCCCTTTGCAAACCGTCAGACTATTTTTTCTTCACACCCAAAGGGGCGTTTGCGGTAGCCACCATATTTTTGCCAAACGAGCGGATTCTGAAAGAATTTTTCAAAAACCATATTGTTTGCAATATGTTGTCAATTCTAGCGTAACCAAAACAATGCCGCCAAAAATAGTGCTAAACTCAAACCCTTTCCAACCCATTGAAGACAAAGAAAACCGATCTCATTTCTTCGGTTTAAAAAGCAAGATATCGCGACATTTCAATGACGTGACTAGCAATGTTCCAAGGCTCATGCGCATGCCTGTTTCGTATGCAATGTTGGGTTCGAACACTTGGCTTTGATATGACCAGCACGAAAAATCGTGTCGCTGATTAAGCGGGACTAGCTTCCGCGAAGCCTCACAATTGCTAAGCTCGCCCAAATAATCGCGATAGGAAGCGGATTTTTCGGAAGTTATTAGAAGTTACAATATTTTCGGTGGAAAAACATATGAAAAGAGAAAACCCTTTTACAATATCCTTCGGTGAAGAACCGAAATCGATGATTCCTCGCGAAACAGCAGTAAATCAAGTGCTTTCTGCTTTTACGAGCGAGTCGCCTTCTACTCGTGTTTTCGTTATTACCGGAGTGCGGGGATGCGGCAAAACCGTTTTGCTTTCTTATCTGGAAGATGTCTTCTATGAAAAAGATGATTGGATTACCATCGAACTAAACCCGAACTTGAATTTGTTAGAAAGCCTGGCCTCTCTACTCTACGAAAAGAGCAAGACGAAATTTCATTTCGCCCAAAAAACATTCAGCTTCTCCTTTCAAGGGCTAACCTTTTCCATTAAAGGAGATAAACCCATTTCGAATATCGAATCGTTATTGGAAGAACTTTTGTCGTCGCTAGCAAAAAGCGGAAAAAAGGTCCTGATCACGATTGACGAGGTAACCAATAATTCATCGATGCGTGCATTCACCCAAGAATTCCAGATTCTGGTGAGAAAGCATTTCCCTGTGTTTTTGCTGATGAGCGGCCTTTATGAAAACATCCGTTCATTAAAAAACGAAAGAAACCTCGCCTTCCTTTATCGCGCGATGCCACTCGACTTAACGGCGTTGAATCTCAACAACATTAAGCTTTCTTTCCAAAAAGAGTTGTCTTTGACCGAGGATCAAGCCATTCAATTCAGCAAACTGACAAAAGGCTACGCTTTCGCTTATCAGCTTTTGGGTTATTTGGCATTCGAATCTGATGCAAAGAAAATTAATGAAGAGTTGCTAAGCAAATTCGATTACTACCTCTCGGACTTTGTCTATCAAAAAATCTATGAGGATTTATCGGCCCGCGCGAAAGAAGTGGTGAAAGCAATCAGCCAAGCAGACGACGAAAGAACCGAAACCATTCGAAATCTCCTAAACATGAGTTCCAACATATTTTCCTATTATCGGGACTTGCTGATTCGAAGCGGTGTTTGCGGATCTCCTTCCTACGGTCATCTTTCTTTCCGTCTTCCCCGTTTCAAGGAATTCGTGCTCACCCAAATGCAATTTGAAGAAAACTAATTTATCAGGTGATCCTTCTTCTCTTTGAGACATTGCTTTAGGCATAAACATAAATGCTTCTGCCACGAACGAATTATTCCTTCGCGGTCAAAATGTCTGTCCCGCTAGTCTTATCACGGAATTACTCAATAGATCCTAAGTCCCACGTGTTTACCAGTTCCATCACGTACACAATAGTTTCTGATAGTAGGCTATTTTGTTACTCGGATTAATCGGCTTTTCCGGTTCCAGCCTCTCCATTGCTCCTTGTTGGATTTGCAAAAAAGGATATTTTTCAGACTAATCGTGTAAATTTAACGATCGAATGATGTCTTGGATTTCTTTTGTATGCATAACCGATAATCAGCCATGCAAATAGCGGAGGCTGTTATTCGATGGTCTGGTATTCCTTCAGCCATTTAAAAGAAAGAGACTGCACAAAAGTTAATAACTAATTTTCTTGCAGCTGACTTCGCTCATCGTAAAGATGCCTCCGATGGGAGCCGAACCCATGACCCCAAGCTTCGGAGTGCATCCGTAGGAATCGGAATGCCTAACGATTTCGCCCCCCGAGAAGATCGTTTCCCTTCCGCATTCGCATTGGCAGAGGTAATGGACGTGGTTCCTCCCATAGGATTTGTCCTCTCTTTCGCAGACGTACTTCTCCTTCACGAGCAGCATTCCCGTCCGATAGGGCTTAATTTTTGGATCTATCTGACACTTTGGCGGAGAAACAAAAACGGTCTCCGTCTTCCTTTTCAGAAACAAGAGACCGTGATATTTCAATGGTGCGGGCAACAGGACTCGAACCTGCACGGAATTACCCAATAGATCCTAAGTCTATCGCGGCTGCCATTACGCCATGCCCGCAAGAAGGGGTGACCATTCAATTTCCTCGCTTTTACGGCTTTATGCCGAGGCGGGAAACGTGGATAAGTATAGTCATAAAGAATACCCTTCGCAATAAAGTCAGCGGGAAAGAAAAGAGGAGCGCGAAGGCTCCCCAAGACTTTAGAAGTTGCCGTTTTGCAAATCGTCGTAGTGGCTGATTTCATACGTTTCCGCGATGGAATCCAAGAACGAGCGAATTGAGTAAGCAGACGACTTTTGTTTCTTTTTCATCTCGGTTTTCCGGATGAAGAATTGTTTGAATTTTTCTACCATAGCCTCTTTAACCTCCTTCGTAATATGCGTGTATGCGAAGTGTTGATTTCGCATTCTCCCGGTTTTGGGAGTCGCTTATTATGGAGCGGTTTTTGGGTTTGGCAATGCTTTTATGTTTGTGAAAGCGGTTACTTCTTTTTGGCTTCTTTCTTCAAGGCGGAAAGATCGCTTCTGCGGCCTTGGCGTTTCAACTCTTCATAACGTGCGTTTAAGGCGCGTAGATAGGAAGACACGCATTTCTTGTCTTGGATAAAGAACTCCTCTTTCGCGTATTCTTCGGGTAGATACTGCATGCGTTCCCAAACTTCCGGCATGTCATAAGGATAACGATCTTCTTCTTTGACGTTCACCGGGGTCAATTTCAAGTAGTCTTGGACGTAGAAAGGTGCTTTCTTGGCAAAATCCATCGCCCGGGAGATGGATTCATCCCCCACCCGAGAATGAGGCGATAAGCAAAGATCAATGACGGCGTCTCCTAGAGGAATCACCGCTTCCGGGAATCCGACTTGTTCCGCCGCCTCGATCGCCATCTGGGTTCGAAGAACGGCTTGGGGGTTACCTAGACCAATATCTTCATAGGCGGTGACAAGCAATCGACGTTTGATGGAATCTAGGTCTTCGGCGACGCATAAACGAGCAAGGTAATACAAAGCGGCATTGACATCACATCCCCGAATGGATTTTTGCAAAGCGGAGACGGAATCATAATGTTCCTCCTCGTCCTTATCCATCGCGTAATTTGGGACGCGTTCGATTTCATACACTTGGGCGGAGGTAATGGGGGAAACTCCACCAAATTGGAGGGCGGTCTCATCGAGGATGTTGAGGGCGAAACGCATGTCTCCTCCCGACATCTTGGCAATCGCATAGAGGGCATCCTCTTCAAAGACGGCCTTGTTGTTAAGTCCTTCGGGATGGGTGATTGCCCGTCGCAATCCCGCGACGATTTCTTCTTGTGATAACGGAACGACTTCCAGGAGGCGGCAACGGCTCCGAATCGCACGGCTTAGGGCGATATAGGGATTCGCGGTGGTCATGCCAACCAAGTAGAAAGTTCCATCCTCCACGAAAGGCAAAAGATAGTCCTGTTTTGTCTTATCGAGGCGATGGACTTCATCCATGATAAGAATCGTCGGTTTCCATAATTTGGCCTCTTCTACCGCGGCTTCCATTTCCTTTTTAGAACAGGTTACGGCATTGAGTTTTACGGAATGCAAACCAAGGGATTTCGCGTAAGCTTCCGCGATGGTGGTTTTGCCCGTTCCTGGAGGGCCAAAGAAGATAAAGGAAAAGGGGATTTTCTCTTGGACGGATTTCCGTAAAAAAGAGGTAGGTCCAACAAGAGATTCTTGCCCAACAACTTCATCTAGAGTTTTGGGTCGGATACGGTAAGCGAGAGGTTTCTGAATCATATCGGAAAGCATTATACCAAATCGTCCTTTCAAGTAGTTTTCCTTTCAAAATCGAAGAGGGATATCAGGAGGTTGGATGATTGAAATCAAGAGGCAAAACAACAATGGAAACTCAGGCGATCAAAACGAAAAATAAAGGAGAAAATCCCTTATCGACAATGCAAACTAAATATAAAATTTATAGTAATTATTTAAGGTTCATTTTATGAAATTTTACACGAAATCAGATTGCTTATAATAATCAAAATATAAAAGAATATATCGAAAGTTTTTTGAAATAAATCTTGGAAAAACAAAACATAAATAAGGAAATTGAAATATAAATTCTATAGTATTATTTTGTGCTCCGTTTTATACTATTTCAGAAGCCATAAAACGCCTTCATTATTTGCTTTTGGAAACTAGGGTTCGGCTTCATCAGACCCATCAAAATTCCATGACAAATTTATCGATTCTCAAGACGTTATTTGGCTTATGGACTTACCCTATCACAAGCGAAGATTATGAGTGATTGTCCGTCTGTTTCTTCGGCATTCCTTATGACCATTAACCTTGGGCGAAAGAATAGAAGTCAGCTTCCAGGAATGCAAGAATTCGCTATCTAAGAAAATATATAAGAAAGAAAAGAATCGATTATTAGGAGATTTTTATGGAAAAGAAAATGTCATACGAAGAATTCACGTATCGAGTTGGAGAACCCATCACGGATGAATTCGGAAAAAGCCCGATAACTCCTGTGTTTTCGCTCCTTCAGGGGAAATGGCGACTCCATGTCATCTATGCCCTATTATGTCTAGGCAAAGCCAGATTCCTTCAGATCGAAAAGTTCTGTGAACCGATTACGCCCGCCGCCTTAAACACCGTTTTGCAAGACTTGATCGACCTAGGGATCGTTACAAAATCGTCTCCGAAAAACAATGTTTATTCCTTCTATGATTTGACGGAAAAAGGAAAGGATTTTATGCCTTGCTTTTATGAACTTATGAACTGGGGATTCACCTACCGAGTTTCCAAAACAAAAGGCAAAAAATAGAGGTTATTTCCCTTAACAAGAAAACCCTGAATTAAGTGGGCGCAAACCCATTCTCATTCAGGGTGTTTTTATTTCCGAACAACGAGGAAAATGATAATTTCCGCTATAACGGCCGGAGATTCGATGCAACCTTTATCAACCCATTTTCGGATGATGGATACCATTCCTCCTAGGAAAAAGGATCCGACATATTCAAGTTGCTCTTCGAGAATCCCATTCCGACGAAATATGGGAAAGAACACCTCTTTCTCTCTTTCTTCGAGCAAACCACGTCCGTCCATGAAATAGTCCCGTTTGCTGCACACCCGGAAAATCAGTTGATGATCTCGGATGAAATTTAGATACGGCAGCAGAAACCGCATCGTAATGGGATTGCATTCCTCAATGGATGCCGTTTGAACCTTTAAAAGATAATCTTTCTCGATGTGTTCGAAAGATTCTTGGAACTTTCGGAACGTCTCGTCCCGCGTCTCAACGAGCAAATCCTCCATCGTGTCGTAATGAAGGTAGAAGGTTGACCGGTGAACACCGGCCACTTTGCAGAGCTCCTTAACGGTGATATAAGGGAAATCCTTTTTCTCCAAAAGACGAAATAAGGCTTCCTGCATTAATAACGCGGTTTGATAGTACTTTCCTTCGCTTGGTTTCATTCTTCGCTCACGATTTCTTTGGCAAGGGCCATCACATCCGCGGCATACTTCTCTTTCCGAGAGGCGAGAACCTTCGAATAAAGAGGATAATTCACGGACACCCCTGCAATACCAATAATGCCAAGAATAATTCCCAAAACAAAAAAGAGAGTTTCTCCGCCTCCCAAAACTCCCATCGAGAAGCACATCCCGATCCCCAGGATCAAGGCGGAGATGATTCCAATAGTGAACGTGAAAATTTGAGCGGGTAATTTCACCCGTTGATCGAGTTTTTTGAGTTGGATGACTTTGGTTTGTTCTTTTTTCGCGTATTCCTTCGCGATCGATTCGGCATAGACTTTGTCGAGATTCATTCTTTTTTTCTCCTGAAATACGCATCTATTCTAGAAATCCGCCCGAAAGCAGCGAAGAACACCGAACACAAAGATTGTCGAAATCACCCAAAACAAAAAGGCGCCGAAGCGCCCTACTTGCCTTGATGGTGCCGCGGACCGGAATCGAACCAGCAACCTACTGATTACAAATCAGTTGCTCTGCCTATTGAGCTACCGCGGCCTGAAAATAAAATGGTGGGTGTTACTGGTTTCGAACCAGTGACCTCTTCCGTGTGAAGGAAGCGCTCTCCCGCTGAGCTAAACACCCTTAATAAATTGCCCCGAACAAGGTCGTTCGGGGCTTGGTAACTATTTGGTGGGCCTTAATGGGCTTGAACCATCGACCTTGCGCTTATCAAGCGCACGCTCTAACCAACTGAGCTAAAGGCCCAACACCGCGCCCGAAAGCGCCCTAATAATATAGACTGAGGGGCAACATTCTTCAAGGGGTTTTTTCGACTTTTTCAAGATTCCAAGACTAAGAAGAAAGATGACTTAGAAAAGGCCAATTTTTCGAGGCTTTTTGTCGGCCCAAGAAGACTCTCCTTCTTTCGTTCCTTTTTCACTATTCCCTATGCAACAAAACGAGAAACCATCGATAAGCTCTTTTCTTTCCATGAAAAAAGCCCGAGGGGAATCCCAGGGGCTTGATTGGTTGAACCGCGATTAACGCTTGGAGAATTGCGGAGCGCGGCGAGCGGCCTTAAGACCGTATTTCTTACGCTCTTTGCAGCGGGCATTGCGGGTGAGCATACCAGCGGCTTTGAGAGTGGAACGTTCTTCGCCGGCTTCGAGAAGCGCGCGGGCGATGCCGAGGCGGATGGCTTCAGCTTGTCCGGTGAATCCGCCGCCTTGGACGAAGGCGATGACGTCGTATTTGTCTTCGGCTTGGAGAAGGGCGAGCGGTTGTTTGAGGTCGAGAATCAAGGTCTCATAGGGGAAGTATTCACGGACGGCACGGCCATTGACGGTGATTTCGCCTTTGCCGGCAGCGACATAGACGCGGGCAATGGAGGATTTGCGACGGCCGGTTCCGTAGTATTTTTCGTTAGCCATTTATCATGTACTCCTTATTTGCTGAGGTCGAGGACCACCGGTTTTTGAGCGGCTTGCTCGTGGTTGGCGTCGGCGTAGACAAAGAGTTTGCCGACGATCTTACGGCCGAGGCGTCCCTTGGGAAGCATGCCCCAGACAGCGCGTTCCACCATTTCAACGGGGAATTCCTTGAGCATGACGCCCGAGGAACGGGTACGGAGGCCTCCGTTATAACCAGAAACATTGTAGTAGTACTTCTTGGTTTCGGGGTGGTTACCGGTGAGTTTCACCTTCGAAGCGTTGATAACGATGACGTAGTCACCGCAGTCGATGTTCGGGGTGTAGGTGGGCTTATCCTTGCCCATGAGGATGACAGCGATCTTGGAAGCGAGGCGGCCAAGAGGGATGTCAGTGGCATCAACGACGTACCAATTGTGGACGGCATTCTCGTTGGTAGCCAACGTGGTTTGACGATGCATAACAATTTCCTTTCTTCGTTATTTCAAGCAGTTTGGTTTTCAAACGCCTTGACTATTATCAAAATCCCCACCCCCTTCGTCAAAGGAAATTTATGCTTTCTATTTTCATTCAAGCAACATTTTTCTATAATTGTTGCGTGGAAAAGAAGAAATTAGAAAAATTGCTCGATTTATCCGAACAAAATGATGGGTATGTTTCCGTCGCGGAAGCCCGTGATTTTGGGATTTCTCAGACCTATTTATGCCAAGCCGAAGAGCTTGGGGTGTTTCGGAGAATCTGCAAGGGACTTTACCTCAAAAAAGGGTACGCCCTAGACCCGTATTATGTCCTTCACTTTCGTTACCATAAGGCCGTCTTTTGCTTACGGAGCGCCTTATTTCTCCATGGTCTTATCCCTTCTCCCGTCCAAATGGAAGTGGCTCTTCCTCGCAACTACATGACCGCGGGAATCGAAGGGGCCTCCATCACCCGAAAAAACGAATCCGCTTATCTCCTTGGCTGGTCCTTGGGAGTATCTCCTCATGGACCATTGGTTCCCGTTTATGACTTGGAGATGACCATCATCGACGTAATTCTCCAAAAGGACAAATTCGAGGATTTGGAATACGTCAATATCCTCGACCATCTCCCCAAAGAAAAAATCGATCGCGAAAAGTTATTCAGTTACGCACGCACATTAAAGAAGGAAGAAGTAATCTTCGCGGTTTTAAAGGGACGGATTTAGTCGTCGTTTACCAAGCGGTATTGGGTTGATTTTCGGATAACCCGGACTCCGTTTTTCGCGCGGAGGAAGAGTTGTCCTTCCCGCAAGGGCAAGGTGACGTTCCCTTCGCGAAGCGCGGCGGAAGAGGAGAGGTGGATCTCCTTTTTGGTTTCATCGATATAGAGCAAACCGAAATTGGCACGAAGCTCAATCGCGATGACGTAGCTCGCGAAACAATGATTGAGGGAGGCGTAGACGTCATCATGTTCCCATAAGGTTCCCGTAAGTTCTGCCATTTTGTTGAAATAATCGACGGTTTCATCCATCACGCGTTCGGGTTCCCCTTGGCGGAGGAGAATCAGTAAACGCAAGAGAATTCCCATTAGGAGATTGGATTTATAGACGGTCGGATAGACTTTTCTAGCATCGCGATACTCTCCGAAATCCTGCATCATCTTGTGGACGAAATATTGGTTGGTATCGAGGTCCATAATCCCGAAATAAAGGGCATAGTATTGGCAGGTTTCGGTCGTGTTTTTCGTGAGGACGAGTTCCCCTTTTTCGTTTCGTACCGCGTTATCCACAAAGAAACCGTTGTGGTAGAACATCGCGAAGATTTTCTTCTTGAGGGTTTCTCCTTTTTGGGTGAGTTCCGGTCGATCCAAAAGGAGGCCTGCTTTGCATAAGGCGTCCGCGTAAAGCATGTTGCTTGGGGCGTTGACCCCACAGATGAACTCGGGGTCATTGGCCTTGCTCCATTCGACGAACACCCATCCTTCGAGGTTTTCTAGCATCCCGTCTTCGTTCTCTTTGGTGGAGAAATAACGGAGGATACCCAAAACATTGGGGAGGCTTTCCTCAATGATTTCGTCGCGTCCATTCCTCTTTTGGTATTCGTATAGTTCCAAGATGTACCAAAGACTCCAGTTGGGGATGTATTCCTTGCTTGGGAAATCCGCGGGATAGCACATCGGGATCATCCCTTCGGGGAGCCCTTCTTTCTTTGCGTGCGCGTAATTATCCAAGAAAGCCTTTTCCTGGAGGTTCTTCCCCGTGATCAAGGGTTCGACTTGGCCGGAGAAATACGAATCGCATAACCAGCCCGCCCGTTCGCGGGATGGGCAATCCGTGAGCAAATCCACCGCATTTTGGGCGAAGGTCGCGACCGCGGAATCAAAGATGTGGGTGAGACGGGGATCGGAGAATTCGTAACGGAAGCGGTCCACATCCGGATTTTCGTAACGGAGGATGGATAAATGATGAATTCGGACGTTCCCTTTTAGGACAACGACACGGACATATCGCGCGGTATACGGTTCAAAGGAAAGCAAGCGATACGTTGCTTTTTGGAGTTCGTAGGTGATGCAATTATGGGTGGTATTCCTCGCGAAATTGATTTCAGCGGGGGCGTCGTTCTCCTTTTGGATCCCCATTTCGTCAAATAGGAGGTAAACGGTCGCGTCTTCATTTACGGTCAATTCCAGTTGAAGGAACCCCGTCAAGGAAGAAGGAAGGGTGTAGGTACGGAAGGTGTTGGAAGGCAAAAGCGTCCCAACGTTTTTCTTTCGGTAGCAAAGGCAGGACGCCACATGGTTGGAATCAATTTCCCAACTTTCTTTTGGGAAAATACCCAAATATTCGGTGAATTGATAACGGTCAACGTAATCGAGTTTGCTTTCGTCCATCCAACAAACCCCTTCTTCCATTTTGCAGAAGTATCTCTTTGGATATTTGGGATAAGAAACAATCCGGGAATCAAGGGTCGAAAGAGGACGAGATATTAAGGAAACCAAAGGGTAATTCCCTTCTCCCGAAGAAAGGAAATCAATGTCCATTTGGGAGAGGCGGTACGACTCACTGAAGGCCCTTTGATAGGAAAAACGGGTCACCTTTTGAAGGCGGGAGGTATTCCGATACGCCTTAGACCTTGGAGAAGAATAATCAACGACATTCCCTTCTTTATCCAAGGTTTCGAATAACGCGAACGCCGGCTCGTTTAGGGCGTAAAAGGAATTGCATTGATACCCCGCGACTTCGATGACCAGCACGCGGTAAGATTCGGGCAAATCGTATTCGTCCACGCGGTAACGCGAATGCGCGTCGCGGCTCGGGCCATAGGCAAAGAAATCCCCATCAATGAAAATGCGATAAAACGAGCATGCGGTGATGCGGATTTTTGCTTCTTTTTGTTTTGAAGGAAGGACAAAGAAAAGAGTGACGTTTCTTTCACTCTGTTCATTTTGGCCCCACACGGGGGTGGCTAAGGCGAAAAATGGTTTCATATTTCTTGCTTCCATTCCATCGCTTCCTCTTGGTTTGGGAGGCGGGAGTAGTCAAGCAAATAATAATACGGAGTTTCGTGAATGAGAATGGGTTCCTCCCCTTTAAGGGGATTTCGTTTGACGAGCAACATATCCCCCACGAAGTTTCGTTCCCCTTCCGCATGGGAAACGGGTTTCGGGTAGAGGCGAATCGTCTTCCGTTTCTTTACTTGGAAAGTCAGGATTTCATTTTCGTAGGTGTATTCCGCCCCATCGAGGATAAAAGGCAAGGAGGAGGGGATGTAAACGTGAACCCAAACAGGGGCAACAAGGTTCCGGACGATGAATTTCACGGGTCCTTTTTTATAGAGATCCCCCCGTACTTCGAGATAACCCGAGGAATGGAGTTCGTAAACGGCCTCGTGAAGCAGGTGGATGTGCAACCCCGTACGATTATATTCCCCGGCGTAATCGACCGTCGCGCGAAGCCCTTCCCCCAAGCGCATGCTGCAACAGAAATATGCTTCAAAGAGGAACGCCTTCATCGAGGTTTGATCGCTCGTTAAGCAGGTATTGCACCCCGCCCCACCGTTATGGCGTTGGGCGGAACGGAACGCGTTCCAATAGATGCGGTTCGCCAAGGTCAAATAATGTTGGCCGCCAAGGATTTCATAGAGTTTGGCTGCGAGGATATAAGAATCGACGATGCAGCAAGGTTCCGTCCAGGTTTCAGGGCGTCCAAACCAGTTCTTATTGGAATAATCCAAGGTCATTCCTTGTTGGAGATAGGTCTCGAAGATTCCCTTGGCAATCTCGAGGTAGCGTTTTTCTTTGGTGCGTTCGTAGAATTTCAAAACCCCGCGGGCACAGCTAAGCGTCGCATGGGTTTGGCATTGAAGCGAGACGAAGTCAATCGCGACAAACGAGTCGATGACCCGTCGAATCGCTTCTTCGAGTCGTGGGTCCAGCAGGAGGTCATAGACCTCGCTCATGGCGTCGAGGGCGATAAACGCGCAACCGATGTCACTGGAGGTTAACCATCCATCGGTAACGGTGCCTTCGATATGGCCGCCGACCCCGCCGAGGTCGCGTTTCACCAAAGGATAATGGGAATAAGCGAAAGAAATCGGTAACAAAAAGCGCTCCGCCACGCGACGAATGAGATTGAGAAGTTCGGGTTTGTGTTCAATGCGGTAGTACTCGACTAAGCCACGAATGAACCAGGAATTCCCGGAAACTTGTTGTTCGTTGATGGCCGTAAGGTCCACGGGCTCCCCAAAATACCCATCCATATTCAAAAATTCCGGGAGATGGTCAAAAATCTCCCGAAGTTGAGACAAGATGGAATGACGTTCCTTTTTGTATCCGCGGAACGCATGGAAGAGACACGTGAGACCGAGAATGCATCTTCCCTCCCAATCTCCCGGCCACGAAGAATTCTGCAAGAATACCTCGGGATAACGGTACATGGGAGAGGAAAGCCGTTCACGATTCAACGTGATTCGCCGGAAAAGATCACCTTTTGCTATCGTTTTCATATCTTCCCCTGAATGTGTGGAAGGCGCGCCTTAAAGGTTGTCCCTTAAGGCGCGCCCAATGTGCGTTAAGTCCGATTAGTTAATCGCGACGAGTTCAACCGTCGACGAAGCCACGTAGACAACCGAGTTGCCATTGGATTCGGAGACGTAGAAGCTGAAGAAGTCAACCGCGTGGTCCGCAATCCAGTTAATTTCGTATTTGTGGTAACCCACCGAGGTGTCAATACCCGCTTCAGGGAGGAAGATACTATCCAATTTAAGCTTCAAACGAGCACCCGCGGTCCAAGATTCAACGTAGTAGACAAGGGTAATCTTATACTCGTGTCCCGTTTCGAATTGGGCTTGATTCGGGCGATACCACTCAATCACGGTTTCCGCAGCGCCATCCAAATAGGTAATCTTGGAGATTTTATCACCGATGCCTTCTCCGCTCACGGAAGCGGGAGTATCGATGTATTCCAAAGTCGCCTTTCCACCAGCGACCGATCCGGTGCCAAACGCACGGGTGGTGTTGGTCCAGGTTTGACCGACTTTGAATCCAAGGGCGGTTTCCCCTTCGGGAATCGGGTCGGCATCCTCCATCTTCACGGTCATGTTACCCATGTAGATGTTGTAGTTGCCATCGGTCGGATAGAAGTTGAAGGATTCGGTTCCGGCGGGGATGACGCCGGTCCAGGTCATTTGCTTGATGTTGCCACTGACTTCGACGACGTTCAACCCATCGTTCATCGTGGTGCCGGAGCCGGCGACCATGAGAATCATGTTGAAGCCATTGTCGTTGACTTTGTAGTACTTGAACGAGAGGGTGACCTTCTTGCCCGCGACGAGGTTGGTCGAGTTAAGGCCCGCAAAGGTGTGGTCATGAATGCCCGTGAGGTGCATGACGTTCTCGCCGAATCCCTCCGCGCCCGTGATGGCGGTGCGGATGGTGTCATCTTCGATGTTTTCCACCAAGGTGGTCTGGCCTTTGCCGAAGGTGGAGGCATGATCCTTCCAGTCGAAGGTGAATCCGTTTTCGGCTTGGAGTTCTTCCGCGGTCGGGACAACGACGGTGGTTTCCGGCGCTTTGACGGTGCTCACGACGAAATTGTCGATCGCGACTTTGCAGGGGGTCGCGTCGCCTTCGGACTTAAAGAAGAAGAATCCCGCGGTACCACCCGAAGAAGGAACCGTGGTTTCCGAGAAGGTGACCTTGTAGTGGCTGACGGTTCCGACGGTCTTGGTGCTCACGAATTGAGCGTTGGTGCCGTTGTATCCATCCCAGCGCATGCCGAAGTAGACGTCGCCGAAAGAACTTTCCGTAAGGGGTTTATAGTCGAATTCGACTTCGTAGGTGACGGATTTGTCGCGGACGATGGCGCTCGTGAAGGTGTTGACAAAGACAGAGTTAAGGGCGTCGCCGGCGGTCTTGTTGAAGTCGATGACGACCGAGTTGCCTTCGATGGCTTCATCGGTGGCGCTCAAGGAAACCGCGCCTTTGGCATCGCCCAAGGACTTGTAAAGACGGGAATCGTAGCCCGCTTCAAATCCGTCTTTGAAGGTTCCGTAGGTCGTGATGTTCTCGGGGTTGTTCTCCTCGGTGCTCACCGCAAAGGTGTTCTCATGGACCGGGGTAACGGTGATTTCGATGTTGAGGGTGGCGTTCAAGTCGCCTTCTTCGACATAGTAGGAAACAACGTGGACGCCCGCGACCTTGGAATTAAAGACCGAGAGGTCATCATTCAAGGAATAGGGATCGTTGAAATCTTCCGCTTCCATGGAGCCGGTAAGATCGGTTTTGCCATCACCGGAAGTCGCGGTGATCTTCGGGAGGGCCAAATCCACGCCGGCGACAACGGTGTAAGAGGCTTCTCCGGGATTGTTGAGGGTCGGGGCCGGAAGAACGGGTTCTTCGACCGTTAGGGTCGCCGAGGCGGTTTTGGCGCCGTCTTCGGTCGTGACCTTGATTTCAGCAGTGCCTTTAGCAACGGCGGAAATGGTAGTACCATTTACCGTGGCGACCGCGGTGTTGAGGGAGACCAACGTGTACTTGGTGTTCGTCGCGTTTTCCGGCGAAACCGTAACCGTCGCGGTAATGGTCTCGCCTACCGTAGCGGTCGTTTTGGAGAGAACCAGGGCAACGCTTTCGACTCTCACCTCTTCTGGCGTGCTCGGTTCTACTACTTCACTGGACACCTCCTCTTCGCTGGAGACGATGCTCGATTCCGAGCTCTCCACCGGCGGGGTGGGGGTGTTGCAGCTTGTCGCAAGGGTGCCCATTCCGAAGATGGCGGCGATTGCGACGATGGGAATAAATTTCTTTTTCATGATTACCTCCTTAAAAATTTATTTCCGTTAGTCTTCAAACAAGTATTGGGGCATACGGGCGGTCATCGTCTTGTTGTTCTCCACGTTGTGGGGGACGTTGGACGCCTGGATGCGTTTACGCGAAGGACGTTCGCTGTCGGCGATAATAATCGCGAAGTCGATGCGTTTTCCTTCGTCAATGGAAGCTTTGAATTCCGGGATGAGGGTGAACGGATAGAAGATTTCTCCGCTGTATCCGTTCGAACGGGTCGCAAACTTGGTTTGGAGCAAACTCGCGTTTTTGACGTAATTCGAGTTGCTGCGGACCGAGGCGATCGTGGAATAGTTGGATTCGACCCAGTTGGGAGCGAAAGCGGTTTGGATGACCCCGCCGTCTTCCTTGTAGACGCTTAAATCGGCGTTGGGTTTGTTGGTGATGCAGGAAGCGAGGATTTCGACGCAGTCCCCGAGCCAGAAATCATTGACGGTTTTGTATTCGGGGGTGTCGTCGTAGACGTCGAATCCGACGTAGATTCCCTCTTCGTTCCAGGTCATCTTGAGGGCGTTGATTTTAAAGGTGGCGTCCAATTGGGACGTGGACCATTCCGCGCCGAGGGCATCCGTATATCCGAGAAGTTCGATATCGGTCGCTCCGATGCCGTCCCATTCGGAGATTTCCCCGTCGAGGGTAATGGACCCCGTCGCTTTTTTGATATTCACTTCGGGACCAACGTCATCGATGACTTGGAAGGCGATGTTCTTGTTATCCGTGAGGGTAACGGTTTCGTCGCTCGTGGAACCTTGGGGGATGATTCCCGAAAGACCACCGGCAAGGTTGTATTGGTTATAGGAGCGGCGGATTTCCACATCCGCGGTGTTATAGAAATGGAAGAGGCAGTTGAAGGTTTCCCCC
Organism: Candidatus Alloenteromonas sp.; assembly: GCA_034171505.1. GTDB lineage: Bacteria > Bacillota_I > Bacilli_A > RFN20 > CAG-826 > Alloenteromonas. Next base: position 49,928 of record JAXFGC010000032.1, on the reverse strand, counting down.
GTGGGTTGGGAACTCGAGGCGTTATAGAACAAGGAGTCCTCGATGACGGATTCCCCGACCCCGCGGAAGGAGACGCAGGCATTCCCGTTATCCGTGAAGAAATTGTTCGATAGGCGGATGTCGTGCAGGGTTCCCGCCGGGCCGACGGAGGCGTTGTTGGAAATACCGAATACGGAGATATCGCCATACAGGGTTCCGCCTACTAGGTAGTTGTTACCGATGAACTTGTTGTTTTCAATGATGAGCCCTTGTGGCAAGGTGGCTTCGTTATAAACATCCATTGCGGAAGCGGCTTGGATGGATCCGTGGCCGACGTTGATGAACGAATTGTTCGCGATGCGGGCGTTCGGGACTTGCACCAAGACCCCACGGTTCCGTTTGTTGCGAACGATGTTATTGGTGAACTCAAAGGACGGGGTATTCGAAAGGAAAGTGACGCGGCAATCGCCCCAAGTGGAGAACCCGGAGATGCGCTCTTCGACGGTGATGATCATCTTGCCATCGGATTCGGTGGCTTCCGCGACCGTGTAGGTACCGTGGGACTCAAAGGTCATTTGGTTGTACACGGCGATTTGGTCCCCAACGGAAGGCAAAGGCATCGAGGAGGTGACCTTGGAAAGGGTCATTTTCTTATCTCTGGAAGAGGCGGTTTCGAGGCGGTACCAATATCCGTGTTTGATGTTCAAGGCATCGTCATGGCTGTATTCGATGATGGAGTTGGTGACTTTGACTTCTCCGGTAAGAAGAGAGAAGTGCATGGCGTCCGCGCAAGAGGTCATGAGGTCTTTGCTTCCTTCTTCGACCATTAACTCAAAACGGTTGATACGAAGGTTTTCCGTGGAAGAGGCGACCAAACCCATACCATAAGCCTTCCGCATGATGATCGATTCAATATCGATGTCTTTGGAAGAGGAAATAGTGATACCCGTCACATCGTATTGGGCGAATTGCATGGAGACGAGCGTGCCAATGGGGGATTGGTTGATCGCGGCAGAAAAAGTGATGGTCGCGACGTAATGATCTCCATCAAGGGCATAGGAAACATCTTTGAACCCATCGACGAAGAAGTTGCCGTTTTGGATCGGAGCCTTCGTGCCTTTATGGAACTCAAGGTAGCTACGGAGGGCTTTCTTGTTTTCAATCGCGCGGCGAATGGTTTCCGTGTAAGAGGAGTCGATCGAGACAACCGCTTGATAGGCATCAAGGTTGTAGCTTTGCACGGTTCCCGTCACGTTTGCGCCGATTTTCTGAGCAAATTCGATGCCTTCAAGAACGACGGATTCGCACGCATTCATGGAAAGGTAGCCTCGATAGAACATTGCGTCGATTGCCAAGACAATCTTGGTGTTATTTCCCACAATTGCGACGTTCTTGAGCCCATCGAGGACGAAGACGTGGGAGGTGCTGATGTTCGTGGTATCGATCTCAATTTCCCCGGCGGGAAGTTCAATGAAGGTGGATTTCCCTTCCCCGGAGGCCGCTTTGGCAAGCAGGATGGCCCCTTGGATTTTGGCATATGCGTTTGCTTCCGTCGCGGAAGGCAAAACGGTTTGAATCTCCGAAAGGGTGAGGGAAGCAACGTCGATGACCTTGTCGTAGGAGGCCTTATCCGCGGAGTACTTCTTCTCTCCGCGTGCAGTTTCATCCACGCCGACTTGGTCGGGAGCGGACAAACCATAACGATCGAGTCCTTCGACTTTGCTTTGGTACGGGGTCGAGGCGAGTTCTTCGCTTAATTCATTGACGCCCAGGTATTGATAACCTTCTTTGCCGACACGGATTTCAACAGAGCTCGTTTTGTTCCCATCCTCCGTAGTGACGCTGATAAGGGCATTGCCAAGGCTCACGCCGGTCACAAGGCCCGTTTCGGAAACGCTTGCAACCGAGGGATCCGAAGAGGAATAACTTACGGCTTTGTTGGTGGCGTCGCTAGGGGAAATCGTTACGCTTAATTGGACCGTCCCACCCACGAGAATGGATTGGGAAGGCGAAGAAAGAACGACCGATTCCACCGATACGAACTCGGCGGAGACGGAAGAAGATTCTCCGGGGTTATCGTTTCCGCAAGCGGTGAGCATTCCCGCCCCAACAAGCATCGCTGTGCTTAACAACAAGAGAGCTTTGCATTTCATAGGTTACCTTTCTGGGCATTGCCCGATTGAGAAATATTGGTTCCGGTTGAGGAAACCGAGGCGAAATTGAATCCCATTTGATTGGAATCCAAATAATAGGCGTTATCGTTCATCGCGATTCCGTCCGCGTCGGTGATACGGACGCAATAGCTCTTCGAGGCGGTTTCCTGGAAGAGGTTATTGTGGATATCGACGTTCCCTACCCCTTTGAGGTAAATGGAGTTACCGACCCCATGGTAGAAATAGTTATTGCTGATTTCGACGTCGCGGAGGGTTCCGGGGGTCGCGACCCCAGAAGCGTCCCAAGTAAAGACCGAGAGATCATCCCAGCATTGGAGGAACTTCGTGTTGGTGATGACGATGGCTTGGGGAACGATGGCTTCTTTGAAGACGTCATCGACGCCAAGCACCTGAACCGCGCCCATATTGACATTGAGGAAGGTGCAGTTTTCGATGCGGGAATGGCGGCCCTGAAGCAAGATTCCGCGGTTCCGTTTGTTCTTTATGAGGGAATTCTCCAAGGTTAAGTGGACCGCTTTAGTGGCGTTACCAAGGCTAAAACCGAGGTAAGAATTGCTGCCACGAGACGGCATGTTCTTATCCAACGTGAGCTCATAGGAAGTGCCGATTGCCTCGACCCCGACGACCGTAAAGGTATCCTTGTAGGCCAGTCCGGTCGGATCGTAGACATCAACTTCATCCCCAACTTCAAAACGAATCGTGACTTCGTTTTGGGTTTGGGCGACCGTGACGACGTTATTTCGGATCGCGGTAATCTTCGTATAGAAGGATTTGACGTTGATCGCGTCATCGTGACTGCCTTCGAGTTCGCAGTTGGAGAAGATGGCTTCCCCCGAGAGGTTGCAGGTATGGAGGATATCCGCGGTGCAGGTCAACAAACGTTTCGTTCCCGGTTCGCGGATGAAACGGACGTGATTGAGATAGAGGTTCTTTCCATTATCGGTCCGCATGCCCATGCCTGGGACGGTGTACACGGTGACGTGTTCCATGTACATGTCCTCACATTCCTTAAAGTTGAATCCGTGGTTCTCGTAAACCGAATAACCGATCGCAACCACTTTTCCCGGCGTCGGCGTCTTATAGGAACAGGCTCCGAAACTCTTCGATAAGGTGACTTTGAGTAGTCCCGTAGTCGAATCGTAGTCCAATCCTTTTAGGCCGGGGTTGTAAAAGAGATTCGCGGAACGATCGGGAACGTAAGCCCCGTAGGTGGAATCGTAATAATATTCCGCGTAACTTCCGGTTTTGAGGGTCTGGTAACGGGCGTAAGCGGATTGGGTGACATCGTACCCGTCATCCAATTTCACATAGACGTACCCGTTATTTTTATCTTCCGTACTCGAAACAACGGTTCCGGTGACGGTGGGAGAAGGGTCGATATCGAAGGTGATGGAGTTGATGTGGGTGTTCTCGCAATCGTTGAGGGAAATGAAAGTCATCCAACCGGTGAAAATGAACTTGGTATTCTCCTCTCCGACGATATAGAGATCGCGGAGATTCGAACCTTTGATGGTGTTGGAGAAGGCATAGGTTTCATTCGCGAAACGAAGGATCTTAACCCCTTCTACTTCCGAAAGGGTCGTTAGAAGATTAATGAGTTTTCCCGCATTGTTCTCTTCTCCGGGAACAATGCCATAATTCGCGGCGTAATACACCTTTCCTTCGCTAGGAACGGGATAACGGGTTTCGTTCTGGAAAGCTTCATGGTCAATGCCGACGTTCCCCGTGTCCGAAAGACCCCACCCGGAGCTTTCCGGTTCGGACAATGTGCGATATTCGTCTTTCGAGATGCTCGATAGATAATCCGAGTCGCTCACGGGGGTTCTCCTTTCTTTTACAGTCAATTTCTTTTCCGAGGTCAAGTTGCCATCGTAACTCGTCACTATAACGGAGAGGGTCCCGGGGCTATTTCCCGTAATGGTATCCCCATAAATTTCCACCAAGGATTCGGGATTCGTGAGAATCGCATAGGACTTATCCGTCGCGTTTTCTGGGAAAACGTTAACCGTGAAATGGATGGATTCCCCGACGTAAACCACCTCGTTTTCGAGAGTCAGTTCAATGGAGGTAACCGGAACTTTCTCTTCAGAAACAAGGGAGGAGGTTTCCTCGCTTTCGATAACGGAGGCCGAGGAAGGGGGTTCCGAAGTCCCTCCGCAGGAAACGAGCAAGAAACCAAGAAGTATGAAGGGGGTAAATGCCCGTTTCTTCATCACCGATACCTCGCTAGCATGGTGTTATAAGTGCCCTCGAGTTCGCCGGCTTTGAAGCGGTCAATCGTAGAGAGATACGTGTTCCATTCCGCATCGGAATTCGGGTCGATTTGACCAGTGATGAAGGAGGCTTCGTAGTAGGTGATTTGGTTGTCCAAGGAAGCCTTGATGGTGGAGATGGTCTCGTATTCCTTGCTCGTAAATTTGTATTCCGCGGGCTCGGGAGTCTTCAAATAGGGGATATAGATTTCGGATTGTTGGTTCAAACGCGTGATAACTTCGTCGTTCATCTTGCCGACGAATTCATTCGACCAATAGAGGGCAGAGGCGCTTCCGACGTTCGGGGTGATGGTCGCGCGGTATTCCTCTTGGTTGCCAGTCCAAGTCTCGGGGACATGGAAGGTCCAACTGCCCTTGGAGGCATCGTCCCACGTCCAATCGGTTCCTTCGACCCCATAAGAAATGAGTTGGGTACCAAGTTCGCCGTACATGATGTCGATCAAACGGGCGACCTCGCGTTTGTAGACCGAGGCGGTGGGGATACAGGCCCCATCGGGGCGGAAATACCCAAGGCCGAGTTGCATTCTAGGTCCGCTATAAGAAGAGGAAAGAAGCGGGGCCACCGTCACGTATTCTTCGTCGTAACGGTAGTTTTTACCGTTTTCGTCCACGTTATAGGGGTCGGTTTGTTGGGAGGTGATGATGTAGGGGGCGGCCGCGACGAAGGATCCGAGGCGTTTGCCGTTGGTGGCCATCGTGGAGTCCGTCTTGTTTTCGGTGGTGCTCCGATCCATCAATCCCGCGGCCCACATGGCGTTGGCGGTCTTTAGGTAATTCCGATACGCATCGGTCTTCGGAACGTAGGTGAATTTCGATCCGTCGTTTTCGAGTTCGCAGGAATAGGAAACGTATCCATACGCCTGGAGGATGAAGTTGCGAAGGTACTCAAACGCCTTCGAGGAGACGGGGATTTCATCGTTGGTCTTTCCGTTGTTGTTCGCGTCAAAGGAAGCGAAATCGGTAAGGACGCCGACGTAGTCATCGATGGTCGAAATCTTCGATGCATCGTCGATTCCGTTGATATGGCAATACGAATTCGGGTAAGACGTATATACGTTTTTGATCCAAACGTTGTTGATGAACATCTTATACGTAAGGTCGCGTGCGACGTCTTTGGCGGAGATGGAGCAATACATCTTGCCATCGCTGACCAATGCGGTCTTTTCGGCGTCTTCTTTGTTCCGGTCAATCCCAAAATTATCCTCGAGCAACGCCTTGTACGTCGGCATGTAGTTATCGATGAGGGAACCGACGTTTCCGGTCGAATCCGAATAGGTGGGGTCGTTAAATGGGGTTAAAGCGTCGAATCCATTCTCCGCGTATTGGACTTGTTCGGAGATGGGATTGTTGAACAAGAATAGGTCGGGTTTGTACTTCCGGTCCTCCCAGACGGCCGCACGGCGGTTGGAGTAAGCGCTTGTGTCGGGGGTGGTGAATTCAAAATTCAAATTGGTCACTTCGGAAAGGTACTGGAACATGCGGAGGTCCTTGTATTCCGGATTTCCCGAGGAATGGGGTGCGAAAACCTTGATCGTCACGGGTTCCTTGACGATTTGGTAGGGATTCTCCTCCGTGCCGTTTGGCAGGAAGTTATCAATGGAATAGGCGGTGTTGCTTCCGCCCCCACAGCTGATGAGCATGGCCGCTAACGCGGAGAGGAAGAACGATTTACGGACACTTTTGTTCATAGGAGGCTCCTTTCCTTATCCTTTCACGCCGCCCATAACGACGCCTTTTTCAAAGTATTTTTGGAAGAATGGGTAAATGACGAGTAACGGCAACGAGCTGACCACGATCGTGACGTACTTCAGCTGTTCTTGAAGGTTCGGATCTCCCGCGCCCAAAGAACCGCTGTTGGTCACGAGCATGTCCTGAAGAACCCGCTGCAAGGGGTAGAGGTCCGAGGATTGGATGTAGAGGAGGGCGTTGAAATAGTTGTTCCAATACCCAACAATCGCGTAGAGGACCATAACGAAGAGGATGGGTCGGCAAAGCGGAAGCACGACGCGGAGGAAGATTTGGAAGTCCCCGCATCCATCGATACGCGCGGCTTCTTGTACCTCCACGGGGATGGAGTTGGACATGTAGGTACGGATAACGATGATGTTGAAGACGGATACGCATCCGGGGATGATGATCGCCCAGATGGTATCGAGCATTCCGAGGTTGGAGATAAGCAAGTAGGTCGGAATCATGCCGCCAGAAACGAACATCGTTAAGGTTAAGAAAATGTTCAAGAACTTCCGCCCTTTGAAGTCCGGGCGTGACAAGGGATAGGCGCAAAGCATTTGGAGGGTGACTTGAATGACCGTGCCGATAAAGGTGTAAAGGAGGGAGTTCAAGAACCCACGAATTAGGGAATCGTTCGCGAAAACCTGCTTGTAACCCTCCAAGGAGAATTCCACGGGCAACAGGCCGACTTCTCCCGCGACGACTTTTTCCGGACTCGAGAAAGAGCAGGCCAAAACGTTGAGCAACGGCAACAAGAAAAGGACGGCAACGGCGCCCATGATGAGGGCGATGACGACATCGAAGATTTTTTCACGGTTCAGTCTTTTCATAGGGCTCACCACAGCGAATTGTCGCTCACTTTCTTCGACACGAAGTTCGCGGCCACGAGAATGATGATGTTAATCACCGAGTTGAATAGACCAATCGCGGTCGCGTAGGAGAATTGGGGCAATCCGTAATCCGGGAAGGAAATACGGTAGACGTAGGTCGAAATAATCTCCGAGGAAACGCTGTTTCCGGGGGTGTACATGAGGTAGACCTTCTCAAATCCGACGTTGAGGATGTTGCCGATCGACATGATGAGCATGATGATCGCAAGGGGGACGATGGAAGGGAAGTTGACCGCGAAAATGCGGCGGAGACGTCCCGCGCCATCGATTTTCGCCGCATCGTGCAAAGCCGGATCGACGTTGGCCAAGGTGCCCATGTAGACGATGGACCACCAGCCTAAGCCCTGCCACAGACCGGAAATGACGTAAATGGCGACGAAGGCTTTGGGATCGCTCATTGCGCTCGTGGATTCAAATCCCAGGGCGACCAACATCTTGGTGATCGCGCCGGTATCCGCGCGGAATAAAACAAAGAGGATACCAACCATGACGACCGTTGAAATAAAGTAGGGAGCGTACATGATGATCTGAATGGTCTTCTTTGCCCATTTGTATCGAACTTCGTTGAGGAAAAGGGCATAGATGATTGGAAGGGTGGAGTTGAAGACGATGCTCAGAATGGAAAGAACGAGGGTGTTCTTCACGAGCGTCCAAAAGTTGGGGGCGGTGATAAACGTGTAGAAATGCTTGAACCCGCCCATGTCGGTCCAAGGGGATCCCCACATTCCTTGGAAGGAGTTGTAATCCTTAAAGGAAATGATGAGTCCTTCAAGGGGCATGTAATGGAAAATGAAGACGTAGACGATGGTCGGCAAGGCCATGAGGAATAAGGTAAGACCCCATTTGGACCAAAGACTACGTGGTTTGGGTTTCCGAATGAAATCCCGTTCCGTAAGTTCCACGCTGTAATTTGCCATAATATCTGGAAGCGCTTTCATTATATGGGCAAAATCGTCAAATGAAGAATAAACTAATCGACCCAAATCTATATACTTTTTTGAACTAGGATGTTATAAATATTCAGAAAATTGCAGGAATCCTAAATATGTCCGTTTTTGACCGTGATGTTTATTACAGTTACATTGCCGCGCGCACCGATTCTTCCATTAACCCTTTAGTGGTGGGCTTCGAACGTTGTCGAAAGAACAAAGGGATCATCCAATCCGACAAAACCTGCTATATCGTCCATTATGTTCTTTCCGGGCGTGGAATCATTCATTTGGGCTCGAAATCCTATGAAGTCCATCCTAATAACTTTTTTATCCTCCATCCCCATTCCAACGCGACCTATGAACAGGTTCGGGAGGATCCTTGGGCTTATATCTGGATTGAGATGTCCGGTCCTTCGATCAAAGGGATCCTCGACGCGACCACGATTGGTCCCGACCATTTCATCTTCGAGGATTCTCCGGAACATGAAGTGGAAAAGATCATGACCGACATGGTCATTGGGGATTCCACCACATCCGAAGAAGCGGAATGCCTTTTGGTGACGGGATACATCTACCGTTTCCTCGCGTTCGTGGTCCATAACTTCTCGAAAGTCCAAAGCCAAAACTCCTCCAAACGGGAGGAAACCGTGAAACAAATCGAACGTTACCTCTCGATTCATTACAACGACGCGACCTTAAGCGTTGCAAGCGTCGCGGAGAACTTCTCCTTCTCCCCCTCCTACTTAACGCGTTTGTTCAAAGAGCAAGAGGGCATCACCCCCATCCAGTTCATCGATGAAATACGAATGAAAAAGGCGATTGAGCTCCTCAATCACCGGACCTTAACGGTCAATCAAATCGCGGAGGCGGTAGGATATAAAAACCAGTTCTATTTCACCAAACGCTTTAAACGATACTTCGGGATGCCCCCGACCAAATACAAGCAAAAGAATCTCGTGGACCTCGGTTAATCGGGGTCTTTTGTTTTCCGTTCCGTGTTATCGAAACAGCTCGAATCAAAATACGGGGGGATATAGACATCCGTCCCGGCGTTTTCTTCTTCTTTCGGCGTGGGCTCTTCTTCGATGGGCGCTTCCAATGGAACGTAGAAAGCGCGGTCAACCACGATTGTGTTGCTGAGCAACTCATTGAGCGCGCGGTTATCCGAACGAATCAGGCAAAGGAGGACGTTTACGATGGGGAAGATAAAGGAAATCACCGTCAAGTTGAACAAGGAGATTCCCGCCCCTCCGATGGTGAAGAGGGGATACATCCATCCGGAATTGAGGCCTCCCGCGAAGAAACAAGAGAACAGCATGGTCGGGAAGAAGGTGAACAAGCCCACCAAGGAACGGAGGATGGCCTGGCCTTTGGAAGCGTCAAGCCTCTCGCTATGAAGAACGACACCTTTGAAAACAAATAAGCCCAACGTCACGTGATGCTTGGTGAATAACGCGGGGAGGAACATGAAAATAAGATAAGCAACAAGGTAGGACAAAACCGAGAAAAGGGATACCACATGGGAGCAGAAAGCATAGGAGGAGAGATACCCCTGATAGATGGTCTGATAAGGGGTGCTTCGATAAAGGAGTTGCCCCGCATCATCGAACAACGTTTGGTATTGGGAAATCAAATAGTTATAGGAATTGAGCCCGTCTTGTCCCCCTTCGCCAAACATCACATATCGATATAGCGTGTGCGCGTATTCCATCTTCAAAGAAGGAAGGGTATCCGTTCCAACGTAATAGTCCCATTCCGCGCCTTTGGAGGCATTTTGGAGAAGGGTCTTGTAATGGGTTTCATAGGTTTCCCCGTTTTTGAGGGAGAAAAGGTCGTCGTTCTCGTTATGGTCTTTCGCGTAGGTAACGTAAAAATAAGCAAGACGATCATTCGAATAGGATGCCGCTTGTAAGTTCAACTCGGCGGTCCCCACAAGGGGATTGTCATCCTCTAAAGTGAAGGTCGAATCCCAAGAACCCGCATGCAAAGAATAGGAATAAAGGATGTGGGAGACGCAATATTCTTTGAAGACATCGTTCTGAGATACGGGGGTCGTATAGTCTTTTTCGCCGTTTTCCAGCTCCGGGAACTCATACAAGTTCGTCTCTTCCTGAAGCTCGTACATTTCAATTCGACGGGAATTGATGGAGGAAATTTCATTCGCGTAGGAAGGGACCGATCCCGCAATATTCGCGGAGAGAATCATCAACGCGAACGAGACGATAATCAAAAGAAGCGAATCCAAAACGGAGGCGTAGATTCGCTTCGAGACCGGTAAATATCCTTCATTGCGATATTCGGAAACGTATTGGCCGTTAAGTCTCTCCATAGATCAAAGAATCAATTTCTTGGAGACCGAGTCAAATAGATGCGCGCGAGTCAAATCGAAGACCACCGACAAAGGTTCTCCTGCATTGATTAAACGCTTCGCCGAGATTTTGGCAACCAAATCTTTTCCTTGGAAGTCCATGTGGACGAAATATTCGTGACCCATGAGTTCGGGAACGTTGATGATCCCGTGGAACGGAGTGCTTAATTCCCCATCGGTATAGGCCTTGCCTTCTTCGTAGATATCCTCGGGACGAATACCGAAGACCAATTCGTATTGTTTCTTTTCGATGAAGTCTTGGTATTTGGCAATCGCCTCGTCGAGATATTGGAGGCGCTCATTGGATTTGGTGACGTGTTCAATCTCGAATTCGAGTTCGGAGATTTCCTTTGCGGTCTTTTCGTTACTTGGAAGCGCCTTGAGGGCTTCAAGCTTTTCAAGAAGGAGATTCCGTTCGGTGAAGTCTTCAAGCAAAACCTTTCGTTCTTCGAGATAACTCTCGAGTTCTTTGGCATAGAATTCTTCCACTTTGGCTTTGCCTTCTCCAATGATGGGAAGGGCGGCTCCATCATCAAAACGGACCACATCCCCCTCTGTTTTGACTGAGAATAGGTTCATCGCGGGAGATCCGATGAAGGTTGCGACGAACAAATTCGCGGGATGGTTGTAGATTTCCACCGGGGTTCCGATTTGCTGGATGTAGCCTTTGTTCATGACGACGATACGAGTGGCCATGGTCATCGCCTCGGTTTGGTCATGGGTTACGTAAATGGTGGTGGCATCCAAACGATTGTGGAGCTTGATGATTTCCGAACGCATCGCGACACGAAGTTTGGCATCGAGGTTCGAAAGAGGTTCGTCCATCAAGAAGACCTTCGCGTTACGGACGATCGCGCGGCCCAAAGCGACACGTTGGCATTGACCGCCCGACAAGGCTTTGGGTTTGCGGTCCAAATATTCGGTGATTTGGAGGATTTCCGCGGCGTCATTGACTCTCGTGGCAATCTCTTCTTTCGGAAGATGACGCATCACGTATTTCGGGACTGGGGTCTCACGAAGATAAGCGATTTTCGCATCGAGTTCTTCGAGATCCTTATCGATTTGTGGAATCTTTTCAGGATTGCTCTTCAAGCATTCTTCACGGAACAAAGCAAGGTTCTTCCGTTCCTTGACCAAGTCGCGAATCAAACCTTTGTTAATGGCGAGAACCGGATTTCCATCTTTGTCGTAGACCGGGGTGGGGAACTTACGGATACGAAGGCCGAAAGACATATTGCCCGCGACGGAACGATGGGGATAAAGGGCATAGGATTGGAAAACCATCGCGATGTCACGGTTCTTCGGTTCGAGGTCGTTCGCGTACACGCGGTCAATATATAAGTCGCCCGAAGTGATGGATTCGAGACCCGCGATCATGCGGAGGGTGGTGGATTTGCCACATCCAGAAGGTCCGACGAAGACGATGAATTCGTGCTGTTTGATTTCAAGGTTAAAGTCGAAGACGGCTTGGACGCGATTGTCGTAAATCTTATTGATGTGTTGAAGGGAGATAAAAGAATCTTTCGGGGCAATCTTCCGTTCTTTCTTGTGCTTCTTTTCGTAAGCGACGGTCGCGCGATAAACGCGTTCGCGTTGCTCCTGGAGAGCCTTTTGGCGAATGCGTTCTTGTTTTTTCTTTTTCTTCAATGTTTCTAAAGTGTCGGTCCGTTCCCGCTTGTCCATGCCGATATCTCCTATTGGTTGTTATCATTCTACGAACAATGTAAGCGCTTTACTAGATTCCAAAACCGACACAAAATATATACTTTTTTGAACAAAAATTGGAAAACGATGGGGTTTATTGGCCATTTTCCTGTCAAATTAAGAATATCCTTTTGAACCAAAAAGATAATATTTCTTCAATCAATTCTTTCCTTTCTGCGACAACGGGTCATGAAAAAAGACCTCACGCGGAGGTCTTTGGTTGGGGTGAACGGTATTAGAGGTTATCGACGTTGGTGTAAACCGCTTGAACGTCTTCGCATTCATCGAGCTGCACCATGCAGTCTTGAAGCTTCTTGAGATCGTCGCCTTCGACTTCGATCCATTCGTTCGGATACATCATGACTTCAGCGCGGTCATAATCGGTGACGCTCAAATCCTTGAGGCATTCCTTGGCTTTTTCCAAATCCGAGGGGGCAACCAAGACTTGGATGTCGCCTTCTTCTTCGCTGACTTCGCGGACATCGACATCCCCCATGATGAGGGCTTCTTCGACCGCGTCACGGCTCGCGTCTTTGAAATTCAAGACGCCGAGTTGTTCGAAGTTGTACGAGACGCTTGCCATCTTCCCGCCTTTGCGGGTGACAATGGTACGAACGCTCACCAAGGCACGGTTCACGTTGTCGGTCAAGGTGTCGACGATGATGTAGCTTCCCGCCGGGCCCATGAATTCATAACGGCCCGGGATATAAGCGACGGCGTCTCCGCCTTTGGCTTTTTCAATCGCACGTTCGATGACGTCCTTCGGGCAGGTCTTACGATATTTTTCAATGGCACTGCGAAGGGCGAGGTTGCTGTTGGGATCGGGGTCGCCGGATTTCGCGGCTGCATAGATTTCTTTCGAAGCGCGCATGTAGATCGCGGACTTCGCTTTGGCGGTGGCCGCCATGGCCGCCGCGCGGACTTCAAAGTGTCTTCCCATAAAAACTCCTAAGTTTTTGCGGGTAAACTATACCACTCACTAAAAGTGAGAAAAATAGAAAAGTGACAAAAGCCCCGAAAATGCGAGCTAAAATCTTAAAAATCTTTGCCCTTTTGACGGAAAGTCAAGCGTTCCAAACGATGGAGATGATGCTTATCGCAAAACTCCACGAAGGCTCCGAATAATTTGGATAAATAATGGTCCGGATGATGAGCGTCCACCCCGATGATGACGTCGTTCCCCACTTCCGCGGCGATGTCCCAGAATTTGGGATAGGGGTAAAGATAGACATCGGGATTATCGATGTCAAAATGGGCGAAACGAGTGGGGCCCATGTTGACTTCGAGGGGAACGTTCATCTTTTTTGCAGCAAGGCAAATCTCGCGAGAAACTTGTTCCATGAGGGCGTCGAAACGGCCAAACCAAAGGACGGGCATGTCGGGATGGCAAACATAAGAAAACATGCCGGTGCGAAGTCCCGCGATTAAGTCTTTTGCATAAGCGCGAATCGCGGCTTCTTGGTTCGGATAGGAACCGTAAAAATGGATTTGGTTAAACACGGGCATGTCGCAGTGTTGGCCCAAAATCAAATATTCGCATTTCCCGCTTTCCAAAAGGTCGCGGTAATAGTTTTCGAAGACCTCGCCATACCATTCGCATTCAAAGCCTACGTGGATTTCGACTTGGTCCTTATACTTTTCTTTTAATGCGTTAATCGAATCAAAATAATCTTCCAGCAAATTCTCATCGGCGCGCATCCCCGGTTGGTGGATGCCTGGCAAAATCACGTGGTCGGTGAACCCAATCACTTTGAACCCAGAGGAAATCGCCGCTTCTACGTATTCTTCGTCGAGTCCATAAGCGTGTCCGCAGCGAGAAGTGTGACAGTGATAATTGGCGTCAAAGCTTTTCATGGTAAAGAACCTCAATTAACGATAAACCTTCCGGGGAAGCTTTGTAAGGGACGATAGCCCTTTCTCCGGGAAGAAGTCGCTTTTGGATAAAATCTGGTTCAAATTTGTGAAGTGCCGCCTTCAGGGCCGCCCCAATCATGAAGCGGACCATATAGGTCATGAATCCGTTTCCGGAGAAGCGAACTACGCCCATCCGCTTCTCTTCGTCAATCTCGCAGCATTCCACGTGAACGATTCGGAAGAAGTCGTCTTTATCCGTCTCTTTGGTCGTGAAATTCGCGAACCAATGTTTGCCTTCAAACAAGTGGATTGCTTCTTTAAATGCAACGGCATCAAAATCCTTCCGATTGCCAAAATAAGCAAGAACGTGGGCCGATAACGGACATTTTGAACCATAGGAGAAACGATATTCGTACCGCTTTCCATAGCAACTGTGACGCGGATCGAATTCGTCCTTCACGGGGACGATTTTGAGGAATTCGATATCGCGGGGTAACAAGCGATTCAAGGCATCCGTAAAGGCAGGAAGATTATCAATTGGATTGCTCGGGGTAAAGGAAATGACTTGACCGGTCGCGGAAACACCCGCGTCGGTCCGTCCCGCGGCTTTGATGGAAATCGGTTCTCCGCAGATAAAGGAGAGATGGTTTTCGATGCACCCTTGAACGGTAATCAGGTTCACTTGACGTTCAAAACCATGATAATAAGCTCCACAATACGAAACGATTCCCGCGTATTTCATGGGGCAACCACTCCCATCAAGGCGAATAAGTCAATGTTCATGGCGACCAGTACGATGCAACCCGCCATTAAGCCCGTGCAAAGCACAAAGGAGAGCAAATCCATCCAAGTGAAGCGGAGAACGTGGTAACGGGTTCTCTTTTTCCCAGGGTCGTAGCCGCGGCATTCCATCGCGTTGGCGAGTTCCTCTGAACGCATAAAACTCGATACAAACAAAGGGATAACAAGAGAAGAAACACCCATCAAGCGTTTCCAAATGCTGCCGTGTTCGAAATCCACCCCACGAGAGGATTGGGCTTTCATGACCCGGTTGGTGTCTTCCATCAAAGTCGGGATGAAACGGATGGCGATGGAAATGGTCATCGCGACTTCACTCGCGGGGAAATGGAGGGGTTTTAAGGGGGTTAAGTACCATTCCAAGGCGTAAGTTAAGTCCAACGGTTTGGTGGTCGCGGTCAAAATGAGGGTGAGTTCAATCATCATGACAAGGCGCAGCAAGATGCGTCCCGCCTCCGCGAATGAATCCCAATACACAATCCATCCATTAATGTTCCATGCCATCGGGAGAACGTGGTTTCCATTCGGCATGAACAAATAAATGATCAGGAGGAATATCACCATGAACCATAGGTGTCGGAGACTGCCGAGCAAATGGGATAAGGTGATGCGACTCATCCATAATAGGGCGGAAATGATGACGAACATGATCCCAATCATGAGATAACGCATACTCCAAGTCGAATAGTTGAGGAAAACGCAGACCATGAGCAAAATAGTGGCCATAATCTTTAACCGGGGATCCAAACGATGAATCCAAGTGTTATAGGGGACATATCGCCCCAGCGCGAAAGACTTCATCTTGCCTTCCTCGCTTTCACGATTTCTTCCGCCAAGGAATCGATGTCAACGATGTTGTCGGTATTCATTTCGAGGCCTTTTGCTTTCGTTTCGGCGATGAAACGGTAAAGCATGGGAGTCTCCAAGGAATAACGTTCAATGTCCTTTTGGAAGAAGGCGCGGGGTTCCCCGTCCTCCACGAGTTCCCCGTTTTCCAGGACCAAGACGCGGTCGCAATAACGAAGGACGAGGTTCATGTCGTGGGTGACGAGAATGACCGTGGTCCCCTGTTGATGGATCTTTTCGAAGAGTTCCATCATTTCTTCCGCTCCACGGGGGTCAAGTCCCGCGGTCGGTTCATCGATGACAAGATATTCGGGGGAATAAGCGATGATTCCGGCGATTGCGACTCTCCGCTTCTCCCCTCCAGAAAGTTCAAAGGGGGAACGCTCATAGAATTCCGGTCCTAAACCGACCTTTTCCAAAGATTCATGGGCCATCTTCTTGGCTTCTTCGGGGGTCGCGCCGAAATTCTTTGGGCCAAATGCGACGTCTTTTTCGACGGTTTCTTCAAAGAGCTGGTATTCGGGGAATTGGAAAACAAGCCCCACGCGACGACGGAGTTCCTTGCTCTTTTTGGAACGTTTCTTCTTTTCGGAGGAATTGATGAATCCGTCCACTTCCACTTCTCCGGTGGTCGGATGGAAGAGGGCGTTAATTTGTTGGACGAGGGTGGATTTCCCGCATCCAGTACGTCCGACGATCGCGGTGAAAGAACCCTTCTCGATTGTGAAGTTCAGATGGGAAATCGCCAAATGCTCCAATGGGGTTTTGGTGTTGTAGGAATAAGAAACGTCGCGAAAGATTATTGGCATAAATAATCCTCCAACTCTTCGAGACTCTTAATTTCAGGGGGGACGTCTATGCCTTTTTCCTTCAAACGGGCCTTTAACGCATAAACAAACGGTACGTCCAAATGGATGGTGCGGAGCTCTTCTTCATGGGAGAAAACTTCTTCGGGCGTCCCCGAAAAAAGAACCTTTCCCGCGTCAAGGACGATGACTTGATCCGCCCCCGCGGCCTCCTCGACGTCATGGGTAATGGAGACCAAAGTCAGGGAAGGATTGTCCTTTCTCATCTTGAGAATCAAAGAGGCAATCTCCCGTTTTCCCTTGGGATCCAACATCGCGGTGGCTTCATCGAAAAGGATGAGGTCGGGTTGCATTGCGAGCACCCCCGCGATCGCGACGCGTTGCTTTTGTCCGCCGCTTAACATCTGGGGTTCGTGGTTTAAGAAGTCTTGCATGCCGACTTCCGTGGCAAACCGTTCAATCGTGGGCCCCATCTCCTCGGTGGGGATGCAACGGTTCTCTAACCCAAAGGCGATATCGTCCGCGACCGTCGAACCAACGAATTGGTTGTCCGGATTTTGAAAGACGATGCCGACGCGGGACCGAAGGGAATAAACGGTTTTCTTATTGAGGACTTCCCCAAACAAACGGATTGTGCCTTTAACACCCGCCATTAAGCCGATGATGCACTTTGCCAAAGTGGATTTCCCCGAGCCGTTATGCCCGATGACGCAGACATAACTTCCTTGGTTCACGGAAAAAGAGACGCCTTGAAGGACATCGTGCCCTTCTTCGTAAGCGTAATGGAGGTTTTCCACTTGGAGAATGGGTTCACTCATCCGCTTCTTCCTCCTTTTTGCGTTTCTTCCGTTTCGCGTGACCAATTTCCTCAATCACGACCGTCAAAAGGAAGGCAAGGATAAATACGCCTCCGACGATAATGAGGACCATCGGGTTTTTATTGGGATCTTGGGCAAGTGGGATGAACACGAAAAGTGCGATCATCGCATAGCAAAACAAAATCACCAAAATACGGTAGAACGGGGTATGTCTCACTGAATCGAAATCTCCACATCGCGGCCTTCGTAACGGCGATACTTCACCCCGGCGAGGTCCAAAATCCGGCGAGAGGCTTGGCTTTCCAACGAATCATGGTACTTATCATCCGCGAAGATGACTTCCTTAATGCCGGTTTGGACGATGGCCTTGGCGCATTCGTTGCACGGGAATAAGGTGACGTAGATGGTGCACCCGGCGAGGGCACTTCCATCGCGGGTATTCAAAATCGCGTTGAACTCCGCGTGGCAAACGTAAAGATATTTGGAATCAAGCCCTTCTCCATGTCCCCAGGGGATGGTGGTATCATCCACGCCCCGAGGCATGCCGTTGTAACCGATCGAAACGACTTTGTGGTCGGGATCGACGATACAGGCGCCGACTTGGGTAGAGGGGTCTTTGGAACGGAGGGCGCTCAGTTTTGCAAGCCCCATGAAGTATTCATCCCATTTCAAGTTATCGGTACGCGGTGATTCGTTCGCCATAGATTTTTCTCCTATGCGCGCATATCTTACACGCGCACTTAATCAAGTTCAAATAAACGCCCTTCGTATGGGGCAAGAATGCGGGGGTCCCCCGTTTCTTTTTGCGTCGAAAGCACCATTTTCCCTTGAATGTTTTGCAAGGATTTTGGAAGTTTGATGGGCTTTTTGCCTAGATTTATCATCACAAGCACTTCTTTTTCTTCAGCCCGACGGAGGAAACAAATCAAGTTGCCTTTGGTCGAGATTTCACGGAAGGACCCTTCCATCAAGGGCAAGGAAGTCTTCCGGTACGCAAGCAAGCGGCGGTAGAAAGAGAGGATGGATTCCTCGTCGGTTTCTTCCTTTGCGACGTTCACCGTCAAGTAGTTCGGGTTCACCGAAATCCAAGGGGTAGGGGAGGATGAGAATCCCGCGCTTACGGAGTCATCCCATTGCATCGGGGTGCGGGCGTGATCGCGGTTGAAATTGTTCACAAAGCGTTTCCGGAGACATTTGGGGATACCCATGTGTTTCATGAGGTTGTCCGTGGAAATCGCGGAGACATCTTTGGAATCCTCGGGGTTCATAAGCGGCAAATCCATCATGCCAATTTCTTCGCCTTGATAGATAAACGGGGTTCCCCGCAAGGTCAAATTAAAGAGAGCAAGGGCCTTCGCGGAGGGAATCACATATTTCTTGGGATCCCCGAATTTATTGATGGAACGACGTTGGTCGTGATTCTCTAGGTAGTTCGTTGGCCAATCAATGTTCTTTTGCCATTTGAAGGCCACCTCCTTGAACTTCTTCGCGGAGAAGGGTTTTTGGATGATGGGTAAAGCGGCATTCCGCACGTTCACGAGTTCAAATTGGAAGAACATCGTGAGTTCTTGATTGTCTTGGAAGCGTTTCCCATTGGGGAGGTCCACATTGTAGGTTTCCCCAATCATCACAAAGTCATCGTAATGGCAAAGGACATCCTCATAAATAGCCCGAAGCATCCGGTGGTTCCCTTCCTTCATCAGGTAGAACTCGTTGCCCCTCGCCATCGGGGTATGGCTCTTGGAATCCTCGTAGCTATCCTTCCAGATTTGGTTGATGACGTCGCATCGGAATCCATATACCCCTTTGTCGAGATAGAAACGGATGATCTTCTCGACTTCTTCTAGGATTTTGGGGTTATGCCAATTCAAATCGGGTTGTTCGGGGGCGAAGATATGAAGATACCATTGACCAACCTCCGGAACGTAAGTCCACGCGGGTCCGGTGAAGTTGCTCGTCCAGTTGTTGGGTGGTTCCTTCCCGTCTTTTCCTTTTCCGTCTTTCCAAACGTAGTAGTCGTGATAAGGACTGTTCTTATCCATGGATTTTTGGAACCATTCGTGTTGATTGGAGGTGTGGTTCGCGACCAAATCCATGACGATGCGGATGCCTCTCTTTTTCGCTTCTGCGATCAAGCGGTCAAAATCCTCCATCGTGCCGTATTCGGGATTGATCGCGTAATAATCCGCGACGTCATACCCAAGGTCAAACTGGGGACTTTTGTAGATGGGGGATAGCCAAAGGATATCCACCCCGAGGTTTTTTAGGTAATCCAACTTGGAAATAATGCCGGGAATATCCCCGATTCCGTCTCCGTTGGAATCACAAAAGGAACGCGGATAAATTTGGTAGACCACCGCGTGGGTCCAAAATGGTTTAGCTTTCATAACGTCTTAATTATAGAAAACGGGGAGGAAAAGAAAACGCCCCGAAGGGCGATTCATTTATTCAAGGACGGGAATTCGTTCCTTGGTTTCAAGGAAACTGCGTTCTTCCAAAGCCCCGTTGACCAAATCATCCGTCGTGGAGGAAAGGGCCAACTCAAAGTAGGCGTCATAGTCTTCTAGCGAAATTTTCTTTTCGGAATGATTCATGGTCTCTCCCCCAGCCCGTGAACATTCTAATGGGTGGAAGGTTTCGAACAAGAGACCTTCTTAGACAGTGTAAGAGAAAGTCGAAATAGTCCGCCTAGCATCGAAAAAGAACAATCAAGCGGGGATGAGAACCACCACGAGGACACAGATAAGGATTAGGCCAAGGAGGACAAGGAAGAAAATCGCGGAAGGCCAGGAGAAATGGCTGTACTTCATCTCCTCTTTTTGTTCTTCCGTTAACAAGGATTCGTCGATTTGCGGTTCGTCTTCCTTCTTCATAACAAACCTCTCATGTAGGCGACGAATTCTTGACATCCCGTGACCAAAATCGCTTCCCCGGGGTACTTATCTTGAAGATAGGCAAGGGCCATAAAGGGATTCGCCAAATATTCATGATCCTCGGTATAAAGGGCATATCCCATCTCTTCTCGAGCCTGGGGATAGGGGAAACTCGTAAGGGTGACCGTTGAAGCGGCATCGTCCAAGGAAGAGAGCATCACCGAGATGTTGCAGCTGGTTTTTGTGGCGAAAAGGACGTGGACGGGACGGCCTCTCCCAACGCTTTGCATGGTACGGCAAAGGGCATCCACGGCAGCCCCGTTACAGGCCGAATCGAGGACGACGTTGCCAAAGCGTTCCAGACGTCCCGGCAAGGATTTGCCCGCGAACGCCTCTTGAATTTCGCTTTCCGAAAGGGAAAGCTCGGGGAGCATTTTATTCGCATGAAGGGCCATGCAGGCATTCCAGACTTGATAGGAGGCAAAGGTCGAAATCGCGATTCCCTTATAGGGAGGATAATCAAAGACAAAGGAATTCCCGTTGACGAGGTGGGGCAAATAGGGTCGATCCAAATGGGTGATCGAAGTCTTGTTTTTGGCGCAGATAATCTTCAACGCATCTTCGGAAACCGGATCCAACGCGCCCGTCAAAAGAGGCACTTTCTTGGCGATGACCCCCGAACAGGAATAGGCGATTTCACTTAAGGTCGTGCCCAAATATTCCGTATGTTCAAGAGCGACGTTCGTGATGATGGAAAGGATCGTTTTGGGATGGATGACCACGCAGGGATCATCGATACCACCCATAAAGCATTCAAGGATTGCAAACTCAACCTTCTCCTTTTGAAAGATGCTCGCGGCAAGGCAAACCATCATTTCCGGGGAAGTTAACTCAAAGTTTTCAAACAAAGGGGAAAGCTCGTCGAACGCTTCTTCGAAGATTTCTTTGGAAACGGGTTCTCCCCCAATGCAAATACTTTCGTTTGGTAAAGCCAAATAGGAGTTGTAGAGAGTGCCAACTTTCCCCGAATAACGCTTCGAAGCAAGGAGGGTTAAGTAGAAGGCGGTCGACCCTTTTCCGTTGCTTCCCGTAATCAAAACAGAGGGGACGTCTATCGATAAATGACCTTTTTTGAGGGCGCGAACAAAGCCCTCGCTGCGGATCTCTTCGCTGCTTTTCAAAAGCAAGTCACGGATTTCTTCGATGGTCTTCATTCTTCGGCCTTCCTTCCTTCTTTGAGGGCTTTGTCGATGCGGCGCTTGGCATCTCGTTCGGCGATGGAGTCCCTTTTATCCTGGGCTTTTTTACCCTTGGCCAAGGCAATTTCCATTTTGGCGTATCCCCTCTCCAAAAAGACTTTGGTCGGAACAACGGTGAGGCCGGTGCCGGTCAAACTCCGTTCGAGCTTCCGGAGTTCCGTCCGAGTCAAAAGGAGTTTGCGATCCCGAAGGGGGTCGACGTTATAGATTGTCCCGTCTTTATACGGGGAGATGTGCATATTCGCGATGAAAGCCTCTCCGTTTTTGAGATAGACATAGCTATCGGAAAGGGAGGCGTTTCGCGCGCGCAACGATTTGATTTCGGTGCCCGTTAACACCAATCCAGCTACCATGAAATCGCTTAAGAAATACAAAAACCGCGCTTTGCGGTTTTCGAGTAATACGGAATTGTCGCTTTTTTTGCTCATAAACTGGTAAAGGAGACGAGTGCTCCATCATTGGACACCGTCTGAATATTCATTTTGTAGGAAACGGAGGTACCTTTGTTGAGGACCGCTTTCTTGGTAACGCTGTCGCGCTTTAGGAAGAAAGTCTTATAGCTTTGGATGTCAAAGGATCCGCGATTAAAGAGATCAACGTTGGTTCCCATGCTTCCCGAGGCGAAGGTATTGATGCCCCCGGCTTGAATCATGTGAATCAACGAGAATTGATCGCTATAGTCCTTGACCGGCCAGCCGGACTTATAGCAGTTGCTGGCGGCAATGTAATAACCATGGGCTTCGGTGGAAGTATTGGATTTTAGTCCCGCGCTTGGATCGGTCACATAGGCGTAGGTGCTGCTTCCGGTGCGGGCGTTATACGTTTGCTCCATCAACCGGGCGTCGATGTGATAGACCTTAAGGCCTGGAATCGTATAGCCTTGGACGCCATTGGTATAACGAATTGAGGAGTCGAGTTGGTTTAATCCCGTCGGGGTGTAAAGTTCCACGAGGATGTATTCGTCATAGACAGTTCCGTTCCAATCTTCTCCGGGGATAAGGATGCAATCGCCGTTGGATTGGCTCGGCAAGAAGCTGATTTCCTCTTCTTTCTTGACGACGTGGGGAGTAATCCATCCCAGCATCATTTTGGAGAAGACGTCATGGTCGACGACGTTGCAATCCATCATATCCGCGCATCCCGCGTAAGTGGTTCCATCTTGGGAGTAGTAGTCATCCAGGCCAAACATGTGGCCGGTTTCGTGAATCAAGGTATGGGCGTCCACCCGAGGGGATTTCACCGCGTCGAAGAAGAAATCATAAGAAAGCCAAACGTAGAGGTTAGGGGTCGGACAATAGACATTCGGATTGGTCCAACTCGGGCAATCCTGGGTCGAAGGATCGATTAACCCGCGGGTCCAATAAGTATAAGCCCAATAATATCCGGCGGTATCGTAGGCGGAAGAGGCGCTGGATTTGGTGGTGTGGTTGCCCGAATAAATGGCAACGATCCCGTCAATCCAACCATTGCGGTCAGAATCGAATTGGACGGTGGAGGTATTGCCGTTCTTGGCGATGTAATCCATGTAGGCTTCCCCGATGATTCCACCTCCGTTGTCGCTTCCGGTCGAAGAGACGGATTCGTTATAGAGTTGGCGTTGGGTCTTCCCCGTTTCATAGACGTCGGCGATGGTATAGGTGAGATGGACTTGGCCAAAGGAACTCTTCTCATAGAACGAAGAGACGGATTCCCAATATCCCGTGTCGGAGGAAGTCCCGTTTAACGCAGTATTGATGTCTACTAAGGTTTGGCTCGAAAAAGGGCAATCCGTGAATTCGATGGGCAATACCAAAATATTGACGTCCCCTTTGGAAGGAAGATAGTCCGCCTGAGTGGACAAACCAATTTGACGGAGGGAAATCGGAAGGATGTCGTCCTCTTTATCAAGGTCGCTCGGAGGAATGCTTCCGACCCCATCGGAAATCTGATCGGCGCGGTCCGGGAAAAGGTCGATCATCGAGCAACTTGCGAGGGCGAAGGAAGATACAAGAATGAGTAATTTGGAAAGCCAGGGTTTCTTCATACTTACAATCATAGCAAAGAACTTTATTTCGTTCACGAAATAGCGATGTTTTTCTTTGATTATTTCTATTCGGCTTTGTTTATCACTCAACAAAGAGACCGAAATTTGTCGAATTCGACCCCCGTTCTCGCTTCTTTTTACAAAACAAAGAGGTAAATGGAAAGGAACATAAGGATGCTCCCTCCCAGGACAAAGACATGAAAAACGGTATGAATCCAGTGCGTCTTTTTCTTAGCGACCCCATAAAGGACCGCCCCAATCCAATAGAGGATCCCCGAGCTCAACGTCATTAGGACCCCATTGAAGCCAATCGCTTGATTAAGAGGATAGAAAGCAACGAGGACGACCGACCCCATCGCGACATAGATGATCATCGATAGGACACGATACTTATAAATGTTGATGGAATTGAAGATGATGCCAAGAATCGATAGTCCCCAAACAAGGCCAAAGATGACCCATCCCCAGGGGAACCCGTCCGCGGGATGACGGAGAGCAATCAAACAAAAGGGCGCGTAAGACCCCATCACCTGAAGGAAGATGTTGTTATGATCCAAAACCCGAAATACCCGTTTGGCGTTTCCTTGGGGCAAGGCATGGTACAAAGTGCTGCCCAAATAAAGAACCAAGAAGAACAAAACGCAGATGACGGTGGCCAAAATCCCCAGCCAATCGGTAGATTCACATGCCTTAACAATGGCCATCGGACCAAAAACGAGGATGAAAAGGACTCCCAAACCATGGGTAATCGCGTTCCATAATTCCATTTTCTTCGTATACGGGGGAAGCGGGATATCACGGATGCACATGGGAGGTCCTCCTTTCGCTTATCTAGTTTACAATACTAGTTATCCTTGTCAAGGTACTAGAAAATCAAGTTTTCAAAAAGCATCCATCGGAAAAAACCCTCAATTGTTATAATTGAATAACTCGGGTTTCTGGCCCTACACTCTAGGGCATGATGACGCTCATTCGACGCCTCTTTGTTAAGGATTATCAAAACGTGAACGATGAGGCGGTTCGCGTAAAACACGGGGTTTTAGCGGCCTGGCTTGGCCTCCTGATCAATACCATTCTTATGGCCCTTAAGCTCACGTTCGCCATTTTGCTTGCTTCGCAAAACATGTGGATCTTCCCAATGGCATTGCTCGCGGATGCAATCGATAATGCGGGGGATATGGCGAGCAATCTTGTGACCCTCGTTGGGTTCCGAGTCGCGGGAAAACCCGCGGATAAAGAGCATCCCTTTGGCCATGAAAGAATGGAATACATCGTTGGACTGGTGGTTTCCATCCTCGTCATGTTCGCCGGGGTGGAACTCATCAAAAGTTCGATTGAATCCTTAATCAGCAACGACATCGTCCATTATTCTTGGACCATCGTCATTGTTCTGACGGTATCCATTGGACTAAAAGCCCTTCAAGGGTTAATGAACCTCTCTCTAGCCAAGACCATTTCTTCCCCTTCCTTGAAGGCCACGGCGATCGATAGTTTCACCGACACTTTGGCGACCCTCTCGGTCATGATTTCCGCGATTCTTGGCATCACCCTCGGATGGAACTTCCTGGATGGATATTTTGGCATCGCGGTCGCCTGTTTTGTTATCTTCTCCGCAATCAAGATGCTCAAAGAAACCGCGGACCCATTAATTGGCAACGCCATGTCGATGGAAGATGTCCGCGCGATTGAGGATTTGGTCAAAAGGGAGCCAAAAGTCCTCGGGGTCCACGACATCCTCATTCATCGTTATGGCCCCACCAAAACGTTCATTTCCCTCCACGTTGAGGTCTCCGCGGATAACGACTTATTAGGCATTCATGACGTCATCAACTCCTTGGAAGAAGAAATCAACCGTCTTTATCACGCGGAAACGATCATCCATATGGACCCGATTACCCCGTTAACCCCCGAACTTGAAAGGGAAAAAGAGGCGATAATGGGGGTCATTCATCGTTATTCCCCCAATGCCTCCATCCATGATTTCCGGGTTCTTTCCCACGCGGGTTCCACCATCTACGAGTTCGACCTTGTCTTGCCCTTTGGGGTCGAGATAAATGAAAAAGCCTTGTTCGAAGAATTGAAACAAGGCTTCGTCGGTAAAGAATTTAAGATTAAGTTCGACCGTCCCTACGCGAATTAGCGTTTCGCTTGCAACAAAGCGGCGTTCATACCATAGAGGCGTTTTCTGGCCTCTTCCAATTTCTTACAGGCGGTTTCGAATTCCGGGGTAGAGGCGAAGTGTTCCTTATCCATGAAGGTTAAGCCGACATCGAAAAGGAAGAAGCGTTCATCCGCCATAAGCTTTTTGAATTCGTTTTCATGTTCTTTATCTAGGGTTTTGGAGACATAGTCCAGGTAATCGCCCAAATGATGCCCCTCGACTCCGGAAAAAGTTTGGAGATTGCTGCGGAGAACTTGTAACCCGAGGACGAAATCCCCGAGCATCGCGGTGAAAAATTTAAAGTCCATAGGTGAGAAAGGGCGGCAAGCGCCGCCCAAAGAGTGACTGTACGAATTAGAGGTAGTACTTGTTCAAAACTTCGAGGTTGGTTTCGTCGAGTTCGTAAACAAGGGGTTTGCCCGTCGGGATTTCGACCGAAATGATTTGTTCCGGGGTGAGGTGCTCAAGCATCATGACGATGGCGCGGAGGGAGTTGCCGTGGGCCGCGATGAGAACTTTCTTTCCGGCTTTGATTTCGGGGGCGATTTTCTCGTCGAAGAACGGTTTGACGCGATTGGCGGTGTCGATCAAGCATTCGGTAAGGGGGCAATCCTCTTCGGTCATTTCCCCAGCGGCGATGAGTTCTTTGTATTTGCCTTGGTTGCCCGGCCAGCGCTCGTCATCCTTGGTGAGGGCGAGAGGCGGTACGTCGGCGGAACGACGCCAGATGTGGACTTGTTCATCGCCCCATTTCTTGGCGGATTCGGCTTTGTTGAGGCCTTGGAGGGCGCCGTAATGACGCTCATTCAAACGCCAGGAATAGAACTTCGGGACGTTGGTTTCGCCCATTTCTTCGAGAGCGAAGTCCATGGTGTGGTTGGCGCGTTTCAAGACCGAGGAGAACGCGATGTCGAAGGAGTAGCCTTCCTTCTTCATGAGTTTGCCCGCTTCGTGGGCTTCTTTGACTCCGTTTTCGGAGAGTTCGACGTCCGTCCATCCGGTGAAAAGGTTCTTGAGGTTCCATTCGGATTGGCCGTGACGAATCAAGACTAATTTGACCATTGATAAATCCTTTCGGTAATTAACCGAGTGCTATTATAGCATCCCAAAACGAATGGAAAACCCTTAATAGGGTTCGGAACGAATTACTGATTATTCGCGGAAACTTTTGACGGCTTGAAGGGCAAGAGCGGAAGCGATGGAGGAAGCCTTCTCCACGTTCTCGGCATATTCGTATTCGGGGTGTTCGCAATCCGAAATCACACGGGCAGAGGCAAAGGAAATCCCATAAACATAAGCAATTTGAGCGTAAGGGGCGCTTTCCATATCCAAGGACAGGGAGCCAAAGGTTTCGGTGACCGCGCGCTTCTTGAATTTATCCGCGATAAAGGTATCCCCCGAAGAAATTACCC
The DNA here is from genome assembly GCA_034171505.1 of Candidatus Alloenteromonas sp. GTDB lineage: Bacteria > Bacillota_I > Bacilli_A > RFN20 > CAG-826 > Alloenteromonas. Next base: position 23,027 of record JAXFGC010000032.1, on the reverse strand, counting down.
CATGGGTATATGGAATCCCAAGTTCTTCCGCGGCTTTTTCTAGTGCACCTACACACGTCGGGGAGGATGGCAATTCAACGATATTGATGCCGGAAACAAGCCCCACGGGATCCCCAATCGCGGAGGTATCCAAATCATGTTCAACGTAAGAGGAACCGATGACGACGGAGAAGATATCCGCTCTCGTTTTGTCTTGGCTTCCGGCCACCCCAACGTTCAAAAACGCATCAACGGGGTACTTATTTGCGATTCCAGCAACCGCGGCGGAGGCAAAACCCTTACCGATTCCCGAAACCCCGATCAAGAAGGGAATCCCCTCGGTTTCCGCCTCATAGACTTTGGTAAATCCCAAACGATCTTCACGGAGGACTTTCACTTTTCGGAGAAGTTCCGCGCATTCCTTTTCCATCGCGAACAATAAGCAAATCATGCGGTTATTATAAACCAAAGAGAATAGACACGCCTCCTCAAATGAGGAGAATCGTAATATGATAATGGCATTATGAAGATTGCAGTGATCGGCCTTGGGTATGTCGGAAGCGCCATGAAGGTGACGTTGTCTTCCGTCCACGAGGTCAAAGGGTATGATATCGACCCCTCCAAAAACGGAGAGTTATCGAGTCTGGAAGAGGCGGTTGCCTTTTCAGATGCTTTCTTGCTTTGCCTGCCCACCGATTACAGCGAGGAAACCAACCAGTTCAATACGACCGCGTTGGACAAAACCATCGAGGACGTGTATGCGTTAAAGCCCCATTCGACCTTTGTGGTTAAATCCACGGTCCCCATGGGTTATTGTGATAAAGTCGCGGAAGATCATCCTCTTGCAACCGTTCTCTTTTGCCCGGAATTCTTGCGGGAAGCCAGTGCCGTTACCGACGCCCAAAATCCCTCGCGTATCGTCGTGGGGTATCGAAAAGGAGACGAGGAAACCGCAAACGAAGTTGCCCAAGCGTTGCTGGAGGCGGTCCCCGTTTCGACCCCTGTATGCAAAATGTCATTAAAGGAGGCCGAGGCGGTGAAACTATTCTCCAACGCCTATTTGGCCTTGCGGATTAGTTTCTTTAACGAACTAGATTCCTATGCGCTGTCGAAGGGATTATCCGCCTCCTCCATCATCGAAGGGGTAGGCCTGGATCCGCGAATCGGTTCCCATTATTGCAACCCCTCCTTTGGATATGGGGGCTATTGTCTACCAAAAGATACGCGCCAACTCGAAGCCAATTTCAAAGGGATTCCCCAGAACCTAATCTCCGCGGTTATCTCTTCGAACGCAACCCGGAAAGCGTTGCTCGCCAAAGAAGCCTATGAACGGGTAAAGGACATTCCAAACCCCGTGATTGGCATCTACCGTTTGCGAATGGAAAAGAACTCTTCTTCCACGCGTTACACCAGCATGGAAGGGGTCATCCAAGAACTCTTGCATTATCCCGTGCAAGTCCAAATCTACGAACCGTTACTAGAAGGGGAATCCGTCTTTGGTTGTCCCTTGGTTTCTTCCTTTGAGGAGTTTGCCTCCACTTCTTCGCTCATTCTTTCCAACCGAATGGAAGAAGCCCTTCTCCCTTTCCTCAACAAAGTATTTACCCGCGATAGAGGTGAAAAATGAAACACAAGAAGGCCGCGATATCCTGTTGGGTTTCATTTGGCCTTTTTTCTTTGATAATCCTTGGGGAAGCCTGTATGCCTTCTTCCGCGAGCGGTCAACAATCCAATTGGCTAGCGAATCTTTTCGCAAACCTCATTAACGACTTAACCCCCACGAAAGTCATTGAGCCCATCTATCCGGATGCCCTAGAGATTGTCCCGATGGCGTTCTTATGCGAAGAAAACGAAGCGATCGTGGGAACGACGAAAGTCATCGATTACGTCCAAACGTTCCCCGAAAACCCAAACAACGCCCCCAAACATTCCAATATCACCTTTACCCGCACGGACTCCTCCACGGAGGCGGATTATTCCTATTCCATCACCCAAACTTCTTCGGGAGGAAGAATCCGTATCATCCCTTATCGGAGCGACTCCTTCTCTTTTTCCCTGACCGACGAATCCGGGCACGTAGAGGAATTCCCGTTCACCGCGATTCCCTTGAAGGAACCTGAGAAATTCGATGTTTCCTTTCCTTTGGAGATGAAGATCGGGCAATCCGCGTTAATCGAGGGGACGTTGACCCACGAAGAGGTAAAGGATTCCGAGAACGAAACCGCGGACCATTACCTCCGGAGATTCTTTGATCCCTCCCTTTACGAAGTCACTTCCAGCAACCCCTCCGTCATCGAAGTCGGAAAAGGGTATATCCGTGCTTTGTCTTCGGGAAATGCGGTTCTATCCCACGCGGGAAAAGAGATCTCTTCCATTCGGGTAACCGATGAAATAATGCCTTCCGGAACCATCTCCGCGACCGCGTTAACAAGTAACGAACTTCATCCGTTGGACTACGATTATTTCGAAACTCGCACATACGGGGTCCCTCTTTTTGTGAATTTCTCATCCGAAGAGATGGATCAAACCATCCTTTGGGAGAGTTCCAATCCCTTGGTGGCGAGGGTAACCAACACCCACACCAACAGCAAAGGCGAACTCGTTCCCGGAGGATTCGCGATGGGATATCGTTTATCGGGGAACGCAACCATCACGGGCACTCTGGTAAGCGACCCTGCTCAAAAAGTAACCTATGAGTTTGTTTCCTGCGAACAAGCTCCGAGCGAGGCGAAGTTCACCTTCTCCTCCAAAGGGGTGAATTACGATGGGTCAAGCCAAATCCCTCTTTCTTCGGGAGATACCTTATCCATCAAGACTTCGTTCTTGCCGGAGAACTCCTCCAAGACCGCGGTTCACGTAGACGTCAGCGATTCGGAAATATTATTGGTACGCCTAAACGATTCCAACTCGGTTTCGGTCGTGGCAAAAGAAACCGGGAGCGCCCGATTATCCTGTTATTTTGTCTCCAATCCTGCGTTACGAATCGAAGTGGAAGTCCTCGTTAAGGCGGCCTCCACGATTAACGATAGCAACATGGGGCGATTTCAAATCGCCACTCGGAAATTCATTGGTCATTTCACCTTATTCGCGGTTACTTCCCTCTTTGGGTTCCTTGCCTCAATGTTCACTTTCTTCGAAGGAAAATGGTTGGCATTGCCAATTAACGCGACACTCGGAACCGCTTATGGAGCGGCGCTTGCTTTCTTGAGCGAAGCCATTCAAAAAATTCCCGCGCTGCAACGCGGGGCCAGCATGGTAGATGTCGGAATTGATTGTCTGGGTGCTTTCGCGGGAGTGTTGGTAGGGGCGATCGTCTTTATTGTCGTCCGCTATATCCGAAACAGAAAGCACAAGAAAGATTAATGTTTCTTTTTGACTTTTTTGAAGTGAAGACGTTGGGTGTTTGAGGACCAAAAATCCTCGAATTTCGCATAACGGGTCTTCTCTTTTTCTTTTAGGACCATGTAAAACTCATCATAAGTGTCCCAATCGACTTGACCAATCACGCGAAAGGAAATGGTCACTTCCGCGCGTACGTTGTTGGGGATATTGAGATAGGCTTTTCCTTCTTTGAACTCAATTTCCGAAGAATTGCTTAATAGAATCGGCGCCCCCTCCATCTCGGCGATGGGTTCATAGGTTTCCCCTTTCTTTCCAAGGAGCCCAAAGGAAGAAAAGGAATGTTTCCCCGTACCGATGTTTTCAAAAATCAGATTCACGCGGATATCCGATTTCTTCAGGAAAACGTGACGACGGCAGGACAGGGTGAAATCGCCTGAGACAAAGATGGTCTTCGCGACGAATACTAGGATGAGAACGATGGTGGTGGCCAACGCGGTGAGGAGGGAAACTAATAACGTCTTCGGCATTGCCTGATTATCATACGCTTGAGAAAAACGAATTGTTATCCGAAACCGCTATCAGGAGATTCTTTTCCAACGACAAGAAAAGGGCAGATTGTCGATAACTTGGAATACGGCTTATTTTTCGAGGATGAAATTCGCGATATCGGCGAAGACTTCTTCTTTTTCCGCTTCGTTGACGATCTCGTGGCGCATCTTGGGATATAGTTTCAAGGAAACGCGTTCTACCCCAAGGGCGCTATAACGGTCAAGCAACCACTTGGGCCCTTTCCCGTTTCGGCCTACTGGGTCTTCTTCTCCGGCGATAATGAAGATACGCTCATCCAGGGCCACCCTCTTCATCTGCTTCGTCTTCCAGATTTCCTTCAAACCACGGAGGAACTCTTTCCAGAATCCTCCGGTCGGCGGATAGCCACAATATTCGTCCTGCGCATACGCGCGCACGTTCTCTTCATCATAAGAAAGCCAATCAATCGGGGTTTTCGCTCCTTTGACGGCCTTGGAATACCCACCCAATGCAAGATTCGTTAAGAAAGGATTCGGGCGATTCCAGTTGGACTTGTGGACGATGATGTTGGCAAGGAAAGAGGCCACCGACATCAAGCCTTTTTGTCCTCCATTGCTCCCAATGATAATCGTCCCATCGGAAACGTGGGGATAAAGTTGGAGGCGGCGTTGGGTGATGAAGGATCCCATGGAATGGCCCGCTTGAATCGTGGGTTTTCCATTTTCCTTGGCAAGGCCGCACATCAATGCGACCCCTTCGACGTTTTTGGCAAAACCATCGGAAGGCCAGCGCATTTGCTCCTCGACTTTGGGGGCATTTAACCCTTGTCCGAGGGCATCCAAAACATAGACTTCAATCTTCTTTTCGTTGAGGTATTTGGCGAGGGTGTCGTAACGGGCACTATGTTCTTGCATACCCGTGATAAGGCAGAAATTGGCAACGGGGTCCTCCACCGGCCAACGATGTCCTTTCATTGGGGTGCCGTCATGCAAACACAGGGAAAAAATCTCCATCGATTGTCCTTTCTGGTGATAAAAACGCATCACCGTTTTGTTAACTAAATGGTAATGCGTTTGGAGATAAAAGGGAACGAAAACGCTATTCGATTCCGCGAGGATTCTTCAATTGGAAACGATACGCGTCGCGGCAGGCGTCTTCGATGCTGAAGCGGGCCTTCCAACCAAGTTCCCGATACGCCTTATCGGCGTTCGCGAAATTCTCCGCGACATCCCCCGGACGGCGTTCCACGACTTCGAAGGGAATTTCCACCCCGTTGGCCTTTTCAAACGCGCGGATCATCTCCAAAACGGAGGTTCCTTTCCCAGTTCCGAGGTTATAGACCACCAAACCCGGATGGGTCATGAGCTTTTTCAAGGTCGCGACATGGCCTTCCGCGAGGTCGAGGACGTGGATGTAATCGCGAACCCCGGTGCCATCACCCGTCGGGTAATCGTTCCCGAAAACACGGAGTTTCTTAAGTTTCCCAATCGCCACTTGGCTGATGTAGGGCATGAGGTTGTTGGGTATGCCGTTTGGATCTTCCCCAAGGAGTCCCGAGGGGTGGGCGCCAATCGGGTTGAAGTAACGAAGAAGCGCGACGTTCAGTTCGGGCCAGGCCTTTTGGGTGTCCTCCAAAATCCGTTCGATCATGACCTTGGTTTCCCCGTACGGGTTGGTTGCTCCTTTGACGGGATCGGATTCGGAAAGGGGGACCGAATCGGGGACGCCATAAACGGTAGCCGAAGAAGAGAAGACGATGTTTTTGACGTCGTGTTCCTTCATTAGGCGCAGCAAGGTTAAGGACGAAATGAGATTGTTGGAGTAGTATTCGATGGGTTTGGAAACGGATTCTCCGACGGCTTTTAAACCCGCGAAATGAATAACCGCATCAAAGTGTTCTTTTTGGAAAACTTGGGAAAAAGCGTCGTAATCACAGCAATCCACCTCATAAAAGGCAGGTTTGACCCCCGTAATCGTTTGGATGCGGTCCAAAACGGCGACTTTGGAGTTGGAGAGATTATCGACGATGATGGGCTCATGGCCGGCTTCGATGAGGGCGATAACGGTTTCACTTCCGATGAAACCCGTACCACCCGTAACAAGAACGCGCATGGATTATTCCTCCTTCTTTTTCTTCTTTTGTGCTTTCTTTTTATTTTGACGGGTTGATTGTTCTTTGATGGAGGCAAGACGTTCCGCTTCATGGACGCCGGAGCGGATTTCGTGTTTGGTTTCCCGCTTCGAAGGTTCGGCGGCTTGTTTGGCGATGGCTTCCCCGTGCATGTCTTTGCGCAAAGAACGAATGATGGCCTCACTCATGAGATGATAGGCTTGGGATTTGATGGAGAGGCGCAGGGCAAGGAGGCCGAGAGATTCCCGGGCATTGGTTTCGGCGATTTCGGGCTTCTCTTCGACCTCGGATTCGTAACGCTTGGAAATCATATCCAAGTGTTTTTGAACGGTGGAACCGACATCGGCGAGAATCGAGGATTCCATTCTCGACCAGAACTCGTAGATGCGGGTGGTGTTCGTGGATATGCCGTGGTCAAGCTCAAGGAGCAACGACATGTCCGCGAGAGACATCGTGGTTTTGCACAAGGTGATCGCGAGCAGATAACCGATTTGTTCCCGGGAGTACTTCTTTTTGTTGGGTTCGGCGACCATTTTGGCCTTCACGTAGTTGTTGACCATGAAGGAGGTGAGCATCTTTTCCCCATCGGGAGAGAGTGCGTCCAAGGTTTGGTTCACGTAGATAAGAACCTGTTCCATGTAAAGGTCGATGCCGGGGAGTTCCTTAAAATTCGGCAGGGTAAAATCAATGACGTCGGCGACGTATTTCTTGAGTTCGTCGAGTTCTTTTTTCATGGAATTTCCTTAGCGTTTGGCCAACTCTTCGTCCATCACTTTGGCGACGGCGGAGGGGTTAACCTTTCCTTTCGCGGCTTTCATAACTTGTCCGATTAAGAAACCTTTTGCGCGGTCTTTGCCGGCTTTAAAATCGACAATACTTTGGGGATTTGCGTCCAAAACGGCGGTGACGAAGGCCAAAACCTCGCCAGAATCCGCGCTTTGCTTTTGGATGTTTTTCGCCTTCATGGCTTCCTTGGGAGAGACCCCATTGTCCAAGCAATATTGAAGAATGTCGTTGCATTGCTTGTGGGTGTAACCTTCGTTTTGATAGCCTGCGATTTCCGCTAAATAAGCCGGAGGAAGCGGGAGCTCCGCGATGCCGATTCCGTTCTTGTTGCGGTAAGAAGCGATTTCAACAATCACGAAATTGGAAACGATTTTGGCCAGGGCTTCGTTCCCTTGGATGGCCGATTCAAAGAAGGCGGCGGTGTTCACATCCGCCAAAAGGATCGCGGCGTCGGTCTTCGATAAACCCAAAGCCATGTACCGTTTCATCTTGGAATCATAAAGCTCGGGGCAAGTTTCAATCGCTTCTTGGACAAACTCATCCGACAAACGAATCGGAACGATGTTCGGTTCAGGGAAATATTTGTAATCCACCGCGTCGGTCTTCACGCGCATGAGGACGGTTCTTCCGCTCGCCTCATCGAAACGGCGAGTTTCTTGAGCGATGGGGATCCCCGCGAGGAGACAGGCGCTTTGACGGGCGATCTCATAATCGAGGGCGAGCTCGATATTTTTCGTGGAGTTGAGGTTCTTGAGCTCGACTTTGGTGCCGAATTCATTGCTCCCATACGGACGGAGGGAGACGTTCACGTCACAACGTAACGACCCTTCTTCCATCTTTCCATCGGAAGTTCCGCTATAAAGGACGATGTTACGGATGGCTTCGACATACCGCATGGCTTCCGTACCGTTACGGATGTCCGGGCAAGAAACAATTTCCACCAAAGGAACGCCCGCCCGGTTGTAGTCGAGCAAGGAATAATCCGCGAAGTGGAGTTGTTTGCAGGTGTCCTCTTCCATGTGGATTCGTTCGATGCGAATCCGTTTGATCGAACCGTCCTTTCCTTCAATTTCAAGGTACCCATCCCTTCCAATCGGATGGAATTGTTGGGTGATTTGGAATCCCTTGGGCAAGTCCGCATAGAAATAGTTCTTCCGATCGAAGCGGACCAAGGGATCGATGGTCATATGAAGGGCGTTCGCCACGCGAATCGCATTAATGACCGCTTGTTTATTAACCCGCGGCATCGTTCCAGGATAGGCCATGTCAAAGGGAGTCACCTCCGTATTGGGCTCCCGAGTAAAGGAGTTGGGGGAGGAGGAAAACATCTTGGAACGGGTTTTCATCTCCACGTGGATTTCTAATCCGATAATGGCTTCGAAGTTCATAAACGAGCCTCCAAGGGATGGGTAACGGACAAGCCACCGAGACCGGTTATGTCCTCGAGGGCTTGGGCGATTTCATAGAGTTTCTTTTCGGTGAACGCCGCGGTCATCAAGTTGACGCCGAAAGGCAAACCGTTTTCCAAACTTAAGGGAATGGTGACGCTTGGAAGACCGGCGAAATTGCCAAGGGCAAGGTGGTTATCCGCGATGAGGTATTCGTTGCTCAGTTTGCTGCTGCTATTTTGAAGCAAGGGAGCAACCGAGGGGGCGGCAGGGACATAAATCGCATCCGCTTCGCCCAAGATAGTGTTCAAGCGATCGACGATTTTCGCGCGTACTTTTTGGGCGCGAAGGAACAAGACGTCTTGATTTTCCCTCATAAGAGCGAAAGACCCGATAACGAAACGGCGTTTGATGAGTTCGGAGAACCCTTTGGTACGGGCGTTCGACATCACCTCTTGGTAGGTATTCCCCCCACAGTAAGGACCAAACTTGATGCCATCGAGGTTCGCGTCGTTGCTCGTTGCTTCCGCGCAGGAAATCACGATATAGGTCGCGTAAATCGCTTGGAGTTCGGGTAAGCCGAAATCCACATAGGAGATGATCGCGCCTTGTTCTTCCATCGCCTTCAAAGAGGCATCGAACGCGGCGTGGACTTTGGGGTCGGAAATGGAATCGACGATTTCGCGAATCACCGCGATTTTCACGCCTTTGAGGGAAACTTCCTTTGGAAGGTAATCTTCCACGGGCTTATCCGAAGAGGTCGAATCCATTTCATCGCGTCCCGAAAGCGCTTCGAGGACGATCGCGGAATCTTCGACGCAACGGGTAAAGAAGCCCACGTGATCAAGCGATGGGGCAAAGGGGAATAAGCCATAACGGCTGATGCGTCCCCAAGTGGGTTTCATGCCGACTAAGCCCACGAAGGATGCGGGTTTGCGGACGGAGTCGCCGGTGTCGCTACCCAAAGCGAAGGGCACAATTCCCGCGGCGACCGCGGCGGCGCTGCCACAACTCGAACCGCCAACCATGCGGGTATGGCTCGGATCATAGGGGTTATAGGTAATGCCTTTGTGCCCCGTAGTGCCCGTTCCGCCCATTGCGAGTTCGTCAAGGGTGGTTTTACCAATGAGAACGCACTTCTTTTCGGTGAGTTTTTGGATGACGGTCGCATCAAAAAGGGGCACGTATCCGTTCAATATGTTGCTGGAAGCGGTCGTTTCAAATCCCTTCGTGGAGAAGTTATCCTTCGCTAAATACGGGATACCCCAAAGGAGGTTGTCTTCTTCGGGCTCGGTGAGAGTCGCGGCAAAAGCTAAGGCCGATTCCTCCAAAATCATCTCAAAGGCATTTTCTTTGTTTGCCTTCGCCCGGGCGATAGCCTCTTGGGCGAGTTCCAAGGGAGTGACTTCCTTGGCCACCAATGCGCGGTGGATTTCCTTGATCGAAGCATCCAAATAACTCATAAGACCACCTTCGGAAGTTTGATTTCGTTGTCTTGAACGTTCCCTGCGTTGCGTAACGCGTCTTCCCGATCCAACGGGGTATCCGGCTCATCTTCTCGGAGGAAGGACGTCGAACATTCAAAGGGGAAGGTCATCGGCTCGTACGTATCGAGACCTTCGATTTTACCAATGGTATCCATTTGCTTCGTCAAAACGCTGAATTCGTCGAGAAGGGTTTGATACTCCTCTTCCGACATCGTGAACAACAAGCGATTCGCGGCATCGTGAAGCACTTCGAGGTTAATTTCTTTCATGCGGAATCTCTCCTATGCCAAATTCAAAAGAATTATACACGTCTGCACGCGTCTTGGCGCGCGCAAAAAATGGGAAGTTAGCGTTTCTGGCACAAGAATGCAAACAAAAGTCAAAAATAAGGGGGACGTATATACGAGTTTGGGGAACACAAGGAGATCAACCGCTTGTAAATTTAGCCGCGTAAAGTGGCCAAGTGGGATAAGGCCTCCTCTTCGTCCATGACTTTGATGCCAAGGGCCTCGGCTTTCGCGAGTTTGCTTCCCGCACCAGGTCCAGCGATGACCACGTCGGTCTTTTTGGAAACCGAGCCCGAGCATTTCGCCCCAATGCCTTCCAAAATCTCGGTCATCTCTTCGCGGGTGTATTTGACCAACGTACCGGTCAACACCACCGTCTTGCCATAGAAATAATTATTGGTGTCCATGGTGTCCGTGCCTAAATACGCGAAATTAACCCCAGCCTTTTCAAGGCGATCGATCATCGCGAGGTTATGTTCATCGTGGAAATATTCAAACAAACTCTTCGCTGAGACGGGTCCGATGTCATCGATCTTGAGGTAATCTTCTTCGCTGAGGGTCAAGAAATCCTTGAGATTCTTATGACGGCGGGCAAGAACCTTTGCGGTTTTTCCACCCACCTCTTTGATGCCGAGGCCAAAGAGAAGGCGTTCGAGGGAACGGCCTTTGGATTCCTCAATCGCATGGAAGAGGCTCGAAAGGGACTTATCGCTCCAACCGTCGAGGGCTTTGATTTCCTCTCCTTTTTGGTAGAGGTCATAAATGTCAGGAATATCGTGGATGAATTCTTCCGCGAAGAGTTCTTCGACCACCGAATCCCCCATGCCGTCGATATCCATCGCGTCGCGAGAGGCAAAATGGATCATGCCTTCAATCTTTCTGCTGTCACAGTTTTTGTTCAGGCAATAATGGAGTCCTTGGACTTTGGTTAAGGGACCGCCGCATTCAGGGCAAACTTCCGGCATGATGAAAGGACGTTCACTGCCATCTCGACGGTCCACGATTGGTCCGACGACTTCGGGGATGACGTCCGCTGCTTTATGAAGGATGACGGTGTCCCCAATCATAAGACCCTTCTCCATAATGAAGTTTTCGTTATTAAGGGTCGCCCGTTGGACAAGACTACCTGCGACGCGAACGGGTTCAAGAACCGCGTTCGGGGTGATGCGTCCGGTACGTCCGACGCTTAGAAAGATATCGAGCAATTTGGTTGAGACTTCTTCGGGCGGGAATTTATAGGCAATGGCCCATTTCGGGGTTTTCGCGGTATAGCCAATGCGGTCATACAAATCGATGTCATCGACCTTGAAGACGAGACCATCGATGTCATAACCGAGGCTGGAACGCTTCTCTTGGTATTCTTTGGCGTAGGCGATGAGTTCTTCCACCCCATGGAGTTTTCTCCGTTCGTGATTCGTTTTAAACCCGAGGGTATCGAGGTAATCCAAGGTATCCGAATGGATATGTTGCCCGAGTTCCTTGGCATTCACGAGGTAATACCAGAAAGCATCGAGTCCGCGGCTGGCGGCCACTTTGGAATCGAGTTGACGAACGCTTCCCGCGGCGGCGTTGCGGGTATTCGCGAATAACGGTTCTCCCGTTTTGACGCGTTCCGCGTTCAGACGTTCGAGGGATTTCTTCGGCATGAAGACCTCGCCTCGAACTTCAAAAGGACGGGTTTCTTTTACGCGCAAGGGAATCGAGGGAATCGTGATGACGTTGGAGGTCACGTCTTCCCCGACGTTACCATCCCCCCGGGTAACACAATATTGGAGAACCCCTTCTTGATAGACGAGGGAAATGCCAAGCCCATCAATTTTGACTTCGCCGACATAATCAACGACGTCCTTGCCAAGGGCCTCACGGATTTTCTTGTCCCAGGCCCGGATTTCGTCTTCGTTGAAGATGTCACCCAAGGAAAGCATCAAACGTTTATGCGGGATCTTTTTGAACGAATCCAAGACCGCCCCACCGACGCGTTGGGTCGGGGAAGTGGGATAACGGAGCATGGGGAATTGGGCTTCAATTCCTTGCAATTCTTCCATATATCGGTCAAATTCGGCATCCGAATGGGAAGGATTATCAAGAACGTAGTACTCGTAGGTCCACTGGTTGAGCGTCTCGGTTAAGAACTCAACTCGGGCTTTTGCGGTTTCAAAATCCATTAGGCGATTCCTCCTGCAGAGTGTTTGCGAGTCAATAGTTTATGGGTGGAGAGAAGAGTCTTTTCTTCTCCCGAATCGAACTTCACGACGATGATGTTGGAATCGATTAAGCGGATAACGGTTCCATCTCCAAACTTCTCGTGATGGGCGACGTCTCCCACCTTCCAATCGGTGATGCCGTTATTCCCTGGACGAACCGGGGAGGTACTCGGGGCGCTCGGCGCGGGTCGAGCGGGAGTATCTTTCCCGTAAACCTTCTTCCATGGCGACCTGGGGGAAGAAGGGAAATCGGAATAATACCCACTGCCATTCCCAAACCCAGGCATGCGATTGGAATTTGGAATTACAATACCCGCTTCTTTGAAAAATTTTGAAGGGGAGGCGTTGGAATCCGTGACATAGGAATAACCGGAGTTCGAAGTAAGGAAGAGGCGTTTCTTCGCCCGGGTCATGGCAACGTAGGCCAAGCGGCGTTCCTCTTCTTCTCCGTCTCTGCCCGACTCATTCACCGAACGGAAAGAAGGGAAGGAGCCTTCGTTCATGCAGATGAGGAAAACGTTGTCAAACTCGAGGCCCTTCGCGACGTGGATGGTCATGAGGGAGACGTAGTTGCCTCCGTTCATATCGTCTTGTCCCGTGATTAATGAGATGTTTTGCAAATATTCATCGAAGGAACTCTCGGGATTCTTCTTAATGTAATTGGTGATGTCGTCGAACAAGGCATTGACGTTTCCGGCACGATCTTCATCGATGGATTGTTCTTCCGCGAGGTATTCGTAATAACCGATGTCGGTGATGAACTTCTTCAAAATCCCCGAATACGCCTCGTAATTGTCGGAAAGATCTTTCTTGGTTTCTTCCATTCGATCCACGAGAAGCCCAAGGCGATTGATGGTGGCTTTGGAGATTCCCGTATCGGGGAAAGAGGCAATATCGCGAATCAACTCGTATTCCGAGACGTGGTTTTCCGCGGCGGCAGTCCGAATACGGCTTAAGGTGGTGTCCCCGATTCCACGGCGAGGAACGTTTACAATGCGTTCAAACGCGACATCGTCCTTCCCGTTAACGAGCAAGCGAAAATAAGCGAATACGTCTTTCACTTCCTTGCGTTGGTAGAAACGAAGTCCCCCGTAAATCCGATATGGAATGCGGTTGCTCGCAAGTTCACTTTCTAACGCCCGCGTCATAAACGAAGAACGATAAAGAACCGCGATATTGTCATAACGGAAATCCATGAAATCGCGGCCTTCTCCCGCGATATCGGCGATACGGGAGACAACCCACGAGGCTTCTTCTTCCGCGGTTTCAAAACGTTTCGCGGTAATGGGTTCCCCTTTATCCGATTCGGTGAAAAGGTCCTTCGGGACGCGCTTTTTATTGTAAGCAATCAAGTGGTTCGCGGCATCGAGGATGGTTTTGGTGGAACGGTAGTTCCGGTTCAAAACGATGTCACTGCAATCCGGATAGCGGATGGGGAAATCGAGGATAATGCCTTGGTTTGCGCCCCGCCACGTATAAATGGTTTGGTCCGGATCGCCTACAACATAAATGTTGGTCTCTGGGCCCGTTAGCAAAAGCATGAGTTTATATTGAACGTCATTGGTGTCCTGGAACTCATCCACGAGAATATGTTGAAAACGTCCGGACCAACGATAACGAACCTCATCAAAATCCGTGAGGATATGAATGGTTTGGAGAATAAGGTCGTCAAAATCGAAAGCAAGCTGACGCATCTTTTCGACTTCGTATTTTTTATAGATCTCTAGGCAATCTTTTTCTTGGGGGAAAGCGTGCGCGGATAAAACAACGTCATCGGGATACCTTCCTTTGGTCTTTTGTTTCCCAATGAAGTTTTTCGCCATTTTTATGATTTCGTCGCCTTTTTTGTAACCCATCAAAACCGCGATGTCCTTAATGAGTTTGGCTTGGTCTTCCTCATCATAAATGGTGAAACTCGCGGGGTACCCGATATTGTTCGCCTCTTTTCGAAGGAAACGCGCACAAAAACTATGGAAGGTGGAAACCGTAAGGTAATTCGCCCCGTCTCCAACGAGTTTCGCGACCCGTTCCTTCATTTCTTGGGCGGCTTTGTTGGTGAAAGTAACCGCCAAAATGCGATGGGGATCCACGTGACGTTCTTCCATCAAATAGGAAATTCGGTAGGTCAAAACCCGGGTTTTGCCCGACCCCGCGCCCGCAATAACGCGAACATGTTGGGCGGAAGTGGTGACGGCCTCAAGTTGGGCTTCGTTAAGGAGTTCGGAGTAATTCGTGGACATAGCGGAGTTATTTTACTTCAGAACGCCTCTTTCTTTAAGAAAGAACAATCGAGCAAAAAGAGTTTATTCGAAGGAATTCGCACAAATCTTTCCAGTGTCTAGGAAAAAGGAGAAAAAAGCCGAACGCAAAAGAGAAATTCAGGACAAAGAAGAAAGAAGCCACTACAATAAACCCAATGAAATGGATTCGGGAAAGGACAAGGAAGAACGAGATTATCGCCGAGATGGCGATCCTTTCCGCGTTGGTCGCCGCCCTTTCGGCCATCTGCGCCTTTTTTCCCTGGGGCATGCCCATCCTTACGTTTGTCGCCCCGGTTGCTTCCGTCGTTATCGCCTTAACTTGCCCAATCAAGAGTTTGCCCATCTTTGTTCTTGTGGCGTTCTTCGTTTCTTCTTTCACCTCCTTCTTCGATGTCCAAGGCCTTTTGTTTTATTTGCTCCCCGCCCTAATCCTTGGGGCGGTATACGGTTACATGCTTCGTAAGGGATACGATTTTCCCTCTATTCTCTTCTTTAGCAGTCTTGTATCTTGTGCCCTGTTTTTCTTGAGCATCCCCATATGCAAGCTCATCTATGGGTTCTCTTTTTACGATGTCTTTGCCTCTCCGATTTTATGGGGAAAATCCATATACGCCCCTTTTATTTTCCCGCTTTTTTGCCTTGCGTATTGCTTTGGGCAAACCCTTATCGCTCATCTCTTTGTCCATATCGTTTTTGGAAAGCGGATTCCTCTTCCAACGAAGGACAACCCAAGCCCCCTATTCCTTCAAGTCGGGGCGATCGCATCCTTGACCGCGATGCTCTTTTTCACCCGAGTCTATGTCGGGGTTTCCTATTTTGCGCTCGGCTGTTTGGTCTACTTCTCTTTGGCCTCTTTCTTAAGTATTGAGCACGTCACCAAACCCCAAATATTCCTATACGTCCTCGCTATTTTCGTTTCGCTCCTCTTCTTCGCGGTTCTCTATTCCCTTCTCCCCACGGGTTTTGGTCTCTTGCTCCTAGGGATTCCCTTCGCGTTAATTCTGCTCATCAACGAAACTTATCGCGCATTGCACAAGCGCCCACAAGGCAATAAAATGGAGCAGCAATGGCATTCCTAAAATGGTTTGGCTGGGGAATTCTTTGGGTGTTTCTCCTGCCCTTCGTCCTGCTCGGCGTCGCCCTGGTTGCCGTCATCGGCATCCCCATTTTCATCGCGGAACTCATCGTTATGATCGTCCACTTCTTCCGGGGCGAGAAATGCTTCCCGATGTTCCCAGAAGATGTCAAAGCCATGGAAATCCTCCAAAAGAGCCTCGATGCCCAACGCGGCGCGGCCGCTCCTGCCCAGCCCCAACAACCGAGCAACGTCTACGTCCAACAAAACTTCTATCCTTACCCCCAAGGGCAAGCCAGCCCCATGAATCCGGGGCTGCCTCCGGTTCCCCCTCAATATGGGATGCCCCCACTTCCCCCGGGACAAGTCCCTCCCGGACAACTTCCCCCAGTCCAGGAGCCGCCTCAAATCGCTACCAATAGCAATCCCGCTCCCACGATTGCCTCTTTCCCAACCGTTGATATCACCGAGGAGAATACCAAATGAAAGCCTGGATCATTCTTGCCTCAAGTGAAACCGATCGCCGTTCCCTCGTTGTGAGCATTGTTATTTTGGTCATTCTTTTCCTTTTCCTCGGACTCTTAGGCGGGTTATGGCGTTTTGTCTTCAACCGACAAGCCGATCGGGCGGAAGGATTCCTCAATAACGTCGTTCGCGCCCACGTCGTCAAAAACGGAAAAGAACTTCGGAAATTCGGATTCAAAGCCTCCAATCGCGCTTTCTTCCGTGATTCGTTATGGCCCTTTGGGATTCTATTTGTCACCGGGCTAATTTACGTCGTCGAGTGCTTGATCACCCAAAACTGGACACCGGATATCTTTGGGGATTTTTCCCGATTATTCTTCTGGTTCGACATGAACGCGGAAGGGGTCATCATCAATTTCTTCGGCCTCAACATCATCGGGGCCTTCCCTCCCGTTTCCCATAACCCCGAATTCATTTTGGCGGATTTGCCCCATTATATCGAAGCGGTTCTCATCATTGCCGCGGTGATCTGGTATTTCGTTATCTGCCAAGGATATGTCGCGCGAGCCACCCGAATCGACTCCCTCGCCCACAGCATCTACCAAACTTCGTTGCGCGACTTTAAAGCGAATGACAACATCAATGTCACGCCCGATTCGCCTCTCCCGCCGGGAGAATAATCAATAACCGACAAAACAGTCGATGACTTCCCAGATCACGAGGGCAAGCAAAATCATCGATAACCCAAAGAAAAGCCAGAACAAGCGTTTCCGCATCTTCTCTTTTCGTTCTTCTTCCGGATCGTTTTTAGAAGGAGGATTTTGGGTGGTTTCCCCCATCATGGGGGCGCCATAAGGAAAACCCGGACCAGGATTCATTGGTCCACCGTTCCCCTGAAATGCGGGGGGAGTTGGAATTTGGTTCGGGTCGTAATTCATTAGTAACGTAATTGAGAGCTCGTGCGCGGGAAGGGTTCGGTGTCGCGGATGTTCGAAACGCCGGAAATATACATAAGGAGGCGATCAAATCCGATGCCAAATCCGGAATGGATGCATCCGCCCCATTTCCGCAAATTCAGATACCATTCTAAGCCCTTTTCGTTTCCGATGGCCTGCATTTTCTTCTGGAGAATCTCGTAACGTTCCTCGCGTTGGGAACCTCCGATGATCTCTCCTTCCCCCGGAACGAGGCAGTCGCATGCGGCGACGGTTTTGCCATCGTCGTTTTCGCGCATATAGAAGGATTTGATTTCTTTGGGATAGTTGATGAGGAACATCGGTCCACGGACCACTTCCTCGGTCAAATAACGTTCGTGTTCGGATTGGAGGTCCATACCCCAAACGATGTTCGGATTCTCGAACTTATGTCCTTTCTTGACCGCTTCTTGGAGGATTTCGATGCCTTCGGTGTATTCCATCTTGGTAAAGGGGGTCGCAAGGACGCGATGGAGTTTATCTAGGAGTCCCGGGGCAATCATCTTGTCGAAGAACGCCATTTCATCGGGGCACTTATCAAGGGCATAACGAATCATGAACTTGATGCATTCTTCCATGAGGATCATGTCATCCTCAAGATCGGCGAAAGCGATTTCAGGTTCAATCATCCAGAACTCGGAAGCGTGGCGCGGGGTGTTGGATTTTTCAGCACGGAAAGTCGGTCCGAAAGTATAAACATCGCGGAACGCCATCGCGAAAGCTTCGACATGGAGTTGTCCCGAAACCGTCAAGGAAGCGCGTTGGCCAAAGAATTCCGTATCGGAAAGTTTGCCTTCCGCATCGGGGGTGGTGATGGAGAAAACTTGTCCCGCCCCTTCGGCGTCGTTGCAGGTGATTTCAGGGGTATGGACGTAGATAAATCCGCGGTCTTGGAAGAATTCGTGGACCCCGCGGGCGAGGACGCTGCGCAGACGATAAAGCGCGGTAAAAGTGTTGGTCCGCGGGCGAAGGTAGGCTTCCTCGCGGAGATATTCAAAGGAATGGCGCTTCTTCTGAAGCGGGTAATCGGCGGCGCATTCTCCCAAAACCTCAATCTCGGTCGCATGGACTTCGAAGGGTTGTTTCATTTCAGGAGTCAAAACAATTTTTCCGATGATACCGATGGCCGCGCCGGTCAAAAGGTGAGAAACCACATCGTGATTGGAAAGGTCGGAAGAATAGACAATCTGAATATTCTTGAAGCAGGTTCCGTCGTTCAGCGTGATAAAGCCAATCGAACCAGAGTCCCGATTCGTACGAACCCACCCTGCCAGATACACGTCGCCAAGTTGGGTGAGGTCTTCTTTGGCGGCGAAGCGAGCATAGAGGTCGCTAACCAAAACCGATTTCTTTTGCATGACCATAAGTATAGAAGCGAACCCCATTTTTGAAAAGTCACGCGCATGCGAAAAATATAGAAAGTTCCGAAGAAAAAGAAAAAGCCAAATTAATGGCTAAAATCGTTCCAATGGTCGATTTTCCAGTTGGGATCCACCCCGAGGGTCAATGGGGCGAACACCTTCCGTTCGTAAAGAAGTTCGGCGACTTTCGCGATCATCGCCGCATTGTCGGTGGTGCACCATAACGGAGGAATAATGAGGTCGATTCCCGTGCCTTCCAGTTTCTCTTTCATTTGGGCGCGGAGATAGGAATTCGCACTGACGCCCCCCGCTAAAATGACTTGACGGACCTGGTAATCCTTCGCGGCTTCGAGGGAACGATCGACAATCATTGAAATGGCGACGTCTTGGAAGGAACGGGCCATGTCGTCCACATTGATGGGGGTTCCCTTCATCTTCATGGAGTTGGCCAAATTGATAACACTGGTCTTCAGTCCCGAATACGAGAAATCGTATTTACCTCCCGGAGAGGCGGGGACGGGTAAATCATAGGTGTGTTTCCCATTTTTCGCATGTTGATCGATGGGAAGGCCCCCAGGATAAGGGAGTCCGAGGACGCGGGCGACTTTGTCGTAGCATTCGCCCACCGCATCGTCTTTGGTCTCCCCGATGATCTCGAAATCAAGGTGATCCTTCATGATCACAAGCTCGGTGTTTCCACCCGAGACCACGACGCAAAGAAGGGGGAAACGGAAATCCCCGACGTATTGGTTCGCGTAGATATGCCCCGCCAAATGGTGGACGGGAATCAGGGGTTTATCATAAATCATCGCAAGGGTTTTCGCGGCTTGAAGGCCAACATGGAGGCATCCGATGAGGCCCGGGCCACGAGTGACCGCGAAAGCATCGATTTCATCTAAGGAGATATGGGCCTCTTGAATCGCCTGGGTCAAACAAACCGAAATGTTCTCGCAGTGCAAACGCGAGGCAATCTCGGGCATGACTCCGCCGAATTTCTCGTGAACCGCGATTTGGGTGGCGACAACGTTGGCGAGAAGTTTCCCATTGTCCGTAATGGCGACGGCGGTTTCGTCGCAACTGGACTCAATCGCAAGAATTTTAGGCATGGATTAAGGACCTCAACATGTAAATGGCGTCTTCCCCGTCTTCGTAATATCCCTTTTTGACGGTGACTTGTTGGAACTTGTGCTTCTTGTAGAAGGCTTGGGCTTTGAGATTCGAAGCGCGGACCTCCAAAGTGACGAATTCCACGGGCTCGGATTTGGACTCGCAGTCTTTAAGAAGCTGTCCGAGCAACAAATTCCCGATGCCCTTCCGTCGAAAAGCCTCTTTCACCGCGATACGGGCAATCGTACAGGAATTGAAGGTCACATAGAAATCGATGACCCCGACCACTTCGTGGTCCACGACCGCACAATAGAGATAAGCGAATGGGTTTTCGTTCATTTCGTAAAGCATTTGCTTCCGGTCGAAAGGATGAGCAAAGGATTCTTCTTCGATTTGAAGGACCGCGTCCAAATCCGCGGGCATCATCTTTCGGACGATCGCCTTGAATCTGCCATCGTCGTAATCGTCTTTCAAATAGATGGGACGGGCGCCCAAAGGTTCGAGACAACGATGTTCTTCGTCCATGCAGGAAAGAAGATTCGAAGAGATATTCGGCTCTTTGCTGGAATAGCCTAGATAGTCAACATCCCCGCAGATGAGATAGTCGGGGTGTTCGGCGATATATTCTTGGACTTCCTCATTGGCCTTAATGCAATCTGGGACAAGGACTTCCTTGCCTTGGTAGACACCAAAATAAGAACGTTTCCCACGGGCGTTCATGAGGCAAATAGAGGGGGCGTCCCCTTCTTTTCGGGCTTGCAAGGAACTGACAAGATAGAGGGGAACATTGATGGCAAAGCACATCGTCTTGGCGATGGAAAGGGCGATACGGACCCCCGTATAGGATCCGGGTCCCTTGGTCACGACCAGCGCCTCGATTTCCTTGGGAGAAACTTCGTGACGTTTCAAAAGACGGTCGATCTCATCCACCATAAACTCGCTTTGCTGTTGCCACGCTTCTTTGTTGACGGTGTCGATTTCCCCATCGATGGACAAACCCACGGTGAGGTTCTTCTCACTGCTATCCAGCAATAAGACTTTCATGCGTTTTCCTCCCAGTTCATTAAGAGGTTCTCATAACGATCCCCATAAGCTTCCATAACGATTTCCCGTTGGTTATCCCCGCGATGGAAAATCGAAATGGAAAGATGTTCCTCGGGAATCAAAGGTTCAATGAATTGGGGCCATTCGATGAAGCACGCCCCATCCCCTTCGATGTATTCGTCGAGGCCAATCTCGATGTTTTGGCCCTCTAGACGATAAGCATCGATATGGTAAAGGGGGATGCGACCGTGGAAGTAGCATTTCATGATATTGAAAGTGGGGGAGATGACGTCTTCTTCAATCCCAAGTCCTTTAGCGACCCCCGACGTGAACGTGGTTTTCCCCGCGCCCAAATCCCCGGAAAGAAGGATGATGTCTTCCCGTTTTAATTTATGGGCAAGAAGTTCCCCGAGGGCTTTGGTTTCTTCTTTGCTCGAAGTCACAAACGTTTTCTTCATGGTTTCACCTCAATCAACGATGCTTCCGTTTCGGAGGATTTTGGGTCACAAAGGACTCAAACAAGGAGACGATCTCCTCATCTTGGAAGGGGAATTCGCGACGGTCCATCATCGCGCGGACTTCTTTGGCCTCCTTTTGGATGATTTCGATGAGTTCATCGGAATACCCATAGGTTTTGCCATGCCGAGCGAATTCCTTTTCATCCAACGTGCGTTCCACCCCGTCGGGATAAAGTTTCACGTCGAGGTCGTAATCGATGTATTTGAGGTACCCGTCATGGTAAATGGTGGGGGAAGCGATATTGACGTAATAGCAGATACCCTTCTTTTCCTTGAACATCGCGATGACGTTCATCCAACGGTGCTTGAAAAGGAGGAACACCGCTTTTTCACGGGTCACCCAACGCCTTCCATCGGATTCGGTGACCAATGAGGCACGGGAAACAACCGCCCAATAATCATCGGTTTCCTTCACTAAAAAAGCAGGGGACCATTCGCGGTGGAGCGATCCGTCGTGTTTGTAGGCCTGGACTTGGATCCAGCGGGAATAGGGGTGGTCGGTATGTTTCATGGGTGTCTAGCAGGGGGCTGCCCTCTCACCCGCAATTATACACGCAACCGCGCACGCCTGTTAGGAATAAGTAAAAAGCCTCCGATTAGGAGGCGGCGGATTCGTTGTCTTCCGCGGGTTTTCCTTCGAGGGCTTTTGCGATCTTTAAGAAGAGGGCGATGTGCTCTTTGTAGGCCCGGACGTACTTGGGGTTGAAAGGTTTGTCATTGGGCAGCACCATCAAATCGTCTTCGTAACCGAGGGCAATGAAGGTGCGTCCCGGTTTGACCGCGATGGCCACGTCGACCAAGAGCTTATCGGTTTTGACTTCCTTAAGCAGCATCTTCACGTCGTGGGTGAGGATGCGGGTGTCTTCCTTGCTGCCGTAAATCACCATCTTTTGGGAATCTTCGCGAACGGGGATGGTCACCGTCGGAGGAAGGGCGCGGTCGTTTCCCTTGAAGTAAATCACGATTCCATCGGGGGAAATCTTGTGGAAGTTGTGGGAACGGAGGTATTTGCCAACGAAGACGGTCGCCAAAGCTTTTCCGTTGTCCTTTTGGGCGGCCATGTCGCATAAAGCGCAGTCCATCCCTTCGTAAGTGAAGGTCAAATTGTCGCGGCTTCCGATTTGGCTGCAGGGGTACATACCGCAATCTTCGACTTCGAATTTATCAATCTTGCAATCCGCATTGCCTTGAAGGGTTTCGATGGGGAGACCATCAAAAGCATAGGCGTTGATATTGCCGTAATAGGCATTGAAGTAATCGGTGATGTCCTTGCGGTTTTGCTTACGGCTCAAAAATCCATAAGTGGCCACACCGCCCAAACCGATGACGGCGCAGACGGCGCAGATTACAAGGGTCCAAGTGCTGCGGGAGGCCTCTTCCGGAATCAAGAAATAGGGGAGGGCGTAACCCAAAATAATGAGGGCAAGCGCGGCAAAGGAAAAAATCATTTTAATCGTGTTGGACTTCTTGTAGGATTTGGTCCATTTCACGCGGGCGTCTTCCACCGCTTGAAGACGGGGATCGTCGTAAACGATTTCTTCCGGGGTTTCTTCTTTTGATTCGGGTTCGGGTTCGGGTACAGGTTCGGGTTCTGGAGCGGGCACTTCTTCTGGAGCGGGTTCGGGTTCTACCGGGGCCGGACGGGCATCGAGGAATTCGTCCTCATCGTCTGCGACAGCTTCATCCACGGGTGCTTCGGGGATTTTCTTTTCTTCTTCCATGGGGATCCGCCTAGAAAGGAATTCTAGGCCTTATATTAGGGGTTCAAGGGAAGAAAGCAAGAAAAACCCATTTTGGAATTCTTTCAAACCCCAAAAAGAAGGGGGACAGGTATGCGAATTCCCGATTTTTGGCAAAAAAAATTATATAAGCCTTGAAAACTGAAAGTCTCCGGGAGTGCAATCTATGTTTCCGGTCTGTTTGAGCACGCTAAAACAGACGACTGGGAGGCCGTCGATTGTTTTATGGATTGCTTGAGCTATACTATGTGTAGTTATTTATCCGAATAACAGGTGCCGTTTCTCAGCGTTGCGTGGATCAGACGCAACAGCTTGGAGCAACCGGCGATGACAGCTGCCTTGTAGGAGAGG
>JAXFGC010000007.1:0-5402 GCA_034171505.1 Candidatus Alloenteromonas sp. | reverse complement strand
TCGAAACGAATATATTTCCCGCCTTGTGTGAAACAAGGAGTACGTTACTCGATTTACGGACGATAGAAGTCGTTTGCTTGGCTGCCCTCGTCTTTTGTCTGTAAATGAGGAAAAGACCAGGGAATGGCTTGCTCAAAACTGGGGCGATGATTATGAAATACGAAACCTTCAGAGCGATTTCCTCGCTTATAGTGAAGGGCAGGCGCGGGAGGAATCGTGGATTCCCGGAATCTTCTCTTTAACGTTTCTTGCTCTTTCGTGTGGACTCTTTATGGGATATGGTTTGGCGTTCGGAAAGACTTCTCAGGGTTTGTCTTTGCTATCTCGTTTTTTAGGCTATTCCAAACGGGATTTGATGATTGGTAAGACACTCGGAATGCTCCTGACTTCATTCACGCTCGTTGCCTTGCCTTTGGCCGTAGCCTCAATCTTTATGCTTTGTTTTGCCGTTTCTTTGCCGCTGGGCGCGGTTTTTGCTGGATTCTTTTTGTTGACTTTGAATTTCGTTTCTTATCAACCATTGATGGCAAAAGGCGTCTTTTCCAAAGCGATGCGCCTTAGGAAAAAAGGAAAAAACCTCGATAACGTATAGACGCCCCCTCTATTTTTGGGTGAAGCGAACACGCCGACCCTTCATAAAGGAATAATCTATTGATTATTGCCCTTCTATCTCCCTTTGAAAAACAATAAAAATTGGTGGTTGTCTCGTGCGTGATTAAACACTATACTTTTTAGGCTCTCTGTGCGACCTAGAGTCGTACGGCGAAAGGAGTTAAGTACAATGAAAAAAGGCATCCATCCGAATTACAAGCACTGCACCGTGACCTGCACCACTTGCGGAAGCACCTTCGAAACCGGTTCGACCGCGGGCGACATCAAAGTCGATACCTGCTCGAACTGCCACCCTTTCTACACCGGTTCCCAACGTGTTGTCATGGCCGACGGACGTATCGATCGCTTCAACAAGAAGCTCGCCAAAGCCAAAAAAGAAAGCAAGTAATTCGATTCTGGTGATGCCGCTTCCCTTGTTGGAGGCGGTTTTTCTTTTATACTGTACGCGGAATCACCGAAATAGGTCTTTTCGGTGATATAATTGGTCCGCGTCGGGAGGCAATCACATGAGCAAGAAGAAATTTTACATCTCCACCCCCATTTATTATCCGAGTGCTTCACCCCACTTGGGACATGCTTACTGCACCACGATGGCGGATGTTATCGCCCGCGGTAAGAGAATGCGCGGATACGACGTTTTCTTTGTGACCGGTCTCGATGAACACGGACAAAAGATTGAAAAGAACGCGGCGGCCAAGGGAGTGACCCCTCAAGCTTTCGTTGATGAAGTTGCCAAAACCTTCTTGACCCTTTGGGACGCGATGGAAATCAGCAATGACGATTTCATCCGCACTACGGAAGAACGCCACGTTGCCACCGTTCAAAAGATTTTCTCGAGAATGCTTGAGAAAGACGACATCTACCTTTCTTCCTACAAAGGATGGTACTGTGTCCACGAGGAATCCTTCTGGACCGAAACCCAAGTGGAAGAGGAAGACGGCGTCCATCTTTGCCCCGAATGCCATCGGCCCGTGGAAATGGCCTCTGAAGACGCGTATTTCTATCGCTGCTCCAAATATCAGGATTTCTTGGTGAAATTCTTTGATGAGCACCCTTCCTTTATCATTCCCGAATCCCGGAAAAACGAGATGATCAATACCTTCATTAAGCCGGGCCTTCAGGACCTTTGCGTATCCCGTACCTCCTTTTCTTGGGGAATCCCCGTCATCGAAGATCCCCATCACGTCGTGTATGTTTGGTTGGACGCGTTAACCAACTACATCACGAGTCTTGGCTACCTCCAGGAAGACGATGCTAAGTTCCGTTATTTCTGGGAGGATGAATCTACCGAAATCGTCCATGTCATCGGGGCGGACATCACCCGTTTCCACACCATCTATTGGCCGATGTTCCTCAATTCTCTTTCCCTTAGGGAACCCGACCGCGTCTTTGTCCACGGCCTCCTCATGATGAAGGACGGCAAGATGAGCAAATCGAAGGGCAATACCATCAGTGTTTATCCTTTGATCGAACGTTATGGGGTGGATGCGGTTCGTTATTACCTCGTCAGCGAAGTTCCCTTTGGGGAGAACGGAACTTTTACCCCCGAGCAATTCGTGATGCGCATCAACCAAGACCTCGCGAATAACTTGGGGAACTTGCTCAATCGTACCGTTTCGATGATTGGCAAATATTATGGAGGAACCATCCCCGCGTTTGTCTCATCGGTCAATCCGACGGATAAAGAACTCGAGGACCTTTGTTCCCTCACCCTCACTCGTTATGAAGTCCTTCAGGATGACCTCAAGGTGACCGAGGCGTACGCGGAAGTCATGAATCTTGTTTCCCGTGCCAACAAATACATCGAGGAGAATGCCCCTTGGGCTCTTGCGAAGGATCCCGATAAAGCGGAGAACCTCGCCTCGGTAATGTCACACCTCGCCCACGTCTTATTCGTCGCGGGCATGCTCCTGAAGCCGATTCTCGTCCATAAATCCGACGCTATCTTCGCCCAACTTGGTTTGTCCGAAGGCGAATGCGCTTATGAGGCCATTCAAGATGTCCACTTCTTGGACGGCAAGGTGGTCTGCAAAGGAGATCAACTCTTCCCGCGTCTGGATGCGGCGAAGGAAACGGAGGCCATCAAAGAGATGATGGCCGCTCCGAAAGAAAAGGCTGCCGCTTAATGAAAAACGGCTTGGTCAAGGAAACCCTTTCCGGTGTCTGCGTCGACTTAACCTACGAAGGTTATGGCGTTTTCAAACACGGAAAGGACGTCGTTTTCGTCATGGGTATGTTCCCCGGTGACGAGGGCGAAATCCAAGTCGAATACCGTCGGGCGGGTCAAACCTATGGAAAGGTGAAGAAGCTCACCAAAACCTCTCCTGCCCGAATCAATCCCGAATGCAAGATTTGCTCCGCCTGCGGAGGATGCGTTTTCCAACAATACGCCTATAGCGCGGAGCTTGAATACAAAACCAAAAAGGTTCAAGAGCAGTTCCGGAAAGTCGCCCACATGGAGGTAAACCCCCTCCCTTGCCTTGGAATGGAAGAACCCCGTTTCTATCGGAATAAAATCCAAATGCCTTTTGGCAAAGATTCAAAAGGTAATGTCTATTGTGGGTTCTACAAATCGGGCACCCATGCGATTGTTCCGGTCCAAAAATGCTACATCGAGGATGAACGCGCGGAGAAAATCTTGAACGCGATCAAGACCTTGATGAAGTCCATGCGGATTCCCCCTTATGAGGAGGATTCCCGTTTCGGCGTGATTCGTCACGTGCTTATCCGTACCTCCAAACACTATCCTCAGGTGATGGTGGTTCTCGTTACCAACGTGGATGTTTTCCCCTCTCGTTCGAATTTCGTGAAAGCTTTAGTCTCCGCCTGCCCTGAAATTACGACCGTCGTCCAAAATATCAACACCCGTCAAACCAACGTCATCCTCGGCGAGAAGGAACGCGTATTGTTTGGTAAAGGCTATATTGAGGATGATCTCTGCGGTCTCCATTTCCGAATTTCCGCGAAATCTTTCTTCCAGGTGAACCCCATCCAAACCGAGGTGCTCTATAGCACCGCGATGAAAGCGGCGAATCTCACCAAAGACGACGTGGTTTTCGATGCCTACTCTGGGATTGGGACGATTGGATTAATCGCCGCAAAATCCGCGGGCAAGGTCTTGTCCGTTGAGATTGTCCCCGACGCGGTGAAGGATGGACGGAGAAACGCGGCCGCCAACGGCATCCAAAATTTCGAGATGTACTGCGATGACGCCTCTTCCTTTATGGTCCGGATGGCTCAAAAGAAGGAACACGTGGATGTGTTATTCATGGATCCTCCCCGCAAAGGAAGCGATCAACGATTCTTGGATGCTTTATGTAAGTTAAAACCCAATCGTGTGGTTTATATCTCTTGCGACCCCTCCACTTTAGCGAGGGATTGTGCCGCCTTGTCAAAGATGTATGAGGTGGTTTCGGTTCAACCCGTGGATATGTTCCCACGTTCCTTCCATGTGGAGACTGTAGTTTTGCTGTCAAAGGTACAGAATTGAATGCCGAAAAAGGCTTGGTAACTAAGTGTTTTCGAGAGATAAAATTCATTTTATCATTTTCGGAAATTCTTGCAAAAGTGGCTTTCTATCAAGAAAAACCCAAGGTCGAGTTGACAGGTTGAAAATGCGTATGGTTGAGTTGATAAGATCATTTTGTGATATGCTGAGTTGATAAGAAGATTTATATTGCGGCAAGGAGGAATCGCATTATGATAAATTTAGGAAAACTGAAAGAAATAAAAGATTTGCGAAAGGTATGGCCGCATGAGGCATTAGACTTCACTCCTTGGCTTGCGGAAGAGGATAATCTTACCCTGTTGGCAGATGCTGTTGGATTAGAGATAACCGTTGATGAGACGGAGTCCAGTGTTGGTGACTTCAATGTGGATATCTACGCAACTGAAACCGGAACGGACAGAAAAATCATCATCGAGAATCAGCTTGAGGATACGAACCATGACCACCTGGGCAAGCTGATTACATATGCATCCGGGAAATCTGCTGATATCGTAATTTGGGTTGTAAAGAGAGCAAGAGAAGAACATCGCTCTGCAATTGAGTGGCTCAATAATCACACCGATGAGAATATTGCTTTCTTCCTTGTAGAAATCAAACTCTACCAAATCGGCAGTTCTGACATTGCCGTTAAATTTACATTTGATAGCAGAAAGCAGGCAGACAGTGTCAATCATGAGTTGAGTAATATCGATGTAAAAATGACCGACACCGCAGTTTTAGATAGGTAGCAGAGATTAACCTCTTAAATGCGCCATCCCATGATGTTGATTGTATCGACGAACAAAAAAATGGATAGATAGAACTAAAACACCTATAAGGTATAAATGGAGGCAATTTATGTTTCGCAAATTGCAATAGCAAGTTGCGTTACAAATTTCGATTTGACAAATGTATCCTTTTGAACCGAGCCCATCTTTTAATCGCTGAACGGAATTTTCGATATGTGCTGCGCACGCGATATGCGCTGCGCGCAAGAGGAAGGAACGGAGGAAACCAATGGAAAAAACCAACGCCATGCGGCAGCTTGACCGCAAAAAGATCGCCTACCGCGTCCACAGCTATGACGGCGGGGCGCTGTCCGGCACGGAGGTCGCCGCCGCACTCGGGCAGGACGCCGGGCGCGTCTTCAAGACCCTCGTCACCGTCGCCAAGTCCGGCGGACACTATGTCTTTATGATCCCCGTCGCAGCCTCGCTCGACCTGAAAAAGGCCGCCGCCGCGGTGGGGGAGAAAGCGCTTTCCATGCTCCCGCAGAAGGAGCTGCTGCCCCTGACGGGCTACG
>JAXFGC010000049.1:0-27668 GCA_034171505.1 Candidatus Alloenteromonas sp. | reverse complement strand
TTTGGGCCTGGCGGTCGAATCCCGTTTTGGTGGAAATTAGCGGATTTCAAGGTCCTTCGAGTACGGGAGAATGGCCTCGAGCGGCTTCCTCCCGACGTTCTCGAGGGCGTACTCGAGGTAGCGGTACGGGTCGAGCCCGTTGATTATGGCCGTCCTGATGATCGAGAAAAGCCTGACGGTGTGCCTGGCGCCGGCCTCGCTGCCATTACCCCGAGTTCTTGCGAAAGGCGGGAGTTCAAAAGTATGTCCTTTACGGAATTGCTTTTGCTGGGAAAAATGTTCAGGTGACCAAAAAGGAAATCAAGGGATAACGGGATAATTCTTTCGTTAGGCGCCACTACGAAAAACTCTTTTTGACAAACTGGTACCGCCTGCTAACGTTGACTATCTTATCCTTTGTGCTTGTGTACATGTTTTGCGGTATCTGATGTACTACAGTGTATCAATGGTTTATTTTTGCATACACAAGTGAAGTTCATCCGTGAAAGAGATTGTTTGGTATGCGTGACAATTGCTCCATCCCAAGATTAAATAATCTAGATGGCTAATTGCTTAGGAGATTTGGTGAATAATTTACCCAAATATCACTATACGGGTGCCTTGTTTTTTTGGGTGAAAGGACAAAATTAGGCAAAGATGAAGGCGGTTCTTATCACCAAAATAGGATGCGTTTAGAAAACTTCAACGCAGAAATCACGGAAGAAGGTGGCGCATTCCTCGGTCCATTTTTCAACGTTTGCTCGTTTATCGGGGTATCCATTGAAAGGTCCGACGAATTCACGGTCTCCCGAACCCCATCCGTGCTCCCCGTATGGGTAAAGATGGAGTTCATAAGTGATGCCTTTTGCCCCCAGCGCCTCCGCGTAAGAAATGATGTTATGGGGTGGGACTACGGTGTCGCAAGAGGTTCCGAACAAGAAGGCGGGAGGGTTGGCTTCGGTGACGTGGAGGTCCAAACTCAGTTCGTCCATTAACTTCTTTTTGGTTTCCTCATCGTATCCATTTAGTAAGTTCTTATGAGAATTGGGATGTCCATAATTGGGATTGATGACCGGATAAGAAAGCCCAATGGCTTTAATGGTGGCGTCCCCATGGAATCCGTGCTTATCCAAATGATGCATTTCTTGGGCGAGGTTACCTACGAGATGTCCTCCCGCGGAGAAACCCACCACAAAGATTTCATCGGGATTGATGAAGTATTCCGCGGCGTGGCGCTTCAGATAATCGACCGCGCTGGCAAGTTCCAAAAGCTCTTCGGGGTAGCGTACTCCATCCGCCGCGGTGTGGTAGCCGAGGACGAAAGATTGGAATCCGAAAGATAAGAATTTCACCGCAACGGGTTGCCCTTCCCGCCAAGCGTTGCTGATATAGGTTCCACCGGGAACCACGATCACCGCGGGGCGTTTATTCGAAGGGTATTCCAAGGTTAAATTTGTAAGGCAAAAAGGGGTTAATGTGCCTCCGTGAAGGCTCGGATACTC
This sequence comes from Candidatus Alloenteromonas sp., assembly GCA_034171505.1. Classification (GTDB taxonomy): domain Bacteria; phylum Bacillota_I; class Bacilli_A; order RFN20; family CAG-826; genus Alloenteromonas. The sequence continues at coordinate 26,187 of JAXFGC010000049.1, read as the reverse complement.
CAAAGTAAGGTCAATGACGTCCATGAGGAACTCCTGTGAGGATTGGTATCTTTATTCTACGTCCTTTCGCGCAAGAGAAAATTATTAATTTTTCGCTTGATTTGTCTTTTCCTTATTCTGATACGCGTTTAACTTATTTTTTCTTTACGAGGCCAAAAAGGAGGAAAAGAAGTAAGCTAACGCCCAAGAAGGCCGCGGATACGTTCATGATGGTCGCGCTTCCCGCCACGTAAATGGCGGATCCAAGCAACGGTCCAAAGACATTGCCGAGGGAACACACGCTTTGACGGATGCCCATGATCGCCCCATGGGTGGATTCATTCCCAAAACTAGCGAAGATGTCTTGCTCTAGTGGGGTAATAAAGGCCCGGAAGAGGATATAGAGGAGATGGGTGGTATAAAGCATCACCATCAAATCTCCCGGGATGTTATAGGTGAGAAGAACAAATACGATCGATCCTCCTAAGGAGAGGAACAAAAGAAGGAGTTTGTTGATTTTGGCCTTTTGAATAAGGGGCAAGAGGAAGACGCTTGCCAAAGCCCCAACGATTCCGGTGAGGAAGACGTAATGCCCCAAGGTCGCGGTGCTATAACCCCGGTCAATGACGATGGGGTCCATGTACTTGTTGATATTCACTTGCCCAATCGTGAAAGCAAGAAGGGCAAGAAGCAAAATAACAAAGGGGAATCCCCATTGGATTTTTCCTTTGGTTTTGGCCGAATTCGAAGGGGTGTCCCCCTTCTTTTCGTCTCGGAAGATGAAAAAGAAAAGAATCACGAGGAGCAAACAATAGACGGGCTGGATGATGAACAAAGTGGAAATCGAAAGGGAGGCGTATTCGTATAACGCTCCTCCGATTTCGTATCCAAACGCCGCCCCAAGGAGTTGGGTGCCAGAGGCTAACGATAACGCGAAACTCCGCTCCTCGATGTGCACTTTGCTCAAACAACTCGAGATAAATAAGGTGATGGGGGCACTCGCGAACACCCCGGCTAAGAAACGGAACAAGACGGGAAGCCAGGGATATTGGTTGAGGAACCCAAACCCAAGTTGGGATAACCCATATCCGAAAATGCCAATCAAAATAAACGGTTTCCGTCCCCATTTATCGCTTAAGAAACCCCAAAGGAGGGATCCAAGCACTTGTCCTAGGGACATCGCCGAGAAAAAGATACCGAAGTAGAACGAATCGAGGTTGAGTTCCCGAACGTAGACGGTCGTGACGGGATGGAGGAGGTTCACCGAAACGCAGAAAAGAAGGTAGAGTCCGAGGAAACCGAGGAAGGATTTGGAACGGAGCAAGTTTCGGGTCATGGGTTGTATTCTAATCGATTCCTTTATAAAAGGAAGAAACATGTTATACTTCCCTAACGAAAAGAGATTTGTTTATGGGAACCGCCGCATCCGTGAAAAACTTCTTCGCCCGACTCGGAGATTCTTTTGCTTCTTTCTTCAAAAAGAGGTGGAAATGGATTGTTTTCGCCCTCGGATGCATCGTCTTTCTCTACACGGCTTATTTCATCTTCGCTTTCCGTGATTCCCCCATTTATCAAGGGGTCGATTCCGCGTATTGGAACGTGAGGATGGTCCTCTTCCGCGTTTTCTGCGGAGCCATTGATTTGTTTGTCTTTGGATATGGGATGTTCCTTTTCAGCCGTCATAAACTTACGGTTCGGGGAGCCTGCATCTTGCTTTCCTTTGTCGCGATGATCACGACGATGTGCTATTCCTTTTCCACCCCGATTTGGGATTATGGCCGTCATTTCAACCAACACGATGACTACTACGCGGACATCCGTACCGAATTCACCCGAGAAGATGGATTGCACGATTCCGGGGCGGGGCATTTTGGCCTCATCATGACCATCTTCCGTACTGGCCAAATCCCGGGGCTTCGACCCTTGGGAGATGGAACCTATGACTTCAGTTTCCTTCAACTCGGCGAACGTTATCACCCCAAGACGTTCTATCTCCTAACCGGTTACTTCATGCGGTTTAACTCCCTCTTCGTCCATGGGGCGGAAGGGAACGTCGAAATGACCTATGTCATGACCAATACGGAGTGGACTCTGTTTGAGATGAACCGCATTCTTTGGACCGCGACCGTTTGGCTTAGTTTCTATTACATTTACAAAGCCCTTAAGCTCTTGAATCTCAAAGGACGTGCCTTGGTTATTGCTTATGTGGTCGCGATTTTCTGCCCCATCTTCTGTTTCTTCGCGAATTGGAACAACAACGACGCGATGTATGCGATGTTCGGTTTTGCGGCTCTTTACCGTGGGCTTCATTATTTCCGATATAAAGACTGGAAATCCTGTGTTTTATGTGCCCTTGATATCGGCTTATCCATGTCCTGTAAACTCGGGGGAGCCATCATCGGATTGGTCATGATCCCCATCTTGATTTATGGGTTTATCGAGAACGTCCGTGCTTCCAAAGGCATGAAATTCTCCGTCCATACCCCCTGGGTTCGCATGATCCTCCAAGGGGTGGTGTTCGCCGCGATCGTCTTCCCCGTTGGGCTATTCTGGCCGATGTACAACAAGATCAATTTCGGTCAGGATCTCTTCTATTTTTCCGATGCGAACAACCCGAACCAGCTAATGCAGATGAATCTTTGGTTTGCGTGTTTGGTCTGGCCCAACGCCGAATCCTTCACCTCGATTTTCTGCTACCACCTGGTCTATCCCGATTGGCATTTGGTCCAAGACTATTCGTTAACGAGCAACTTCATGAAAAAGGCCCTCTTTAACGAATATCAGTTTGGACATTCTTACGCTCAACTCAGCTTCCTTTACGTCATCGGCATGATTCTCGGGTTATACGTGCTTGTAATGATTTTAGTTCGATTCATTCGGTTCCTGACGAAACGTCCCAAAGGCATCGACTGGAAAGCCATTTTGGCCATCGCCTCCATCCTCGTCATGAACTGGGGATGGGAGGTGTGGTTCATCTTTAAATCCCCCCATACGTGCAACTGCGATATTCGATATATTCCGACGATTCTTTTGGGATTTGGCGCCCTCGCGGGAGGACACGTCCAAAGCAACGACACCATTTCCAATCCCCGAATCGCGAAAGTGGTACGATATAGCGAGATCGCCCTCGCGGGCCTCTATGTGTTCGCCGTGGTTCTCGCGTATACTACCGTAACCCCGTGGTACGCCCCTGTGCGGGTCTAAGGAGACGAAATGGATAAAATCGCCGTATTAATTCCCTGCTATAACGAGGAAATCACCATCGCCAAAGTCATCGCCGACGCGAAATCCGTTTTGCCGGAAGCCACGATTTACGTTTACGACAACAACAGTATCGACGCGACTGCCAAAATCGCCGAAGAAGCCGGGGCAATCGTCCGCAAAGAACCCCGTCAAGGCAAAGGCAACGTCATCCGCACCATGTTCCGCGATATCGATGCGGAAGTGTATTTGATGGTGGATGGGGATGACACCTATGGGTTGGAAACCGCCCCTGAGATGGTGCGGAGGGTGCTTGAGGATAACGTTGATATGGTCATCGGGGACCGTCTTTCGGGCGCCTATTATTCCGAGAACAAACGCCCCTTCCATAATTTTGGAAACGACTTGGTCCGCTTTCAAATCAATCACCTCTTCCACGCGAACGTGAAGGATGTCATGACGGGATATCGGGCGTTCTCGTATCGCTTTGTCAAAACCTTCGCGGTCCGTTCCAAAGGGTTTGAGATTGAAACCGAGATGACCGCCCATGCCGCGGATAAAAACATGCTCATGTCGAGCCTTCCGATCACCTACCGCGATCGTCCCGAAGGAAGTTATTCCAAACTCCACACCTTCCGCGACGGCATGAAAGTCCTCGGAACCATCGGAATGCTTTTCCGGAAGTTCCGCCCGATGGCGTTCTACGGCATCCTCGCCGCAATTTTGGGGGCTTTGGGAATTGGATTCTTGATTCCAGTCATTTATGAATTCGTTCAGACGAGCCAAGTGGAAAGATTCCCAACGTTAATTGTCTGTTGTTTCACGATTTTGGCGGCGATGCTTTGTCTCTTGATGGGATTCTTGTTCTCGACCTTACGAGCCCAAAGCCAAACCGAATTTGAACATAGTTTAATCGCCGCGCAAGACGCGTTCGTGGCGAAAAAGAATCAGAAGTAAGTTCGACCGAAAGCTTCCCGGAACGTTAGGAGGAGTCCCCCAAAGGACCCCTCTTTCATTCCGTCGAAACTATCGAAGGAAAGATTGAGGCAGATAAAGGCACTTAAGACGAAAAGTCCGATGCCAACCCCCACGCATATGGGGCCGAAATTGGTATCCTGGGTCAGCTCTTCCATGCGGAGGAGGCCAAAGATGCTTCCGATGGTGGAAAGATAAAAGATTTCGGACAAATAACGGGGGCATACCCCTGCTTTGGAGTAGGTCGTGAAGGCGAAGATGAACAAGGTTAAGGGGAACAAATACCCCATCCATTGGAGCCCTTTTTTCTGACTGCTGTGATAAATGAACGGCAGAAGGATGGCAATCCAGAAGAAGGGGACCGCGAGGATGCCATAACACGACTGGACGTAAGGTGCTAACGCCTTGGTCTCAAAGTCGTAACGGATGTTAGAACAAGATAAATACGGGAATTGGTTGTAGAACTTCCCTCCTTGTAAGAAGAAGTGGAAGAAGGTCGGTAGAAGTTTCTGAGTGCTATAGGTGAGATTCGTTTGATCCGCGACGGTGAATTGATAGGATTGGCCGAATTCCAGAATCGAATCAAAACGGACGTAGTTATAGACGCATGCAAGGGCCCCGCCTGCCGCGAGGACTCCCGCCATCGGGAAGAACCAAATCGCTTTCGTTTTGGCTTTTACGCCTTTTTGGAAAAGTATGCCAAGGAACAAGGGGGCGACCGCGATTAATCCGACGAACAAGTTCGGGCGGGCGAAGATGACGAATACGAAGAACAAACCCGCCAGAGCAAGGTTCAAGGAACGGAGTTTCTCTTTTCGATAAGCGCGAAAAGTGAAGAAGAGGAACATGCTGAAAGCAGCCATGCCATAGATATCCGGGACGTGGTATACCGCTTCATGGTAGATGCCGTTTTTCCACGTGAAGACGGAGATGGACATAATCGTGAACAAGCCCAACACCGCGAAGGTGATGTATTGCCCCCAAGAGAACTGCTTCTTCCCTAACTGCATGATTTCAAGGAGCAATAGCAAGAACGACCCAACGAATAAGGGCATCCCCATGACCTCAAGTCCAAACGCGGTTAAGACCAATCGCCCTCCCGATAAGAAATAGAAGGGGAAGGACATTAGGACAACGGGCATCGGACCATAATAGGAATAGTATTTCCCGTTATAGAAAGCATGATCCCAATAATAGTCGTATGCGGCTCGGGCGGAAGGATCGTAAGGGTTGGAGAGTTCGAGCAGTCCGGGATCGACCGGCAAATCCAAATCCACGCGTCCTTTCATAAACGCGTCAAAGAGGGATATGAAGATATCGGTTTCCCCCGTATGGCTCGTTTGTTGGGCGTAGAGTTCATCAATCGGGATGGGGTAGAGGCGCGCCATTTCCCCCGGGGCCACGGAGATAAAGATTCCAAGGCCAATGAGGAAGGCCACCATGACGCCCGCAATTGCCAAATATGGGGTACGTCCTACCTTCTTTTCCTCTTTTTTGCCACTGATTTCCTTTAGGTGGGCAAAGAACAAAACGAGGAAAGAGAAGAGCCCAAAACGGATGGGAGAGAAGTTGAATTCCAGGGGAATCTCAATGGAGATGGATTCCAAATCCGCGTAGACGGGGGAGCTATAGAAGTTGGTGATGAATTCAAAACTCCATTTGAAATAAGGGGCATCGACCTTATACAGAGGAAGGATGGAGAAATTGGTGTTCCGGTCGTCCATCCTGTGGCTACCGATTTGGGTGAATTCCACCCCATCCAAGGAATAATAGGATTTGACCGTGATGGTGGCTCCGCTTCCCTCTTTGAAAGTGAATCCGACGTTTTCGGGCATCCATTCTTCGTTCCAAGAAAGAATGATGCAGGAATTATTCGTAATTCGGATGCTTCCGTCTTCATTTTGGGAATAGATGCCGGAGATGGAACCTTCGCTAGACAAAGACGAATAGGAAACAGTTTCGTGTTCCATCCGATACGCCCCCGAAGAAGCGATAAAGGTTTCAGATAAGAACCCCGCGAGGAGGATGGACGCCACGATCACCTTCTTTTTGGGGAACGGGGCAATCCTCCAAGAACATTCAATCAATCGAGCGGGACGGAGGAAGGTGACAATGAGGTTGATGGCCAAGGAGAACCAAAGGCCACCCGAAAACGAGATTCTCGGGAAACAAATGAACGCAATGACGGAAAATAGCAACGCGGATAAAAAGGAAATTTCAAAGGAGAAGAGGTCCTTCCACAAATCTTGGGTATACTCCACCTCTTTTTTCTTTTTATGGAAATAGAGCCAAACGAAAATCACCCCATGGAAGAGAATCGTTGTGACCAGTGAAATGAGAATTATCATAATGTACGCGCGTAAGGGTATTTTTGACTAGAAACCGAAGATTGACAAGCCCTTGTTCCCGTTTCGGAGGAAAGGTATCCTTATTCTATGACACGCATGCAACCTTCGAGCGAAGAAAAAGACGCTCGCCTTCTGGCGCGCTTTCAAGCGCAACGAGCCAAGAAAAAACCTCGGTTTTATTTTTGGTACATGTTGCTCATCCTCGCCCTCATCTACATCGTCGATGAGGTCGCGACCAATCTTCCAAACTCCTTGGAGACGGAAATCAACGTCGCCTTGTTCGGTTTGCCCTTTATCACCGCGAATGGATTTTCCCTTGAGCAGCTAAACTCGGTTGCCTTTGCCGGGGCCATCGAACCCGCGGGTATTTACGACGCGTTATCCCTTGGATTAAGTAAGATCGGAACGGTCAAACTATTTGCGAACGTAGTCCTTATCGCCTCCATGTTCTACCGTCCTTTGGCGGATAAATATGGGAGACGTCTATTCCTTTTCGTCAATACCATCGGCATCGCGGCGACTTTGTTCCTCCTCTTTACCGCGGATAACATCGTCTTCTACGCGATTGCTTTCTTCCTGCTTCGTTTCTTCGTCACCCCGGACCAGCAAGTGGTGTATTTGGTTGAGATTTCTCCCGAGAAGCACCGGAGCACCCTTCTTGCCTTGACCAAAGGCATCGCCGAATTCGGGCTCGTGTTCATCTGGCTCTTTCGTCGTCTTTTCTTAAACGAATCGACCCCCACCTCTTACCGTCAAATCTTCATGGTGGTCGCGATTGCTGCCCTCGTGGTTTCTTTCCTCGCCCTCATCTTCTCCCGCGAATCCGACGTCTTCTTGGATGCGAAAATCGCCTATTTGTCCAAATCCAAAGAAGAACGGGCGGCGGAGGCTCACGATGTATCGAAGGCCCAAGGTGGGTTTATCGCCGCCTTGCGTTACGCGATGAAGAACAAACAACTCCGTTGGATTATGATTGCGACCGCGGTCATGGAAATCGCATATTCCTGCTGCAACAACTACGCGAACGTCCTCAATAACGGCGTATTCGGCGTTGGTTGCTTGAACCAAGCCCAAGCCACCGAAGTCGGATTCTATTTCCCCTTCACCTGCGCGGTGGTCACGATGGCGTATGGCTTCTTCGCCGATAAATTCGGACGAAAGAAGGCATCCATTGGTTTGCTTTCCCTCGCCACGGTTGGATTCATCCTCGAATTCGTCGCCATCTACTTTGGTTGGTCGCCTGTGTTCATCGGTCTATTCCTTGGCGTCGTCCTGGGCGCGGATTGGGCGAACGGCGATCTTTACGCGACCATGGCAACGGAATCCTGCACCACGAATTTACGGGCGTCTATCTTGTCGGTCTGGAGTCTCTTCTTTGGGGTCGGAATGGTCCTATCCATGGGAATCACTGCCGTCCTTCCGGTGCTTTTGGGCAAGGCCAACCTTTCGATTGGGTATTTCGCCGTCGCGGTGCCCGCTTGGATCATCGCTCTCATCATCCTTTTCGCCAAGGTCAAGGAAACCAAAGGCGCGGACCTCTCCACCGCTGGTCAATAACATCCCTTTTCCAAAGGAAACCCCTTTCTTTTTAAATCACTTTTCTTTGTTTGTTTTCTAGAATAAAGTAAGCGTGTGAACATCAACTCTTATCTCCGAAAGTACGGTGGATGTTCCTTCAAGGACATGCCCTTCAACGAGATTGACGCGGCGATTCTCGCGGAACTTTCCTACGTCAATTTCGATTTAGTGGCCCCTTTGCTTTCCTCCCCTCAATCCAAACCCTTTCGGTTAAAGAAACTGCAAATCGAGGATTGGAGGGCGTTCTACCGGGGATCCGTGGATTCGGTGTCCAATGGACTAATGGTCTCTTTGATGAAGGGGTCCAAACGGTTCAAAGACATCAAGATTGGGTTATGCCAGAACCTTTTTGACAAAGAGCAGGTCCGTCAGTTCTTCGCGATGAGCATCTTCCTCCCAACGGGGGAGGCCTATGTCTCCTTCCGCGGGACCGACACCTCGATGCTTGGCTGGCGAGAGGACTTTGAAATCACGTATAAGGATGCGATTTCCTCTCAACTCCAAGCCGTCTCCTATATTCAAGAGGCCGCGCGTTATCTGCCCGAATGTTTTTATTTGGGCGGGCATTCCAAAGGGGGCAATCTCGCGATTTACTGCGCCCTCAACATGGGAGAAGAACTTGAGGGACGTTTGTTGCGTGCCTTCTCTTTCGACGGACCGGGATTCCGTCAAAACGTCACGGAGATGGATTCGTATCAAAGAATCTCCCATAAACTTACGAAATTCTTGACCAAGAACGATATGGTCGGCCTCGTCTATAACGTCATGGGCCATACCAAAATCGTGGTATCCACCGGTTTGTTCTTCGGGGGACACGACCTCTTCTATTGGCAGGTCAAACGGGATTCCCCCGAATTCAAAACCGTCCCCAAGCTCTCCAAATCCTCGGAGAAGAACGCCTATAAACTCATGGATTGGTTGGCATCGATGTCGAAAGGAGACAAAGAGCTCCTCATTGGATTCCTTTTTCACGTTTTTGAACGTCGGGAGAATGTCTATGAGTTTGTCTTATTCGGCGTGAGGGACCTGATTGAAATGCCGAAAATCCTCCGAGAATACTCGAAGGAAGACCGCGCTCGCCTGCGAAAGATGCTTGTGCTGTTGGGAGATGCGTATTTCGGGACTCATCGGCATCCCGAGGAACCAAATCCGCCTTCGCGGGAAGAAGAGGCGTCGTCTTCGTCCACGACCGAATAAACAACGAATATGCCTTGGGCGATTCGATCGCCTTTTTGAATCACGACGTCTTCGTTTCCGAAGTTCCGGATTCCAATTTTGATTTCCCCGTCGTTGCTCGGGTTTCCATAATAATCCGAATCAATGACCCCGACTCCGTTGGCGAGTCCTAGCCCTCTTTTGATGGCGAGGGAAGAACGAACAAAGAGGAGGAGCACCTCGTCTTTTGGCATTTTGGCTTTGACCCCCGTGGAGATTAACGCGCTTTCGCCGGGATGCAGGGTCACTTCTTCGAGGCTCCGAAAGTCGTACCCCGCGGAAGAAGAGGTGGCGCGGGTTGGTAGAACCACTCCGGCGGATTCAAATCCTTTGGCAATTTCAAAACAACGTTTCATTGGCCTTTATTCTAGTGGGAAAACAAATTTTGTGCAGGGGGATAACGTCTTTTCCCTTAACTAGTGGTAAGATTCTCTTTGTCGAGGTAGAAGTATGGAAAATGAAGTGAGTATGCCAAAGGTCATGTTGACGGGCGATCGCCCCACGGGACGGCTCCACATCGGGCACTACGTAGGTTCGTTACGTGGACGGGAGGAACTCCAAAACGAAGGGGGATTCGATTAGATGTACATCATGATCGCCGACACCCAGGCCTTAACCGACAACGCGGGCAACGTCCAAAAGGTTCGTGACAATGTCATTGAAGTCGCTTTGGATTACCTTTCCGCCGGAATTGACCCCACGAAAGTGCATATTTTCGTTCAATCTCGTGTCCCCGAGCTCTTTGAACTCACCTGCTACTTCATGGATTTGGTCACCTATTCCCGTCTCGTTCGTAACCCCACGGTGAAGAACGAACTCGGAATGCGCGGGTTCGGGGAGAGCATCCCCGTTGGATTCTTGACCTATCCCATTTCCCAAGCCGCGGACATCCTCGCCTTTGGCACGACTATCGTTCCCGCGGGAGAAGACCAGGCCCCGATGGTGGAACAGGCCCAAGAAATCGCTCATAAGTTCAACTCCACGTACCGTGAAGTCTTCCCCGAACCGAAGATTTTATTACCGAAGGTGGAAGCCTGCCGTCGCCTACCCGGGACGGATGGCAAGGCCAAGATGAGCAAATCCTTGGGCAACTGCATCTATTTGTCCGATGACGCAGTCACGGTTGAAAAGAAGGTTATGTCGATGTTCACCGACCCCACCCACCTTCGTCCCGAGGATCCTGGACACACGGAAGGGAACCCCGTCTTCATCTATTTGGATGCCTTGTCCACCCCCGAACATTTCCAAAAATACCCCACTGGGTTCGCTTCTTTGGAAGAAATGAAAGCCAAATACGAAGCAGGGGGACTCGGGGACGTCGCCGTCAAACGCTTCTTGGTGAACGTCATTAACGACATTCTCGAGCCGATGCGTCAAAAACGCCACGCTCTCGAAAGTGATCTCGCCTCGGTTTACGCCGTCCTCGAAGAAGGTTCAAAAGCCGCAAGAGAAAAGGCGAGTCAAATCACGATGCGGGTACGCCGGGCAATGGGAATCGACTACTTTGAGAACCGCAAACTCGTCGAAAAACAACAGAAGGCCTACAAGAAAGCCCACGAGCAACAAGAGGCTTACGCCGCCTACTTGGCCCGATCCAAAAAGTAACCCCTTCATAATTGGCTAATCCACAGGAACGCCCCTCTTATCTTGGGGGCGTTTGGTTTCTTTGGGGCTGGAATTAGGAATTTACTTACTTTTCTCCTGAAAATTTAAGGAAACGCATACCTGTCTGCCCTCTTTTTCCTTTTCATGGCCCATGTGCGCGTGTAATGTATAGGCAAACAGAAAGGGAAATTATTATGTGTAACGCCAAAAAGCACCCCAACCTTCACTTCATCCTTGGTACGATTCTTGGTGTTCTTGGCATCGCCCTTGCTTTGGTGATGACTCTCGTCGGAGTCATTCCGGGCCGTGGGGTGGTTGTCAACGGACATTCGTTCGGCCTCTTCTCCGGTATCCTTCATTTCTTCCGTTGTTTTGTTCCTGACCCGGGTCTCACCGGAACCGGATCCGTCTACTGGGCGCAAAGCATGTCTCTTGGTGGATTCATCGGAGTCTTCGCTTCCGCCGTCGCTTTCCTTCTTGCCATTGTCGCGATCATCGTTCTCGCGAAGAAGGGCTTAAAGGTCAAAGTCGCCGAAACCATTGTTGCCTTCCTTGGCGCCTTCGCCTGTGCTGGGGTCTGGTCCATCGTCATCGATGGTCTTGTCTGGCAATCCATGTGGTATTCCGCCCAATTCTGGCTCACCATCGTTTTATTGCTCGGCACCGTCGCTGTCACCATCCTCACCGTTGACATCGTTGCCGCCGTCTTCGATTTGAATGTCTGCCCCTTCGCCAAGAAGGAAGAACCCGTCGTCGAAGAGGCCGCTCCGGTCTTTGACGAAGATGCCTGCCGCCGCATCGCTGACGAAGAAATCCAAAAGCACGTCGACAACGTGAGCCACGGCATCACCATTGAAAAGGCCGACGAAATTGTTGCCGCCGCCATCGAAAAACACGTGGAAGACCTCCACACCGAATACGTCGACGAAGACGCTCCCGAAGAGCCCATCGAAGAAGTTGCCGCTGAACCCGCACCCGAAACCCCTGTGGAAGAAGCCCCTGTCGAAGAACCCGTCGCCGAACCCGCTCCCGCCGGACGTTTCGACGGATTTGCCTCCATCAAGCGCGTCCCGTTTGAAGAACGCCTTGCCTCCGCGGATGAGGATATTAAGAAAAAGTACGAAGAACTCCGCGCTTACATCCTTGCCTATGAGGTCCGTAACCGCGTCTCCATCCCGGGCGACACCTATTCCGCCCACCGCGAACGTTTGATCTTCCTCACCATCGCCGGCAAACACATCAAAGCCTACTTCGCCCTCAATCCGAGTGACTACGAAGCCTCCAAGACTCCGGTCATCCCGGTGGACAGCAAGAAGTTCGAAGACTTGCCGACCTGCCTCAAGATCAAATCCGATTTGTCCTTCCGTCGTGCCCTCAAGCTCGTCGATGACGTGATGGCCGCGAAAGAAATCACCAAAGTTGAAGGAAAATAACCTCCTCCATATCACCCCGTCGAGAATTTCTCTCGGCGGGTTTTCTTTTTTCCAAGCAATCTTGGTTGCGTGGGTATTCATGGAAATCTAGAATACCTACGAAAAGAAGGAAAAATTTATGCACAATGAAATCCGCTTAGGCGATGGTTTCTATTACGTTGGAAACTCCTCCCGCCGCTTAAACCTCTTCGAGAACTACTACCCTATCCCTAATGGGGCTTCGTTCAACAGCTATTTGTTCTTGGATGAAAAGACCATCCTTTTGGATACGGTCGATTCTTCCGTCGAAGATGTCTTCTTCGAAACCGTGGACCACTTATTGAATGGACGCCCCCTTGATTATGTGGTCATTAACCACATGGAACCCGACCACGCGTCGAGTTTGGGCGAATTGCTTCTCCGCCACCCCGAAACGACGGTGGTCCTGAATGCGATTTCCCTCCGTTTCTTCAAGAACTACTATCCGAAGGTGAACCCCAAGACCTTAATCGTGAAGGAAGGAGATACGTTATCCACGGGCAAACACACCTTCTCTTTCCTGATGGCCCAGATGGTTCATTGGCCCGAAGTCATGTTCACCTTTGAGACCACCGAAAAGATACTCTTCACCGCGGATGCGTTTGGCACGTTTGGCGCATTAAGCGGGGACGTCTATGCGTCTTCCCTCAATTTTGATCTCTCCGAAGCTCGTCGTTACTACGCGAACATCGTCGGGAAATACGGGGTGCAGGTCCTCAATGTTTTGAAGAAAATCGCCAATCTTGGCGTCCGCATGATTTGCCCGCTTCATGGGCCGATCCACAAGGACAACCTCAAACCCTACCTTGCCGCGTATGGCAAATGGGCGAGCTATACCCCCGAAGACAAAGATGGGGTTATGGTCGCCTACAACTCCGTTTATGGGGGGACGGAGAACGTCGCGATGGTCATCGCGAACAAACTCGCTGCCAAAGGAGTTCGGAATATCGTTGTTTACGATACTTCGAAAACCCATCCTTCTTATCTCATCGCGGAGGCTTGGCGCGTCGGCACAATCGTTTTGTGCGGCACCACCTATAACGCGGGCGTCTTCGTCACGATGGAACAATTCCTCACTGACCTTGCGCACCATCAAATCCGGAACCGCAACATCGCTTTCGTGGAGAACGGTTCCTGGGCGCCCGCGGCGAAATCCAACATGAAGAAGATTCTTGAGAAGCTCGAGGGAATCAACTACATCGAGAAGGAAATCACGATCGCAAGCCGCATCAAGGATGGCCAAGAAGCGGACCTCGACGTGCTCGTAGACCAACTCGTGGATGTTGTCTTGCCGAAAAAGAAAGAAGCCCCGACCCCGATTGATCCCGTCGCGGGATTCAAACTCTCCTACGGCTTATTTGCTTTGTTCACCAAAGACAAAAACGGCAAAGGAAATGCCTCCATCAACAATTCCTTCATTCAAATCTCCGATCGTCCGAACATCTATATCCTTTCGGTCAACGTCGCCAATTACAGCGCCGAAACCATCCATGAAACGGGAATGTTCAACCTTTCGATTCTCGACCCCACTACGGATTTCTCCTTGATTCAGCGTTTCGGCTTCCAAAGTGGACGGGACGCGGACAAACTCGCTGGAATGGAAGATTCTTTGGGCGTTGCCATCAACGGCATCCCCTACCTCAAGGCGAATTCCAACGCGATGCTCTCCTGCCGCGTGATTGGAGAAGAAACCATCGGTAACCACGTCGTCTTCCAGGTGGAAGTAACCGAAGCCAAGGTCCTCTCCTCCTTGCCTTCGTTGACCTACGCGGAATATTTCGCCAAGGTCAAACCCGAACCCATTCCGGAGATTGCCAAACCCGAAGTGAAGAAGGAAAAGCGCGTGGGATGGCGTTGCAAAATTTGCGGGTACACCTATTGGGGTGAGACCTTACCCGCGGACTTCGTCTGCCCTCTTTGCAAACACCCCGCATCCGACTTCGAACGGATTGAGGAATAAAACGAATCCAGGGACGCTTCGCGCGTCCCTTTTTCGTGTTTCTTGGTAACGACAAAAGCGCGAAAGAAGAGTAAAGTTTATCCATGCAGGACAACGGTTCTTCGAAAGCGACGAAATTCTTCGGAATCTTCGTTCCCCTCGCCCGTCAATTCTCTTTGCCGGGGCTCGTGCTCGCGCTTATTTCCTTTTTCGCGTTTCTTATTCTTTGGAACCAAGGGATTTTGGTCAGCGTTTGTTTCATCGTCATGATCATCTCGGGGGTCCTTGCTTTCCTTTTCCTCCTATCCTTCATTCTGGGGATGATTGGAGACCGTTACCTAAAAAAGAAGTAGAACCTTATGGAAGAGAAAACGAATAAGAACGAACGGTTCCTCCATCGATACGACACCGTATTCGCCTTTTTGGGACTGGAAAGCATCGCGCTAATTCTTTTTGGTTTCGGGGGAAGCTTAGGATCTATGATCCTTAAGTTCCTCGCCTTGTTCCTTGCTTTCGCGGCATTCCCTTTCGTTCAAAAGAACTACGATTCCAAAACGATAAAGAAGAATGCCGTATGTCTTCTCCCTTTGTTCTTGTTCTTTCTCCTTCTTGGCATCTCCGCCTTTTGGAAAAGCTATTACGGAAACGCCTTTGTGTTCTTCTTGATGGGCTTGTTCCAAGGGCTTGGATTTATTGGCATATTCGGCCTTGGGTTCGCCCTCAAGAACATCGGGGCGGCGAAAATCCATTATGTTCTTTATGCTTTTTTAGGAGGAGCGTTAATTTACGTCCTCATCGCTTCCATTTATAGCGCAGGACGTTATGGGCTTTTCTACGCCGCGAAATACGTGGGGAAGTACTATTACTTCGATGGGGTTCTCTTCCCCGTCTTTTCCGAAATCAAGTCGTTAGTGGGGTTTGAATTCAAAGAAACGAGCCTTCAATATGGCATGTCCATGGCCTTCTTGCTGGCCTCTTCTGGCGCGGGATTATTCTTCGCGGATTTCAAAAAGAACGCGAAACGGTATGCGATTTTGGGTGCTATGTCCCTTGTTGGTATCCTCGCTTTGGCAATGGTTCCGTACGTAATGGGCCTCATCCTTTTGGTGGGAGTCTATCTCCTCGCGGGCCTTATCCGGCTCGGCGTATGGATTCATCAAAGGAACGAACGTCTCGAGAAGCGGATCTCTTTTGGCGTATGGGT
Source organism: Candidatus Alloenteromonas sp. (assembly GCA_034171505.1). Taxonomy (GTDB): domain Bacteria; phylum Bacillota_I; class Bacilli_A; order RFN20; family CAG-826; genus Alloenteromonas. Next base: position 10,692 of record JAXFGC010000049.1, on the reverse strand, counting down.
TTTCTTGATGGTGGTTGCCGCGACGGGAGTCGTTCTCTTTATGGTGGATGCCAAGACGGATTTCTTATTGAACGCTGGTATCCCAAAGCTTAGCTCCGCTTTAGCGGGGGACAATTTCGTAGGGCTTATCCGAAAAACGTTGTTAAGTCTTTTCTATCCCTCGATTTCCGATGCGGGATTCCGAAACGTGGATTTTACCTCGGTGTTATTCGGACGAAACAATTTGTCGAGCGTTTCCTTCTGCAACACATTCGAATTCAACATCCTTTACGAAAATGGGCTAATCACCTTTTTGCTTTTGCTCTTTGTTGTCTTCGTTTCGATGATGTATGGACGTAAGTTCTTATTTAAAGACGGAGTAAACGGAGAAAAAGGCATGATTATCGCCTCCTTAATCGGAATCTTCGTTTATTTTTCTTTCTGCAGCGACGAGATGCCCCTTGTCCATGACACGGGCTTCTTTCCCGTGACCTCTCACCCTTTATTCATCGGGGCAATTGTCCTTTTGGGATATATCTATGAACCTTCGAAAGCAAAAGAAGCGGAAGTGAAGGAGGAAGTGGTCCATGAATAAGAAAACGATTTGGCTAATGCTCCCCTTCCTTGTTGTGAGCCTTGTTTCCTGTGCGGATACTTCCGAACTTTATGACGGGGACGCTTACGCGGGATCGGTCATGATTGAGAACCGTTATTCCACCTGGGACGAAGGCTTGGTCGAACCCACCGAATTCACGATGGTCCCCCATGGCCAAAATGGCTATTTCAACGGCTCGGGGAATTATGATGATCCCTCGAAATGCTTTGGTTTCGCGGAGGCGAAATCGTATCATCCCGAATACTTTGTCGAAGGGAATACCACCTTGATGTGGACCAAGGAAGGGGATACCCCTTGGGGACATGACATTTCGGGTGGCTTTATCAACGAATGGACCGATAATTCTCATTTGGTCGGAACCGTATATGGCCAAACCAAGAAACTAACGAACTACCAACAAAAGTTCGCGAAAGGTTATTTGTCGAAACTTTATAACGGACAGATAAAGTGCAATGCCTGGAGTTACTACTCCATGGTGCTGCTGGATTCAAGCGGTTATGGAACGGCCTTCCCAAGCGAACTTCAAACCTGTCCCTATTTCGCGTTTGTCGCGCGCGGGGCGAGCGATACCGTCTCCGATTGGGGCGTGGGCCGCGTCATGAGTTTTGATATCCGCGTTACTTTCTATAAAAAAGGGATGGATGGGAAAACCATCGTTCCTAAAGGATTCTTATTGCCGGGGGTCCTCCTTCAGGCGGACCGTTCTTCGGAATTAACCTCCCTCGTGGGTTTCTCTTTCTCGGACGTCGGTTATGACCCCGCGGGCATCATGGGAATGTCGATTACCTATGATTTGGTGAATGATCCCTTGGGCACCTCCTCTCATTTCGATGATGGGGCGGAGTTCCATACGGGATTATCGTTGCTGGAAGTTTTCTTCCCCGATTCTACTTGGAATTAAGATACGGGGTGAGGTCCAACCATTCCCCCATCTCAAAGTCGACGTTGTCGTCGTCGAGGATTAACGTGCCTTTCGCCGGAGTGAAGGTCATTTCGGAGAAATAGATTTTTCCGTGGATGCAATAGAGGTCCACGCGAACAAAGGGAAAGGGGGATGCGATCGTCTCCGCGAAGGCGACCATCTCGTCAAAACATTCGGGGCGTTTGGGACATACGTCTGCCTTTTTCCATCCGTTGAACTGACTCCCATCAAACGGAGTCCAATCGATCTTGAGTTCGGTGTAACGGATGTCTTTTCCGCGTCCGGTGACTACGTATAGGTTCTTGGCTTTGCCGTTAAATACGTGAATCTTGTATTCAATGGGGAGGTCCCCGTCTTCGGTTAAGAGCTGTTCAATGATGATTTGAGGTTTGATTTTGGAGTAATGGGGTTCGATGGTTTTCTTGCCGTAATCGCATTTCAAATAGGAATGGAATTTCTTTGATAACGATGGGATGTCCTCGCTATTTTTGTCTCGAACGATCGCGTTGAAGCCTGAGGCATGGGAACATTTCATGGCAAAAGAGGAGGGTAAATCTTCCCAGGGAACGTCCTCAAATCGGTCATAGACTCCATAGATGGGAATCAGGGTATCTTCATACCCTTTTTCTTTGATGTAGTCGCGAACCGTCACTCGTCCCGCGCAGCGGGAGACCTCATCGTTTTTGGGATAGACAAACAAACGAAGGTATTGGAGTTTTTCGGTGTAACGGACCGGCGGATTCAAGTGCAGTTTATGATGGGTGATGTAACGATATTGCAGTTTGACATACCAAATCGGATTGAGGGCTTTGACGATTCCCCGAAGTGAAACCGCGATCGCGCGTTTGAACTTATTTTCCTTGAGGTTCGGGTTGCTCATCGTTGCCTCCTTTCCTCCGTAAAAAACTCGAGACGAGCTTTTCTTTGGTTAATGCTAGAAAACCAAGATATATGACGGTGTCACACGCGAGCAAAATGAACGAAGATAAGAGGTAGTTCAGCCATAATTGGTCACCGGAATAAGGCAGCAACTTTTGAATCGCGGGCAATAAAAAGAAGGTGAACAAGGCAATAAGGATGCCCGCGGAGACAATCTTGAGGTTGTTCCAGTTAAAGATTGCCTTTTTGGAATACGCCCAGGATACCCCGATGAAATAAGCGGCCAGCAAAACATCGGTGATCGTTGTCGCGATGGCAACGCCGAACCCGGGACGGGAAGGCATGACGACCAAAGCGAACAAGAAGGACAAACCGACATTGAGCACAATGCCGCCCCCCATTCCGAAGAGGTAGTATTTCTCGCGTTTGGAAGGAATCAAAATCTCGGTGTAGATGTTATCCCCAATGGAATAGGTGAGCATCATGAGGGATAGCGCGGCGAGGATGGCGGCGCTGTCTTGGTATTGGGCGCTGATTTCCGAGCCGGAAAGCAAACTCGCAATCGGAGCGCTTAACGTGGCCATCGTGGCAATCGCGGGAACGGCGATAAAGAAGGTGATATTGAGGGAATAAGTTACGAGGTTTTGGAAGAACCGTTTGTCTTCTTTGGCGTAGTAAAAGGATGCACGGGGCATGAATACCGCGTATAGGGAGGTAATCAACGTGATGATAATATCGATGCCCTTTACCCCAACGGAATAAGACCCAACCGCGGCTTTTGTTGGATCAATGAAGCCCAGAAGGAATTCATCGGTTTGGTTATAGACAGTTAAGGCGATGCTTGCGAGGAAGAGAATGAAAATCGTGGGGGCATGTGCTCGTAAATGATAGGGAGAGGTCTTTTTAAACGAGATGTACTTGGGTAAGAAGATGAGGTTGGATATCACCGTGAAGACGGTCGTGGAAATTGTGATGAGTGCGTAGATATGAACTTCGTTCAACGCGGGATTGATGTAAACCCCATTATCATCCACGTATCCGGTTTTGACTTTGATGAAGAGAAAGGTTAACGCCGCTCCAACCGCGATAAAGAGAATGGAACGGGCGGTAATATAGAAATGTTTCTCCAAGACAATGTAAATCCATTCAAAGGAGAAAAGCCCCGCGAGGAAGTTGATGGAGAGGACAAAGATGAGTCCTGAGTTCGCCCGTAAGTCTGGAATATTCCAAACCAGCAAACTCATGAAGGCGAAACTGAGCAATGTGAAGATGCCTTGAATCAAGAAGAATTCTTGGGCCAAATGGGAGAGTTTCTCTTTGTCGTCTTTGACTTTCGAACATTCCCGAATCGCGATGTTCGGAATCGAGATCTTGGCAAGGACCAAGAAGTAATAGACGAAGGTATTCGCCCAAGTGTACAGGCCAAACGCTTGGTCACCCAAAGCGCGGGTGACATAAGGAAAAGTTAAGAACGACAAAAGGGTCAACGTTAAAGTGCGAACCAGGTTGATGACAACGCTGGAACGGATGTTGGCGGATGGGGATGTCGTCGCAGCCATACATGCATTATCGCACCTTTGCGCGCGCAGGAATAGGCGGAGAATTTTTTGGGCTTTGTTGTAAAAAGACAATCAAAAAATGCGCAATTCCATGTGGGAACCGCGCAAAAGACGGGTTGATGAATTGCGAATATGCAACGTTTTATTCAGATAGAGACTCCAAGAATTTCAAGATTCCTTGCCCAATGCTTTCGAGTCCGATTTCTTTTTGTATCTTGGTCATCGAATGGTTTTCGGGAACTTGCTTGGCTCCGTTTTGGAAGATTTCGGTTAGTTCCTTTTCGATTTCATCCCCGGTTTTGGGCAACCAATAAATGGAGTTTTTGTAGACTCTCTCAATTAGGTTGCACGGAGTCGCGGCGATCTTTTTGGCGTTCGCAAGATACTCCAAATCTTTGGATGGTACGGAGACCGCCTCTAAAGACTCGTTGTACCAACGGGGGTTGATGACGAGGGCTGCGTATTGCTGATAAGCGGCGTTTTCGTCCTTGGAAATCTGGCCAAGGAAGATAAGGCCAGGGACCTCTTTTGCTTTTTCCTTAAGTTCGCTCTCCATTTGCCCATGGCCAGAGATGACAAGGGGGATGGAAGACTTGGAAGCGGCATAGGCGCGAACCATGGAACCGACTCCGTCTTTTTCAAATAGGGCGCCTCCATAATAGAAGTACTCCCCGCTTCTGGGGGCGTTGAGTTTCTTTTTCTCTTCGACGATTCCCGGGAAAAGGAGAACCCGGCGTTTGTATTTGTTGAAGATTTCCCCGAGTTTTGGGGTTAACGCAAGATAGGCATCCCCGTCTTTGGACAAAGAGAAGCAAAGACGGATATAGGTCGAAGAAACCCCCGTGATATTTCGGGGATCATCGGTCAAAACGGGAAGGAGAAGCGCTCCATAATGACGTGCGATTTTCTTCGCCGCCATCGCGGCTTGGAGGTTGAGGGAATCGTAAAGAACGAAGTCGACTGCTTCTTTTTTGTGAGCAGAGACATAGGCTTTCTTCATCGCGATCGCGCTTTTGAAGGGATTCAGTTTTGAGGAAACGCGTTCCACGATCGTGAAATGAGAATAATCCTTGGAAACTGGTTGAGGGGGAACTAGAGAAAGGACGTCCACATTCGCGACTGTTTTCAATGCCCGATGGAGACGGAAATAAAAGTTTTGTCCCGCGGGATTGAGCTTCTTTCCTTCTTTTCCAAACGCATCAAACAAGGGTTCGGGCATATAGGTTCCAACTAAGAGCAACTTCATTTCGATTTTCTCCGTAAGTATTCTTCAAAGAATGCGAGGTGGAATTTCGCGGAGGCTTCAATTGTGTTTCTTCTAGCGACTTGAAGAGCGTTTTCTTGGTAGGTGGGATTTAACACGTTATGAAGCGCGGAGAGAATGGATTCGGTGTTGCCGAGTTCTACGACAAAGCCGTTGATGCCATCGTGGATTAGGTGTTTCCCCGCATTGATGTTGTTGCCCGCGATGACGGGAATGCCTTGGCTTAAGGCTTCGTTTACGACGTGGCCGTAGATGTCTTCTTTGGAGAGAAGGATAAACGCGTCCGCGGCTTGAAAGAGGTGAAGTAATTTGTCGTGGGGAATGTAATCCCAAAGGAGGACGTTATCGAGTCCCAGGGATTTGATTTGCTGGAGATGCTGCTCTTTTAACGGTCCTTCTCCCGTGATGACCAAGAGGGAATCTTTCGGCATCTTGGGCCATAAACCAATGAGTTCTTCGTAGTTTTTCCTTGGGATGTATTGCCCAGAAGAGACGTAGAGATGTTTGGTTTGTAATCCAAACTCTTCGCGGAGAGCCTTCTTTTCTTTTTCGTTTCGAGGGCGATCGGCGAGTTCGCGTTCAAAGATGGAGGAATAGGGATAAAGGGTGATGCGTTCGGGATCCGCTCCATAATAGGTTAGGTATTGGGCACTGCAGGGATCGGGGGAGAAATAGGCTTCCGCGCCTTCAATACATGCTACTTTCCTTTTCCGGATCCATTCCTTTTCTTTGGGGTTGGGGATGCCTCCGTTGATATAGAAAACGTAGGGAATGTGATGCTTCTTGCAATAATGAATCGCGATTTGTTCGGAGAGGGTCCGCCATCCATTGAGGACAATGATGTCGTAATCCTTTTTCTTTAGGTAATGAAGGGGACGGAAGGTCAGGTTATCGACCGGTCCCAGCCACAAGGAATGGGCGACTTCCGAATGGAAGGTATTGGGCTTTTCCCCGTAAAATAGGTCGTTTCGTCCTCCTTCGGAAGAACGTTCAAAAAGAACGTCGAGCTCAATAGATTCCCCTAGGACATTGAAAAAATCGACTTTGTAGGGAGCGGGATGGTTAAAAAGCCAGAAAACTTTCACAGTGGGAATTATGCCACATTCGCGAGAGTCTTGTTATACTTTCCCCGAACATCGTATGAATCCGAATTGGCAAGAATTCTTCCAACGAGAAGAAGCGTTACCGGAATATCTGGCTTGGGTAGGCTGGTTAACCGAACAAAGAACCAAGACGAAGGTCTATCCTCCACAAGAACTTGTTTTCCATGCGTTTGACTTCTTTTCTCCGAAAGACACGAAGGTCGTAATCCTTGGCCAAGACCCTTATCACGAACCTGGGCAAGCCATGGGTTTATCTTTTTCGGTCCCGAAAGGAACACCCCTTCCCCCTTCTTTGCGAAACATCTACAAAGAGCTCGTGGATGACCTTGGTATTGTTCGGGACAAAAGTAATGGCGACCTAACGAATCTTGCTTCACAAGGGATCCTTTTTCTCAACACGAATTTGACCGTGGAAGAAGGGAAACCCTTGTCCCATTCTAACCCCTTTTATTCTCGATTCGCGGGGGACGTCCTATCGTATTTGAATGATTTGGACGAACCGATTGTCTTTATTTTTTGGGGTGGATTCGCCAAAAAATACGCGCGGATTATCACCAATGAAAAGCATCTCGTCTTAACCGCGAATCACCCTTCCCCCTTATCTGCGAATCGAGGTGGATTCTTTGGAAGCAAACCCTTCTCAAAGGTGAACCGCTTTCTGGAGGCAAACGGCCGGAGTCCTATTGACTGGGGCAAATAAGCGGAGTAATTTTGTTTCAACCGGAGCTGACCAGTAAGTCGGCTGAGAGGAGTCGTGTTCCGACTCGACGGATACCTGATCCAGATAATGCTGGCGTAGGAAAACGATGATCGTCGCGTCTCCTCTTTTGGGTCAGAATGAGCTCAGAAAGGAGAATTTTTTTATGAGCGATTCACCAAATGTCGAAACGAAAAAGGAAAATGGGAAATCCTTCCTTTGTTTCACCGGACTCATTGCTGCGGCTGCCGGGCTGCTCGTGGTCTTGTTTTTGTTTGTTCTTCCGGTTTTAAGCATCTCCACCAAGATTGATGGGGTGGAATCCCAAACCACATTGACCTTAGGTCAAGTGTTCGCGGGCAATTATCCGATGAATGTCACCTGGGTGATGCTTCTCATCTTCTTGGGGGCGGGTATTATTTTGTCCGTTCTTTCCTTTTGCTTTGCGAAGTCCCCGAAGGTCGTGGACTCCATTTCCTCGGTTGCTTCCATCCTCTATTTGCTGGTTGTTTGCTTCCTTGTGGTTGGCGTCCCTTTGTTTACCAATAACGTTGAAAATTTAGGCGTTGAAATCGAGGGTTTCCGCAGCGTGGATATCGTCAATGGCTCGATTTTCGGTATCGTCTTCGGCTTAATCGCCGCGATGCTTTCCCTCGTGGTCCCCTTCCAAAAGAAGAACTTCTCCGCGAAAGAAATCGCCGAGGACGGCATGCTTATCGCCCTTGCCTTCATTTTGAACCTCGTTAAGATTCCCGTCGCCGAACAAGGTGGATCCATCAACTTCCAGATGTTGCCCCTTTTCATTATCGCGCTTCGCCATGGACCGGCTTCCGGCCTTGTCTGCGGCGGTTTGATTTACGGCGTCCTCACTTGCTTGACTGACGGATATGGTTTCGCCTGCTTCCCGTTTGACTATCTCATTGGTTTTGGCTCGGTTGCCGTCGTTGGGCTTTTCCGGAAACAAATCCTCGGGGATGGGGTCAAAGGATACAGCTGGGAATCCATTGTCTTTATCGTGATCGCCGGCATTCTTTCCACCTTCGTCCGTTTCGTTGGTAGCAGCGTCTCCTCGATGATCATTTATGGCGCGGATTTCGTCTTCGCGATGACTTACAACGCGATTTATATTCCCGTCTCGGGCGCGATCGCCATCGCGGCCCTTATCGCCCTCCACGGACCCCTTGTCAAAATCAATAAACTCTTCCCTGTGGTTGCTTGATTTATGGACCCTGTTGCCTTCCCAAACAACGGGGTCTTTTCATATGATTAATACCAGGATGATTCCTTGGTCACTGCCATAGGCATATCCTGCGGGATATGCGGCGACTTACAATAGAGTTGCCGTCTGCGGCAGAGGCCGATGAGGTCTCCTGGTCTTCTTACGCAGGCATGCGGAAGATGATTTTGGGAATGACGGAAAGGGGCTTTTAGAGCATAAACTCGGAACAAAAAATTCCGCATTCCCTCTTTTTGGCGAAAGACAGCTTATACCTAATTGAAAGACCGCAGGTCATTTCGAATCACGTCCATGAAAATTGGATTGCCGGAAAGCAAGGGAACCCAGCCTATGGCGGAAACATCCAGGAAGGAGCCATTGAAACCATGGATGGTCCAATCATTTCGTTCGACGTTTCCAAGGGAAGCAGTCACATGCGGGGATTCCTCGATCACGGAAAACCCGCCGGCAAGGCTACGGTCATCGGGCATGACCTGGAAGGCTTTGCCAAGCTCGATGCCCTGAGGGGCAGGATAAGGGAAGAGACGGGAAGAGACCCTGTTGCGGTCTACGAGTTCACCGGCGTATACAGCCATACGCTGGAACGCTATCTCGATTCCATCGGCATGAGAAGATACGGCGTTTCTCCGCTGGAATCCGCAAAGGTCAGAAAGGCGATGATCAGGCCGACCAAGAATGATTCGTTGGATTGCAGGACCATTGCTGAAGTGTATTACTTAAGGCCGCTGAGAGAAGGCAGGAGCGATGATGAAATCCATGCCGGCCTCAGAGACATGGGCAGATTCTACCACTATCTTCTTGAAGTGAAGATCGTCGAAAAAGGCCGATATCGCCGCTGCCTGGACGATGTCTGGCCATGCTTCGACAAAGTAATCGAGCCTGATTCGCCGAAATCGTTGGCAATCATCTCCCATTATGGCCATCCATCAAAAATCAGATCCAAGGAGCAGGTGAAGAATTTCCTGATGAAGTTGCCGAGAAGGGGAAGAGCCTCGACGGATGAGCTGGCCGAAAAGATTGCAGCATATGCCAAGACCCATGTCTCCGGCGCATCTCCAAACTCCTATAAGACCGAAGAAGTAAAACTGATGTCAGCCAGAGTGAAGGGGATCATCGATGAGTCCGAAAGAGTCATGGATTCGATGATTTCCATAGCGGAAAACCTGCCTGAATTCGCATCGCTGAAGACAATACCCGGGATTGCCGATGTCACGGCCGCGAGGCTGATCGCGGAAATCGGCGACATCAGCGCCTATCCCAAGGCCGATTCGCTGATTGCCTACGCCGGCCTGGACCCGGCCGTCATGCAGTCGGGCCAGATGACGGGGGAGCACATGCATATCACCAAGAAGGGCAACCCCCATCTAAGGGCAACGCTGTATGTGGCGGTCACCAACATGATCATGTCCAAGGCTGAGAACATGATCACGAGATATGTGCTGAAAAAGAAAAACAGCGGCCTCTCCTACAAGGCAGCTGTCATCGCCGGTTGCTCCAAGCTGTTGCGTCTGATCCACGCAATGCTGAGAAACGGCACCTGTTATTCGGATAAATAACTACACATAGTATAGCTCAAGCAATCCATAAAACAATCGACGGCCTCCCAGTCGTCTGTTTGAGCGTGCTCAAACAGACCGGAAACATAGATGGCACTCCCTGAGACTTTCAGTTGACAAGGCTTATCTAATTTTTGTTTCCAAATCCACTTTTTCCATTGTGCCAAACAGGAGCGAACGATTCTTCGGGGCAATTTTCCAAAGCATTCCATGGTCACGGTGGCGGCCTTCGGATGTGATATAGGCAAGCAAATCCACCGTAATTATTCCGCAATCAATAAAGTCGATAAGCGCAGTAGTATTTGGTTTTCCAGTATACTCGGCGAGCGTGTAATGAAAGTATTCTTTCCCGTTTATTATTCTCGATTCCGCGCCAATCCACATCGTCTCCCGATGTTTTGTTGAAAACGATTGTTTCAAGGTTTGATATTCCCAAGAGCTGACAAATTCCGCAAATGGATTCGGAAAATTTTTTGACGAAGAGTGAAGAAGCAAAACCTTTTCTCGACTATGGTCACACTTGAGGAACAAATCATAGGCATTCACTCGTTTACTGGAGACCGTCTCGCATAACTGAAAGCGTGGAGACGAACAGCCTCTTGGGATTTGCATTTTTCCATAAGCTTCCAAAATTTCATGGTAATTCATCCCGCCATCGGGAGTTTTTGAAAACAAAGTGCTTCGAGTCTTTCCCCGCTCAACCCCCTCTTTTGTCACTCGTGTTGTTTTAAGTTCGATTCCCTTGAAATCCGGAGTCTTCAAATTGTTTCTAGCAATTCCAAGAGCGTGTTCCAAAGTATCCCCAACGCCGGGATCGCCAACGGTGATAGATTCTAGCCAACCTCGGCGGTTAACCTCTTTTAAGAGACTAATTAATTCG
>JAXFGC010000060.1:0-49667 GCA_034171505.1 Candidatus Alloenteromonas sp. | reverse complement strand
GGGCATCGAACCGACGTAGGTGCGGCGGTGGCCACGGATTTCGGCCTCATCGGAAATTCCACCCAAAGCCGCTTTGAAAAATTTACGGCCCAGGGCGCGGGCGATGGAACGGGCAAGCGAGGTCTTGCCGCATCCCGGAGGCCCGTAGAAGCAGAGAATCGGGGCTTTGAGGTGACCCGTCATCTTCTTGACGGCGAGGTACTCAATGATGCGCTTTTTCACCTTTTCAAGACCGAAATGGTCTTCGTCGAGCACGCGACGGACGTTTTCGAGGTCTTCGTTGTCCTCGGTCTTTTCGAACCAAGGGACCGCCAAAAGGGTCTCGATGTAGCTCATGATGAGGGAGGCTTCGAGCGAAGAATCCGGCATCATCGAGAGGCGGTTGAGTTCGTGGTTGACGCGGTCGATGAGCGATTGGGGATAGGGGTTGGTCTTGAGTTTTTGGCGAATCGCGTCGACGCTCGATTCCGAATTCGGGTCTTCCCCGAGTTCGGTACGAATCGCCTTCATGCGTTCACGTAAGATGTACTCCTTTTGGCTTTGCTCGCTGGATTCGCGGACTTTGGCGTCGATCTTTCGGTCGATTTCCACTTCTTCCTTCGCGAGTTCAAGGTAACCCTTCAAGACCTGAAGGCGTTCCAAACAATTGGAGATTTCCAAGAGTCTTTGCTTCTTGGGGAGGTCGATGGGGAGCAAAGCCCCCAAGGTATCGACGAGTTCGTCGCTCCCGCGTCCTTCTTTGGCCAAAATGGCGAGGGCGCTGCGGGAAAGGCGGGAAGCGAGTTCGCGGTTTCCCGAGACGAGTTCGACGATTGCTGCGGATAAGGCTTCCTCTTCTTCTAAGTTCCCGTGTTCGGAAACAATCGGTTCCCCTTCGGCGAAGAAACTGCCGTTATCTTCCGAAAAAGAGAGGAAACGGACGCGTTTGGAGCCGATGACGCGGATGCGGAATCCGCCTTCGGGGAGATCTTTGACGTTAACGATGCGAACCAAGGTCCCCGAGGTATAGAGGTTCTCGGGGGTAATCTCATTGACGTTGGGGTCTTTTTGGGACACCAAGAACATGAGATTGCTGGTTTCCATGGTAGAAAGCTCGATGGCTTTCGCCGATTGGGGACGGGAGGCGGCGATCTCCTCGTTGATTCCGGGGAACACAACGAGGGATCTCGCGACGAGAAGGGGAAGGCGTAAGGTGTCATTTTGATTCGGCATGATAGCCTCCTTTCCGCCTCAGAGTAGAGACGTTTTACTCCGCTTTGGGTTCTTCAGCGGGAGCTTCGGCGGGTTTGGCCGCCTTTTTGGTGGTTTTACGGGTTTTCTTGGGCTTCGGAGCTTCTTCGGCTTCCGGAGCGGCTTCTTCTTTCACTTCTTCGACCGGTTTGGCGTTTTCCCCGTTGTTGGCGAGGAGGAATTCACGGATCTTGCGGTCTTGGAGGTTGCTGCGGAAGTTTTCAAGGGAGGCACCGAGAGCCTTACGGACGTCTTCGACGCTCATCTTGTATTGTTCCGCCATGCGGGAGAGTTCGACGTCGAGTTCGGCATCGTCGACGACCATGTGTTCTTTCGCGGCGATGGTTTGGAGGACCAAGAAGGTCTTGAGGTTCGCGGTGCAGGAAACGCGGAGGTCGGCTTTGAGCTTCTCTTCGGTTTGACCGGTGATTTCGAGGTATTGTTCGAAGGTGAGGCCATTGGATTCGATTTGTTTCTTGGTCTCTTCTTCGCGCTGGGCGACGTCCCCATCAATGATGGAGGAGGCGATTTCCACCTTGGATCCTTCGACGATCTTGGCGACGATGGACTCGTAGTAGGCGCTCATCGCGGAGTTGGTCTTGCGTTGGAGGATGGCGTTGCGTTCGTACGCTTTGAGTTCCTCGACGGTCTTGACGCCTTCGAGGTTCATGTCGGCGATCGCTTCTTCGCTGAGTTCGGGGATGGTCTTCTCCTTGACTTCGTGGATGGTGCATTCGAAGACCGCGGCCTTGCCGGCGAGTTCCTTCACGTATTGTTCGGGGAAGGTGACTTCGACTTTCTTGGAGTCTCCGGCCTTGACGCCGACGAGGGCTTCTTCAAATCCGGGGACGAAGGTGTGGGAGCCAAGTTCAAGGGAGTAGTTTTCGGCTTCTCCGCCGTCAAAGGCCTCGCCATTGACATAGCCCTTGAAGTCGAGGACAACGGTGTCCCCTTCTTTGGCTTCGCGTTCCACCACGGCGAGTTCCGCGGAGGCGGCAAGACGCTTGGAGATGGCTTCGGCGACTTCTTCTTCGGTCACGGAGACACTCGGACGTTCCGCGGGAATGCCGGTATAGGCACCGAGGGTGACTTTCGGCATGAGAGTGAGTGTGAAGACGAGGGTCAACGCTTCCGGTTCAATCTTGGTGATGTTGACGTCCGGACGGGAGAAGGGAGAGAGTTTGGCTTCCCCGAGAACTTGGGAGTAAACGGGGGTGAGGATGGAATCGAGGGCGTTATTGACAACGCGGTTTTGGTCGACGTGGGCCATGGCGAGGTTCGCCGGGGCTTTGCCTTTGCGGAATCCGGGGATTTGGACGTTGGCAATGGCCTTGCGGAGGGCCTTTTCTTGGGCGCCAACCCAGATGTCTTTTTCGACGTCGACGGTGATTTCAACGCGGCAATCGCCGAGTTCTTTGATGGTGTAATTCATGTTTCTTTCCTTTTTCGCTATAAAAAAGCGTATCTACTATAAAGTAAACGTTCACGTGTTCCAAATAAAATGAGTCAAAACTCGATTAGGCGAGGACGGGAGTCGCGACGGCGAAGAAATCTTGAATGGATTTCACGCGTTCGAGCAACTTTGGGGAAATCGAGGCAAGCGGAGAATGGAGATAAATGGCCGCTAAATAAGCAAAGGCGGTCGCTTCTTCTTCCGGGGGCAACTCGCTTTGATAGGCTTCGGGATAATGAAGCAAGACGAATTGGTCGAGCAAGTCGCCGGCGATGTTTCCCACGCTTGGGTCCTTCCAAGACGCGAGACACTCACGGACGGAACGGTAATAAGGCTCGGAATAGGGCATTCTTACCTCGGCGGGAATCAGGGTGAACCTCTTCCCTCCTTTTTCAAACGAGACGGTCACCTCGTCGTGGGCGGTCGATAGAAGCATTAACACGAAACTCTTCACGTCGTCGTTCACGTCGTTGGATTCGAGCAATGAATGGAGGTCGCCGATAAACGGGGTCAAATCCGCGCGTTTTAAGGAGTTAAGGTAAGCAAGAAGAGATGCCGTATCGCGTTCGGTCGCGAGAATCGAATGCATCTCCTCTTCGTCGATGGCCTTCGGACCACGGGAGGAAATCTCCTCCACGCGGATGCGATGGGGCAAGGCGCGAAGCTGTTCTTCCACGGCTTGGGAAACGTAGGGATAAGAATCGAAAACCTTTAAATCCTCATACGCCTCATCGAATTGGCCAAGGAGGAATCGGGTTTCAAAGTTGATCTTTAAAAGCAATAACGGGTTGTTCTCCCAAAGGAGTTCGCGACGGGAAACCATGATTTCCATCGCCTTCTTGCCTTTTCCGAGGCCCAAGGCCGCGGAGACGACCAAAAAAACTTGCTTTGCGGTCACCGCTTCGGCTTCGCAAGCAAGAATATCTTCGTAGTTTGATGCCTTCGCTAATGCGTCCCAATCTGTCATCGGCGGATATGATAACATGCTTTCATTAAAAATGAAGAGTGCAAACGCATTTGGAAAAACGTTCGAATCTTAAACAATCGGTTCGCACTTGTCGAAAAAATACTAATCGGCTATATTTCATGCGTTATGTTTCTCTTAATTATTCTTGCCTTAATCGCATTTGGGCTCCAAGGTCTCCAATACTGGACCAACGGGTGGTACCTCGAATGGTACATGTTCTGGACGTGGATCGTCTTCCCCATCGTCTTCATCCTCGCCCTCTTCGCCGCCTACCTCATCATCCTCTTCTTAGTGGGCGCGTTGCTTGGAACTGCGGAACCGAAGAAACCGAGCAAATTCGCGAAATGGATCATCGAACAAACGGTCTTCATCGTGATGCTCTTCCTCCGTCTTCGCCTCCACACTTCGGGCCTTGGTAAACTTCCCAGCCGCAAAACCCCGGTCATGATCGTCCATAACCACTTGTCGACGTTCGATGAGTTCGCGATGATCTGGGCCTTCCGGCATCACGGCGTTCTCTTCATCTCGAAAGAAGCGAACTTCCACATCCCCATCGCGGGCAACTGGATTCGCAAAGCCGGATACCTCTCCATCCTCCAAGGCGACCTCGTCAACGGCAAGGCCACCATCGAGAAAGCGGTGGGGCACATCACTTCCGGCAAGAACTCCATCTGCGTCGCTCCCGAGGGAACCCGCAACAAGGACTTCCCGAATCCCCAACTCCTTCCCTTCCACCCCGGCACCTTCAACCTCGCAAAGGACGCCCACTGTCCCATCGTCGTGGTCGCCCTCCAAAACACCTACGCGGTCTCCCATCGCTTCCCGCTGAAGCGGACCGATGTCTACCTCGATGTCGTCGGTGTGATCGATCCTTCCACGGTCGACGCAAAATCTTCCACCGAACTCGCGGATATGAGCCGCAACCTGATTCTCAAACGGTTCGAAGACAAAGGCGCTCGGTTCTACCACCTCGAAGAAAAGAAAAAACCTGAAGTTCCTGACGATAAGTAATTATCGCGAAGGCTTCAGGCCTTTTTTTATTTCAATAAGACCAGGTTCCGTATTGGGAGAACCAATTCACCCAAGTGGAATAGTGACTTTCGCTGCTCGAATAATCGCTGCGATAGGCATATCCCGAGACGGGGACGAAGGCACTGAGGCCACAGGCGGAAGCAAGCGTCGTTCCGTTTTTATGATAGGAGACAAGGGAGGAAAGCGCGGATTCCACATTCGAAATCTCACTCGTATTGTAGGTGCTGCTCGATTTGATTTGGGTCAGCAAGCCTTGGAGGTCAAAGACGTCGAAAGGGTAATAGAGCGATCCGTCGTCGGCCTCGCAGACGCCGAAACGCATCGCTTTGTTACATAAAGTGCCAAAGGTACGGAAAGCAGTCGAACTCGTCACCTTTCGGGAAAGGGCGGCGCCCAAAGCTTCGTAGGCGGTCGCGAATTCATCGGCTTTTGAAAGGTCAATCAAAGCGAGGGTCGCATCGTTATAGGTGCTGCTTGAACCATAATAATCCTTATAGATTTCCCCACATTTGGCGACATAGGAATCAATAACGATTTTGCCAAGTTCTTTCGTTCCGATCGAAGGATTTTTTGCGATGGCGCCAAGCCAAGAATCATAATCCCAACCTTCGCCGGGTTCGGCCTCTTGGGAGGAAATCATGTAGTCAAAATAATCCGAATTGAAATCGGCGATGTCGGCGACCGACATCAAGCAGGCATCGTATCCAACCCAAGAGAGTTTTTCGGTCCGATTCGTGGTTTGGAACGCGGCTTGGAGGGCGGAGTGAACCTCCGAATTGGTGAGGGTGTCATCATTATAGTTTTCGTCGTAGCAGACCCCTCCCATTGCTCCGCCATGGTTCCATAAGACGACCCCGGTTTGTTCGGCGGGGTATTCGGTTAGGCCCCATTCAATGAAGGATTGGAAGGTCGACGCTTTGCCCATGCTCGCGTTCGGCAGGGTCGCGTCTTTGACCAAAGAGGAATTCTCGACATGGTAACGGCCAAGGCTCGCGGAGGAAATGCCATAGTTCCACCACTTCTTGCATCCACCGGTTTGAATAATGACATTTACGCCCGCGGGGTAATTCACACTTAAGATTTCTTTGAGGTTTGCCGAAGCAAGACGGGCGTCGGAACTGCTTTCCAAATCCGAACCGCAAAGATAGATCATGACGGTATAAGCGTCGAGTTCCCTTTGGGAAACGGTGATGGTGGTAGAAGCAGAAACGCGCGTTTCGTTCGCGGCTTTTGCCGAGACCGTGACAGTTGAACTACCTTCGCTTAAGCACTTCAGTTTGCCGTCAGCAACCGAAATTACGGAAGGATTGGAGGAAGTATATAAGTAATCAAAAACATTCGCATCGGAGGGAGAATAGGTCGGTTTCAATTCGATGGAATCACCGACATAGGCCGAAATGGTGCTTTCTAGATAAATCGCCGTTGGATAAATCGGGGTAATCGCGACCTTCTTGTACAAGGCGACCTTCTCGTAATTGGCATAGGAAGAGGATTTGTAGAAACGGAAACGAGATTGACCGGAGGTGTCATTAAAAACAAGGTGGCAAGAATTTGAAACGATATCCGCGTAACCGCCATTATCGATTGAAATGGTTAACCTTTGTTCCATGGCGGAGGTCTTCAAAGAATTCATCCCGGAAGAACCATAGAGGAATTGTCCATTTGGCAAGGACAAAGAACCACTCGCAGAAGAATAGACCAATTCGCAGTTTTTGACTTCCTCACTTGCAGAAATCTCCGTTCCCGAGAAAGAGAGGGCAACGTAATTTTCGGCTCGGTCAACCGAAGAGGAGGAGGTGTCCAAAAAATATCCGAGTTCCGGTACGCCAAGAAGATATACCCCATCCGTTAATGCGCTGCTCGACGTCACCTTTTGATAGGCATAAACGGAAGAGGCCGCGCTATCGATGATGCTCGAAATAGACGATTCGCTCGAACTAGTCGATGATGATTCGCCGATTTCCGAAGGGCTCTCGGAAGAAGAATCAACGCGTTGCGGGGTGCACGACGCAAGGACGAACAAGCCAAGTACGGCAAAAGGGATACATTTCTTCATAACCATATGATAAGGAAAACTTCGTCAATTGATGAGCGAAATATTAAGTTGAGTTCACACTTTTTACAAATTTGTGACCCGAAGCCTTTTGTCAGTTGGTCAGCGCTGATTCCTTGCTTCCAGACACAAAGAAAAAAGGTTTGAGACCTTTTGAGAATCAAACCTTTGTTGGTATTGGCGCGCCCGAGGCGACTCGAACGCCTGACCCACAGCTTAGAAGGCTGTTGCTCTATCCAGCTGAGCTACGGGCGCACGCCTCGTAATCTTACGCTAGATTGTCGCGGTTGTGTAGTTTTTCAAATAGGATTTTTGCAGATTCGAGGGGGATGAGTTGGGCGAGTTCCTCCACCGAAGCGGTCAGAAGGGAATCGATGGTGGGGTAATGGCGGCGAAGCACTTCTTTTCGCTTCTCTCCAATCCCTTCCACCCCATCAAACAAATCGTTTTTCATCGACTTGCTTCGCTGTAGGCGGTGAAAGGAAATCGCGAAACGATGCACCTCGTCTTGCATGCGCATCAAAAAGAAGAATAAAGGAGATTTGGAATCCAAGGGATAACGGTTGCCATCCCCGTCGATCAATCCTTCGGTTTGGTGCTTGTTGTTTTTAAACAAACCGTATACGGGGATGCCATCCACTCCCGCTTTTTGAAGTCCTTCTTTCGCCGCGTGTACTTGGGCAAGCCCGCCGTCGGTAAGGACGAGATCGGGATAGGACAGCCCTTCTTCTTTGAGGCGACCATATCTTCTCGAGATGACTTCCACCATCGAATGGTAATCATCCCCCGCGTCCTCTTCCCTGAGATGGAATTTTCGATACATCTTCTTCGCGGGAGCCCCATTGATATAGCAAACCATCGCTCCGACGGGACTACTTCCTTGGAGGTGGGAGTTATCGAAGAGTTCAATGCGAAAAGGCGTAGGAATATGAAGAATTTCCCCAAGGCTTTCGAGCAAAGCGAGGTTATCGTCTTCGAGCCGGGCGGTCATGAAATGGGCGTCTAAGGATTGACGGGCGTTAAGGTCCGCCATCGCGACCATATCGCTAAGCCTCCCTTCCTTGGGAACGACCACTTCGATATCGAAAACTGGTTCGATTTCTTCTTTGACGGATGGCAAACGCGCCACGAGTTCTTTAGGGGTTTCGTGATTCGAATAATATTGAAGTAAAAGTTCAGGAATCTGTTCTTCCGCGGAGCCAAAGCTTGCGACCACATGGGTGTTTTTGCCAAGCAATAAACCTCTTCGGTAAGTGAGGATCGCTAACGAGCGATACCCTTCGCGTTCGGCGTAAGCGATGACGTCGCGGCTTGTGGTATCCCCCGCGATTTCGACGTTTTGCTTATCGGTGACGTAATCTATTGCGTCGAGGCTTTTCTTGTATTCGGAGGCGCTTTCGAAATCCAAGCGTTCGACGGCCTCGTTCATCCGTTCCTTCAACATATTCTTTGCTTCGGAAGTATCCCCGCCTAAGAAACGTTTGATATCCGAATACAAGGAATCGAACTTCTCCTTGGGAATCGCATGGATGCAGGGTCCGAGGCATTGACCCATCGAGTAATAAATGCAGGCTTTTGATGGGATGTTCTTGCATTTTCGGGTCGGGTAAATCTTGTTCAGCAAATCAATCATTTGGTAACAAGACGAGGCATTCGGGAACGGCCCAAAATAGAAATACTTGGGGTCTTTCGTGTTTCTCGCGATTTTAAGCAAAGGATCCCCATGGCGTTTTAATGCCAAATACGGGTAATGGGAATCGTCCATCAACATGATGTTGTAACGGGGATAATGGGTCTGAATCATGTTCATTTCGAGGATAAAAGCCTCTTTTTCGCTCGAAACGATGATGAAATCAAAATGGTCGACGTGGCTAACCATCGCCGCGACCTTCCCTTCCTGGGGACGAAGAAAATACTGGGAGACCCTCTTTTTGAGGTTTTTCGCCTTCCCGATATAGATGATCGTATCGGAGGCATCCTTCATTTGATAGACGCCCGGCTTATCGGGAAGAAGGGCGATCAAACGGGTTAGTTTTTCGCTCAACATATCACTTTAGATATACTACGGTGGCTCCCGATCCCCCTTCGAATTCCCCACCGAGCTCGAACTTTTTGACAAACGAAGAATGGGCTTTGAGGTATTCGTGGGTCACCTTCCGAAGGGTTCCGCTTCCATAACCGTGGATAATGCGGACGCGCTCAAATCCCTTTCTTCGGCAGGCGTCGAGGTAACGGTCGATTTCCGGAAGGGCCTCGTCCACGTGGAGTCCGACAATATTGAGTTCCAGCCCAACGCTAGGACCTTCGCCGATGGAATCGACCATCCGCCCCATGAACTTCTTTTTCTTCTCTTCGGGCTTGGTGGTTTTCACGACTTTATCCTTGGTCGTGTTGAAAGATAAGCCATCGGTGGTTTGGATGAAGACGCGTTTTCCTTCCATCTTCACGACTTTGCCAACCACCCCAAGGTTCGGAATCGAAACATAGTCCCCAACGGCGACCTCGGTTAAGAAGGTCTGCTCTGCTTGTTTTTCGTGAAGTTCTTCCAATCGTTTCTTCGCGGCGATCGCTTGGTGAAGTTTGACTTCGGGGGAATTCAAAGACGAGATAATTTCATCGATTTGACGCTCGGCCTCTTCGATGATTTTGCGTTTTTCCTCTTTGACCTCCCCAAATAGTTTTTCTTCGCGTTCCGCGAGGGTTTTCTCTTTCGAGGCGAGTTCTTTTTCCTTTCGTTCGACAGTCGCGGTTTGTCGCGATAAAAGTTCCCGTAAATCCTCGGTTTCCTTGGTTAAGGCAGAGAGGCGTTCAATGGCCTCGGATACGTGCATATCCGTATGGCTATCGATGTCTTGGCGGGCCGTTTCGACGATGGAAGAAGGCAGACCGAATCGCTGGGCGACGGTTAATCCATAGGATTCTCCCGGAAGCCCCATCTTGAGGCGATAGGTCGGCGCGAGGTTTTCTTCGTCGAAGAGCATGGAGGCGTTTTCAACGTCGGCGTGTTCGAGGGCGAAAGCCTTTAAACCTTCAAAATGGCTTGAGATTAATGCGGTGCAATGTTTGGAAAGCAAGAATAGGGAAATGGCTTTCGCGAGAGCCTCTCCTTCCCGAGGGGAAGTTCCCGTTCCGACTTCATCCAAAAGAACGAGGTCATTCCCTCCCACGACCGAACAAATCGAGGCGATGTTGGCCATGTGTCCCGAGAAAGTCGAAAGGTTATCACTTAAGGATTGGGAGTCCCCGATATCGAGGTAAATATGCGAATAATAAGGGATAATCGCCCCATCAAGGCAAGGGAGGGGTAAGGCGCTTTCGAACATCAAAACCAAGGTTCCGATGGTTTTGAGGCAGACGGTTTTTCCTCCGGCATTCGGACCCGAAATGATAATGACTTTTTGTTTTGGCAAGATGCGGAAATCATTCGCGACGACTTTGCTTTGGTCCAGAAGGGGATGCCGGCCTTTTGGGATAAACAAGGTTCCATCCTCGGATAAACTCGCGAGATGGCAATGGAACTCTTCTCCGAATAAGACTTTGGATTGAACGAAATCCAAATAGCCAATCATCCCATTAATTTGAGAGAGGGATTCGCTGCAACCACCGACAATCGCGGAGAGTTCTTTAAGCAAACGATGGATTTCTTCCCTTTCTTGGTTTTTGAGATCCATCATTTGGTTGTTCAAGCGAACCAACTTTTCGGGTTCGATGAACGTAGTTCCTCCCGATCCCGAGATATCCTGGACGATGCCATTGACTTTGTGCTTGTAAGCGTTCGCGACCGGCAAAACGTAATGGCCATTTTTCATGGTCAAGGTCGTATCGCTTAAGTACTCCTTGTTCTCTCCAATCGCGACGTCGAGATATTGCATCATCTGACGTTCGAGACGAGTGATGGACCAGCGGATTTGCCGAAGGGCGGGAGAAGCGTTGTCGTAGATGGATAGATCGGGGGCGATTACTTTATGAATGTCCTTTTCCAAAAAGGAGCAATCCTCCAAAAAGGATAGGCGCTGACGGAGGCTTGGGGCTTCGTTTGCCTTGAGGAAATACTTTTGGACCGCGCCGATGATGTCGATGTCATGACAAACGCGTTCGAGTTCTTCAATCGTCAAAACCCCGCCTTTTCGGGCGAATTCCAAAGGAACGGAAAGGTCACTGCTTGAATCAATGGGCAGGCGACCAAGCAAATCGTAGGTTTTGGTCATTTCCGAAAGGAAAACGATTTCTTTTTTCAAGTCTTCCTTGCCCAAGGGAGACAAAGAAAGGCAAAGGCGTTTGCCGCGTTCGGTCCGGCTATGGGTGGCTATCTTATCCACCAGGCGTTTCCACTCTAAAACCTCGACGTTATCTTGCATGGGTAACATTATTCCAATTCTTCGCGCACGTGTAAATGCGTTCGCCAGTCGAAAAACGGAAGAAAAAGGCATTTTCATGGCTTCTCAAAACAAAAAATTCCTTTATCATCAAAGGGTATGAAATCCAATACGGTAACCTTATCTTTGGGGGAGAACGACGTTAAGTACGTCATGGCATATTATTCGACTTTTCAACTTCCTTCCCCAAATGAGAACGTCCTGTTTTTCGCCCAAGGCCTAACCACGACGATCACGGTATATAAAAAAATAAATAAGGATGGCAAAAGGAATGTTGTTTTTCAGGGCGTGGACGCAGAGAAAGAAGCATCCATCTTTCAGTTACCCACCCATCAAACGACTGCGAAGGTTCCCTTTTCCAGGACCCGCAAAACCCCTTATCGCTTCGTCCCCCAAATTGGATCGGATGAAGTTGGAACGGGGGATTTCTTCGGGCCCATCGTCGTCTGCGCCGCTTATGTTGACGAAGGAGGCTTGCGTACCCTCCAAGAACTTGGGGTCACCGATTCCAAGAAGATGAACGATGAATACATCCTTCAAATCGGGGCGAAGCTCTCCTTAAGCTTTGACCATTCTTTGTTGGTTCTTCGAAACGATAAATACAATGAGGTCTTCGCTTCGGGCCTCAACATGAACGCCATCAAGGCGAAGATGCATAATCGTTGTTTGCTCAACGTTTCCACCCGTCACCCCGAAGCGAGGATTTACCAAGATCAATTCGCCGAAGAAGGACTTTATTATCATTACTTGCGAAGCGAAGAAACCGTCGTCAGAAACATCACTTTCGCCACGAAAGGTGAAACCAAATTCCCCTCGGTTGCCCTCGCTTCGGTCATCGCCCGTTATGCCTTCTTAGTCCACATGGACAAAATGGGCAAGGAGCTCGGCGCCCCCATTCCTTTTGGCGCGGGGCCTGCCGTCGATGCCTACGCAAGAAAAATCCTCCGCGAGAAGGGGGAGGATTTCTTGATGAAATACGTGAAGAAGAATTTCGCGAACTTTAAGAAAATCGTTTCTTAGTCTAACGCATCCATCACATCGGTAAACGTCTTCGGCAAGGGGCAAACAAAGCTCATTTCTTCCCCCGTCCGTGGGTGTTTTAATGTCAGTCGATATGCGTGGAGCAATTGACCTTCTTTATAGATTTTCCGATTTCCCGTGCCATACAAAGGATCCCCGATGACGGGGTGACCGATGTATTCCATATGGACGCGAATCTGATGGGTTCTACCCGTTAACAAACGGCAAGAAACCAAGGTGACATCGGACTTTTTGAAACGCTTCTCAACATGGAAATATGTAACGGCTTCCTTCGCGTTTTTGAGGCGGACTTCATTTTTTAATGGGTCTTTTTCACTTCGGGCGATGGGGGCGTCGATCTTCCCGTCGTCCTCATAAATGATTCCCTTCACAAGGGCGTAATATTCCCGGTGCATCGAATGGTCAGAAAGCTGACTTGAAAGCCCCACGAAAGCAAGTTCGGTTTTGGCGACGACAAGCAAACCACTCGTGTCCTTGTCGATTCGGTGAACGATGCCGGGGCGATAAGATTCTTGGCCGCTTGGCAAGGAACCCCGGTGAAACAGCAAGGCATTGACCAAAGTGCCATCGCTATGGCCATTGCCAGGATGGACAACGAGTCCCGCGGGTTTATCGATGACAAGGATATCCTCGTCTTCATAAACGACGTTTAATGGGATGTTTTGGGCTTCGAGGTCCACTTCTTTGGCTTCAGGCTCTTCATAAACGATTTCATCGCCTTCTTCCACCTTGTCATGGGCTTTGTACTTCTTCCCATTCACACGAACCAAATCCTGTTCGAAGAAGGGTTTGGTTTTCGAACGGCTGATGGCGGCGCCCAAACGAAACAAGGCTTCGTCCAAGCGTTTCCCGCTCAAAGAGGCGTCAACAATGAGTTTCTTCATTGCTTTCCTCCCCTTTTTCGATGGGCTTGGGGGCTTCGGCCAAACGGGGATCTTCGGAGAGATTCTCGTGCCGCTTTTCCTTGATTAAGTCAATGATGGTCAATATAAGCAGGAGGATAACCCCGATGACCAGGTAGGAATCCGCCAAATTGAAGGTGGCAAAGGGGTTTAACCCCATCGAGTTTTGGGGCTTGGAAGGGCCTCCGCCCAAATAAAATTGGATGAAGTCGATGACGCCATTAAATCCCGTCGTGGCTTCCCAGTAAAACGCCCGGTCAATCAGGTTTCCCACCGCTCCGGCGGCTAGAAGCATCGCGATGACGCGTTGGAAATTGGTGAACTTCGGGTCATGGAGGATCCAATACCAGATGATGACGACACTCATAACCACGGAGATGGTGATGTTGATGGCACGCCCCACCGGCATCGGGAGGGACGAGCCGAGCGAAAAGGCAATCGCCGTGTTATAGGATTTCGTGAAATACAGGAAATTTGGGATAATCGCGTTGAGTTCCCCTTCCGCCAAGTTGAGTTCCACAATCCATTTGGTAGCGAAGTCTAAAACGAGGAGCAAAAACGCCCCAATGCCGAAAAACACGAGTTTTTTCGAATCTTTCCACGTGAATTTTCGGGTTAATTTCATTGGCCTTCTTCCTCCAAGGCGTGCAAGCAACGTTCGCAGACACTGTCTTCGTTATGGGCGTGAAGAGCATCCACCTTTTGACGGCAACGGGGGCAAGTGACTCCGTTAGAAGCTTTTGCTTCGGCGGCGTCTTCTTTCCCTTCCTTTATGGTGAGTTTCGCGACCATAAATAGTTTACGACGCATTTCCTCGCTTTCCCCCAAAAGTGCGTCAAGCAAGGGTTTGGAGGCAACGACGAGGTCGAGTTCCGCATCGGAGGAAACGCCATACTTTCCTTCGGCGCGTCCGCTTTCCAAAGCCTTTAGGGCGACGTCGCGCAAGCGAAGGAAATCCGCATAGAGATCCAAGGTTTCTTTGCCGAATTCATTGCTTGTTTTCGGCATGTCCTCGAGTTGGACGTGGTCGTGAGTTTGCTCGGGCAAGTACCCGTGGACCTCTTCCATCGTGAAGGGAAGAATCGGGTTTAAAAGGTAGCAAAGTTCACTCGCGGCTCTTGCGATCACGCTTTGAATGGCTTTCCGGCGCGGGGACGAAAGCGAATCGCAATAAAGGATGTCTTTCGCGTAATCGAGGTAAAAGGAAGACATGTCGCCGCTTAAGAAGCCGACGATGGAGTTGACCACTCCCGCGAAATCGTAAGCGTTATAACAAGAAAGTGCCTTATTCTTCACGGCTTCCAAACGGGCGAGAACAAAGGTGTCCACCAAAGAATAATGGACCTCTTCTTTGGATGAATAGCCTTCGAGATTGCCCAGCATGAACTTGAATGTATTCCGGATTTTCCGGTAATTGTCGGTCGTGGTTTGGATGATGGATTCGCCCAAACGCACATCGGAATGATAATCCACGCTCGCGGCCCACAAACGGAGGATGTCCGCCCCATACATCGACGCAAGTTTGTTCGGATCGATGCCATTTCCCGCGGATTTGGACATCTTTGCCCACTTTTCGTCCATGACCCAGCCATGGGTAACGCAACTCTTGAAAGGCGGGACGCCATTGACGGCCATGGAAACGATGAGGGAAGAGTTGAACCAGCCACGGTATTGGTCGGCCCCTTCCAGATAAAGGTCGGAAGGATATTTGAGCCCGCGTTCTACAAGGGTTCCATTCCAAGAACTTCCCGAGTCAAACCAAACGTCCATGATGTCGGTTTCTTTGCGGAAATTCCCATTTGGCGAAGCCGGGTTGGTATAGCCTTCTGGCAGCAAATCCTTGGCTTCCCGTTCAAACCAAACGTTGGAACCATGTTCACGGACCAAATCGCGGATGTGATCGAAGACTTCCTTTTCAATGATAGGGGAGCCGTCTTCGTTATAGATGATGGGGATGGGGACACCCCAGACGCGTTGACGGGAGATGCACCAGTCCGCGCGATCCTTGATCATGTTGGCCATCTTGGTCTCGCCCCAAGCGGGGTACCAAGAGATTTCGTGGATGGCTTTGAGCAAATCTTCGCGAATCGGGTCGATGGAGCAGAACCATTGGGGGGTCGCACGGAAAATGACCGGCTTTTTGGTTCTCCAATCGTGGGGGTAGCTATGGACGATGTCGATTTCTTTGAGAAGGTGTCCGTTTTCCGCGAGTTCTTCAACCACCAAATCATTGGCTTCTTCGTAGAATTTGCCATTGCAGGGATCCTCTTCTTCGAGGTGCATAATGCCCTTTTCGTCCACGGGGCAGAAGGGTTTGATGCCATATTTTAAGCAAGCGTTAAAGTCATCCACGCCATGATCGGGGGCGATATGGACTAGACCAGTGCCGGAATCATCGGTGACGTAAGCCGCGAGGATAATCGGGGAGGTCCTGCCGTATAAAGGATGGGTGTAGGTCGCCCCTTCGATGTCTTGGCCGTGGAAGGAAGAAAGGAGGGTGACGTCCTCAAATCCGAGTTCTTCGGAGAGTTTCTCTTTAAGGGAGGTTAAGAAAACGAAAGTCCCCTTATTGGTGGAGAAAACGCCATATTCAAACTTGGGGTTCACCGCGATGGCTTGGTTCGCGGGGATGGTCCAAGGGGTGGTGGTCCAAATGATGAAACTCGCTCCATTCGGGATAATGCCTTTCCCATCGACCACGTCCATCGCGACGTACATGGTTTTGGCGCCGACGTCGTGGTATTCGACTTCCGCTTCCGCCAAAGCCGATTCGCTTGAGGGGGACCAGTAGACGGGCTTGACGCCTTTGAAGATGAGTCCTTTTAAGGCCATCGTGGCGAAAACGTCAATTTGACGAGCTTCAAATTCAGGGAGCAAGGTCAAATAGGGGTTATCGTAATCCCCAAGGCATCCCAAACGTTCGATTTGTCCTTTTTGGTGATCGACTTGGGTACGGGCGTAGTTCTCACAGATTTTGCGGAATTCCGCGGTTGGGGTGGTTTTCCGGTTCACCCCGCTTTTGGTGACCTTGATTTCGATGGGGAGTCCATGGGTGTCCCAGCCGAAGATAAACGGAGTCTTATATCCATCCATGTTCTTGAAACGGACGATGAAGTCCTTCAAGCAACGGTTTAGGGCGTGGCCACAGTGGATATCCCCATTTGCGTATGGCGGACCATCGTGAAGCATGAAAACCGGCGCGTTGACGCGATTTTCATTCATCTTTTCATAGAGATGGCCGTTGCGCCAAGCCTCGACCATTTTAGGCTCTTTTTCGGATAATCCCGCCCGCATGGGGAAGGCGGAAGATGGCATGTGAAGGGTATCTTTCAAGGACATAATTCTCTCCTTTGGAAACAAAAGCGCCAGAACATCAAGGACGCTCTGGCGCGCGGTACCACCTTGTTTCCCAAGAAAACTCTTGGGCACTTGTTCGTCCTTAACGGGGACAATCGGCTTCCCTACTGCTATTTCAGGAAACAGGCTCCAAAGTGATGATCGATGTTGCGTGCCCTTTCTCAGCTTCGGCAGGGCTCTCTGTCGGTGCGGTATCGACCGTGTCTTTTTCTACGCCACGGGTATTCTAGTTTCCCTTTCGGGAAAGTTCAATCCCTCTCTCCGAGGCCATTCCGCAAGAAATCCGGAAGGATGGAGGCGGAAAGGGAGGTTTCTTCGCTGGGGTTTTCTTCTTCCATTTCTTCGCTTTCGCGGATGCGCTCTTGACGGGCACGGTCCACGCCGGATCCCACTTGGGAGGAGGAAGTCGGGGCTTGGAAGGTCGGAATGGAAGTGAAGTCGTATTCTTCGGTGAAGTCGCTTGCGATGACCGAGACAAGCATGCAATCGCTTAACTGCGGGTTGATGGCAACGCCGAACTTCACGTCGACGGAATTACCGGCTTGCTCAATGATGCGGTTCACGCATTCTTGGGTTTCGTAGAGCGAGACTTCCGACCCACAGGTAATGTGGCAGATAGCTTTTCTCGCTCCGGAAATCGAAGCTTCGAGCAAGGGGCTGTTGATTGCGTTTTCCGCGGCTTCTTGGGCTTTGTGTTCGCCATGCCCTTCGCCAAATCCAATCAAAGCGATTCCCGAATTTTTGAGAATCGTACGGACGTCGGCGAAGTCGCGGTTGATGGTGCCGGGCAACAAGATGAGCTCAACGACGGTTTTCACGGATTGAGCCAAGACGCGATCGGATTCCGAGAAGGCTTGGGAAAGGGGCAAATTACCCGAAGTCATCAATAATTTATCGTTGGAAACGATGATGATCGAGTCCACCGCGTCTTTCAGTTCACTTAAGCCCGCGACGGAATTCGCGATACGGGTTTTCCCTTCAAAGGCGAAGGGGCGAGTAACAATGGCGATGGTGAGCGCTCCTTCTTCCCGCGCCACCTGGGCGACGATTGGAGAGGCCCCGGTTCCGGTTCCTCCGCCCATCCCCGCGGCGATGAAGACCATGTTCGCGCCTTTGACGATGGAACGGATGGTTTCCTTGGATTGCTCCGCCGCGGCTTTTCCCACCGAAGGATCTCCTCCGGCGCCAAGTCCACGGGTGACTTCTTCGCCCAAAACGATGCGGTGAGGGGCTTTGGAAGTCGCAAGGGCTTGTTTATCGGTGTTGAAAACGTAGAATTCGACATTTTCGATGCGGTCGTCAATCATGCGGTTGACCGCATTGCTTCCCGCGCCCCCGCATCCGATGACGACGATGCGAATCACGGGTTCGTAATTATCTAAATCCATGGTTGATTCCATAACGTTTGCATCCTTTCTTTACAGGACGTCTTCTTCCGGATTGGAGGAGACTTTCTTCCCTTTGGTTTCTTTTTTCGAAGAACGGGAGACGGAGGGGAGGTTTTTGTAGTTGTCGGATAGGCTACCGGTGTAGTGGCTGCCCGCGTGGACAAGACCAATCAAATTCATGAAACGGGCGCTTCGGGCACCGACGACTTCCGGAACGTAGTTCACGAAGGTGTGGCCAGGAAGGGCTTTTTCGAAGAGTTCGCGGAATCCCTTCATTTGGGATCCTCCACCGGTTAAGACAATCGGGAGGCTTTCCGATCCCGGGACCTTTCCCAAAATGTCCTTGTAGGAAACGAGGATCGATTGAACGTATTGTTGGAAAGTTTGTTCCAACACCCGATTGAGGTCTTCTTGGAAAATGGGGTGGGGATTGATTTCACTCGCGGGGAGGAGCGGGTTTTTAAACACGCGCTTGCGAGTGTCGTATCCATAATGAACTTTGAGGGTTTCCGCGGCTTCATGGGGAATTCCGAATTCCTTCATGATGTCCTCGGTGAAACGGTTACTTCCGCCAAAGGTTGTATTGCAGAGTAAGGAATTCCGGTTCCCGACGAGGTTCACGGAACTGATTTCCGCGCCACATTCAACGACCAAACACTGTTTCGGCATGTTGCTGCAATCATCTAAAGCCAAGGCTTGGCAATAACTCGCGCAGCAAACGCGGGTGACACGATACCCCGCCCGTAAGAAGGCGTTCGTATAGGACGACTTGATGCTCTCGGGAATGACGTGGACATAGCCCTTCATCGTGAGCATCTTGGAGGATTTCCCGAAAGGAGGTTCCGCGTAACGATCCCCATCATCCAAGGAATATTCGATTGGGATGATATCGACAATGGCTTGGTCCTTGGCCAAAGGAATCTTGGTAAACATCGAAACCAGGTTGCTTGCATCGACGGTTGTGATTTCCGCCCCGACGGTGTTCGAGGTTTTGGTATCGGTGAACGCATTGAATCCGATGGAGGGGATCACGATGGTCACGTTGGAGATATTGATGGTGACGTGATAATCCGGATGTTCAAAACGGTGAAGGGAACTAAGGGCTGCAATGAGGCCTTCTTCGTTCACGATCACCCCATCCTTCACGACATCGGGAACCACGAGTTCACGGGTATAAAGGACGCAGACTTTTCCGTTTAATTCATAGCCAATCAGGAGGCGAATGCCCTCACTGGTGACTTCCATGCAAGCGAGTTGTTTGTTCATACCCTATATATTAATATAGGCCGATGAAAATAAGAAGACGGAAGATTATCAAGATTTCTACTTAAAAACTCCTAAAAATAAAGAAAAAACCCCGATGGTTACGGGGTTTGTTTTGAATGACTGTACTCAGTCGGCGCTGTAGGAGGTTTCGCTTTCCACTTCGCTACTGTCAACGTCGAGATCGACCGAGCTTCGGACCGAGGCAGTTTCTGCGGCGGTACTACTCGTCGAAGCGTTGGCAACAAGGACAATGGGAAGGGCACTTCCTAGGGCCAGAATCGCGGCGAAAGCGAAGGTCTTTCCCAAGCGGCAAAAGCGATAGTAAGCCTTTTTGTGTCCGACTTTTTCGAGTTTGTCTTTCATGGGTCATTCCTCCTTTCCGGTCATTGGTGGGTGCGATTCTATCTCTTTTCCAAGATTCGGAGCTTCGCACTGGCGGCGCGATGGTTCGCGTCCAGTTCTGCTTCCGTGGGGACAATCGGTTTCCGATTGACGAGGCGGAACTCCGGCGTCCCGATTTGTTCGGGGAGAAGCGCGGGTCCGTGCCGAGACCCCTCAATTGTTGAGAGTTCCCGGAAGCGATCTTTGACCACGCGGTCATCGATCGACATGAAGGTGATGATGGCAAGTCTTCCTCCGCTTTTGAGCAGGGAAGGTGCGTCCTGAAGCATTCGGCAAAGCGATGCTTCTTCATGATTGACTTCGATCCTTATCGCCTGGAAGGTTTGTTTCGCCGGATGCCCTTTTTTCGAGAGCTCTTTCGACGTTTTCGACTCCTTCACGCACTGGACGAGATCGAGTGTGGTACGGAGGGGGGATACTTCCCGCTTCCGGAGAATGCTTTGAGCAATCCGGTACGCGTCTTTCTCTTCTCCGTATTGCCGGAGGATTCGCGTGAGTTCGCTAAGCGAATACTCATTGCAGACCCTGGCGGCGGTCAGCGGATTGGTCAAATCCATTCTCATGTCGAGGGGCTCGTCCTCTTTATAGGAGAAGCCCCGTTTCGGGTCATCGAGCTGTGGGCTCGAAACCCCGAGGTCAGCGAGAATGCCATCGACCTGGTGAACGCCTCTTTTGGCGAGTTCGGCTTTGACGTTTTCGAAGTTGCTCGCGATCAACTCGAAGGGGTTCCCGATGGATTCGAGACGGCTTCGAGATGGCTGCATCGCTTCCTCATCCTGATCGAAGGCGAAGAGTTTCCCATTCGGAATCCGTTTTAGGATTTCCGAAGAGTGGCCTCCCCTGCCAAGGGTTAAGTCAACGTAGATTCCACCATCGCGGATGTTCAGCCCCTCAATGCACTCCTTTAGGAGCACCGGGACATGTTCGTAACTCATGAACGATGTCCTTTCGAAGGAAGGCCCGCGTTATCGTAAGCAGAACCGTGACGGACGAGATATCGAGCGAAGGCGAGGGAGTCCCAGATTTCGAAATGATCCAGGCACCCAACAATCGTGACATCTTGGCCAATGGAGTATTCCTCCAGCAATTGCTTGCCAAGAAGAATGCGTCCGTGCGAGTCCACCTTCATTTCGTTGACGGAACTCGCGGCGAGGCGGACATAAGCCCGTTCTTCTTCGTCTCGGAAGTCTCTGCTTCCTAAATCCTCCAGGAACTTTTCGAAGGCTTTTTCCAGGTAAACGGACAAGCAGCCATCGAATCCCTTGAGAACGTAAAGCACCTTGGCTTCGTCGCCCAAAAGTTTCGCGGGGATCAATAAGCGGCCTTTGACGTCAAGCGATCGGTTGTACCGGCCAAACATCATTTTTCCCACTTTTTCCCACCTCGTATTTTAACTATATCCTCGCCCACGTGAGGTTGCAAGTACTTTGTCTTTCTTTTTTTGAAGAATTCTTGGGTGGTTCGTTTCCCAAAATTTCTCGATAAAACCACGATAATTCGGGATTTTTGAACGTTGCAGTATCCAAGCGGTACTTCTTTTTCTTTTCAAAACTTCAAAGTGGGAAAAAAAGAAAAGTGGGACTTCGTATGAATGAAATCCCACTTGGAACACAAGGATTACTTAGTCTCGGGTTGTTCTTTGACGGATTCGGCAACGGCGCAGGCGACGCTTCCGAGTTTATCAAGACCGGCAGGCAAGAAGATCTTGGTCGCCTTTCCATCGGCCACATCTTTGAGAGCTTCGTAACCACGAATGGTGAGAACCGCTTGGTCAGCACCGGCGGCTTTGATGGCGGCGATACCATCGGCTTCCGCTTGACGGACAAGACGGATACCTTCCGCTTCCGCTTTCTTGAGGGCGAGGACTTTTTGAGCTTCACCTTCCGCACGGCGGATAGTGGATTCGCGGTCCGCTTCCGCGGCGAGAATCATGGATTCTTTGTTACCTTCGGCGATAAGAATGGCGGATTGTTTTTGACCTTCAGCCAACAAAACTTTTTCACGCTTTTCACGTTCGGCGCGCATCTGACGTTCCATGGCGTCTTGGATGTCCTTCGGCGGAAGAATGTTTTTGACTTCGACGCGGTTGACCTTGATCCCCCAGGGATCGGTGGCGGCATCGAGGATCATACGGATTTTATCGTTAATGACATCACGCGAGGTGAGGGTTTCGTCGAGGTCAAGTTCACCGATGACGTTACGGAGGGTGGTCGCGGTCAAGAGTTCGATGGCGCGGATGGGTTCGGCAACACCATAAGCGAAGAGTTTCGGATCGGTAACGTAGAAGAAGACGACGGTATCGATTTGCATCGTGACGTTATCTTTCGTAATAACGTTTTGGGGAGGGAAGTCCGCGACGCGTTCTTTCATGTCGATGCGGTGGGCTAAGCGATCAAAGAACGGAATCTTGAAGTGAACGCCGGTTTCCCAAGTGCAACGGTACGAACCAAAGCGTTCGACGATGCCTTTTTCAGTTTGGCCAATGACTTTGATGTTGGCCAAAATGACGATGACGACAATCGCGAGCAAGATCAAGAGGATGACGAGAGCGATGATTCCGCCATCCGCGGTGTCGGATAGAATGTTCATTGTTGAGAATTCTCCTTTTCAATTATGTCGACTAAGAGTTTATTGCCTTCAACGGCAAGAACTTTCACGATTTCCCCTTTCGTAAAGCATACACCATCGCGAATCGGTAGAGCAGTCCAAACCGATCCACGAAGGACAACTTCTCCCGGATGCAAGGAATCACCTTCGGATTTCACGATCGCTTTTGCCCCAACGAGCGAATCGACGTTCGTTTTGACAATCCGTTTCTTGAGAAGTTTTGTAAACAGTGGCCGGATGAGGAAGAAAGCCGCGGTGGAAACGGCCAAGAAAGCGAGGATCTCCCAATAGAATGCGAGCCCAGGGATGAAACTAAGGCCAAGGGCGACCAAGGCTCCGGCGGCAAACCAAAGGGATACCAAGGCTTCCGAAGCCGCTTCAATCACGAAGGCGACAACCATTAGGATGAGCCATACGAGCCACATCCATTCTTCAATGTTCATAACGTTTACTCCTTTGTAGCGATGAGCCCGACGGCGTCATCGTAATGACAAGACAACTTGACGGGAGCATTCCCAAGATCCAAGTTCATCTTTTCCGCAACAAATCGAGCCAACGGCGTCGAACTGATGCGAGCGTAACTTTTTTTCGAAGAAACCGCGAATAACGTGATCCCTTGTGCCCGATAACGATCCACTTCCCCTGCCGAAACGGGAACGATGAGTAACTCACCTTTTTCATTAACGCCCACACGAGCGTATGGGATGTCGTCAAATGGGGCTTTCGCCTGCATATTGAGCGTTAAGTTCGTGGCATAGAGGGCTACGTATCCTTTGGATTCTTCCTGATACCAGTGTATCTCTTCCATGATTTCTTCTCCTTTCGGTTAATATATTACAATAAATTCAATAAAATTCAAGAAGATTCAAAAGAATCCCAAAACACATAAAAATGGAATGTGATAGAATGGGTGCCATGAAAAAGAACAATATCTTTGTCTCCATTCTCTCCTCGGTCATAACCTTCATTGTCCTAGGATTCATTGTCTCTAGCGCCATCCCCCTTTTCTTCTTCGGCGAAGAAATGGATACGTTCACCAAAATTTTCCTAGTTTGTTTTTTCGGTATTGCCCTTATCATCCTAATCGCTACGATTCGCAACATTGTCAAAGTGGTGAAAGCCACGAAGAACATTAACTCGAACGCTCCAACGCCTCCGACCAATGCCCGCCAAGGCTGTCCGACTGACATGGATCGATATCGTCACGGACTCGTGGACGATGATATTCAACGCATGCAAGAACAAGGCATCGATCCGTCGACCCAAACCGTCGTTTGCCCCAAGTGTGGATACATCAACAAGAAAACCGATAAACGCTGCACCTTATGCGGCAACACATTAAAAAAGGACTAGGGGCTGCCTAGTCCTCGGAATCAAAGGAATAATCCGCCAAAACGTCGAAGGGGGAAGAATGGGTTTCTTCTTCCTCTCCTTCCATCCTCACCGACCATCCATCGCCCGAAGTCAAACACTTCGAGCCTTTTTTTAATGGCTTAAGCGGGGTTTCGCTGCGAAGGACCGAATAAACGACTT
The DNA here is from genome assembly GCA_034171505.1 of Candidatus Alloenteromonas sp. Classification (GTDB taxonomy): domain Bacteria; phylum Bacillota_I; class Bacilli_A; order RFN20; family CAG-826; genus Alloenteromonas. The sequence goes on along the minus strand of JAXFGC010000060.1, from coordinate 26,060 downwards.
CTTCTACCTCAATCCCGTTTCCGGGGAAGATATAACCTTCGGCGTCTTCGTCGAGACCATCTTCGAGGAGGCTGATGACGCCATCCACTGAAACCTCTTCTTCAAAAGGTTCGTTGGTGCGAGCGTCCGCCAAAATGAGGGTTCCCGAAATCGTTCCGTTGAAAATCACGATATCGTTCGGCTTTTCGAAGATACCGACAATCGACGGATTCTTAATTCCTAGAAGCGGATAACTTTGTTCAAACTTTTCCTTAGGAAAGTCGGGAAAAGTTTCATCGACCTTTAACGGATTTCCACTTGGGATGGAGCTGCGATAGATTTTCATTCGCCACGAATCTCCGCGCCGAAGCGGCATTTCAAAACGTTGATGGCTTTGTTCACGGCTTCGTTGATTTCGGCTTCTTGGAGAGTCCGTTCGTCAAGCCCGATGCAAAGGGTAAGTGCAATAGACTTCTTTCCTTCGGGGATGCCTTTCCCATCATAAACGTCGAAGACTTCCACCGAGTGGATGAGAGCGGAGGAACGGAGGAGTTCCTTCCGGATTTCTTCGTAAGTGACTTTTCGGTCCACAAGAGGTGCCAAATCGCGGAAAACACGCGGGAACTTCGGAGGAATCACGCCTTTAGGTGCGCCCATTTTCATATCGCAAAGGGCGCCGAAATCGATTTCGGCGACCACGACCGCTCCTTTTAAGCCGTAGGCTTTCAAGGCTTTCGGATGGAGTTCGCCCAAATAGCCAATCACCTTTTTGCCCACGCGGATTTCTGCGCTTCTGCCCGGATGCATTTCGTTTCCGCCCATGCTCCAGGGGACATAGCTATAACGAGTGGGTTGAATACCCAAAACCGTCATAATGCCTTCGACATATCCTTTAGCATCGTAGAAATCATAGGGGCGCTCTCCGATTCTGCCTTGGGCTTTCGCGTTTCCACAAAGGACCATGGAGAGATATCGTCCGGCGAATCCCTTCGCGTCGATATCGCTGATTTCGAACAAGGCGAAATCCTTGTTTTGGTGGGCGAAGTTATAGGAAGCCGTTTCCAAAACACTCGGCATCAACGAAGGACGGACCACTTCGCGTTCCACCGTCATCGGGTTCTTAAGGCAATAAGGTTCGGCATGCCCAAGGTAGCGGAAACGAGCCGCGGAAGCCTTGGAAACCAAGGTATAGGTAACGATTTCGTTCATGCCATGGGCCAACAAATAATGACGGACGTCTTCTTTCTTTTGCTGAATGGGGGTGAGACCAAGGAGGCTCAGGCGAGTAATCGGCAAGGAACTCGTGATATTGGAGAATCCCAAAATGCGGATGACTTCTTCGGAAACGTCGGCCTCGCCGTCCATGTCGATACGGTAGGAGGGCACTTCCACGCGGAGGACGCCGTTATCAACCGTCACGTTCATATGATCGCGGCGAAGGGTCTCAACGATGAGGTCTTCACCAAAGGAGGTTCCAAGGCGGCCATCGATATACTTGGCAGTGGTCTCAATGACTTTGGTTTTATGCGGATAGACGTCGTACAAAACGGTGGCTTCGACTTCGCTGGCTTCGGCCAACTCAACGAGGGCGTCGCTTGTTTTCTGTTGGACGTATTCGGCTTGATCTGGATTGATGCCTTTGCAGAAGCGAAGGCTCGAATCGCTCGATAAGCCGATGCGGTTGGAGGTATGGCGGATGGACGCATAATCAAAGTACGCGGCTTCCACCACGATGTTCACGGTGTTTTCGTCCACGCGGCACGCATCCGCAGTCATGATTCCCGCCAAACACATGGGTTGGCCATCGCTTGTGACGACGAGATCACCCGGATGCAAGGGATAAGAATTCCCATCCATCGCGAGGAATTCCCCTTCAAGGTCATCGCGAACGATGAGTTCCTTCTTGGGGAGTTTATCGAGGTCATACATATTGAGGGGCTGGCCCGTAAGCAACATGATGTAGTTACCGATGTCGACGATATTGTTGATCGAACGAATTCCCGAAGTTTCGAGGATTTGTTTCAACCAAGCCGGGGAAGCGTGAGTTTTGACGTTACGAACAACGCGTCCGGAGAACAAGGGGCATTTTGAGGTAGCAGAGCCCACGACGAAATCCGAGGCGGGAAGTTCGACTTCTTTCGGAGTGGGGATATCCGCTTCGGCATTCAGCAAACAAGCTACCTCGCGAACGACGTTTTCAAAAGCGTAAAGGTCCGGGCGGTTCGGAAGAATCGAAATATCGAGGGCAACATCATCGAGCCCCAAATATCCTAAAACGTCTTCTTCTCCAACGGGGGCATCTTCGGGCAATTCTTCGATGCCAGAGCATTGGTAATCGGTCAAGAACTTGCGGTCCACGCCGAGTTCAAGGAGGGAGCAACACATGCCATCGCTGTCGACACCGCGGATTTTGCTCGGCTTAATGGTACCTCCCGGAAGTTCGGCGCCATCACGGGCAACAATGACCTTCAGACCTTCTTTCGCATTCGGGGCGCCGCAGACGATTTGATGGATGCCGTGCTTGCCCCCTTCGTCCACTTGAAGGATATGAAGGTGATCCGAGTCCGGATGGTTGGTGCAGGAAAGGATTTTGCCGATGACGAGGTTGGTGCCCGAGGCGAAGTGGGTGACTTCTTCCACTTCGGCACCCGCGAAAGTCAAAATGCCCGCGAGTTTTTCCGGGGTCATGTCGCCGAGGGCAACGTGATTTGCAAGATATTTGTACGAGATTTTCATAAAAACTCACTTTCCGATGTAAGGGTCAAGGAAACGAACATCATTGGTGTAGATTCGACGGATGTCATCGATGCCGAAACGGAGCATCGCGACGCGTTCAACGCCGACGCCGAAAGCAAAACCGCTCCATTCCTTGGGGTCGTATCCGCAGGCTTCGAGAACCTTGGGGTTGACCATGCCAGCGCCCAAAATCTCAATCCATCCGGTTCCTTTGCACATCGAGCAGCCCTTGCCCCCGCAGTTGAAACAGGAGACATCGACTTCTACGCTTGGCTCGGTGAACGGGAAATAGGAGGAACGGAAACGGATGTCGCGTTTTTCGCCGAACATTTTGCGGACGAAGAGTTCCAAGGTCGCCTTGAGGTTCGCCATCGAAATGTCGTGATCGATGACCAAGCCTTCGATTTGGGCGAACTGGTGGCTGTGGGTCATGTCGTCATCATCGCGACGATAGGCTTTGCCAGGGCAAATGAGTTTGATGGGTCCCTTGGGGTTCTTTTCCAGCATTGCGTGCGCCTGGGCGGCACTCGTTTGGGTGCGGAGCAACAAATCGCCATCCCCATCGATATAGAAGGTGTCTTGCATATCGCGGGAGGGGTGGTCCTTCGGGACGTTCAAAAGTTCGAAGTTGAAGAGATCGGTTTCAACGTCTCTCCCTTCGGCGACTTCATACCCCATGTTGACAAAGATGTTGGTGACATCGTCAATGACCACGTAGAAAGGGCTCTTGCGACCACTTTGGGCGCTGCGCCCGGGCAAGGTCACGTCGATGGATTCGCTTGCGAGCTTTTGCTCCAAAGCGAGTTCTTCCATCGCTTCTTTCTTAGCGGCATACGCGGCTTCGACTTCTTTCTTGGCTTGGTTCACCGCTTGTCCGAAAGCGGCTTTTTCTTGGGGTGGGATTTCCCTCATCTTGCCCATGAGCAAGCTAAGGGAGCCTTTTTTGGCCAAATAAGCGGCGAAGAAAGCGGCCAAAGCGGCATCGTCTTTCACTTCGCCTAACGCGGTTAACGCTTCTTCTTTGATCGAAGCGCATTCATCGATATACGACATATCGGTTCCTCCTAATAAAAAATGGCACCGAGGGAACGGTTTATCCGCGGTGCCATCCCAATTCAATCTCAAAAACGAAATTGCTCTTTATCCCTATAACGCGGGGCGGCTAGGTTTCCCTAGCGTTCTCCAAGGCGAATTCGCGGACTTTCTGCGGAAGGGTCTCACTATCCCTTCTTCCCTTTGTTCGAAAGCGACCCGTTACTACTCCTCTTCAACGAACGAAGATATTTTAGCCAAATCTTTTGAAAAAGGAAGATATTCTTCCTCTTTCGGGGCGGGGTTTGATTTACGCCGAAGTGGTTTCATCTTCGCTTTGCCAGGGGAATTCGTTTTTCCATTCGGGCAAGGTGAGTTCGTACTTGTATTCGGCGAGCTCTTCTTCCGTCAAGGTTTTGACGGTGAAGCCGCTGTATTCAAGTTGGACGTTCGAGGTATAGACCCAAGGTCCAGCGGGGACCATATAGGTCAATTCTTCCGTCGTCGCTTCCTCGGAAGTGTCTTCGGAGGTGGCGGATTCTTCGATCTTTTGTTCGGCCTTATCGTAGAATTCGACGAATTTGTCGCGGTCGAAGGAAGTGATTTCGAAGGAGCGCCCGGTCGAATAAATACCACCCTTGGGGTGATAGGTGACAGATTCGGAATAGCCCTTGAATTCCATCATTCCAAGCAATTCATCAATCGCGTTGGAAACTTCTTCCCGAGTCGGAATGGTGAAACCATTGTCACCGGTATCGTAGGAGAAGTCATAGGAGAAATCATAGGAAAAATCAAGGCCGGCCGTCGCGTCTTCGACTTTGTCCCAAAGGCTCAGGATGAGGTCTTTGAGTTCTTCTTCCCCTTCAATGGAAATCGTCATGGTGTAGAGGCTTCCATCCTCGGCGACGCTCGTTTCAAGGCGTTCGGGAAGGACTTCGTTCACCTCGGAGAAGATCGAATTCTCGTAATCCTGTCCTTGGACCATGAGCATGAGTCCTTGGAGGGTGGAGTATTCATCCGCGGTAAGTTCATGGTAACCGAGGTCCAAAAGTTCCCAAGAAGTGTCACCGGTGAGGTTGCGGAGCATTAACTGAAGGGCGGTGTTAAGGAGTTCCTGCCCCGTCATATCGAGGTACAGGGTACCTTCGGTGATGTAAGCCTTAGTGGACAAGGTGACGTTGGTGGTATCCCCCACGAAACTCGGGAGGGATTCCCCACTTACGCGAATCTTGCTGCGGTTGCTTTCAAAACTCATGCCGAAGCGCTTTCTTCCGGTGGTGCCGATGTTTTTAAGGCGGAGGTCATAACCGAAGTCATCGACTTCAAGGCGCATATCATCCCAGGTTTGGGCGCTCTTCTCTTTCGATTCAAAGCCAATGGAGAAATTGCCATTTTCCATGGTGACGTGAACGTTCGATTCGTTGGCCGAGGTCGTGGCAGCGCGGGTATACGCCAATAAGAAATCCTCGTTCGATTCGGGAAGGTCCACGTTCACGGTGGAGGAAATCGAAGAAAGATCTTCGCTCGAATCCGGGGTCGAATCAGAGCTATTGACAGGGTCCCGACTTACGCCACAGGAAGCGAGAACCCCAAGGGAGAAGACAAACAGAATGTTGCTAAGCTTATTGTGTTTCATGCTTCTATCATGCACCAATTTTTGTTTTAATTAAACAAAATTTATGTAGAAATATCGCACCTGCCGCGGCAACGTTGAGCGATTCCATCGACCGAATGGAAATTTTGAGCATCGTGTCGCATTTTTTGATGGCCTCTTCGGTCATTCCTTTGCCTTCGTTTCCAAGGACCAAAGCGAGTTTTTCCGGAACGGGATAATCCTCCATGGGAACGGAGTCTCGAAGCGCGGTCCCTAGAATGGCGTACCCTTGGCCATGAAGTTTCTCCAAATCGTCGTATTTGGCGGTATGAAGGCGGACCTTGAAGATAGCCCCTTGGGAAGAGGCCAGCGACTTCGGATTGAAGGGGGAGCAGGTGTTCGGCAGCAGCCAGACATCATCAAAGCCAAAAGCAACCGCGGTGCGAAGCAAAGTTCCGACGTTCCCCGGATCTTGGAGATGATCCAAAACAAGGATTCGTTCTCCCAAAGGTTCGTCGTTGCGCTTTAGCGAACAAAGGCCACAGATGGGTTCGGGGTTTTTGCTCACGCAAACCTTATCGATGATTTCTCGAGTCACAAGGGAAGTTTTCACCCCTTGGATATGGGGGTCTTCGAGCGCGAAAACTTCGGTTAAGGCGCCTTCTTCCGCGGCCATTTGCACCATGTGGAATCCTTCGACCAAGAAGCATTCTGGCATCGGTTTTCTCGCGATTTGGGCGAGGAATTTGATCTTCGGATTCGAGCGGGATGTGTATTTATCTGCCATATTCGTACCTAATTAATTTCTTTCGGTGTTCATCATAATTGGGAATGTACCGACGGACAATCGAATAAAACCTTTTTTGGTGATTCGGCTCGAAAATATGGGCGAGTTCGTGGACGATGACGGAGTCAACAACCTCGGGGGGATAGGCAACAAGGGTCGTCGCAAACCGCACAATCCCCTTGGTCCAAGTCATCGACCCAAAACGGGTTTTCATGTCGCGTATTTTCACCGTGATGGACATGGAGATCCCCATCTTTTTTCTCCAATAAGGGACGCGTTCTTGATAAAAGGCAACGCCAATTTTCGTGAGGTATTCCTTTGCGGCTTTTTCATCGAATTCCGGATGGTATTCCCGTTCACCTAGAACATAGAGGTAACCATCGGAAAAATAGTTGGCTTTCTTGTTCCCCACCCATTTTTTAGAACGTTCGATGAGTCTCCCCAAAGATTTGTCCATTTGTTTGAGAATGGATTCGGGATGAGAAGCGCAGAACGTGGGAGCGGAAACCAAGATGGTGTCTTTCTTTTTCGAGGAGAGGCGATAAGCCACCCCGCTTTTTCGGCGGAAGGTCATGTGAACGGAATAAATCTTTCCGTCATATTCACAGCTCCCAGACCACGTTTTATAAACTCTTTTTCTCATTTTTCCGTTCCTTTATTAAATAAAGCCACTTATAATTTGCCCGTTATGGAAAAAATCCTTATTTCTGCCTGCCTCATCGGTGACCCCACTCGGTACGACGGGGGTTCGAATCGCATCCCCGAACTCGAAGAACTCATGCATTTCTTCGATCTCGTTCCCTTCTGCCCGGAAATGGAAGGCGGGCTCAAGTGCCCCCGCAAACCCGCGGAAATTCGCGGCAATGGTGTCTTTACCCTCGAGGGGACCGACGTCACGTCCTATTATAACGAAGGGGCTTCGAAAGCATATGCCCTTTGCCGTTATCTCGGTATCCGAACCGCTATTTTGAAAGAGAATTCCCCCGCTTGTGGAACCCATACGATCCATAACGGCCTCTTCAATGGGGGAACCGTCTCCGGCATGGGCATCTGTGCCCAATTCCTCAAAGCCCACGGCATCCGCGTCATCTCGGAAGAAGAGATCGATTCCTTCTTGCAGTTCTACCGTAACCGCGAAACCCATCGCGAAGAGCTCGTCGCGCAAGTCAAGGAACAAGAAGCGCAAGAACGAGCCGCTAAGGAAGAACTTGCTTCCCGTTCAGAAAAGGAAGAACGTTCTCCTCGCAAGGAACACGAAGATCGGGCTCCTCGGAAAGAAGGCTACGACCGCGGCTCCCGCAAGCCTCGAGATGATCGGGGCCCGCGCAAACCTCGCGAAGAAAGGCATTACTCTTCCACTCACCATCATAGTGAAGATGGAAAACCCCATCGCGAAGGCGGCTATTCCGGAAAAGGGCGTGGAGAGAAGCGTTTCGATCGCCCCCGTTCCTCGGATCGGGGATACGGGAAGAAAGGTTCGTTCTCGAAAAAGCCATATTCCAAGGGACGTCCAAGCCGTTCGTATCACAAGGACGAGGCGGACAAACCGTCCGAAGAATAACCATCGCCCCCGACTTCGGGGGTTTTTGATTAGAAGCCTTTATCATGTTCTTCCTCCGCTTGATTTGGAAGTCGGGAAAGGTCTTCTTTGACATGGTCCACGCAGGCATAGACCTGAAGCAGGAATAATCCAACCGCAAGAACCGACAAGCCGATGAGAACGAAAAGCACGAAGAGAATCATACTCAAGCGGCCGGAGAAGTCATTTACCGTCGCTTCATCGGGCAATTTGGTGAAAAAGAGGATCGCCGCAGCGAGGAAATACGCGCCGAACAATCCTCCAAACAGAATGAATCCAGATTTTTTGATTTTGGCAAAAGGCTCATTGAACGTCATAGGTCCTCCTATAGAAAAGGAAAAAGAAAGAAAACGAGAAAGGAAGGGAGGAGAAAAGGGGGTGGGAGAGTGGAGGCCGAGGCCTTCTCGCCCGGGACCTTCCTTTCTCGCGAGGCGCGAACTCCTTGGCCCCTCCGAAGAAGGGAGCGATTGGAGCGCCAAGGGTATGGCTTCGAAGAGGGAGGGTCTTTGGCGGAGATTCCTCTTGGTCTACGCTTTGCCGGAGCGCTAGTCCATAAACGAAGCCTTCCTTCGGGGGCATCGAGATTGCCAGAAGGGTTAGCCCGAGTCTCGCGATACGGCCATCTCGCCGAATCCGCGCCTCTACTTATAGTGCGAAATCGTCTCGAAAAAACTTACTTTTAATGGTTTTTGATGGATGGAAAAAATAAAAAGTCCGATAAAATCGGAACAAAAATTCTTTCGAATACTTACCACTAAATCAAAAAACCTATGTTCGGAATAGAAGGATTGCCCCGATGAAAAGCCCCAAGGCGAGGACGATGACAACGATAGTCAAAACGTGCGCGATGGTCTTCTGCCTCTTTTGCAAGGCGCGGCCTTCGTCGCTATAGGCGGAGACGACCTCTTTGGTCGAAACGCGCACCTTCTTCTCTTTCTTCTTCGAGGATCCAAGTTCCGGCATGGCAACATTCTAATGTGGAAACTACATTCCCTCAAGAAAAAGCCCCCATTTGCCCCAGGGGAACCAAAAGCAAAAGAAGATAGGTAAATTCCTAGGGCAAGGGAAAATGCCCTAGGGGGCTTTCTAGGGCCTCCCAAGGGCAAACGAGCGTCAAAAAAAGGCCAGGACGAATCCCGGCCTAGTTGGTGCGTATCCTTAGAAGATGCGATCTTCGGTGACGAGGTCGAAGACGTGGCCTTTCTTGAGGTTGAAGGCAATCTTCATTTCGTCGCCGATCTTGATTTCGTGGACGAGCGGAATCTTGGCCACCATGTCGATGCCACCGAAGTCGGTGTGGACATAGTATTCGTGACCGAGAAGTTCAGCGACCGCGACTTTGATGTCGTAGGTTTCGCCAAGTCCCTCGTGGTGGGAATCGTTCTCGATGTCGTGGATGTCTTCCGGACGGATGCCATAGGCAATCGCGTGGCGTCCCTTGAGGGCGGCGCGGAGTTTCTCGACTTTTTCGACCGCGGCATCGTGCTTCTTGGTGAGCTTTTCATCTCCCGCGGCTTTTTCACCGAGGGCGCGGACTTCTTCTTCAATCGGGGCGAGTTCCTCTTCCGCTTTCGCGATGGCCTTTTCATAGAAGGCGTCGTGGGCGGCGACGGCCGCTTCCTCCAAGGGGATGACCACTCCGTTGGAGAGGTAAACTTTACCGGCTTCGTATTCGGCTTTCATGATGTTCATGGACGGGGAGCCGATGAAGGTCGCGACGAAGAGGTTCGCCGGATGGTTGTAGATTTCGATCGGGGAGCCGATTTGCTGGATGCGTCCCTTGGACATGACGACGATGCGGGTCGCCATGGTCATGGCCTCGGTCTGGTCGTGGGTGACGTAGATCGTGGTGGCGCCGATGGCTTCGTGGAGTTTGATGATCTCCGAACGCATTTGGACACGGAGTTTCGCGTCGAGGTTGGAGAGAGGCTCGTCCATCAAGAAGACTTTGGCGTTGCGGACGATGGCACGGCCGAGGGCGACACGTTGACGTTGACCGCCGGAGAGAGCCTTGGGTTTGCGGTCAAGGAATTCTTCGATTTGGAGGATCTTGGCGGCTTCACGGACGCGGCGATCGATTTCTTCTTTCGGAAGGTGACGGATCTTGAGGCCGAACGCCATGTTGTTATAGACCGTCATGTGCGGATAAAGGGCGTAGGATTGGAAGACCATGGCGATGTCACGGTCCTTCGGAGTGCGGTCGTTGGAGTATTCTCCATCGATCCAAAGTTCACCGGCGGAGATGTCTTCCAAACCGGCGATCATGCGGAGGGTGGTGGATTTGCCGCATCCAGAAGGTCCAACGAAGACGATGAACTCTTTCTTGGCGATTTCGAGGTTGAAATCAAAGACGGCTTGGACGTTGTTGTCGTAGATTTTGTCGATGTGGCGGAGGGAAACGTAGCCCATTTCCGGTTCAGCAACCGGGGTGGCCGCGGATTCGACGATTTCAGTGTTTGGCATTTTTAAAATGTCCTCCAGTTGGGTGTATGATAGCGCTTTCAGAATTAGGGGTCTAGTGCACGATGCACAAATTAATTTCGATTGGGGAAATAACCGTTCTCAAGTTGGAAATACAGCTCGAGATAAAGGGCGTTATGGTAGTCGCGGATATCGAGTCCCGTGATCTCCAAAAACCGGTTCATTCGATATAAGAAGGTGTTGCGGTGGACGAAAAGGCATTTCGAGGCGAGTTGGGCGTCGAGGCCACAACGGAGGTAGGTTCCCGCGGTGAGCATTAAGTCGCTCGGGACCTTCTTGAACTTCTCCTTGATGAGGGGATAGCTCGAATAATCGCCAAACGACATCTCCCGAAGAATCACGTCCGTCGGGAACAAGGCTTGGTTCGGGAAATAGGAAAAAGCCTCCTCGAGCAACTTCTTCTCGAGTCCCGTGCATTCATGGGAAATCAAGAAAGAAAAGGAAGTTCCGAGGTCTTCGCGCATCAAGGACAATTGGGATCCGAGTTCAGCAAAAAGGGAGGAATCCGCGATGAATTCCCCTTCCGTGGGCGAAAAATAGACGATGTCCCCCACCCCCATGGAAGCAAGAGTGTCCTCAAAGGCAATCCGGTCGAAAGGAACGCCGGACTTGAATAAGTAATGTTTTTCCATATCCTCTACGCCTTAAACAAGAAACATTCGAAGGGCCGCAGGGTGAAAACGTGGTCCTTTAATATCGCTTCTCCATAGTTATGGAGGTAGCAATCTTCCACCGAATAATAGAACGGGAAGCGGACATCATGGTCCCGCATATTGGCCACGACGATGAGCTTTCCGGATGGGCTTTCATGGAGGAAGGCGAAGACGTCGGGGTTCTCGATTTCAAGGAAGATCAGCTGTCCTTTCATGAGCTCTTGGATGGCGGGGTCCCGGCGCTTCCAAATCGCGTATTGGGCGTAATTGATGATGCTCCAGGGATCGTTCATCTCATCGAGGGCGTTCACCCCTTCTTTGTAGTTGGAATTGAGTTTCGTCCGAGGAGGAACGGTGCTGAATCCGGCGAATTCGCTGTTATCCCATGGGAAGGGAGTTCTCGCGTTCGTCCGACTGCACCGGCATAAATAATGGAGGATTTGTTCGTCGCTATAACCGAGTTTGCGTTTCTCGGCGATGTCGTTGACATTGCCAACGTCCCCACAGAAATCCTCCAAGGAATCGTAGGTGACGTTGCTCATGCCGATTTCCTCCCCGTTGTAGATCCAGGGGGTGCCGTACATGAAGAGGAGGATGGTCAGCAAGGCTTTCGCGGATTCGTTCCGATAACGGAGGGAGCCGTATTGGGAAAGAACCCGGGGGTGATCGTGGTTATCCCAATAAACGGGCATATCCACATATTGATGACAACGGTCGTACCACCGCAAGAAGGCGCGCTTGAGACCGACGACGTCCGTCACGATCTCCTCGTCTTTCTTGTCGATGGAACCGAACGCCCCATTGCTCCAGGAATTATCGAAATTGAAGACCATGTCGATGGGGCCGTGGTCGATGGAAGCGTAACGGAGGGCCATGTCGGGGGTGCATCCTCCGCCGACCTCCCCGATGGTCAAGCAATCGTAATGGTCGAGGACCCTCTCTTTGAATTCCTGCAGGTAAACGAAAACATCATCGCGATTGGAGAATTTGGAGGTATCCATCACGAGGCCATTGGCGTCGGGTGGGTAGCAGGAGTCCGAGAAGGTTTGGTCTTTGCCAAGATGCGCGAGGGCGTCGAGACGGAAGCCATCGACCCCAAGGTCCAGGTAATACCTCGCGATTTCGTAGTAACGTTCGCGAAGTTTGGGGTTCGCCCAATTCACGTCCGGCATCTTTTTGGAGAAGATATGAAGGTAGAATTCATCGCTTTCGCCGATCCGTTCCCAAGCGCTTGTGGCGAAGAAACCCTTCCAGTTGTTGGGAGGAAGGAGTTTGCCGCCTTCGTAGCGCCCTTTGCGGATGTAGTAATAACCTCTTTCTTCGGAGGCGGGATCGCTGATGGCCTTTTGGAACCAAGGATGCTCGTCGCTTGTGTGGTTCATCACGAAGTCCAAGCAGATGCGGATGCCGCGTTTATGGGCCTCGTCGAGGAGACGCTTAAGATCGTCGTTAGTCCCATAAAGGGGGTTCACCTGGTAATAATCGGATACGTCGTACCCGTTATCGTCCATGGGAGAAGCGAAAATGGGACAAATCCAAAGGAGGTTTACCCCCAAATCGTGGAGGTAATCCAAACGGGAAATGATGCCGGGCAAATCCCCAACGCCGTCTCCGTTGCTGTCCTGAAAAGTTTGTGGATAAAGAATATACCCGACGCAATCGCGCCACCAGTATGTCTTTCGCATGCCTTTATTATATCCGTTTTCGGGAAAGAAAAGTGCCGAATTTTCGTATTGTTTGCCTTCTTTTCCATTTTTGGGGATTTTAAAGGCCAAACGGAGGGAAGAAAGGTACACCTTTCCGCCCCGTCCCGTTAGCCGTGAAGAAAACGAAACAAAACTTTTCTTCGTATGCGGGTGACAAAATTTTATAGGCTGATATATTAAGGAGTCCTAAGAAACGTTATGTCGAAATCCTCCTCTTCTTTGTTTTCTACGGTGAAAATCATGCTCAAAGGCCACGTCGTGGTCTATGTGCTCTCCTATGTCGCCCAATTCTTCATGGTCTTGAGCGAGGTTTTTTCCTCGTTCTTGAGTTCCGTCTTGGTCGATAGCTACATGCATCAACTCCATAAAGCCGCGTTCGTCGAACGTTGGATCGCGGATTTGATCGCGATGGGGCGCGGGGATACTTTCCTTTACGAACACCGCGAGGTCATCGGCTTCTGGGTGCTTGGCAGCGCCCTTGTTTTGGTGTTGATGTCTTGGATTCGACATGCCTTGCGGGCAAGGGCCGCCTCCCTCATCAACAAAAACATGCAGAACCATCTCTACCGGAAGCTCTTGTCCTTGCCTTTCTCCGAATACAAAACCACCAAGCCCGGTGACTTGATTCAGACTTGCACCAATGACATCGACGTGATGCGCAAGTTCTTGATCATGCAGACCTCCCAAATCCTTTACGCCTTATGGATGAGCATTTTCTGCTCCCTCATCTTGCTTCAAATCTCTTGGAAACTCGCCCTCTCTTCCTTGGCCCTCATGGTACCCTTGTTCGTCTTCTCCTTCCTCTTCATGAAGAAACTTCGGAAGGCGTATCGGGCGGCGGATGATGCGGAAGCGGAAATCGTCGACCGCATCAACGACAATTTATCGGGGGTCCGGGTCATCAAAGCCTTCTGCGGAGAGCAAAAGGAAATCGACCGTTTCGAAGATTCTTTGCAAGCATATAAGAAAGTATCGAAGTACGATCGTTGGCTCGAAAGTGCCTTTTATAGTTCTTCGGACATTTTCATTTTCTCCTCGCGCGTGATCGCGGTGGTCACCGCGGTTTACCTCGTTTTCACCGGCGAGATTTCGGGCGGGTCCCTCGCCATCTCCTTCCTCTTCGTCAACATGATGGTCTGGCCCCTCCGCGGGGCGGCCGAAACCATGTCCGCGTTTGGCCAAACCTTGGCCTCGAGCGACCGTATCCAACTCTTGTTAGACAAGGAAACCGAGGACGTCGTCGAAGGGGATAACACCCCCTTGAAAGGCGCGATTCGATTCGACCACGTCTCCTTCGCCTATCCCGATGAACCCGATGTCCCGGTGATCGATGACGTCTCCTTCTCCATTGCCCCCGGACAAAGCGTTGCCATCATGGGCAAGACGGGCTCGGGAAAGAGCACCTTGTTCGCCCTTTTGACCCGGTTATACGAAACCACCTCGGGAACCATTTACGTCGATGAAGTGGACGTCAAAAAGAAATCCAAGGAGACCCTCCGCAAATGCATCGCGAGCGTCCTCCAAGACCCCTTCCTCTTCTCGCGTTCCATCGAAGACAACATCCGTATCGCCGTTCCAAGCGCGGAACGTCAGGATATCCGCCGCGTCGCCCAAATCGCGGATGTGGACCGGGCCATCGAACGGTTCGATAAGGGTTATGAGACCCCCGTTGGGGAAAAAGGCGTCACTTTGTCAGGCGGTCAAAAACAACGTCTGGCCATCGCCCGCGCCTTGTTACCCAAAACCCCGATCCTGGTATTCGATGATTCCTTAAGCGCCGTCGACGCCCAAACCGACCTTTCGATTCGGAAGCGTTTGGCCACCGAAGCAAAAGGCGTCACCCAAATCCTCATCACCCATCGTATCGCGACGGCCAAAGACGCGGATTTGATCATCGTGATGGACCAAGGAAAAATCGCCCAGATGGGGACGCACGAAGAGCTCCTCGCCCAAGGTGGGTTATATGGGGAGATCGCCGCGATTCAAAGTTCGAGAAAGGAGGTGGAAGAATGAGTTCCGGATTTCAAGAAGAAGATTTGCCAAAGAAGGTAAATTTCGGCGTATGGCTCAAGATTTCCCGTTATGCGTTACGGCATAAATTCCTTTTCGTCGTCGCGATTTTGGGAACTTTGTTCTCCACGTTCCACGATTCGAGTTTCATCCCCGTCATGAACGCGGCTTCCATCGATCTCGCCGACCGCATCGGACAGGGTCTTGTGATGGAAACCAATTTCTGGCTCGTGGACGTCCACGCGACCTTCCTCTTTGGGATTGAGGCCACCTTCCCGGTTTACGTCTTTGTCATTCTCTTGCTCGTCGGCCTTTTATTGCGTTGCTTAGCCATCTACGTCTCCTTCTACTCCCTCAACCTCATCTCAATGAACATCGTCATCGATTTGCGGAGGGATACCTTTGAACGCATCCAGGAGCTTTCCTTCTCTTATTTTGACAAGAATTCCAGCGGGTGGCTCATCGCCCGTATGCAGTCGGACACAAGCACTTTGTCCTCCACCCTTGTTTGGAGCGTCAACAGCATCCTTTGGTCCGCGTTCGAGATCGCCTTTTCCATCGGCACGATGTTCTCCACGGACTGGAAGTTCTCCCTTTTGGTTTTGGCTTCCCTCCCAATCGTCTTCATCGTCGCCCCTTTGTTTGAAAAAGCGATTTTGGTGAAACACCGCATCGCCAGACAATCCCACAGCGCTTACGTGAGTTACCTCGCCGAATCGATTTCCGGGGCGAAGACCATCAAGTCCTTGTCGCTTGAGGATTCCCGCATCCAAGAATCCGAGGCCATCACCTCCGATCTCTGCGAAAAGCGTTACAAAGCCCATTTGGTCAACGCCTTCTTCAATCCCGTCTTGTCCCTCGTTTCGGGGATGATGGTGGTCGTCATCATCTTCTTTGGGAACCACCAAATCGACCGAGGCCTCACCACCGCGGCGACCGTCGTCTTGTTCTTGACCTTTGTCCGGAATATTTACGACCCGATCACGGGACTTGCCGAGACCATGTCCGAATTCATGGCTTCCCAAGCCGGCGCCGAGAAAGTCATCCAACTCCTCGAAGCCAAAGTCGAAATCAAGGATACGCCCGAAGTCATCGAGGCATATGGCGATATCTTCCATCCCAAGGAAGAAAATTATCCCCCGTTCCATGGAAATATCACCTTCGAAAACGTCACCTTTGATTACGGCAACGGCATTGAAATCATTCACCCCTTGAACCTTGAAATCCCAAGCGGACAAAGCATCGCGATCGTCGGGGAGACGGGCTCGGGGAAAACGACCCTCGTGAACCTCCTTTGCCGGTTTTATGAACCAACGAGCGGAAACATCTACCTCGATGGACGAGAGTATCGGACCTTGTCTTTGGGTTATCTCCGCCACCAAATCGGTTACGTCCAGCAAAACCCCTTCGTCTTCAAAGGCACCTACGCGGAAAACATCCGTTATGGCAAGGAAGACGCGACCCAAGAGGAGATTGAAGCGGCCGCGAAAGCCGTCGGCATCCACGATTTCATTCTCTCCGAGCCGGATGGTTATAACACCGAATGCTCCTTGGGAGGAGATGCCTTGTCCCAAGGGCAAAGGCAGCTCATCGCCTTTGCCCGCGCCTTGTTGCGGAACCCCGCGCTTCTCATCCTCGACGAAGCCACTTCCTCCATCGACACCTTGACGGAAGCCCACCTCCAAGGGGCGGTCAACAAGATGCTAAAGGGGCGAACCTCCATCCTCATCGCCCACCGCTTATCCACGGTCGTCAACTGCGATCGCATCTTGTTCCTGGAAAAGGGATATGTCGTCGAAGATGGATCCCACGAAGAATTGATGCGGAAAAAAGGCCATTACTACGACCTTTTCATGTCCCAATTCGAGGAGCTTTCCATCGACGTCCAAATGGAAGTCTTCCCCGGAGCCTTCGAAGCCAAGTAAAAAACGTGATATTTCCCCACTTTCCTATTTTTATGCGCGGCGAGGCACGCATAAAATAATTAGGAAGGTTTTTTATTATGAAAATCATTCCCCTCCTTTGCCTCCTCGGCCTCTCCTTCTCCCCCTTTCCTATTAGTGGCGCATCGGCTTCCCCGCTTTCGACAAAAGGGAAAGGCACGATCGTCGCCTATGTCCCCGAAGAAGCCCGCGGGGTCAAAGCCAGCCCAATGTTGACGCCTAGCGACGGCAAATACTCCACCCAAAAAAGTTATTCCATGAACAACCTCGGGGATATCGGGGCGGTTTGGGACACCTACACCGGGAAAGGCGTGAAAGTCGCCGTCATCGACGATGGGTTCGCGACCGACCACCCCGAATTCACCCGAAGCGACGGCAGCAGCGTCATCACTTCCGACAGCGCCTATTTCTCGACCTCAGGGAATTACGTGACCCGCACCCTTTATTCGACCGACCCCGATTGCATTAAAGAGTCCTATAACGACAAAGAGGGGGAATGGGACAGCCATGGGACGGGAACGGCGACCACCCTCCTCGCCCCCATGGGAAACGGGGGGATCGTTGGAATCGCCCCCGAAGCGGAACTCCTTTGCCTCAAAGTCGACATGTCCGCCGCTTCCATCAACTCCGCCATCTCCTACGCAATCGATTGCGGGGTGGACGTCATCAATATGTCCCTGGGAATCTATGCGGACACTTTCACGGATGAATTCGGGGATTATCAAAATGAGTGGAGCAGCGCATCGACCTATTTTAACAGCGCCACTTCCGCAGCGAAAAACGCGGGAATCATCGTCGTTGCCGCAGCGGGCAATGAGGCGACGAGCCACCATTCCTATCCCGCCTGTTCCAAAGGTGTCATCGGGGTCGGTGCTTTGGCGAAAAACTCCTCGACCTCCTTATCCGGATACACCAATTACAACTCCGCGAGCGAAAGCGGGGAAAAGAACGTCGATATCCTCGCCCCAGGCAGCGTCTATAGCGCCACCATCACCGGTTCGAGCAGCGCCTCGTATTCCACGGGTTACAGTTCGATGAACGGAACTTCTTTTGCCTCCCCCATCGTCGCGGGGGCCGCCGCCCTTTGGAAGCAAAAGAATCCCGATGGAACCCCGGATGAATTCCTTTCCGACCTCCAAAGCAGCGCATCCAACATCGGTTCCTTCGTCAACAAATACGTCGATACCACGACTTCCGGCGGCTCGAGCAGGGTCGGCCCATCGAACATCACGGACGGAACTTTGGACGTTGGGAACCTCCTAACGCTTTCCCGAAGCGTAACGGGCATCACCGTTTATCCCGAAACATTATCCTTGACCGTGGGAGGCAGCCATACCTGCGATACCATTCTCGCGGAAGTCGAACCCTCAAACGCGGATAACACGACCATCCATTATTCCGTGGACCATCCGGAAATCGTCTCAATTGATAAAGACTCCTCCACGGGTTTGGGAGAAATCACCATCACCGCCGTATCAAGTGGAAAGGCGACCATCACCGCGACGAGCGATGACGGGGGATATTCCGCCACTTGCGAAGTCACCGTAAGTGAATTCGTCCCCGTAAGTTCCGTTTCCTTGACCGACGAAAAGGGCGAAACCTCTTCTTCCCTTTCCATCGGGGAGTCCCTCCAACTGAGCATGGAGGTGAGTCCACAAAACGCCACCAACTCTTCCTATACTCTTGTATCAAGCAACCCTTCCGTCGCCAGCGTGAACGAAAGCGGAAAAGTCTCCGCCTTAAGCGTAGGCTCCACCGTGATCACCATGACGGTTAACGACGAAGGAAACACATTGACCGCGGACTATAACCTAACGGTCAGAGAGATTGAAGGCGTGTCCTCTTTGCTCCTAAATTGTTACGATAAATCCACGCTTTCAAGCACCGAGACCACTGCTATTTCGCTGAACTCGTTGCGGTCTCAACTCTCCATGGGTTCAAGTAATGCAGGGAATTTGCTCACTTCCTTTAGTTCCTCTACCGCTTACGCAAGGAAAGGTGGAATCTCCTTGGGAACCGGTAGCAAAGTCGGTACCTTGACCCTCACCTTTGATGAATCCGTTTCCATCGTCTCCGCCGCCATCATCGGGCGCGTTTGGGATTCTAACGGCAGTTTCTCCATCAACGGTTTACCTGGGGAAGGAAGCCTTGGATCATCTTCTGCGACCTTAAGCGAAGTGACCTCGCTTTTGACGTTCTCTTCCTTGGGTGGAACAAACGTCCTCACCATCAAAGGTTGCACCACTTCAAGCCTCACCGCGACTTCGGATACCCGGGCGACCATCTTCCAGCTCCTTCTTTCCGTCCAAGCGGTAGAGGCGGAATCCATCACCTTGGACCATTCTTCCTTAAACCTAGACACCAAATTCCAAACTACGGCCACCCTAATTCCGACCATTTCCCCAAGTGGAGCTTCCGGAAGCGAATTAGCCTGGTCTTCGAGCGACCCCGACGTCGCTAGCGTCGATAACGGGGTAGTCACCGCTTTAAAGGAAGGAGCGACCACGATTCGAGTGGAAATCGCCTCCCTTCCCTCCGTCTATGCGACCTGTGAAGTGGAGGTGATAACCCCAGTTCCGACTTCCTTGCTCCTGAAGGGATTGCCCGAAACCATTCCTTTTGCTTCGACGTTCGACCCATCAATCCTCTCGGTAGAGGTTCTTTATAACAAAGGCAAAACCGTCGCGGTAGAAAACCCACTTTTTGGAACGGTTGACACCTCCTCCTTGGGGGAACACGTCTTCACTTATCAGGCAAACGTCGATGGTATTCTCCTCCAAGGATCCTCGAAGTACAGAGTAACCTTAAACGGAGCGAACATTGGTGATTCTGAAAAAGCCGTGGAAGACACTTCCGAAAGTCGCTTCAGCAATCTATCCTGGGGTACGAGCTCCGGACCTTCTTGGATCAGCGGGAAAGACGGCTTGGGATACACGAATAACGGCGTCCAAGTCTCCACGGGAACTTCGGGAGCGAGTGCCACGACAAAGGATTCTTTCTCAAGCGTCTCGAAAGTCACCGTCCATTATTGCACCAACAACAAAGCGGGAAAGGGGAGCATCGAGATTGCCATTAACGGAACCACCCAATCCGCGAACATCACCGCCCCAACTTCGGGGGGAACGAGCGAAAAAACGGTCGACCTCTCCTTTGAAGGCCGTCCCACCGGAAACGTGAAAATCACGGTGACCTGTTCCACCAACTCCATCTACATCATCGGGGTCGACATCACCTCCATGACGACTGCCGGGGTCGATTACGACGCCTCTCCCCTTGACGCCGCGAAAGCCTATTCCGCTTACTTCCTTTCCCTCATCACCCCTTCTTGTGACGGGAACGGTGTTAGTAGCGACCTCGCAAGCATCGCCGCTTCTTGGAACACGCTCCAAGAAGAGTTCTCCTTTATGGATGAATCCACCCAAGCGGAATTCTTGACGAACACAAAGGATGCGACCATCCTCGAAGCCCGTTCCCTCTATTCTCTGCTCCAAAACAAATACGGGGAACTCGTGGGGGAGGATTTCGCGGGATTACGAAGTGACCTATCTTCCCTTTCTTCTTTGTTTAGCAAAGAAATTTCCTCTTCTTTGCCTTTCTTCCTTATTTCCTTTATTAGCATCCTCGGTCTTCTTTCCCTCTTCTTCCTCACCAAAAGGAAGGTCCGGTAATCCGACATATCGGTAAGAAAGAATCGAAAAGTGGAAAAGACAATTTATCCGTAGGATAATAGAGCAGGTAAAACTTTACCGGAGGAAACAGTATGTTAGTTAACGCAACACGCATGTTGAAAGAAGCCCACGCCGGACACTACGCCGTCGGACAATTCAACATCAACAATCTCGAATGGACCAAAGCGATTCTTCTCGAAGCGGAAGCCCTCAAGAGCCCCGTCATCCTCGGTGTCTCCGAAGGCGCCGCCAAATACATGGGCGGCTTCGAAGTCGTCGCCGCGATGGTCCGCGCCCTCGACAAGTGCCTCGGCATCACCGTCCCGGTCGTCCTTCACCTCGACCACGGATCTTACGATGGCTGCTTGAAATGCATCGAAGCCGGATTCACCTCGATCATGTTCGACGGATCCCACTTCCCCTTCGCCGAGAACATCGCCAAAACGAAAGAACTCATCAAAATCGCCCATGACAAAGGCCTCTCCATCGAAGCCGAAGTCGGTGCCATCGGGGGAACCGAAGACGGCATCACCGCGGACGGCGAAGTCGCCGACCCAAAGGAATGCGCCGAAATCGCCGCTCTTGGCGTGGACTTCCTCGCCGCGGGCATCGGCAACATCCACGGTCTTTACCCCAAAGATTGGAAGGGTCTCAACATCGAAGCATTGAAGGCCATCCAAGAAGCGACGGGCGGCATCCCCCTCGTCCTCCATGGCGGAACCGGCATCCCCGATGAACAAATCCGCGACGCGATTGCCCATGGCATGTCCAAGATCAACGTCAACACCGACTGCCAACTCGTCTTCGCCGAAGCGACCCGCGACTATTGCCTCGCCGGACGCGCCGATCCGACCGCCGAAAACAAGGAAAAGGGCTACGACCCGCGCAAACTCTTAAAGCCGGGATTCGTTGCCATCCAAAAGAAGGTCCAAGAAAAGTGCGACCTCTTCGGCAGCACCGGAAAAGCCTGCTAAGAAACGTATTCCTCTCCCGCCCTTCGGGGCGGGTTTTTCATTGCAAGAAAAAAGAGGTCCGAAGACCTCTAGGCGTTGGATAATTCCGCGAATTTCTTGAAGTGGAGAAGTATCGACCCAAATCCGAGCAACCCGAAGGCGAGGCCAATGAGGAGGAGCACCACGAAATCGTGGGTCATGCCGCTCACCCCAAAGCCCATGCAGGCGAGGGTGAAGAGAATCGCCCCCACGACGAAGCACTTGTCGCTAGAATCCCCGTTTTGGCGGAGGAGTTTGGCAAAAGCGATGACTTGGAAGACACACGCGGCGGCGATGAGCCCCAAACCAACCCCCGTTAAAACGAGGAAGGCGATCGCATCGTTTCCTTCAATCACGCGATAGGCTTCAAAAAAGAAGGTATAACGGGTGGGCTCTCCTTCCACGGTCACCTCGTAAATGGGGGCAAGGGCGAATACCAGCCCCAGTGCAAGGTAGATGAGGAAGTTGAGGATTACCCATCCTCCCCGGGAGAAGGAAGTTCCCCCGGGAGAAGAGGTCGACATTTTTTCCATTGCTTTATTTCACGATCATCTTGTTGAGATGCCAAATATCGCGGTTGTACTCTTCGATGGTGCGGTCACTCGTGAAGGGACCCGAGGCGGCGATGTTGAGCAAGCAGGCCTTCGCCCAACGCTTCTGGTCAGAATAGAAGGCATCGACGCGTTCGCAGGCATCCACGTAGGCACTGAAGTCTTCGAGGACGAAGAATTGGTCGTTGCCGTTCATGATTTCATCGAAGATCATGCGGAAGCGTCCGACGTCTCCCTTGGTCCAGGGACCCGAGAAGAGGGAATCCATGACGGATTTGACGCGGGCGTCGTTGTTATAGACGGTCCAAGGGGAGTAGGTTCCTTCGTCCACGCGTTGTTGGACTTCATCCGCGGTAAGGCCGAAGATGACGGCGTTTTCCCTGCCCGCGGCTTCGGCGATTTCGATGTTCGCCCCGTCGAGGGTTCCCAAGGTAATGGCCCCGTTCATCATGAGTTTCATGTTGGAGGTACCCGAGGCTTCCTTGCCCGCGGTCGAGATTTGTTCGGAGACGTCCGCGGCGGGGATGATCTTCTCCGCGAGGGTCACCCCATAGTTTTCGACGAAGACGATCTTGATGAAGGGCGAGACCACGGGGTCGTTGTTGACGATGTCCGCGACCGCGAGGATGAGTTCGATGATCTTTTTGGCATACGCGTAGCTCGGGGCGGCTTTCGCGCCGAAAACGTAGGTATGCGGAACCATCGTGAAGCCCTTCTCCTCGTGAATCCGCTTGTAGAGATACATGATGTGAAAGACGTTGAGGAGTTGACGCTTATAGGCGTGGAGGCGCTTGATTTGGACGTCGATGATCGAGGTCGGGTCGATTTCGATGCCATAGGTCTTCTTCACAAACGCGGCGAAGTCCTTCTTGTTCTCCGCTTTCGCTTCCATGATGGCCTTCAAGGTCGCTTCGTCGTCGGCGAAGGCTTTGAGTTTGCCGATTTCGTGCTCGAAGTCCTTCTTCCACCCCTCTCCAATGCGTTCGTCGATGATTTTCGCCAAACGGGGGTTCGCGTACATCAACCAGCGGCGATGGGTGACGCCGTTGGTCTTGTTGTTGAACTTCTCGGGGAAGAGATCATAGAAATCCTTAAAGGTGTAGGCCTTGAGGATGTCCGTGTGGATTTTGGCAACGCCGTTGACGGAATAGCCCGTGTAGATGGCCATGTTGGTCATGTGGATTTGCCCGTCTTTGATGATTTGCATCGCGTAACGCGCGGCATCCCCGACGTGTTGGGAATTCAAGAACAAATTGAAGCGACGGTTAATCTCCTCAATGATCATGTACACCCGCGGAACGAGTTGTTGGACGTAACGGACCGGCCATTTCTCAAGGGCTTCGGGCATGACCGTGTGGTTGGTGTAGGCGAACATCTTGGTCACGATATTCCAAGCGTCGTCCCAGCCGTAGTTGTATTCGTCCATGAGCAAGCGCATGGCTTCGGGAATGGCCAAAATCGGGTGGGTGTCGTTGAGTTGGAAGACATAAGCTTTGTCTAAGCCGTCCAAAGTGTGGTGGCGGTTGAAATAGCTGCGCATGCAGGATTGGAGGCCCGCGGAAACAAGGAAGTATTGTTGGCGAAGGCGGAGCATGCGGCCGTGTTCGGTGGAATCATCGGGGTACAAGCCGTGGCAGAGTTCCTTCAAGGTGTTCAGATATTCCTCGAAGGAGCGGTCCAAGGGAAGATTGTTTTCGCTCGGTTCGGCGCTCCACAAACGAAGGGTGTTAGCGACTCCGTTTTTGTATCCCGGGACGGATACATCATAAGGAACCGCGCGAACCGCGGTCGCGTTGACGGTGCGGAGGCCATATTCCCCGTTGGGCTTCAGGTAGGTTTCCGCGTTGCCGTAGAACTTCACCTCGACCGCGTGCTTGGGTTTGCGGACTTCGAAGACGAAGCCGTTGGAAAGCCATTGATCGGGGAGTTCCACTTGTTGTCCCCCGACGAACTTTTGACGGAAGAATCCGTATTCGTAACGGATGGTGTTGCCGTGTCCCGGATATCCTAACGAGGCGATGGAATCGAGGAAGCACGCGGCCAAACGGCCAAGGCCGCCATTGCCAAGTCCCGCATCGGCTTCCATGTCCTCGAGTTCCCCGATGTCGATGCCAAGATCGGAAAGGCCATCGCGGGCGACATCATAAATCCCGAGGTTTTGCATGTTGGAGGTCAATAGGCGCCCAATGAGGAATTCCATCGAGAAATAGACGAGTTGGCGTTCGCTGTTCTGCAGGATCTTCTCCCGGCATACGCGCCAATGCGCACCCGCGTAATCACGAACCATTTCGCCGAGTACGTCATAGCGTTCGGTGATATGGGAGTCGGCGACGCTGCGTCCGTATTTTTCTTCCAAACGGAGCGCGAACGTGCGCTTGAAATCGGATTTATTTTCAAACATTTGTTACTTTCCTTTACTTGGTGGATGTTTTTTTCGCCGTTTTCTTGGCGGAAGGTTTCTTGGCCGAAGCGGTTTTCTTCTTCGGGGCGGCCTTCTTCTTCGCGGGGGCTTTCTCCACGACTTTGGGTTCTTCTTTCTTCTTCTCCACCGCGCGTTTGAAGATGCAGGCGGCGTAGCCGGTCAACTTCTCCAATACGAGGTGGCAAGGACGGCCTTCCGGCCCCATGCCTTCGTAACTGATCGCGGGGAGGCCGTTATATTGGTTCCAGCCTCCGTAGACGTCTTTGTCGGAGTTGAAGATTTCCACATACGTCCCCGGTTCATAGGAACCAATCGAGTAGTTCTCGTAGTAATTCGGGGTCATGTTGAAAACGAAGATGAGATCGCTATCGCCAACCCTCCGTTCAAAGGCGAAGACGCTTTGGTCGTGGTTATCGACCATGAGCCAACGGAAGTGGGCGGGGTTATGCTCTTCCACGTGCATCGCCTCTTCCGCGCGGTAGATGAGATTCAAATCGCGGATCATGCGACGGACGGAGTCGTGCTTGGGATAGCTTAACAAATTCCAGGGGAGGGACTTATTCTCGTTCCATTCGTCAAACGAGGCGAGTTCGTTGCCCATGAAGTTGAGTTTCTTCCCCGGGTGGGCGAATTGGTAGGTATAGAGGTTACGGAGCAAGGCGAATTTGGTTTCGTAATCCCCATACATCTTGTTGATGATGGTCCCCTTGCCATGGACGACTTCGTCGTGGGAGAGGGGGAGGAGGAAGTTTTCGGAATAGAAATAGGCCATCGAGAAGGTGAGCTTATTGTGTTCATACTTCTTGTAGATGGGGTCTTTTTGGTAGTACTTGAGGGTATCGTTCATCCATCCGAGGTCCCACTTATAGTCAAACCCGAGTCCTCCGTATTCCACGGGGTGGGTGACTTTGGTGAAGTCGGTCGAATCTTCGGCGATCATCATGACGCTTGGGTGTTCGGCGTGGATTTTGCCATTGAGGCGACGGATGAATTCGGTAGCGCCGGTATTCTCGCCTTTGCCTTTGTTGCCATCCCAATAAACGATGTTGGACACGGCGTCGCAACGGATGCCATCGAAATGGAAATAGGTAATGAAATAGTTCATCGCCGACATAAGGAAAGAACGGACGGGGTCTTTGCCAAGGTCGAATTGGGGGCTGCCCCAGGGGGAGATTTCATGTTCCCCTTGGTATTCGTAAAGGCAGGTACCATCGAAACGACGAAGTCCGAAATCATCGTTCGCGAAGTGGACGGGGGCGAAGTCGAGGATGACCCCGAATCCCGCGCGGTGCATGCGGTCCACGAAGGACATGAGCTGTTTAGGGTTGCCATAACGCGAATCCACCGAATAGAAACCGGTGGCTTGGTATCCCCAGGATCCATCGAAGGGATATTGGGTGATCGGCATGATTTCGATGTGGGTGTAGCCGGTTTCCTTTAGGTAAGGAATGAGGTAATCGGCGACTTCTTCATAGGATAAGAACCGTTCTCCGACTTTGCCTTTCCAGCTGCCGAGGTGAAGTTCGTAAATCGACATCGGGGTGTCGAAGTTACGGGTACGGGTATTCATCCATTCTTGGTCGTTCCAAGGGAATCCCTCGACGTCATATAAACGGGAGCAGTTCAAGGGACGGAGTTCACTGTAGAACGCGAAGGGATCTGCTTTGTCGACGTATTGTCCCAAAGCGTTTTTGAAGTGGTATTTATAAGATTGGTAATCGTGGAGGCCGGGGATGAAGATTTCATACACACCGGCATCGTCGATTTTATTCATTTTGTGGGTACAGATATCCCAACCGTTGAATTCCCCGATGACGGAAACATCGCTTCCGCAGGGGCAGTAAAGACGGAAGAAAACACCATAGGTCTTCTCTCCCTTTTCGTCTTCAACGAAACCAAAGTGAGCACCGAAGTATTCGTAGGCGTG
>JAXFGC010000044.1:0-2517 GCA_034171505.1 Candidatus Alloenteromonas sp. | reverse complement strand
CGCCGATATCAAATTTCCCCTCTTCGATCGTGACGCTTGTCATTCCCGCCATCGAATTCTTTTCATAGGTGTAGCCGATATTGTCGCTCGGTTCGATAGAAGGCCAAATCGCCACGGTGCCATCGTAATGGAATTGGAGAGGCAAATAGGAATAGGCTTGGTTCTCTTCGTTGAGTTGTTTCACCAGATTGTAAATGGAGGTTTTCCCTCCGTTTTGCCACATGGCTTTGCGGTATTCCTCGACCCCGGAATTGGGGGTATCGACGGTATAAATCGTGTAATCTTGGATGCCGAACGCCTGCAAAGAATTCACTTGGAAACGAAGGGAACCCATGGTCGGTTCCTCAAAAATCATCGCATCATCCGCCATAATGCAGACGTTGCAGTCGTATCCATATTTCGCCGCGGTCGCGCCCCAGGTCATCAAAGTAAATAAATGATGCCCCGAGATAACGGGTTTGCTGTTCACGGTTTGAAGTGGATATGTGTCTCCCATAAGCACCTTGGGACCCGAAAGTTTGTTTAAAATCTTTTCGCAATACATGTCGATGTAATCTTGATAGCTAACCGAGGAAGGCCAAAGACTTGGGAAGGCGCTTCCGCCGGGATCCAAAAGACAGGAAAGGAAGGTCTTTCCCGCGAGTTTTTCTTCAAAAGAAGAGATTTGGGAGGCGAGCAAATCCATTTGGGTGGGGAAGGGCTCGTCGCACATATAAACCCCAGAAACGTTCTCCGTAGTTTGGAGCCATTCAGGGGACAAAAGGTTTTCTTCGCTTAAGGCATCCTTGGAACCAACGAAGGGATAATCGTTGAGTCCATATTCACCCAACGTTTTCGCGTAATTTCCTCCGCGTTCTCCCAAATATCCGCACGCCCAAGGGGTGGGAATTACGTCCGTGATTCCCGCTTCCGCCATCGCTTCTATTCCCAGGCGTTCCACAGGCGGGTAATAACCGAAAATCGAACGTTTGAGTTCGTCCTTCTTTTCTTCATAAGGAAGGAGGTTGGCCTCTTGATTTGGACGAATAGGTTCTTCCAAACTCGAAGGGATCAAATCAGAGGATTCCGGCGAAAGAATTTCAGTCGACTCAAAAATCTCAGAGCTAGAGTCCACGGAACCTTCTTCAACAGGGGAGGAAGACTCCCCGCTAGAGCACCCAAGCAAAAAAGGGCTAATCAGAAGCAACATCCGCAACGGTTTTCCGCCACGGGAACATACCTTTTTTGTCATGGTCATGCCATTCTCCGGTGTTTTGTTCACTACTAAAATTCTAGAAATGACGCTTCTTTTTTCCTATTCGTGGATTTCGTCTACAAGTGCTCGATTTTCACTTTTAAAGCCCTTTCTTTTTCTTTTTTTCTCCTTTTGATAAAATCTATCGAGGAGAAATCGACTATGGAAAATCAGGATGGAGTTCTCAATATCGGCGACATTCCCATCAGTTTTTCCTCTCGGAGAACGGATAAAGACGATCAATGCCTCCATTGCCACGATTTCGTAGAGGCGTTTTTGGTTGAAACTGGAAGCGTAGAACACGAAATCGAAGGGGTTCGTGAAACCTTAAAACCCGGTGATTTCCGCATCCTCTTCCCCGGAGTGTGATTATAAGGTAATTTGTTTCTAGCCAATTATAAGGTAATTTGTTTCCACCTTATTCCAAGCCCCTTTATGCCGAGAAAAACCGATGGCGCGAGGGATCCCCTTGGTTATCATCGAAAGCATCGAGCGAATTCACCTCGGAGCGGACGCGAACGATTGCTTGGGGTTCCAAGGGGCCGAGGCTCTGCGACATCGGTGGAATTGGAATAAATGGGGTAGAAACAAGTTACCTTATAATGACACATCCTCTTCCCCGGAGTCGCCCATCGCTTCATCCCCGAAGGCAACTGTGTTCACCGCGATTTCTTAATCCGAAACGACTTCTATAACGCGATCGGAGATTCCATCGATCCCGATTTCTTCGCCTCCCTTCGCGCCTCCAAAAGCACGTTGATTCACATTTCGACTCAAGACATTCTCTATCTCGAAGAGAAAAACACCCTTTTCTTTGATTTACCGGACGGGATCGCAAAAGCCAAGATGGAACGCGCTTTTGCGACCAACCTCCTGCTCCTTTTCTATACGGATGGGACCCAAGAACAACACACCGACCCCTTCACCGCGGAAGCCTCGGACCTCATCGACCAATACTTCACCTATCCCGACGCGGCCAAGCGAATTCGTAGCAAGATGTCCTATAACGAAAAGTACTTCTGCAAGAAATTCCGGGAAGCCTTTGACGTCACTTTCTTAACCTACATCAACCGCAAAAAGATGGAATACGCGAAGTATCTCTTGCAGATGACCGAACTCTCCATGGAGGAAATCTGCGCCTCTGTAGGAATCGAATCGGTCAGTTATTTCCATAAAATCTATATGAAAACCTTCGGGGAAACCCCCTCGAAAACGCGAAAAACAAAGAAAAGGAACTAGTCCTTCTTTTTCCGATGAATCCCTTTATCCACCCACTCGGGGTC
>JAXFGC010000042.1:0-15267 GCA_034171505.1 Candidatus Alloenteromonas sp. | reverse complement strand
TTGACGCCGTCATTATGGGAAAAGAAAACTGGGCCATCTATCAAAGAGGTGAAACGGAATTGTAACAAAGTCGTAAATCGACTATTGGACTTTCTTCAAGAATCCACCGTTGATGGATAACAAATACATGGAAATGTCTTCGAGTTCGACCCCGAATATCCGCGAAACGTTCCGCGCGTAGGTATGTAATTGTTCTACATAAGCAGGGTCATCCACATGGAAAGATTTGTAGTCGACAATAACGTAATGTCCATCAATTTCATAGAGTAAGTCGATATACCCGCTCGTGAATAAAACGGGGTCAAAGTATCCGAATTCGGGGTACGTTCTCGCCTCTTTTGCTTTTTGCATCACTTGGAGGGACAAGACTTTATCGATGATTGCGCGGTCTTTATCATCCGGAATAAACGAAGTATCCATCGTCGAAAAATCCACGAGTTCCATCAAGCGGTGGAGATAGACGCCTCGATCGAGGATTTCGCTTTTGGAACGGTCCTCTTCCCCAAAGGTCTTCTTGCTCGCCCGGAGATGGAGACGAGTGGGGAACTCCACCTTGGTTTCGTCAATCTCGGGTTGGACAAACGGCGGCATGGCGAATCGATCCACCAGCGAAGGATCGACTTCTTGTTTGGCGGTCGAATGGACGTCTTTATATTCGTCCGTATGGAAATCCACCTCTCGCATTAGGGCTTTGCCGTCAAAGAACTTGGACAAATCGGGGACATAGATCCTCGCTTGACGCATCCACTTGGTTCTTTCGTCTTCGCTGTCCTTCCCTTCGGGGGTGATGATGGACTTTGCAAAAGAAATTAGCGCGCGAATCACATTCGTGTCGTCGCTTGGGTCCACCCCTTGGAAGACTTCGAACATCCCATCGCATTCCAAGGGAACATTCGTTTCCTCTTCATCGGCTAGGTCGTGATTGTCGGGGTCTAGAGGCGCGAAGAAATCCTTGATTCTTTCCTTGATTCCGTCGAGGTTTCTTTCTCCATCAAATGGATAGACTCTTTCCCAAATCGAAAGGGTTAAGGCGGAAAGTTCGTCGAGGGCGAACACCGACCCCGCTTCCGCTTCCGAAATCTTGATTTGAATGCGTTCGCAATAATCTCGGAAGATGGTGAGGAGGATTTCATCCACCGCATCCTCGTTGTTTTTTCGCAAGGGCTTCACCACCCATTCCTTGAACAAATTCTCATACACGGGCAAAAGAATTTCGGGCACTTCCGAGGATGATAACGGAGGGTGGGGTTCTTCTTTCGCGGCTTTCGCGGCTTCGTGGTATTCCATCAAGAGGGTAGGAGTAAGAACTCCTTCTTGGGCTTTCTTTTGGAGGAATTCCTCGTCGAGAACCATCGCATGAGGGCAACGGAGCAACATGTCGTTTGGATCTTCTTGGTGGATGGCCATCGGATCGCCCACGATGATAACCGTGTTCTCCGCACGGGTTAAGGCAACATAGAACAAACGGACATGCTCGTCGATTTCCGAATCGACTCCCGTGTCTTTCTTGGAGAGCAATCCGGGCACCCCGTATATGGATTTTCGAACCGGGACTTCCGCATCCGGGTCAAAATGCGGCACGGGTTCGGGGAGAATCATCCCGTACGTATCATCGAATATGAACCGCGATCCCGACGGAGTTCCCTGCCCGAGTTTATTTTGGCAGCAAGGCAGATAAACGATTTTTTGTTCCAAACCTTTGGAAGCGTGAATCGTCATCAGTTCCACCGCGTTTTCACTTGCCACGATCGACTTCGCGTCGAAGGAAAGATCGTTCTTGTTCATGGTCCGCATGAGTTCTAGGAAGGAGTCGATGTCTTCTCCCAAGTTCTCTTCTCCCACCACCGACATATAGAGGGATTCGATTTTAGAAACGAAGTCACTGACCTGGCCGATTCGGTAGAGTTCCCGAATCACCCCAAAATCATCGATCATATCGAGGAACAAAGACGAGAAAGAGTCCTCTCTATGGGCTTCCGCAAAGGATTTAATGGCAACCCAAGTCGGGTCTTTGGCCACCTTATTCAAGGGATCCCCGTCTCTTGAATTTAGTAACTGGTAAATTTGTTCATCGGAGTATCCGAACGCGTAAGAACGGACGATCGACGCGAAATAATGGAGGGGGTCATTCGATTTCCCGCCCAAGAAGTAACTGACAAGAGAAAGCAAAGACTCAATCAAAAGGATCGCGTCCACTTCATGGAGGTTCGTGCTCAATAAGTTATTGACGGGCACCCCCATCCCCGAGAAGAACTTTTGATAGGCGGCAAAATCCTTTTTGGTCCGCATCAAAATCACAAAGTCGCTATAACGGCAAGGACGAACATGCGGGGTCCCGCTTCTGCTATAGACGGGATAACCCGAAACGACCTTCTTTTTGATGTCGTTAAATATCGTAAGAATCTCCCAGTCGTTCAGGTCGTACACCGGTTCGGCCGGGGTGATGCGTTCCACCCCAAAATGGTCGTAGGGTTTGCGATAAAGATTCACTTCATCGTCATATTGGAGGCGTTCCATGTCCCCGTCGAATTGGATGGAACCGTGATCCAAAGTCATGTAATGCGAGAAAATGTAATTTAAGTCGTGGAGCAGCCCTTTGCCCGAACGATAGTTCTTGTTCATCGCGATAACGCGATGGCCTTTCCCATCGAGGTATTGGCTCTGTCTCGCACGGAAGAGTTCAACGTTGGAATTCCGGAAGGCGTAAATGGCTTGTTTGGCGTCACCGACGCAAAATAAGTGAGAACGGGTACCGTTTTTGTTCTCTTTGAGCAAACTTTCTAAGAACACTTCTTGGGCATCGTTCGTATCCTGGTACTCATCGATCATGATGTAACGGAACCGACAACGGACCTCTTCCGCGACATCTTCGTATTCGGGGAGGGTTAATAAAGAAAGGGCCAGGGAAGAGATGTCCGAGAAACAGAAAGTGTTCGTGGAGCGTTTGTAGTCGTTCACCCGTTCATCGAATTCTTTGACGAGCCCCAATAACAACAAATATAAGGGTCGGTCTTCTTGAAGTCTGGCTTTGGCCTCAGTTAAAGAGGCGACGGTCTCTAGTTTCGCGATGAGGCTGGCTTTGTTCCCATACGCCTGCTTCATAACTTTAAAGGGGATGTCCAGGCGTTTCTTTTCTTCTTTATCCACCCCAGGGCGACGGGTAGTACTGGGGAATAAACCTTTGTACTTCTCGCCAAAGGAGGCGACCAATTCAAAGAACGCGTCCGTGTCCGGGGCATCGATTAACTCTAAAATCGCATCCTTTTGTTTCTCGGCATACGCCTTATCCTCAAAGGAAATGGTGTGGACGTCACGATTCCAGAAGGAATGGCTCGATAGTATCTCCTCTTCGGAAAAAGCTCCCGAAGCCAAGAGTTCATCCGCGGAAGCGATAAACAATACGCGAGTAAGGTCATCTTTGGCGTCTTTCACATACGTCTGGTAGGCATCTTCTAAGAACGCTTCCGACAAATAACGGGCCTCATATCCTTCCAAGAAATCCCGTTTCTTCGAAGGAATCATCGAATTGATCTTTTTATAGACGGTTAGAATCGCGGTCTTAAGACTCTTGTCGTTCTTCCACCCGAGCCGAAAAAGGATTTCCACCAAAGCGGCGCGATCTCCGGGATTCGCATAACGTTCTTCCAACAACTCATCCAAAATTTCCCTCTCCTTCACCGCGAGCAAGGATTCGTCCGCAACCGAGATGGCGCTCGACAAGCCCAAGCGAGAAGCATAGGATTGGACCAACCATTGATTGAAGGAATCAAATGTTTGAATGTGGGCGGATTGCATTTGGGCGGCAAGCTCTTCGCCGCTTTCTCCCGCGTCCAAGAAACGACGGATAATGCGCCCCTTCATTTCGTGGGCGGCGTTATTCGTGAAAGTCAAAACCAAAAGCTCGGAGGGACGGAGCCCAATCTTGGGATCGCTGATGATGCGATAGACCCGTTCGGAAAGGGTTTTGGTTTTACCGCTTCCCGCCCCGGCGGAAATGAGGATGTCTTCATCGATACCGGCATCAATCGAGGCCTGTTGTTCTTTGTTAAATGGCATGATTATTCCTCCTTTCCTTTGTTGTCATCGTCGACTGCTTCCAGTTCTTTCCCCGCGTTAGGGTTAAAAACGCTCGGATCGAGGGCGAACTTATTCCGATGATCGAGGGCTTGCTTTCGATAGCAGATGTCTTTGTAGGTACAATACTTGCAGGCGGAGGCTCGTGGGGACCAATTCTTATAGAAAGGGCGGGAAGATGGGGCAATTGGGAAGTTCCCCTTCTTAATTTCTTTCACCGCGGCGATGCAGACTTTTTCCGCCGCCTTCCAAACTTGTTCCAAGGTCCAACTCTCGTAATAGGGTCCAATTGGGTGTTTGAAATGCCCATCTTCGGGAGAAGCGAACATCGAGCCCTTGCCGACGAATTTCCCGCCTTTGATGGTGAACTCCCCGCTCTTGCGGTCCTGCCCCACCCCAGTGGAATCCATTAGGCCCCAACCGTCAAGGTAGTTCATCGTGACGTCCCCAAACTTAAGGTTGCTCAAAAGATCGCGGTAGCTATATACCCCGTCGCTTGAGCAGGCTCCCACCGAGTCGCTGAAAAGGATGTTTTGAATGCCGAACCCAAGGAACTTGTATCCTTGGACCACTTGGTTACCATCCTGCTTTTCAAGGGCAAGGGAATACATCGGAAGTTGGATGGAACCGCCATAAGGGACATCTCGAACATCAAAAGTTTCTGCACCCGTTTTGTAGTCCAAAATAAAGTAATACCCATTCGTCCCGGGCTCCCCATAATAGAGGATTTTGTCGATGATTCCCGTGAAGGGATAATCCCTCTTGCCGTCACTTAAGGTCCAATAAACCCGCTTTTCCGATGCATCGTCACTGATTTTCGAAACGGCGCAAAAATCCTGAATTTGGGTTAAAAGCACGTCGAAAACACGACGGAACACATCAAAGAACACTTCGTCCTTTGCGGTGATTTTTTGCCCCATTTTTGCGGCTTCTTGCTTATAAGCCTCGATTCCCGACGCAAAAGCGGATTCAAAATCAAAGCCTTCTCGGTAGATGCTTTCGAAGACTTTGTGGAAGAGGCCCCCAATGAGGATTGCGGTCTTGTCCGAATCCGTTTGGGGGAGCAAGGAATCCATGTAATAGGCAAAGGGACAGGTCGCGTATTTCTTCACCGCGGAGATGGACCAGGTCTTCTTTGGATTCACGCAATAGGAAAGAAGTCCATTGAACTCATGGGAATAGGGGTTCGGGAAGGCTTTGTTGATGTTCTTTGCGTTATTGAGCTCGAGTTGTTGGCGAACCGAGATATTCGCCGCCGCAATAGTGTGTCGAGAAACGTCGGAAAGAATTCGTCGGTCAATTTTCCCCCATTTCGGATTCAAAGCAATGAACTCGTCCAAAATCGGCGAATCGTAAATCTTGTCCTGAAGATGTTGTTCCACTCGGGTGAAATGAACAACTCTGGAATACAAAACGTAATTCAATTTGTTCCGATGGTCGATCGTAGTTAAGACATAACTGGTGTTAAGCCCTTCCGAGGCGAGCTCCGCGTCGGTCAAAACGTTGTTATCGGAGTAGGTTTTAAAGAATCGGCCATCTTGGAAATCGAAAATCCAAACCATTCGATCGGGGAAAATCGTGAAGTCCGATTGGACGAGAATCCCTCGATCCGTCTTTTCTTCTTCGACGTATTGGGAGGCAAGCATCTCCTGCAAGGAAGCAAACGCCTCATCGAAGGGGAGTTCCGCAAGGCCGTATTTTTGGATTAAGTCAGCAAACCGTTTCTCTTCCGGGGTCACCTTTTCATCTAGGTTCAACTCAAAATTACGGGAGACATATATATTTTTAAGGTGTTTCGCGACCTTGTGGTCCGCGCGAAGAGGGGTTCTCTCGCGAAGGAAAACCGGCAACTCAAACAAAGACGAGAAGCAAGAGAGATAAAACGCATTACCAGGCCCTTCATCGATATGGAGGACGCTTTCGGCATACTTTCGGGGCTGTGTCAAAAGGCCACGAAGTCGAGCGAAGGCCCACCAGTATTGGTCAAACTTATCGCGAAACAAGCGGACCAAATAGTACTCCTCTTCCGGATGAAGTTTTTGCTCGATGGGGAAATCCCGAAAACCAAGATCCTCGACTTCATACCCTTCTTGAGAACAAAGGTTATGGAGTTCCACCTCATCGCTTAATTCAAAAAAGGCAATGGAGTGACGCGATAGTTCCACCTTCGAAAGAGGGTCAAAACACACATATGGGTCGACGATTTTTCGATATTTGACGATTTTTGGATGTTGGCTATGAGGCGCTACTCGGAGGATGTGGATCCATTTTTTCGCCGCGGCATAACCCACCCCCGCCTTTAACAAAGCGGGAATCGGGTCATCCTTGAAACGGAAAGAAAGGAGGTCAAGCAAGCCGTCTTGGTCGATTAACTTGAAATCCAACTCGGGATGGTCCGATTTCGCGGATAGCAAAATCGGCCAATACATTCGGTCGGCGACAAGTAATCTTCGACGGCTTTTTTCCATTTTAGTTCGAAGTGAGTCCATACGCCGAGAAAACGGCGGAAAGGGGCGCATCGTCGTCAATGCGCTTAATGCACTCGGCAAGCAAAGTCGCAAGGCTTACGACGGTAACAAAGGGAAGGGATTTGAAACGTTCGTCCAAAGGAATCGAATCCGTAACGATAATTTCAGTGAAGGGCCCATCCTTTAATAAATCATAGGCGGGATCAGAGAAGACGGGGTGGACCGCGGCGATACGAACCGACTTCGCCCCAGCCTCCAACAAAGCTTTCGCACCGATGACGGCGCTCTTCGCGGTATCGATCATGTCATCGATCATCACACAATCTTTGCCCCGAACTTCACCGATGATGTTCATGGCTTCCGGTTCGAGGTTATTGGAGCGGCGTTTATCGATAATCGCAATTGGGGTATCCAAAATTTCGGCCAACTTACGGGCGCGGTTCACGCCGCCATGGTCCGGGGAAATCACCGTTACGTTGGAGAAGTCGCTTATCTTGCTTTGGATTTCGCGGGCCAAGATGGGGACCGCGGTCAAATCATCGGCGAGGCAAGAAAAGAATCCTTGGATTTGGGCCGCGTGGAGGTTGACCGTGACAATTCGGTCGAGTCCCGCGGCGCTCAATAGATGAGCAACCAAGGCAGAGGTGATCGGTTGACGGGGTTTGGCTTTCCGGTCCTGACGGGCGTAGCCAAAATAGGGGCAAACGAGGTTAATTTCCTTCGCCGAGGAGCGGCGGAGGGCATCGATGAAAATAAGGGTCTCCATCAAGTTGTCATTCACCGGAGGACAGGTGGATTGAATGATAAAGATCTTTTTGCCGCGAACCGTGTCGATGGGTTCGACGATCACTTCTCCCGAAGGGAAGCGGTGGATGTTGGTTTCCCCGAGTTCTACCTCAAGGATCTTTGCGATGGACAAAGCTAAATCTTTGTTTGCCGACAAAGAGAAGAGAACGGTGTTGTTTTTGAGCATTTTGGGCGAGCCCTCCTATATGAGTCTCAATGCGTTCTTCATTATGCCACAAACAAAGGAAGGAAGGCACTCCCTAAAGGGAGAAAGAAGCACATTCCTCACCGGAGGCAAAAAGGAAACGAAAAATCTATCGCTTCAATTTATTTGGGAATACAATCAAACCATGGACATCCCAGCAATCATTGCGCATGCATTAACGACCAAAGAAAAGGCCGTGCAACTCACCCTCCAAGAGGAAAACGGAGGACTTTCGGTCCATGATTTCCTGGTCAAGGAAAAGGCTTCCTTCTGCCATAACGAAGACGAGGAAAAGGCATGGGATGTCGCCTTCCTCCACGGGGAAGAAGGCGTAGACGCTGTAATGGGCTACCTTCGCGAAGAAGGTTTGGCATAAAAGAAAAATGCCCTTCGCAGGGCACATTTCCGAGGTGGTCTAGATTACCACTTTTTACGACGAGCCATTTTGGACTTCATCGCACGGGCTAAGCAGGGCTTCAAATAAGCTTCACGCTTACGGCATTCGAGCAAGATGCCGGATTTGTTGACGCCGCGCTTGAAACGACGCAACGCTTCATCCACCGTTTCGCCTTCGCGAACAACGACTTTGATCGACATGATTCTCACCACCTTCCTGCTTGGGCGCAATGGGAAGCCTACTATTTCTTGTTTCCTTTGTCTAGTTCTTTTTGAACTATTCCACACTTTTGAGGGATTCCACCATCTGAACCCGACGAACGCGGGAAAGAAGGAGGGAATTTACCGCCAAAGAAGTGACAAAGGTTAAGATGAAACTAAGGGCAAAGGACCATACGGTCATGTGATAGAGATAGGCGACAAGTTCCACGATGTTTGTACCTAAAACCAAAAGCATGAAGGGATAGGCCAGGCATAGCCCAATCGCGACCCCGATCCCGGTTAAAAGCATCGTTTCTCCAACAAAGGACAGCCCGATTTCCCGAAGACGGAAACCCAACACTTTTAGAGTCGCGATGTCTCGGCTTCTTTCGCGGAAGTTTAAAAGGGCAAGGTTATACAAAACGACCAAAGCAAGCAAAATCGCGAAACCTTTGATCGCGCCCGTCATAACGCGAACCCCGCCAATGGTATCGTTGACCTGTTCCATCCATTCCGCCCGGGTGCTTGACCCCGTGACTTGGGAAAGAGCAGCGATCTTCTTATCCATTTTGTCGGGATCCACCCCTTCGTTGAAATCCACGAGAAGGGAGTTGTACTTTGGGGAAGGAAGTTCCGAGAATGCATCCGCCTTCGCATGGACGATGATGCCATGATAAAAGAACGCCTCATAAACAAGCCCAATCGGCATCTCGTAGTCCCTTCCATCAAACCGGAAGGTTAGCTGATCCCCGACTTTCGCCCCGATGCTTTCCGCGCACTTTTGGGAAATCGCAATCTCGTTTAATCCGAACTCCAGTTGGAAGTGGGACTCCATTTTATCGAGGACATATATCGGTTTTTGGAGTTGGGGGCTATTCCCAACAAAGAATACAGAGGTGGTTTTCCGCATCGGCTCAAGATCCTTAATGTCCTCTTGGAACGGGGCGAAGAACCCCTCGATATCCGACGTGGAATAGGACCGCGAAAGAGTAACCATAAGGTCTTGGTTGGCAAACGCGGTTAAGTCGCGTTCGATGCCATAATCCAAAGTGTCGTCGATTCCAAATCCCGCCCCAAGAAGCGCGGTACAACCCATGACCCCGATGATGACCATCGCGGATTTCTTGATATCCAACCGAATATTCCGTAAGGCCATGTTCCACAAAAGGCGGAGAGTGCTTGTTTTTTGCCTTTCCTTCTTGATGGGCTTAAGTTTCGCCGAAGGGGGTTGGGGGCGCATGGAGTCCGCGGGCTGGCAGCTCACCTCTTTCCGGCAGACAAGATAGGTAACCAAACAGGAAACCGCGAGGAACATCACCGCGGAAAGAATGCCCTCCATCCAAGGGAACACATAAGTTCTTGGTCCTAGCGCATACAAAAGACCATATTTCTTTCCCATGATCCATGGTATCAATATCGGCCCAACGATTTCCCCAATCAAGGTACCAAGACCCGTCAAGAAAAGGGCCATCGACATGTAATGCATGTAGATTTTTCCTTTGGAAACCCCCATCGCCTTCAAGGTACCTATTTGGGTGCGTTCCTTCAAAATCCATTGGGATAAGGTGGTCGAAATCACCAAAACCGCGACCGAGAAAAAGAAAGTCGGGAAAACAAAGGTAAACTGTTTTGCCTGAGTGACATCGGTGGAAATCGTCACGAAAAACGGCATATCCGTCCTTACCGTCACGGAGAGAAGATTGTTATCTTCCTCCCCTTTGTCGGCGAAATACTTCCGAAGCGCGACCGCCGTTTTGTCGGGATCGACTCCATCGGGAAGGGAAACGACGTATTGATTCGGGCGAACCCAATCGTCGGAATAAAACGATCCAAACCCGAGCAAACTCGACATCGTCCCATAGATCATCGGATGAACCGCGGGGGCGTAGTTTTCCTCAACAACGGCCTGAAAAGCCTTTTTGAAACTCGCCTCCGACCACAAGAGGACGGTGGGGTTGAACTGAGAACGAGTGATGTTCTCGGGATATCTCATGGTTCCGGTCACGCGGGTGTTTAAGTCAAGCGTGGCTTCAGCGAAAACGTTCTTTTTTCCGGGATAAACCGCCCAATCCAAAAGGGAGGCGGTTCCGCTGATGTCATAAGAAGACAAAGGAAGGGACAAGGTGGTTTGAACTTGGACTCTATCCAAATACTCCACGTTCCCACGGATATCCTTGTCGATATAAAGGAACTCCCCATCTTCTTCTTTCACGTATTTGTGAATTTCATAAGGTTGAGAAATCGTCGGGATAGTACGCGAAATAGCGACGTAGGCATCCTCGCGGCGATAGTCCACCAAGCAATAAAACCGCCCTTCGACCTTGCATCCATCCCCAACAAGGGCTTCGATCGCCGCTTGATCCTCGGGATCGTAAGATTGGGTTGTTACCCAAAGGTCCCCCAAATTTCCTTTTTCGTATACCTCTTCCGCTCGAGCGGAAAAACTGTGTGAGTTCGCGAAAAGCCCAACAAAAAGGGTTAAGGCGATCGCCCCGATGGCGATAACCGAAACAAATTGGGCGATCCCGCTTTTGAGGGACCGCAGCCCCATCTTGAAGAGTAGGCCTTGCGTCGAGCGTTTTTTCACCAAGTGATCTCCTCGGGCGCTTTGACCTGATCCCGGTATTCATTCGCGACCAATTTGCCATCCCGCACACGTAAAACACGATGGGCGACCTCGGCGATTTTGGCGTTATGGGTAACGATGACGACAGTTTTGTTGCGCTTATGGGCGACATCCAAAAGGAGGCGGAGAACGCTGGCCCCAGTGGCGCTATCCAAAGCACCGGTGGGTTCATCCGCGAGCAACAAAGCCGGATCCTTCACAAGGGCGCGGGCGATCGCGACGCGCTGTTGCTCTCCTCCCGAAAGCTGAGCGGGAAAGTTGTTCTTCCGCATCGATAAGCCGACGTCTGCAAGCACTTCTTCGGGATTCAAAGGAGAATCGACGACCGATGCCGCGAGGGCCACGTTTTCGAGCGCGGTCAAATTGGGCATCAAATTATAAAATTGAAAAATAAACCCAATGTCGGAACGACGGAATTCCGAAAGTTGTTTGGCATTGAATTTCGAGACGTCTTTCCCATTTAACACATAGGTTCCCGAAGAACAGATGTCCATGCCGCCCAAGATGTTCAAAAGGGTGCTTTTTCCGGCTCCGCTTGGGCCCAAGCACACCGCGAAGTCCCCTTTATCCAGGGTAAAGGACACTCCGTCGAGAGCGCGTACTTCGTTCTCTTCCCCAGGGTGGTAAATTCGGGTGAGATTCTCAACTTTTACTGCTTCCATGGCATCTATTGTAAAAACAATAAACCCGCGCGAAAAGAAGGAAATATTATTCTTTCACGAAATCTTTTTCAGGGGATAATAAAGAAGATATGAACGAAGAAATCATGAACGTAATCCGTACCTTCGTTAAGGAACGGGACTGGGAGAAATTCCACACGGGGGAGAACCTCGCGAAAAGCATCTGCATCGAATCCGGGGAGTTGCTCGAACTCTTTCAATGGGAGCCCGAGCCCAAATCCATGGAACGCGTGAAAGAGGAAATCGCGGATGTTCTCATCTATGCCTTAATGTTCTGTGATCATTATGGCATTGACCCCGAAAAAGCGATTCTCGAAAAAGAGAAAAAGAACGCAGAAAAATACCCCGTATCCCTTTGCAAAGGATCCGCGGAAAAATACGACGAACTCAAAAAATAAGGGGGGCGTATGTGCTTAATAGCCATAACGCTTCTTTTCTTTTACGAAGAAGAACACCGTTAACGCGGTCGATCCAATCTCCGCAAACGCCGCGGACGACCAGATGCCATCCACGGACAAAAGCAAGGGAAGAAGGAACACCGCGGCAAGCTCAAACACCAAAGTTCGGACAATCGAGATAACCCCGGAAACCAATCCGTTATTAAGTGCCGTAAAAAACGCCGACCCAAACACGGAAAATCCGCAGGTCAGGAAAACAAAAGAATATACGCGGGTCGCGTAACCCGCCATTTCCTCTAATGCGGGGTCACCGTTTGCAAAAGCAATCGCCAAAAGAGGACCCAAGGCCTCCGAAAGCAAAAACATCGTGATTCCCATCGCCCCGACGATAAACAAGGATCGCCGAAACAAATGATGGAGTTCCTTTTGGTTTTTCGCACCGAATTGATAGGAGATAAACGGGGAAATTCCAATCGTATACCCAATGAAAACCGCCATAAACGTATAGGAAAAATACATGATGATTCCATAGGAAGAGACCCCAACGGGTCCAACGTATCGGAGTAATTGGGCGTTGTAGCAAATCGCCAAAATTGAGGCGGAGATATTGGAAACGAATTCGCTGATTCCATTGCTCGCGCTTTGGCCAATCGCCTTCCAATCCATCAAAGCCTTACCCAGACGGAAAGGGGTCTTTTTGGAGAAACGGAAATACACAAGCGGCAAAACTCCGCCTACGCAATAACCGATAATCGTGGCAAACGCGGCGCCTTCTACGCCCATGTGAAGCAAACCCATGAAAACGGCATCCAAAACAATGTTCGTAAAGCCCGCGCCGAGGATAAACAAGAACCCCGTGTATGGTTTTTCGGCCGTGGAAAAGAAGGATTGGAACAAGAGTTGAAGCATGAACGCCGGCAATCCGACGGAAAGGATCTTGCCATACGTAATGCCGTATTCCACCATCGCCTCGGTGGATTCGCTCGAAAGTTTGGCCATCCATATGGCGAAAGGTTCAACGGTGAAAAACCCCACGACGCCTAGAACGACGCCAAGCGCCACGACGGTATAAACAATCAACGAGAAAGTTTGGCTCGCCTTCTCTTGCTGTTTTTCGCCCAATAATTTGCCAACCAAAGCCGCCCCGCCGGTGCCTAACATAAACCCAACGCTAGAAAGCACGGCAATATAGGGCCAGACGAGGTTATTCCCCGCGAAGGCATCTCCTCCCACGAGGTTGGCCATGAATACCCCGTCAGCAATCGTGTAGAGAGAAGAAAACACCATCATGCAGACGGGCGCGATCACGGCAAAAAAGATTTTCTTCCCAGTTAAGTGCTCGTTCAACGAAATGTGCATATCCCTCTCCTTTCTTCACAAAAAATCACCTCCGAGGAGGATGACGAGACTATTTTACTAAATCGGCAATATATTCTCCACTTCAAGGCATCGAATTCGACCCACGTTCTGGCCTATTTTAATTTTCAAAAGAAAAAATCGAGGCACCGAAGCACCTCGAAATTCAAACGACAATTCCTTCAATTACTTGCGTTCCGCGGCAAGGTCTTTGTCCAAGTGATAGAGGCCAACCTTGTCTCCATCGGCGAACAAATCGTAACGGGTCAAAAGGGCGGAAGCCTTTTCTTCTTCCTCCCGTTGTTCGGCGATGTACCAGCTGAGGAAGTCCACGGTTCCGACGTCGCCGTCTTTCTCGGCTTGACGGGCAATCGCGTGGATAAGCGAAGTGACGTATTTCTCGTGGGTGACTTGGAGGACGAGGGGTTCGCGGATGGATTCGAAATGGTTGTCGGGCGCCGCGATCGGCTTCAAGACGAACGGGACGGCGAGGTCGTGGAGGTATTCGGCGAAACGTTCCGCGTGTTCGATTTCCTCTTGGGCTTGCTTTTCGAACCAGACGTGGAAGCCTTTTAAACCTTTCGCGCGGTAGAATTCGGCGATGTCGAAGTAAAGATAAGCGCTGTAGAGCTCTTTATTGATTTGATCCTCAATAAGGTTCTTGAGTTCTGGGGTCATTGGTATTTCTCCTTGTTTGACATCATTATACGTGGCGAGTTCGCGCATTGCCCGTAAAATGCACCAAGAAAACCAAAATATTTTTGGAATCGATTCCGTCCGGAATAACCTTCGTAGTAAAGAGCGAACAATCAGGGTAAAATAATCCCGTTTTTTGGAGGAGAACTATGATACCGGACTTAAATATGACGCAGTGGTGGGCGTGGATTGTGTGCGTCCTTTGTTTAGGAGTCGGCATTCTCCTGTTATGGAAATGTTCCGATATCTTCGTTGGAGGGGCCGCTTCCATCGCGAAAAAGTTAAAGGTGTCCACGATGATCATCGGCCTTACGGTCGTTGCCTTTGGCACCTCTTGCCCCGAACTCGCCGTATCGGTATCCGACTCCATCTCCTGTTTAATCGCGGGAGGAAACGCGAACGTCGCGATCGGAAACGTCGTTGGCTCGAATATCTGTAACATCCTCATTGTTTTAGGCATTTCGGCGATTTTCACTCCAATCATCGTAAAAAAGGAGACGTTGAAGAAAGAACTCCCCATCATGATTGGCGCAACCATCCTCTGCATCCTCTTTGTTTTGCTTTGGGGAACTTCGGATGGTAGCTATGCGATCCTCCGTTGGGAAGGCATCATCCTCGTGGTGGGAATCATTGCTTACGTGGCTTTCCTTATCGTGAGCGTCCGGAAACAGGCAAAGAAGGGTTTGTCCGTTGAATCCTCCGAAGAAGAAATCGAGGAGTTGCCGACCGGGAAAGCGATTCTCTTCACCGTTTTGGGCCTCGTTGGCGTCATCGGCGGCGGAGAAGCCGTCGTCTATGGGGCCAAAAACATCGCGACCGGAATCGGAACCGCGGCGGGGTTAAACCCCGACTTAGTCGAATCTCTTGTCGGCCTTACGATTGTCGCGGTCGGAACTTCCTTGCCCGAACTCATCGTTTCCGCGAGCGCCGCAAAGCGTGGACAAAACGACATGGCCCTTGGAAACGTCATCGGTTCAAACATCTTTAATATCCTTTTCGTCCTCGGA
Organism: Candidatus Alloenteromonas sp.; assembly: GCA_034171505.1. Taxonomy (GTDB): domain Bacteria; phylum Bacillota_I; class Bacilli_A; order RFN20; family CAG-826; genus Alloenteromonas. The sequence continues at coordinate 374 of JAXFGC010000042.1, read as the reverse complement.
ATCGCCTCGACCGTCAACCCGTTGACCGTCGGCAACCAAATCTGGGTTGACCTGGTTGTCATGGGCGCCGCCACCCTCCTTCTTTTGATCTTCGCTTTCACGGGAAAAATCAAAAAATGGGGCGGATGGACGTTTGTTCTTTGCTATGTAGGCTATTTAGCCTATCTCATCACGAGAACCCTCATAAAGTAATCGGTAAAAATAACCTTATTTCCCGTCTTACCAATTTAACGTGTTCTATTTCAAATGATGTGAAACATAATGAGTGACTAAAAAACGGCATCTAATCCATAATGTTTTTGCTAACAAAACGAAAGGATTGATGCCATGGACATTTTAGCACAAAAGCGGCAAAGGAATTACTCCCCGCATTC
>JAXFGC010000023.1:0-72949 GCA_034171505.1 Candidatus Alloenteromonas sp. | reverse complement strand
GGAAAAGGAGGTAGGGGCAACGCCGCCTTCAAATCCTCCCGTATCCGCATCCCAAAGGTGGCCGAAAACGGATACCCCGGAGTCAAAAAGCGCATCGTCCTCGAGTTAAAGTTACTCGCGGATGCGGGATTGATCGGCTTCCCTAGCGTAGGCAAAAGCACGTTGCTAAACATTGTCTCGAAAGCCAATGTCGAAACCGCGGATTACCCCTTTACCACCTTGGTCCCGAATTTGGGCGTGGTCACGTTGGACGATGGCTACCACCAGTTCGTTTTGGCGGATATGCCGGGACTTATCGAAGGAGCCCACGAAGGAAAGGGCCTTGGCATTCAATTCCTCCGCCATATCGAAAGGTGTCGAGTCCTCGTCCACATGGTTTCCATGTCGGGGGAACGAAACGCGATCGAAGACTACAAAATCATCAACGAAGAACTTCGCGAATTTGGCGCGCGCCTGGAAGAACGTCCCCAGATTGTCGTGTCCACCAAAATGGACGAAGAAGGGGCGGAAGAGAGGAAGAAAACCTTCGATGAATTCTTGGGTTTTGAATCCATCGGGATTTCCGCGTTAACCGACGAAAACGTCTCCTTTTTGATGAAAAAGATTTTTGAACTCGTCCAAAAGACACCCGAATTCAAACCTTACGCCCAAAAGGAGGAGGAAATCGGCGGAATGAAGGTGTACGACGCTCACCTCGACGCCCAAAAAGAACCATTTGTCATCCTCCATCCTTCCGATCACCTCTTCGTCATCAGCGGTGAGGAGATTCTCCAAAAATACGCGTTAATCAATCTATCAACCGATGCGGGGGTGGCAAAACTCCTTTCCACTTTGTCGCGATACGGAGTCGATGAGGCTTTGGCGGAGGCCGGGGCGAAAAACGGCGACACCGTCAAAATACAGGATTTCGAATTCGATTATTTCGAATAGTGAGGAAATCCCCCACTAAGTGAATTTTCGGTTATAATACCATCATGGGAAAAAACCCGCGCATTTTAAAATCGACTCTGCTAGGGGTCTCAGTGGCCCTTGTGTGTCTCTTGATCTGCGTGTTTTTCTTCCTCCTTTTTGGTAACGCATGATCTGTTCGTTAAACGGCGAAATCGCCCAGGTCCTCGAGGACCGTATCCACATCGATTTGGGAAGCATCGCTTTCGAAGTGTTCGTTTCCCGTCCTGAAAACTTTGCTTTGGGAAAGAAAACAAAAGTCTATATCGAGGAAATCCTGACTCAAGACGACCATTACCTCGTTGGGTTTTTGACCCTTGAGGAAAAGAAGGCTTTCGCGAGCTTGACTTCCGTGAAGGGCATTGGCCCGAAGACCGCTTTATCGGCTTTGACCAAGACCACGCCCGAAGAACTGACGACCGCGATCGAGCGGAGCGACGCCGCGTATTTGAAAAAACTTCCGGGAATCGGCCCCAAAGCCGCCTCCCAGATCATCCTCGATCTCAAGGGAAAGCTCGTTCCGAGGCCCGAAAAAGGCAAAGCGGCGAGATATCCTTCGGTTGCCAGTGCGTTAAAGGGGCTCGGATTCAAGGCCAAAGAAATTGAAGACGCCATTCTTTCGTTGGACGATGGCATCGACGAAGCGGAGGCCCTGCGTCTTGCATTGCGCTATTTCGCGAAAGGAAAATCCTAATCATGTCTCGCCTGCTCAGCGCCAAAAAGGAAGCCGAAGACATCTCTTCGGAATTGACCCTCCGCCCCAAAACGTTAAAGGAATACGTGGGGCAGGAGAAAATGAAGGAGAACCTCTCCGTCTTCATTTCGGCCGCCCGAAAAAGGGAGGAACCGCTTGATCACGTATTGCTTTATGGCCCTCCGGGACTTGGCAAAACAACCTTGGCCAATGTCATCGCCAACGAACTCGGCGGGAAGATAAAAATCGTCAATGGCCCTTCGATTGAGCGCACGGGCGACCTCGCGGCCGTCTTAAGCGAAATCGAGCCCGGGGATGTTTTGTTCATCGACGAAATCCATCGTTTGCCGCGCCCAGTGGAAGAAGTGCTCTATGGCGCGATGGAGGATTTCACCCTCTCGGTTATGGTAAATAACGGCGGAGAATCGCGGGTTTTGCGGCTTCCGCTTCCTCCGTTTACGTTGGTGGGCGCCACCACGCGAAGCGGGGATCTTTCTTCGCCACTTCGGGCAAGATTCGGCATCTCCCTCAAGATTGATTTTTACTCGGAAGAAGAACTCCGCCAGATCATTTTGCGTACTTCGCGTGTTTTTGGCGTGCCCATTCGCGAAGAAGCGGCGACCCTCATTGCCAAGCGAAGCCGCGGCACCCCCCGAATCGCCAACCGCATCTACAAACGGGTTCGCGATTTCGCCCAAGTTTCGGGGGAAAAAGAGATTTCCCTCGAACGCGCCCTTTCTTCCTTGGACGCACTGAAAATCGACGAACTTGGGCTGGACGACGTCGATTTGAAATACCTGAATTGCATCATCGACCGTTTCGGGGGAGGGCCCGTGGGATTGGAAGCCATCGCGAGTGCGATCGGGGAGGAAATTCCGAACCTCGAAGACGTCTACGAACCCTATTTGACCATGATTGGGCTTGTCAACCGTACCCCTCGGGGACGCGTGGCGACCAAAGATGCCTATGCCCATTTGAAAAAGAATCACCAAAATCTGCTGTTTTAGCGGATGCTTCGAACAAATTACATTGGCAACTGCTTGATAAAGGCGTATCCTATACGCCGACGGCATGATTTATTTATAAATCAGGCCAACCTCACACCGTGAATTACGGAGGAAACACATGCGACGACTCATTGCTTATTTAGCCTTATCTTCCACGCTGATCATCGGAACGGCCGCTTTAACCTCACCCTTAATGATGAAAATGGACACCGATCTCGGATATTCCGACGGCCGTAAGATCTATTTCAAAGCCGCCCATTACGTCGAAGGCAGCAGCGTTGGCAACTATGAAGATTTCTTAACCGACGATGACTATTACGGAGATGCCCCCGTCATTGAGGAAATCGCCGACACGATGCGCGACCGCCTTGAAACCTGGGGCGTTTCCGACTATACCGTCGAAACCCAAGGACCCGACACCATCGCCGTTTCCCTCCGTTCCTCCGACAACAAAACCCTCGAATACACCCGTCTTCAATCCTACCTCGCCTTCTCGGGACAACATTACGAACTCGACGCTTCCAACACCTCGGCGGAAGCAAGCGAAGGCGAAAGCGGCAGCACCGCGGGCTACACCCACAACGACCGCTGGGAGACCATGCTCGACGACAAAGTCGCGGAATTCAAACTCCTGGACATGGATTCCTACCAAGTCCCCGTCGTCATCATCCCCATTTCCGACGATGACAAGAGCGCTTTCCTCGATCTCGTCAAATATTGCCAAGACAACACCATCGCCGAAGAAACCGACGATGAAGGCAACGTGACCACCGCGGGACAAGATTGCAACTTGGTCCTCTGGGCCAACCGCGAAGAAGGCGACCGTTATGAAGACAAGGACGACGCCAACGTCGCCGCCCACATTCTCTTTGAGCATGCCGTCAGCGAAGACCAAGTCGTCTACTACGCCGATTCCGATAGCGATAAGGAACATCCCTATCTCCAACTCATCCCTTCTTCCAAGGCCACCGAAACCGGAACCTACAACCCGACCTATGCCCAAGAAGCGACCGACGCCGCCAACTATTTGATGCGGAAATTCAACGCTTCCGCCTATAAATACGGCGCGAAGTCTTACCGCGTTTCCTATATCTTCAGCGAAGACATCAAGGCTTCCGTTGACTCGCTTATCCATTTGGGGGACTTCAACGCGAATCCCGCGATGGGCCCGACCATGATTTCGATTATCATCGGTGCGGTCGTACTCGTCGTTCTCCTCGGATTCTTCGATAAGGTCTTCGCGGCCCAAGAAGCCGCAGTTGTCGGGGTGACCGCCATCGGATCCCTTGCCGCGTTCATTGCCTTTGGTGCCCAATTCAACATCGCCGCGTTGCTTGGAATCGTTGGAACCGTCCTCGTTTCCCTCTTCCAATCCCTTTTCTACACAAGCCGCATCCGCAACGAAATCTATAAGGGACGCACCTTGAAAAAAGCCCAACAAGAAGCCTCGAAAGCCTCGGTTTGGCCGATGATTGACGCCGGTATGGTCGCCATCATCCTCGGTATCTTCTTCTACGTCCTCGGCGGAACGACCCTCGTCGCGGGCGGAGTTATGCTCACCCTCGGCGGATTCTTCTCCATTTTCTCCTCCCTCATCCTCACCCGTTTGATGGGCTGGATGGTTTGCAACGATTCCACGGTCGCCTCCCATTTCGACAAGGCCCTTGGCGTCCGTCGCGACCGCATTCCGAACTTGATGAAAGAAGAACGCCAAACCTATTTTGGTCCGTTCGCCGATAAGAAATTCACCAAAAAGAAGAAAATTGCTTACATCGTCGCGGGTCTCTTCCTCCTCGCCGGCATCGGATCAACGATTGGATTCGGCGTTGCCAATGGCGGACAAATCTTCGCTTCGGCCGCCGCGCAAGAGAACACCGTTCTTCGCATCGAAGTGAAATCCGATGACCCGGAACTCATCAGCGTCACCCGTTTTGCCTCCATCGCTGCTTTGGACGATGAAGACGACGAAACCTACGACGACGTCTTCTCCCAATTCCGAATCGATGGGAAACCTCTTTCGAGCTACGTTTCCTCGATTTCCTTAAGCGCCAATCCGAAAGACGTCTACGAAACCCCGCTCGAAGGAACGACGGGTACCCATTACTACTATTATTTCTACCAAGTCGAACTCAACGCCGCCCTGGACCTCGATCCTGCAAAGACCTATAGCATCGAAACCTATGGGGTCAACGGATACGAAGACGCGGGTGTTAATACCCTTGCTGGTTTGGCCGCTGAAATCGCCGATTTGGGTGGGGAAGACATCGAAGGACCCTACGTCACGGTCAGCTTTGCCAACGTTAACGCCGGACAAGAAACCCCCTATATCGGGGATGTCTGCCTTGGGTTTGGCGTCGGACTTGCCGTCCTCCTCGCTTACTTCCTCCTCCGCTACCGTCCATCCCGCGGCATCGCGACGATTCTTGCGACGGCTTCCGCCTCCTTCATCGCGCTATCCTTCTTTGTCTATACCCGCATCGCGGTCTTGCCGGTGCTTAGCCTTGGCCTTTCCATCGGTGCGCTTACGATGCTTCTTGGCGCCCTCTTCCTCCTCAACCGCGAGAAAGAACTCCACAAAGAAGACCACACCCCGGAACGCGATTCTTGGGAAAGCCGCAATGCCAACCTCGAGAACGCCACTTCCTACGAAGCGGGCAACTACCTCACCTTTACCCTCCTTTCCCTCTATCTCGCCCTTGCGGGATTTGGATTTGGGCCGGTTGCTTATTGCTATCCCTACCTCCTTGCGATTATTCTCACCGTGGTGGGCGCGGCCCTCGTTCTCATCACCCTTTCCCCCATCGCTGGACGCTTTGGCAAGTGGTTCTCCCATATCCACTTCCGCGCTCCGAAGCGTAAGAAGAAGGAAACGGGCGGCCACTTAATGAAGAAGAAACGCGGTGCCGAACCCGAAGAAGCCGTGTTCATTGGAATCAACGACTAATGGATTCCTTTTGTGAGCGCCTCCTTCAATACTTGAACCTTTCGGAAGAGGAGTTCTTGGCTTTATCCCAAGAACCCTCTTTTTCCGCTTTGCCAAAGCTCGACGGTTCCCTTTCCGCGAAAACCGCGAAGAAGCGGATTCTCGAAGCGATTGCCGCAAAAGAAAAGATCCTGATTTACGGGGACTACGATTGCGATGGGGTCATGGCGACGTCCATCATGCTTTCGACCCTACGTGAACTGGGAGCGGAAGCGACTCCCTTTATTCCTTCCCGTTACGTGGACGGGTATGGGATGAACGAAGAAAACGCGCGGCGAATCGCCGAAAGCGAATTTTCCTTGATTCTCATGGTGGATAACGGCATATCCGCGATCGACCCGATTGCCATCCTCCTTCAAGCCGGAAAAGAAACCATCGTCATCGACCATCATGAGATGGGCCCCATTCTTCCTCCCGCCTACGCGATTATCCATCACGAGCTTATCCATTATGGGGATGTTCCCGTTTCCGCGGGCTACCTTTCGTTTGCTTTTTCCCGCTTCTTGCTTGAAAGAGACGATCCCTATTACGCGACCCTTGGGGCCCTTTCGACGGTCTCCGACTGCATGCCCGTGAGGAAATACAACCGAATTATCATTTCCTTGGCCCTTCGTTTCATACGAAAGTACGGATATCCCGAGATTTGCCTCCTAACCGACAAGAAACGAATTGATGAACGCATCCTATCGATGGAGATCGTCCCGATCATTAACGCGGTCGGACGGATGGAAACCCGTCATGCGGTTGTCAAAGCCGTGCAATATTTCGCAGAGAAAGACGCCCCCAAACAAGCGATTTCCGCCTATTTAATCGAAGAAAACCAGCAGCGGAAGCTTGCGACCAAAGAAGCGGAAGCGGCGCTTGAAATCCCAGAAGGAAAGCCGGGAATCCTCGTTTTGTCGAGTCTCAAAGAAGGCCTCAACGGCTTGCTTGCGAACAAACTGCTGTTCGCTTACAACTTGCCCTGCGCCGTGTTTTCCCCATCGGAAGCCAACAAAGACATTTACGTTGGCTCCCTCCGCGCGAAAAAGGGATTCTCGTTTGTTGATTTCTTCGCTTTCTTGGGCGATTTGCCCATCCGTGGGGGAGGACATGAACTCGCGGGAGGCATCACGATTGAAGCCTCCAAATGGGATGCTTTCCAAGAGAAGTTCTACGAGTTCGCCAAAGACCATCCCTTTGTGGCGGAAGTTCCCAAGGGAATGGAAATCACCCTTGATGAAATCACCATGGACCATTTCCGGTTCCTCCGTCAAATCGGCCCGTTTGGACACGGCTTTGAAGAACCGGAGTTCATACTTCGCGACATTCCGGTTTCTTCCCTCCGCTTCTCGCGAAACAAAGCCCATGTCATCGTGAATTATCCTTCCTTCACCTTAACCGCGTTTGGATGTTCCGAAGAGAGCTTGAAAGACACGTCTGTCGTTTCATTCATCGGAACCATCTCATTAAATGAATTCCGCGGTACCCAGAACTTGACCTTCGTTGCCAAGAGATTAGACTAAATACCGAACGAAAGGCACTTTTATGGGCGAAAAGCATTTGGCTCCAAACGGGGGGTACCCCATGCACACCTTCGAGGATCTGAAGTCCCTTTATTATCCTTATATTCAAAATGAAGCGGACCGGAAGAAAATCGCGGATGCTTTTGCCTTGGCCGCGGAAAAACACGGCAATCAATTCCGAAAATCCGGGGAGCCTTATATCCAACACCCCATTGAAGTGGCTTATATCTGCGCCCAACTTCAGGCGGGCCCGGCGACATTATGCGCGGCGCTCCTCCATGACGTCGTCGAAGACACCGACGTGACGATTGAACAAATCGAGGAACGTTTCGGTCCGGAAGTCGCCAAAATCGTCGGTGCATTAACCAAAATCCAACGCATGAAGCTTTCCCATATGACCGCGGAGGATTTTGAGGCGGAAGACCACCGAAAGATTTTCCTTGGGATGGCGCAAGACGTCCGCGTCATCATCGTGAAACTCGCGGATCGCCTCCACAACATGCGAACCCTCGATTCCCTTTCCCCCGAACGTAAAATCGCGCTCAGCAAAGAAACGATCGAAGTCTTCACCCCCATCGCCCATCGTCTCGGGATTTATACCGTCCAAAGTGAACTTGAGGACTTGGCGTTAAAATACTTAGAACCCGAGAAATACAACCACATCACGAACCTCGTGAACGAACGTTTTTCTCGGAAGCGCCAAAGCCTTGAATCCTTTAAAAAACGTCTCGCGGACATCCTTTTCGAACAGGGGATCCCCTTCCGCATGGAGTCGCGGGTCAAGTCGATTTACTCAATATACCGCAAAATGTATAAGAAGGATAAAAACTTCGATGACATTTATGACATTTTAGCAATTCGTATCATTACCAAAACGACTTTGAATTGCTATGAGGCGCTTGGAATCATCCATTCTACCTATAAGCCAATCCCCGGGCGATTCAAAGATTACATCGCCATGCCGAAACCGAACATGTACCAATCCCTCCATACTTCGGTCTTATCGGGGGACGGCAACGCCTTTGAAGTCCAAATCCGAACCGAGGAGATGGATCAAATCGCCGAGACCGGGGTCGCCGCCCATTGGAAATACAAAGAGGGCGCCTATAACCAAGCGGCCGAACAAAAAGACATCGAGAACAACTTGGCCTGGTTCCGCGACTTCGTATCCTTAAGTGATGAGAACTCCTCCGCGAGCGCCCACGAATACCTATCTTCTTTGACGAGCGATATCTTCGGGGCAAACGTTTACGTCTTTACCCCGATGGGTCGCGTTATTGATTTACCCAATGGTTCGACTACCCTCGATTTCGCATACAAGATTCACACGAAAGTAGGCGATAGCGCCATTGGCGCGGTCGTCAACGGGGTCGGGGTTCCTTTGAACACGGTCCTCAAAACCGGCGATGTCTGCGAAATCCGGACTTCCAAAACCGCTTCCCCGAATGATTCCTGGTTGGAGATTGCCAAAACCTCCTCCGCGAAAGCTCATATCCGTCGGGCGCTGCAAAAGAAACAAGAAGCCTTCATGCGGGAAGAAAAGATCCGCCAAGGAAAACAAAACTTGCTCGATGCGTTCCGCGCGGCGGGAATCGACGATGAATCCGCGATGAAATATCTCGAAGATCCGCGGGTGGAGAATGAATTCCATTTTGAAAGCGTGGATGATTTGTTAATCGGCGTCGCCGCGAGAAACCCGACTCCAAGCGCCATCATGGACGTCCTTGGCATTCGGAAAAAGCCGACCGTTACGGACTTTATCAAGAAAACGAGTCCAAAACCCAAAGACGCGGATGGGTCCCCCGTGGAAGTGGCGGGAGGGGTGCGTGGCCTCGCTATTGGCCTTGCCCATTGCTGCGCCCCGATCCCAGGAGATGACATCGTGGGATACATCACCAAAGGCAAGGGCATCACGGTCCACCGCGCGAATTGCCCCAACGTCGCTAGAGGAGAACGCCTGGTTTCGGTGTCCTGGAAAGACGATCTCGGCATTTCCCGTTATCCCGTTGACATCCAAATTTCCGCCAACGACCGCCCTTCTTTGCTCGCCGATATCCTCCAATGTTTGGGGGCCAAATCCGTTGGTTGCAGTGACCTCAAAGCTCACTTGGTCACCGAAACGATGAACGTCATCGTCGATTTGACCGTATCCGTCCCCGATGCAAAGGTTCTCCAAGACTGCTTTGCGGATTTGCTGGGAACCAAGGGGATTTTCGAAGTTCGCCGCGTTCTTCACTAGCGCGCGTAATTGCAACACGCACGCGCGAAGTCTATACTAATGACGTTTTTAGGAGATTTTTCTATGCCCTATATCGCCGTCAAGGGAACGCATGACATCTTCGGAGAAGAAGCCAGCGGTTACGCTTACATCCAATCGCTTTTCAAAGCGGTTGCCGAATTATATGGTTATCGACCCATCGAAACCCCCATTCTCGAATACACCGAGGTTTTTCAACGTTCTACCGGAGAATCAAGCGACGTCGTCCGCAAGGAAATGTACACTTTCCTTGATAAGGGGAACCGTTCGGTGACCATGCGCCCGGAAGGGACCGCGGGGGTCGCCCGTTCCATCGTCGAACACAAACTCACCGCGACCGAGGATATGCCTTTGAAGGTCTATTACGCGGGACCCATTTTCCGTTACGAAAGGCCTCAACTTGGCCGGTATCGCCAATTTATCCAAGCCGGCGTGGAAGCCATTGGGGTGGATTCTCCCCGGTTAGACGCGGAAGCCATCTGCCTTGCGATGCGCGTCCTTTCCATGCTTGGCTTTGAAAACCTCAAAATCAAAGTGAACACCTTGGGCGATTCGACTTCCCGGAATGCCTACGCCCAAGCCCTCCGCGAATATTTCTCCGCCCACATTGATTCCATGTGCGACGATTGCAAGCAACGCCTCCTCCTCAATCCGATGCGGATTTTGGATTGCAAGGTTCCCGAAGACCAAGAAATCGCCGCGGGAGCCCCAAAAATGAGGGATTTCCTTTCCGAAGAAGCGGAACGTCGTTTCTACCAAACCCTCTCCCTTTTGGCGGAACGCGGAATCGATTACGAAATCGACGACGGCCTTGTCCGTGGCCTTGATTATTACGGCCAAATCGTCTTCGAAGTCCATGCGATCTCCCCGTCGGGAAAGGATTATGGCGCTCTTCTCGGGGGAGGTCACTACGATGGAATGCTCCAAGGATTCGGCGGTCCCAAGGATTTCGACCACGGAGTCGGGTTCGCGATGGGGGTGGAACGTATCTATTCCCTCCTGAAAGAACTCAATTTGCTCGATGGGGTGGCTCCGGGGCTTGACCTCTACCTTATTCCCTTGGGGGAAGAAGTGATCGACGATTGCTTCTCGCTTGTCGAAGACATCCGTTCGCTTGGCTATTCGATTGAGATGCCCCTGAAGAGTGGCAAAATCTCCACGATGTTCAAGAAAGCCGAACGCAAGAAAGCCAAATTCGCCCTTATCCTCGGAAAGGACGAACTCGATAAAGGCGTGGTCCAAATCAAAAACCTCGCCACTCACGAACAAATCGAGGCGGATCTTTCCACCTTGGATCAAACCCTCGATTCCCTCTTTGGAGAATCCGAAGAGGAACACCACCATCACCACGAATAAAAGAAGGAGAACTTCGAATATGGAACGCACGCATTATTGTGGTAAACTTCGTTTATCGAACCTTGGGGAATCCGTCACCCTTTTGGGATGGATCGCCAACAAACGTAACTTGGGATCGCTCGTCTTCATCGACCTTCGCGATGTTTCGGGTTACGTCCAGTTAATCGCCAAAAATCCCGATACATTGCCGGAAATCAAGAATGAATCCGTCGTCGAGGTCAAGGGTGTGGTCGTCAAAAAGGACGTTCCGAATCCTTCTCTCCCGAGCGGCGAAATCGAAATCGAAATTTCATCTTTGAAAGTCCTTTCCAAGGCCGAACTCACCCCGTTTATCATCGCGGACAAGACCGACGCCCTCGAAGAAACGCGCCTCAAATACCGTTACCTCGATTTGCGCCGTCCCTGCATGCTCCACAACCTCCAAGTCCGGAGCAAAATCGTTTCGCTTTGGCATCGTTACTTCGACGAAAACAACTTCCTCGAAGTCGAGACCCCAATTTTGAATTTGGCCACCCCGGAAGGAGCCCGTGACTACTTGGTTCCGAGCCGCCTCCATCATGGATCTTTCTACGCCCTTCCCCAATCTCCCCAACTTTGGAAGCAGCTACTCATGATTTCGGGGGTGGAACGTTATTACCAAGTCGCCAAATGCTTCCGCGATGAGGATTTACGCGCCGACCGTCAACCCGAATTCACTCAGCTCGACGAAGAAATGTCCTTCCTCGATCAAGAACAGATTTTGACCTTGAACGAAGGTTTCTTGGCCTTGCTTTTCAAAGAAATCAAAGGCATCGACATCCAACTTCCGCTTCGTCGGATGCCGTATTGGGAAGCCATGGACGTCTATGGTTCGGATAAACCCGATACCCGTTATGGCCTCCACCTAAATGACTTAAAAGATGTTTTTGAAGGAGTTCCTTTCGATGGATTCAAAGACGCCTTTATCCGCGGTATCGTCGTGGAAAAAGCCGGGAAGGAAACCTCCCGTAAAGTCATCGATGAGCTCAATATGGAGGCTCGGAAATTCCGTCTTAAGGGCGTTATGACCCTCAAGGTGGAAGGAGAAACCTTGGGCGGATCCTTCGCGAAGTTCTTAAGCGAAGAACAAAAAGCCCACGTGATCGCGACTCTTGGCCTTAAAGACGACGATTTGCTGGTCTTTGCCGCCTCGCCCGACCGCCGCGCGGTTGACTTTGGCATGGGCGCCATCCGTACCCTTTTCGCCAAGAAACGGAACTTGATCGATCCAAATACCTTCGATCTCCTTTGGGTCGTGGACTTCCCGATGTTCGACCCGATTCCGGGAGAAGAAGGGAAATACAGCGCCGAACACCACCCCTTCACCCGTCCGCGCAACGAGGATTTGCCGCTTTTGGACACTCATCCGGAAGAAGTGCTCGCCTATGCTTATGACATCGTCATCAACGGGTATGAATGCGGTGGGGGAACCCTTCGTATCTATGACCATGACACCCAATGGAAGATTTTCAATTTGCTCGGTTTGAGCGATGAAGACGTCGCTCGGAAGTTCGGCTGGTTCATCGACGCCTTCAAATACGGCGTTCCTCCCCATGGCGGAATGGCCTATGGCCTCGAACGTTTGACCATGATTTTCACGGGTACGGACAATATCCGCGACGTCATTGCCTTCCCGAAGAACCTCCAAGCCGTCGACCCCACCTCCAAAGCCCCTGCCCCCGTTTCTATCGACCAACTCGAAGCCGTTGGAATCTCTCTAGCGGAAGAAGGAGACACCCATGAAGAAGACTAATTCGACCACCACGCTTGCAATCGCCGCGATTCGCTCCCTGCTCATCGACGTGATCAACCGGGCCAATAGCGGTCATCCGGGTATGGCCCTCGACGCCACCCCTGCGATGGTGGCCCTCTTTCGCGATCACCTCGTCAGCGATCCCGAACATCCGACCTGGGAAAACCGCGACCGTTTCGTGCTTTCTTCCGGGCACGTATCCGCGCTTCTTTACTCCATGCTCCACGTTTGCGGATATAAACTTTCGATGGAGGACCTCCAATCCTTCCGTCAACTGGGTTCTTTGACTCCCGGTCACCCCGAATTTGGTTTGACCGATGGAGTGGATGCCACGAGCGGTCCTCTTGGGCAAGGCATCGCCCAAGCCGTCGGCATGGCCATGGCGGAAGCCCATTTGGCCGCGAAATATCCCGATAGCGAGGGATTCATGCGCCACTACACCTACGTTCTCTGCGGAGATGGGTGTTTAGAGGAAGGCATTTCCCAAGAGGCGATCTCTTTGGCGGGGCTTTACCGACTTGAACGTTTGATTTTGATGTACGACGCCAACGGCGCCACCCTTGATGGACCCACCGGGGAATCCACTGAAGAAAACGTCGAGCTCCGTTTCCTCGCCGCGGGATGGAACACGATCCGCGTCAAAAATGGCGATGACCCCGAAGCGATTTCCAAAGCTATCTCGAAAGCGAAAGCGGACAAAAACCACCGTCCGACCTTGATTTTGTTCCACACCACCATCGGCATTGGCTCCAAAAACGCGGGCTTAAGCAAAACCCACGGCGCTCCTTTGGGTGAGGAAGATGGAGCGTATGCAAAGCATAGTTATGGCTTTGACGAACCTCCCTTCACCGTGCCTTCGGAAGTCTACGCCTTGTTTGCCTCGACTTTTGCCAAACGCGGGGCGGAAGCCTACCAAAAGAGTCAAAAAGCCCTTTTGAGTTACGCCCAAACCCACAAAGAGTACTATCAGCAATATAAGGATTCCTTCGATTGTAATTTCACCGCTTATCTTCCGAAGCGTTGCGAATTCGAAGCCAAGAAAGAAGCCACTCGCGTAAGTTCGGGCAAATACCTCGAAAAACTTTACGCCTCTTTGCCCTTCACCTTTGGTGGAAGCGCCGACGTCGCGGGAAGCACCAAGACCAACGTCAAGGGAAGCACCATGTTCGGTTTTGCCCATCCCGAAGGCAGGGATGTCCACTTCGGCATCCGTGAATTCGGAATGGCAAGCGCGGTGAATGGGGCGGCCCTCCATGGCGGAGTGGTCCCGTATTGCGCGACCTTCTTCGTCTTCTCCGATTATTGCAAACCCGCGCTTCGCATGGCGGCCATGGAAAAGATTCCTTCCGTTTATCTTTTTACCCACGATTCCCTCGCGGTAGGGGAAGATGGGGCCACCCACGAACCGATTGAACAACTCGCGAGTTTGCGGAGCATCCCAGGACTCGACGTCATCCGTCCTTCCGACAAACTTGAAACCGAGGCGGCTTGGGAACTCGCGGTTACTTCCAAAGACCATCCGACCGCGATCGTTCTGACTCGCCAAGACGTGCCCGCTTTGGAAGCCTCCTCTTTTGACGGGGTGGCCGCGGGTGCCTATTTTGTCCGCAAAACCAAAGGCGCGGTCGGGGAGATTCTTGCCACGGGTTCGGAAGTTTCCCTCGCCTTGGAAGCCGCGGATATCCTAATGGAAGAAGGAATCGTCTTGGACGTTGTTTCCTTGCCTTCCTTCTACCGGTTCGAAAAGCTCGGTGAGGAAGAAAAAGAAAAGATTCTTTGCTTCCCCCGCTCCGCCCGCGTAAGCCTGGAAATGGCCTCCACCTTTGGATGGGCCAAATACGCAGAACATAACATCGGTATCGATGAATATGGGGCTTCCGGCAAAGAAAAAGACGTTTATGCCCGCTTTGGATTCACCAAAGAGGCAGTTGCCGCGAAGATTCGCGAAATCTTCCAAAAGAAGGGAGCCTGAGGATGCCTTACTTAGAGATCAACAATTATTCGAGCAATGGCAAGATGGGGATTTCCCTCGACGCCATCAACACGATTGCCACCCGCGCCGTCAACGAAGTCGAAGGCGCGGCGGTCTACCAAAACAAAAAGGGCGGAAAAGGCAAAGAAATCCCCTTCCGCAAACTGTTTGAGTTGACGAGTGGGGTCTCCACGACCTTGACTCAAGGGAAAGCGGTGGTTCGCATTAACGTTTCCATCAGCAAAGAATCCCCCGTCAGTGATATTTGTCTGGCCATCCAAAAGCGCGTAAGCGATGACATTCACCTCGCTTGCGACGCCATTCCAACCGAAATTCGAATCAAAGTGGTCGAACTCGTCTGAAACCCTTTTCAATTCATTGAAACCCCCTCCGACGCATGAGATAATAACGCGATTAAATCTGCTCTTATGGAAACACAAACCAATCAAACCCCCACCCCATCGAGAAACACCCTCCAAATCACCGCCATGACGGCCATCTACGATGTTTTGACTTACATCGACATGGGCTCGCCGATTGATGTGGAAGGAATCGTCTCCTCTCTTTGCGATGTTCCATATTCGGAGTGCGATTATTTCGTGAAAGCCAATGTCCTCATGGTGATTAAGCACCTCGACGAGATGAAAGAGGCGTTCGTTCCTTTCCTGCGGAACTGGACCTTTGATCGCCTTCCCAGAGTTGTTCAAGCGATTTTGCTTCTTTCTTACTCGCATTATTACTACGTAGATCCCGAAGTCAGCAAAGCGGTTGTCATCGATGTCGCCGTTACCCTCGCGAAGAAATACGGCAGGGAAAAGGACTACAAGTTCACCAACGGTATCCTTGACAACGTTTTGAAAGAAAGGCTCGCATGAGCCGTTCTTTTTTATCCGTAACGGAACTCGCTTCCGCCATCAAAGAAGGGATAGAGACCCTCTTCCCTTATCCTTTGTCGGTGAAGGGAGAAGTCTCCAACTTTAAGCGTTATCCTTCGGGACACGCCTATTTTTCCTTGAAAGACAGCCAATGCGTTGTTTCCTGCGTTATCTGGTCGAATCAAGTGGAAAAGCTCCTCTATTTGGGAAAGAAACTTCCCAAAGACGGGGACCTTGTCCTGGTGGATGCCAGAGTTACGACGTTCCCGGGAAGAGGGAATTATCAGCTAAACGTCTTATCCATTACCCCGTTTGGTCTGGGTGATGCTTTGTTAAAACTCGAAGAAACCAAGAAGAAACTTGCCGCGGAAGGCTTGTTTGACGAATCTAGAAAACGTCCTTTGCCTCCTTTCCCCACTCGGATTGGGGTAATCGCCGGAGAAGGAAGCGCGGGGATGAAGGATATCGTCGTAAACGTCTCTGCGCGTTGGCCTTTATGCGAACTCGTCTTGATTCCTAGCCTAGTCCAAGGGGAGGAAGCCCCGAAGGCCCTTTGCGAAGCGCTGGAGGAAGCCTCAAAAGCTAAACTTGATGTCCTCATCATCGGGCGAGGTGGCGGCAGTAAAGAGGATCTCTGGGCCTTCAACGACGAAACCTTAGCTCGGAAAGTCGCCGCATTCCCCGTTCCCGTTATTTCGGCGGTCGGGCACGAGATTGATACCACTTTGGTGGATTATGTTTCGGATAAACGGGTTTCGACTCCGACGGCAGCCGCGGTTGTGGCCACCCCCAACAAAGACGACCTCCTTCAGGGTTTGGACGAAAGCCTTAACCGTCTGGAAAGTGCGATGGGTCAACGGATTCAACGAGCGGAAGAACTCCTTGCTTCTTATGCCTCTCGACCCTTCTTCGTTCGTCCGGAATCCCTTTATGAAGGGACGGTAGAAAAAGTGGAAGCACAATCCGCAAGACTTGCTTCTGCCATCGCGCGAATTTTGCAAGAAAAAGAAGGGCGAGTTTCCGCTTTGTTTGCAAAGTTGGAAGCTTTGGATCCGGCGAAAGTATTAGGGAGAGGATATTCCATCTCCTACTCCAAGGACGGAAAAATCGTCCGGTCAATTCAAGACATAGAAGAAGGACAAACCATCCGCACTCAGTTGAAGGATGGTATAATTGAGTCCACGGTTGATAAGAAAGGAGAATCCTTATGAGCGAAACCAAAGAAACCAAGACCTTTGAAGAACGTTTATCTCGTCTTGGGGAAATCGTCGCCAAAGTCGAGGCCGGAACCCTTCCGTTAGAAGAAGCGATGGCACTTTTCGAAGAAGGAAATGGCTTGATTCTCTCCCTTCAAAAGGAGTTAACCGAAGCGAAAACCAAAATCGCCAGCGTAAAAGATAAGAAAGAATAATAGTAATTTATTAGTAGTTTTTTGGTATGAAAAAGAAAGTGGTGGTCGAACAAATTAAGATTTCGGACTTTTTGGACTCTCACTTTATCCGTGACATTTCTCCGAAGCAAATCACCGAAGCCTGTGAGGTAATACGCCATGAAATCTTGGAAGTGACTTCAAAAGTCGGCGGACACCTATCGAGCAATCTGGGTGTCGTCGAGTTAACGGTCGCTTTGCACCGCGTGTTTGACCTTCCAAACGACAAATTGATCTTCGATGTCGGGCACCAATCTTACGCGCATAAAATTCTTTCTGGGCGTGATCTTTCTTCTTTGAACCAGCCTGGTGGTATCATCGGTTTCCAAAGCCGGAAAGAATCCGAATACGATCCTTATGATGCCGGGCATTCTTCTACCGCGTTATCCGCCGCCCAAGCGTTTGCCATTTCTCGTGACCTAAGGGGCGAAAAGTTCGAAGTTATCGCGGTTGTTGGAGACGCTTCCATTGTTAACGGCCTTTCTTTTGAGGCCCTAAATAGTATCGGCGGAAAGAACAACCACTTGATTATTGTGGTGAACGATAACGGTATGTCCATCACTCCGAGCGTTGGAGGGTTAGGGCGTTTCTTCCGTAAGGTCTCTTCCGGTAAGGTCTACACCGGATTTAAAAAAGCGGTTCGAAAAATCTTCTTCACCTCCGCGGCTGGTCGAAAAATTTTCGACCTCGGCGCGGGAGTTAAGAACTGGGTTAAACGGAAGGTGATTCCTTTTAATATCTTTGATAACCTGGGCTTTTCTTACATGGGCCCGATTGACGGGCACAACGAAAAAGCCTTGGAAAAAGCCCTGAATAAAGCCAAAACCATCGCAGGGCCAGTAGTCGTGCACGTGCATACCATCAAAGGAAAAGGGTTTGCCCCTGCAGAACACGACCAAACCGGTTATTGGCATGGAGTCACTCCCTTTGACATTGAAACCGGGGAACCCAAGTTTGAGCATCCCGGCTATGTTTCTTGGTCGCATTTCTTCGCGAATTTGACCGATGCCTTCATGAAAGAAAACGAAAACCTTATGGTCGTGACCGCGGGTACTCTCAAAGGAAGCAACTTCGAGCCCCTCTTCGATCACTATCCACAACGATGCATCGAACTTGGAATCGCCGAAGAACACGCCGTGACTTTTTCGGGAGCTTTATCCCTCTCCGGTTTCCATCCTGTAATTAGCCTTTACAGCACTTTTTTGCAACGTGCTTACGACGAACTTTCCCATGATTGCGCTCGCATGGGAGTCCATATGACTTTGCTCATTGAACGGGCGGGTTTGGTTGGCAGTAACGGTGAGACCCATCAGGGAATTTACGATGAAGGTTTCCTCCGTTCGATTCCTCGCGTGACTTTGACGATGCCATCCAACAATGAAGAAGGAATTTTCCTCTATCGCTGTTCCTTGGGCGACCATGGCGTTTTCGGAATCCGTATTCCCCGTGAACTTCTCCCCTCGGAAGCCCCGAAAGGCGATTCATCCTTAATATATGGGGAACCCGTGGTACTTCACGAAGCCTCAACTAAGAAAGTTTGCATTATTTCGGTTGGGCCAAAATCCCGTGAAATTGAAGCACTTCGGGGTGAGAAAAACCTCGATGTCACCGTGATAAATCCGCTTTGGCTTTTCCCGGTTGCCGAGTCTTTGGTGGACATTGCGCTTCCATACGAAACCATTATTTTGCATGATGCTTACGCAACGGAAGTCGGATTCGTGGATGAATTCCTCGCGATACTTTCGAAACGGGGCTACAAAGGCAAGGTTTCCATCCGCGCCATTCCCCACGATTTCATTTCCGCTCTCGATAAAAAGAAAGAGGAGGCTGCCGTCGGAGTTGCCAGTGGGCAAATCATCGAAGAAGCCGCTTCTTTGCTATAGGCAAACATTCCCTCCTTTCCTTTCTTGAAATAAAATAACGGCATGGGCAACAAGATCATCATGCACATCGATCTAAACGCTTTCTTTGCCGCGTGCGAAGAACTACGCCACCCCGAACTTCGAGGGTTGCCTTTGGCGATTGGAGGGGAAGGGCGAAGTGGAATTGTCTCCACCGCCAATTATGTGGCCAGAAAATATGGCGTTCATAGCGGGCAACCGACCTTCCAAAGCCACGCACTATGCAAGAATTTGACGGTTTTACCTCCGGATTTTGATTATTATCGAATGATGAGCCGTTCCTTCTTTAGCATCGTCAAAGAAGTGAGCCCCATCGTGGAAATGGCAAGCGTGGATGAGGCTTACGTCGATATGACCGAGGCGCTGTCCCATCAAAAAGAACCGATCACTTTCTTGCGGAACCTTCAATTTCGTCTGAAAAAAGAGACGGGATTGTCTTGTTCCATCGGAATCGGACGTTCCAAATGGGTGGCCAAAATGGCAAGCGACCTCAAAAAGCCGATGGGCCTTGTCGTTATCAAGAATAGCGAGATTCCGAAGTATATCTATCCTTTGCCCATCGAATCTTTCTGGGGGATTGGCAAAAAGACCGCGCCGGAACTTCGCTCCTGGGGAATCACGACCATCGGAGAACTCGCGGAAGCCCTTCAAAAGAAGGATCCTTCCACGATAAAGTGCCTTGGAAAGTTCGCTGAGGTTGCCCTCGTTTGGCTCGAGGGAAGGGGTAACGACGTCGTATCCGTGGAGCAACCAGACCCAAAAAGTATTGGAATGTCCGAGACTTTGATGA
This sequence comes from Candidatus Alloenteromonas sp., assembly GCA_034171505.1. Taxonomy (GTDB): domain Bacteria; phylum Bacillota_I; class Bacilli_A; order RFN20; family CAG-826; genus Alloenteromonas. The sequence continues at coordinate 53,461 of JAXFGC010000023.1, read as the reverse complement.
GTGACATCACTCGGCCGGAAGAAGCGTTAAGTACGTTCAAACATCTGGTTCACTGCGTTTGCGTGAAGGCCAGCGAACAGCGGAAAGTCGGACGGACGATTTCAGTGGTGGCGAAGGATTCATCCTTCCGTTCCCACCAAAAAAGCGTGACCCTTGAACGACCTACTTACAAAGAAACCGAAATATATCCTCGGGCGTTAGGGCTTTATAACGCCTTATTCGCCCAACTTGGAGGAAAGGAAATCCGTTTGGTGGGGTTCACCCTTTCCCGACTCGAAGACGAATCCAAACAAACCATCCAAATGAATTTTTGGAATTACGCGGAATACGAAGAAATGGACGCGACGAAGCTTTTGATCGAAGAGCTCAACCGCAAAGCGGAGGGGACTCCCTTTTTGCGCGCCCGGGAAGCGAAGAAAGAAGATGGACATCACGGTCGCGATTGAGGAATTCTCTCGTTATTTGTTGGCCGTGAAGGGCCTTTCTCCCAAAACCGTGGAGGATTATCGCGAAGATCTTTCGATTTTTTGCCGGACTTTTTCGGAAAAGACGAGGGTGGAGGACTTAACCGAGCTCGATCCTTCCGATTTTGCCTTCCGCCAAAGCGAGGCGATGCGCGCTCCGGCGACGATTGCAAGACGGCTTTCCTCCTTGGCTCAGTTTTTTTCTTTCCTCGAACGACGGGAGTGGATTCGTTTCACGGTTCCGGAATTCCCTGTTGCCCCGAAAGAAACTCGAATTCCCGTGATTTTATCGGTAGAAGAAGTCGCTGCCCTCCTCGATATGCCGGACTTATCTTCTTTTTCGGGGCTTCGCGATAAAGCGATGCTGGAAGTGATGTATGCTTCCGGGCTTCGCGTCAGTGAACTATGTAACCTCACCCTTCGCGAACTGGTTCTTGAAAAAGGAATCATCATTTTGAAGAAGGGCAAAGGCTCGAAACAAAGGACGGTTCCAGTGGATCCCGTTGCCTTAAGTTACCTTCAAGATTACCTGGACACCTCACGAAAAGAATTCCTCCGCGGGAAGAAATCCTCCAAATACGTTTTCCTTAATCAAAGCGGCCTACCCATCAGCCGTCAATATTTCTTCATTCAGGTCAAAAAGTACGGAAGGATGGCGGGGATTGAGAAGGAAATCAGCCCCCATACGTTACGTCATTGCTTCGCGACCCATCTTTTGGATGGCGGGGCGCAACTTCGGGTGGTACAGATGCTTTTGGGGCATACCCACCTTTCCACGACCCAGATTTACACCCACGTGAGCGAGAAGCGTCTCATGGAAGCGTACGCCAAATTCAGCAATCGAAAGTAAATTGAGATATAATCAACTTGGAGAAACCCATGAACAAATACCCTTTCAAACGAATCTTCCTCATCGTCGCCGATAGCGTTGGCATCGGTGAAGAGCCCGATGCAGCGGCTTTTGGAGACGAAGGATCCTTCACCCTCGGGCATATCGCCGAGGCCATGAATGGACTCCACCTCCCCGTGATGCAATCCATGGGGCTCGGTAACCTCGCCCCCATTCAAGGCGTGGAACCCGTCGCGAGCCATCCGCATAGTTATTGCTTAACCTGCCGCGAAACTTCAAATGGAAAGGACACGATGACGGGCCACTGGGAAATGATGGGCGTTTACACCAAGAAGCCTTTCTTGACCTTCACCGACACCGGATTCCCCAAGGAACTCATCGACGAACTCGAGGAAAGAACCGGACATCACATCATTGGCAATAAAGCCGCGAGCGGAACCGAAATCCTCGTGGAACTCGGGGAAGAACAACGGACCACCAATTCGATCATCGTTTACACCTCCGCGGATTCGGTCCTTCAAATCGCCGCCCACGAAGAGACGACGGGGTTAGAAGAACTCTATCGTTGTTGCGAAATCGCGCGGGAAATCTGCATGCGGCCTGAGTATAAGGTTGGGCGCGTAATTGCCCGTCCCTTCGTTGGGGATGCCAAAAACGGATTCCGTCGCGTGGGCGCCCACCGTCACGATTACGCCCTTGCACCGGAAAATGATACGGTCATGGACGTCCTGAAGGACAACGGATTTGATACCTCCTGCGTTGGCAAAATTTCCGATATCTTCGCCATGAAAGGCGTCACCGAAACTGTCCACACCTCCTCCAACGAAGATGGAATGGACAAGACCATCGATCAGGCTAAAAATAAGGATTTCACGGGCATTTGCTTCGTCAACCTCGTGGAATTCGATAGCGAGTTCGGCCATCGCCGTGACCCCATCGGTTATGGAAAGGCCCTCGAAGCTTTTGACCGTCGTTTAGCCGAACTCCTCCCCTGCCTAAAAGAAGACGATTTGCTCATGGTCACCGCGGACCATGGCAACGACCCCACCTTCAAAGGAACCGACCACACGCGGGAAAAAGTCCCCTTGCTCCTTTATTCTCCTTCCTTCAAAAACGGCAGAAAACTCGAGGAGGCATCCACCTTTGCCGTTATGGGTGCGACCATCCTCGCGAACTTCGGATTGTCCAAGCCCTCTAACTTGCTCGGTACCCCGTTAACCGAAGTTTTCAAAGATTAACGCATATTAATTTGAAATTTCGTTCCAGCCCCTATAATCGGGGCATAGAAAGATTTTGACTTATGAAATCACGTAACCTTCTCCCGTTATTTTCTTCCCTCCTCCTCGCGTCTTGCGGAGCGACCCCGGAATCCGTCGACTCTTCTGCCTCAAGCAGCCTCGACATCATCGAAACGGTGAGTTTTGCGACTCCGACGGGTGCCCCGACTCTCGCCTTTTACGATCAAGCGGATAACCCCGATTGGTTTTCCTCTTCTCAACCGGCTTCCCAAATCCTCCCCTTGTTCTCGAACAACAATTACGACGCGGTCGTATTCGACGGCAGCCAAGCCTTGACCAATATTTCCGCGAATTCTCGCGACTATTCCTTGGCCAAATGGATTAGTAGCGGGGCCTTCTACGTCGTCTCGACTAAACACGATGCGGATTATGTTCCGACGAGCAAACCGCGTGTTTACGCGTTTATGCCTCAAGGAAACATCTCCAAAGCTTTCCGCGCGTTGGCCAAAGATGCTTGGAATTGGGGCGAATACGGGTCGGAAAGCGATGAATACGTAACCTATGGGGCCGCCGTCAGCGATGTCCAAGCCGCTCTTGCGGCAATGGTCAAAGCCCAAAGCGTCGAAGCGGATACCTATGATTACTACCTAATCGCGGATCCCGCTTATTCGGCGATGCTTGCCCAATTCAAGAAAGCGGGCCTGACTCTTCATTCCGTTTACGACATGAACGCGGAATTCCAAAAGAAGTACTCCTGCGATATCCCTGCCGCCGCGATTTTCGTTTCCAATGCGAATTACGCGAACAAAAAAGCAAGCATCGATGCTTGGCTTTCCGGAGTTCAGAACGCGATGGATGTTGTCGCCACGGACCTTGATCCCGTGATTGAGGCGGTTAAGGCGCTTGACGGAGAAGATGGATCCAATGCCCAATTCGGTGTTTCATCCTCCGCCTTAACGGTTGTTAAGAATCGCGCGGGAAAAGACGGCAATCCCTTCCGTTACCACAAAACCGGCGAACTGGATACCGCTGCCAAAAACGCGGCTTTTGCAAATAACTTCCAGACCGCGATTGGGGCGAAGGCCTTCGCGGAATCCCTTTTCTTGGCATAATTTATGAAGAAAACGAGGCTGCTACCGATCATTTCCACCTTAGCAGGCCTCGTTTTTTTGTTACTCCTTTGGTGGATTTTAGCGGAAGTACTCCAATCTTCCGGAACCTCTTTGTTCCTGAATCCTTGGGAAACCATTGCACGGATGTGCGAACTCCTATTTGGCAAAAACGCATCTGGCACGTTCTCCGCGATCGGATGGACCTTTTATCGTCTCTTCCTTGGCTTTGTCGCGAGTTTCATCTTGGCAGGGATTTTTGGGACCTTAGCAGGATTATTCCCTGCCTTGCGAGGATTCTTGAAACCGTTGGTAGGTCTAAGCCGCGGCATTCCTACCGCGGCGGTCGTCTTGGTTTTGATGGGAATCTTCATTCACCCCAAACAATTGGCCGTTTTGGATTACGTCCCTTCCTTTTTGACTTTGTTGATTGCCTTTCCGATTCTATACGAAGCGTTCGCGAAGGGAATCGAGGAAGAAGATCCCGATGTTTTATGGAGCCTTGACCTCGAATGCGGGAAAAGGAGCTTGCCCGCGGTCCTCAACGTCCTTTGGCCGGATTCTTGGGGATTTATCTCCCTTGGGATTGCCCAAGGGCTTGGCTTAAGTTTGAAGGTCACCGTCATGAGCGAGGTCCTCACGGCGAACAACGCTTCTCATCCGGGAATCGGAACCCTAATCTTCCGTTCCCAAACCGATCCGATGGCTCGAGTGGAAGACATTCTTCCTTATAGTTTGATTGCCTTGCTCATAATGCTGATCCTAGATATCCCATCCTTCCTCCTTAAGAGAAAACAAAAATCTAAACAAAACGGAAACTGAGATAGAACATAAAGTTTCGACATAATGTATCCGCCTCCTGGATCCGAGATTTCAAGAGGGTGGATTTTGATATTTTGAAGTGACCAAAAGAGTTAACGGATTCTACATGCGATTGGAAGGAAAAATCCTTTATCATATTCAAAGAAATAATTTTAGTAGATTTTTAGTTGATTTTGAAAAGTGGAAAACCCCAAGTGGAAAATCCGAAACTTTTCTAAACAATTCAAATGATAATATTTAAGAAAATCAGTTAACATCGGTTTTCCTATGTTCTTCAGTTAACATAATGGTCATTAAGCGAAGTTACGTATTTGGAAAGAAAACCGCTGATTCTTTCAGCGGTACTTAGTAGTCGGTTTTACTCTGCTTTTGGCGCCGGTTTTTTGGTGTGCACGGCAAGGAGAGATTCAAGGTCAATTTCTTTGCGATTTGCAGCAAGGAAGAGTTGGCAACAGACTTCTCCTCCTTGAACGATCACCCAGCCAGATTCCGGGGTTCCTTCGGAAACTGACACAGGAATTCCATTGGCTTCAAACACGTCTCCGAGTTGTTCTTTATAGGCGCCTAATGCCCGAGGGTTGGGCGCGGTCGCGATGACATAATAGGTTGCAAACGGGGTGAAGTCGGCAACGTAGATGACTTCGATTCCCTCCGCTTTATGTTCGTCTAGGGTTTTGGTGGCGATGCCCAGTTCAGGGCAATTGAGTTCTTCTCTTTCCATTATTCTTCTCCTAAGTATTGGTCCATGCACTTGGCGGTCAAGGAATTATCCACAATATACCCTTTGCCTTCAAGGTAAGTTTTATTGGCCTTGAGAATCGTTAAAAAACCGAAATGAATGCTTTTGTTGATGGCGGCGACAAGCTTTGTGGAATCGTATCCCCGTAAGGGATCGGTTTTATCTGCGGAGTAAACGATTTTCCCCAGGGAACTCATATGAGCTTTGCCTGTTGCGTGGAAGCAAATGGCGTCGAGAATCGCTTCATCGGTAATCCCAAAGGTTTTCTTGGCTAGATACGCCCCCACGAATTGATGGAGGGTCCATTCGGGCATTTGGATGTACTCTGGGTAGTTCTTCTTCACGATTTCTCTTGCGGCCATGGCCCCGGTTCCTTTGCCGATGTCGTGAAGCAAGCCGGCGATATAGGCGGATTCGGGGGAATCGAATCGGTTCCGGACCGCAATTTCGTAGCATAAACGGGCAACGGATACGCTGTGGAGGAGGCGGTGATGGCTAATAAGTGGGGCAATCTTCTCGAAATAATAAAGCTGTTTTGATTCAATGTAATCCCGAACGGGAGTCGGGAGATCCATACAGTGGAGGGTACGAATGTTCGAGGAGGATACTTCTCCCGACCCATCGTAATCGAGACGAACCATGTGGTAACGGGAAAGGATGGAGTCCTTTAACTTGATTCCGGGGCGGGAAACATAAAGAGGGGTTGCCATCTCACAAATTACTTCGGGATCCTTCCATTTTGGGAAGAGATTCACTTCGTCCGCCCCGAGGAGAAAATAGAGATTTGCTTTGGGGTAACGTCGGTGGAAATAGCGTAGGGTATCGACCCAATAATTCGTGGGGGCCGTCGATTTCATTTCGAATTTGGAAATCGAAAAATTCGAAGAACCATTGGCTTTTAAGGCCAGTTCCAACATTTTGAGACGGTCGTTTGGGGTGGCGCTTGGCTCTTTCATCGCCGGAGATTTGGCGGGAACGAAAATAACGTTTGCATTCAAAAGAAGGCTGGCGGCACGGGCGATTCGCAGATGCCCGTTATGAACGGGATCAAAGGTTCCCCCAAACAGAACCAGGTTTTCCATTGAAGGCTACTTTTCTTCTTTGCGGGTCGGAACCTCGATGCGGGGGTTCTTTTCGGAACGGCGGTAAAGGACGATGACGCGGCCGATCGTTTGGACAACGTCGCATCCTAGGGCGTGGGCGAGACGTTCACCGATATCCTTGGGTTTGCTCGGGCAATTCTGAAGCAATCCGACTTTGATAAGCTCTTTGGCTTCCAAAGCGGTGTCGATTTCCTTGAGGAAGCCCGCGTCGATATCGGTTTTACCGAGGAGGAAACGTTGGGAGATGTTGTTGGCTAAGCTTTTGAGATAGGCTTTTTGGTATGGACGAAGCATGAATAAACCCCTTTATTTGTCGATGATTTTGGAACGGCTGGTGTAGATTGCGACTCCGCGCGGAACGGAGATGCGGATGGTTTGGCGGTCGCCGCGGAACCGAACCCAACCATATCCGGCGATGCCGATGTCACGGAATCCGTCTTCGTCGACTTCTAAATCGTAGACATCGAAGTCGGAAGCCTTGCTAAAGAGCAAGCAAGAAGGTTCGAGATCGCCGCGGGCGACGTATCGGAAGAACATTTCTTCACTGTTTTTGGTGCGGACCCGAACGGTTTTTACCGTCTTGGCCCCGAAGAAGGTGAAGGTCGATCGTTTCCCCTCGAGGAGTTCAATGCGAGCCAGGCCGCCAAGGAACAAAGCATCTCCTGGAATTAAGGAATAGGCACGAGGACGAATCGGTTCCAAAGGAATGCATTTCTTCGCGATTTCGTAAGGCAAACGGGAAAGCATGGAGTTATCCGATGGCGTCGCGGGAGTGTCATAGACCGAACTTGAGGAATCCAAGGGAATTTGCATGACCGTCAACGAAGTGCCTGGATAATTTTGGGTGACGACCGATTTCAAGGTTTTGTTCTTGTATCCCCTTAAGTAAGAGGCCAAGAAGAGCGTTTTCCCTGAACTTGCGGCCCCAACGACGTAGACATCGTGCCGTTTTCTCTTCGCGTCGATGGTTTTGGTGAACGAGGGATCGGACGTAAGCGAATTGAGGGAAGTGAGGATGACGTCGTCCTTTGTCACACGAAGGCGCGCGGCCCGGAAGCGATGGGCGACATACTCACGAATTTCATCTTTATCGACGTTTTTCGGCAACAAATCGAGTTTATTGGCGATGACGAGCAAAGGGTTGCTGGCGATGATATCAACCATGTTTTGGGGGAAGGATGACTCAAATGAAAACAAATCAACGACGAACACGATAAGGGCATCCGTCGCTTTGGCGTCCTTCATCATGGTCAAATAGTCGTCAGAGCAAACGAGCTCATGGTTGGAGAAATTGTATTTTTGCTGTTCGTAGCAGTGATCGCAGAACAAAACCAGTGCTCCGGCTTGGTCCAAATGGCCCGGAGAAATGTAGCCTTCGGCTTCCGGGTCGGTTTCTTGAAGGATCGTGTTGCAGTTGTAGCAACGTCGGACGATGTTGAGACGACTCATGGAATTACCTCCTTTAGGTCTTTTGCGAGATGTTTACGAATGATTTTGGCCCTCTTGCGGCGGTCAAACATACGATTGAATTTGGTCCAGATGGGTTCATAACTCGGATCGACCGGTTCGGTGAGGATGGTGCGAATGCCCGCTCCGTTTCCCGCGCGAACATCGGTTTGGATTTGGTCTCCGACGAGGATTACTTCATTCGGATCGAAACCCCTTTCCTTGATGAGATTTTTCAAAGGTCCTGCAAAGGGTTTTCTCATGAATCCGGCGGCTTCGGCTCCTAGGACCGAGGCGAAATGTTGAACCCGTTTGCCGAATCCGTTGGAGCAGATGATGAGGCGAATCCCTTTCTCATCGAACGCTTTCTTTAAGGCGATCGTGCGTTCGTCCGGTTCGGTCGCGCCATACGGCAGCAATGTGTTATCGAGGTCGGAAAGAATCACGCGAACCCCGAAAGCGTAGAGCCGATCGAGGTCGAGGTCGTAGATGCTTTGGCACAAAGCGAAAGGAATGTTGCGCGAGTTCATCAAATTGATTATAAAAGCGATTCGCCTAAATAGAAATGAACTTTTCTTAAATTCATTCGATAGTTATTAACTATTTTCAACTAATAAACTACTAAATAAATACTGAAAACTTTCGAAAAGTTTTGATTATATATCGATATCGTCCGCACCGAATATGGAAATCTGCTCATACTTTTCGGAAGGACGATCATCTTCTTTTTCGACTACTTCGCTGGCCGGCCTCTCTTCGACTTCCGGAGAGGCGGCATCTTCTTCCTCTTCCGGAATCGGGGCTTGATCGATATGGGAAACGGTCTCCGAAGTGATTAAGGAAGCGTCGCTCCGGTCGACAAGAGCTACGAGTTTGCCTTTCTCCAAACGGATGTTTCCACCCTTGGCGTACTTCTCCATTGGGGTGAGATAGGTGTCCGAGACTTCGATCGCTACGCGCTCGCCGCTGGAAAGGACAACGCTATAAGAGAAGGGGGCCTCCTTCTCTCCAACGACTTCGCTAAAGAGAAGTTTGTGGGGCTCGGACTTGAAACAACGGAAGACGACGGTCGCGGGTTTGAGGCGTCCGGCCTTCTTGATATTGCTTGTGGAAAACATGCGAACGTGCGCATGGTCGTCGAGCAAGGCAATCTTCTCCTGACGCTCTTCTTCGATCGCGAGCATGTCGGCGACCAAAGACCCCTTGAAGGAAGCGGCTTTGACGCCGGCGGAAGTCGTAGAAGAGGGAGAGATTTCGTTTTCGTTGTATAGCACGGCAAGGCCATCCGCGCTTAACAGCAACAAATCGCTGTTACCGCTTGTGAGTACGACGGAAACGACCTCATCATCACCTAATAAGCGCATCGCGCGCACGGGGCGCGTGTAGCGCGTTAACGGATAAGAAGATAAGCGAGTCCGCTTGATTTGACCTTTCTTTGAAACCAAGGCGAAGAATAAATCATCGCGGAAGGCACGCACCGCGAAGGCCCGAACGAGTTTTTCGTCCGCGGGCAAGTTGATCACGTAGTTTACGTGGACGCCTTCATCGTTCCATTTGTTGCTCTTCATCACGTGTATGGGGAAATAGAGATAATTCCCTTTGCTGGTGAAGACCACCATATGATCGGTCGTATCGGCTTGACCGTTGAAAATGAGGGAGTCGCCGTCTTTTAACCCCGGCAACGCGCCCTTGGGTCCGTTGGAAGAACGCCAAGAAGCCAAGGAACTGCGTTTGACGTAACCATCGCGGGAAATCGCGACCATGACCGTCTCCTTGGCGACCAAATCGATCTTGTTGACGGTTTTGAGGGATTCGTCCTCTTGGCAAATTTGGGTTCGACGTTCGTCGCCGTATTTCTTGCAGATGGAACGGAGGTCGGAAACGATGATGCCGTTGAGCTTGGCGGGGGAGGAAAGAATCTCGCGAAGATAAGCGATTTCCTTGTCGAGTTCTTCTTTTTCCTTTTCAACGATTGCAACGTCGAAGTGGGACAATTTATAAAGGGGCATCATGACGATCGCTTCGCTTTGACGGTCGGTGAAGCCAAAGGCCTTTTGGATATTGGCCTTGGAATCGGCTTTGTCTTTGGAACGTTGGATGATATGGACGATTTCATCGATAACCGAACTCGCTTTGATCAAGCCTTCGACGATTTCGAGACGAGAAAGGTCTCGGCTCAAATCGAAGTTGCAACGACGGGTGATGACGTCGACTTGATGAGCGATGTAGGTATCGCAATAACTCATCAAGTTGAGAGTGAGCGGACGTCCGTTGACAATCGAGACCATGTTGGCGCTATAGGAGGACCGAAGCTGGGTCTTTTGCATGAGATAGGCCAAGATGGATTCGGGTTTGAATCCCTCTTTTATGTCGATGGCGATTCGGAGGCCGGATTTATCGCTTTCATCGCGGACTTCGCTGATGCCGGCGATCGTGCGTTCGTGACGTAGTTTGTCAATCGCGTGCACCAAAGCGGCTTTGTTGACCCCATATGGGATCTCCGTGACGATGATTTGGTTGTCTCCGTCTTCATTTTGGGTGATTTCGACTTTGCTGACGACGTCGATTCGTCCCCGACCCGTCAAATAAATGTCGGACAATCCCTGGGACTCGTAGATGATGCCGCCCGTTGGGAAGTCGGGTCCCGGAACGAAACGCATGAGGGACTCGATGGGGCAAGAGGGATGCTGGATGCGGTAAATGATCGCATTGGAAATCTCCACCAGGTTATGAGGTGGGATTTCCGTGGCCATACCGATGGCGATGCCGCTGGATCCATTCACGAACAAATTCGGGAAGCGGGCCGGCAGAACCGTTGGTTCGAATTCCGTATCGTCGAAGGTTAACCCCATATCGACTGTGTCTTTTTCGATATCCCGAATGAGTTCCTGGGAGAGGGCGGCAAGGCGCGCTTCGGTGTAACGGTAGGCGGCGGGCCCGTCGCCGTCCATGGAACCGTTGTTTCCTTGGAAGTCGATTAAGGGAGCCCGAACGCGCCAAGTTTGGGACATACGGACCAAAGCCTCGTAGATTGAATCATTGCCGTGGGGGTGGTATTTACCCATGACTTCACCAACGATGTGGGCGCATTTCTTCGTGGGTTTGTCTACCGTGTTGCCCGTTTTCCACATCGCGTAGATGATGCGGCGCTGAACCGGTTTCATGCCATCCCGGGCATCGGGGATCGCGCGGTCTTGGATGACGTCTTTCGCGTAAATGTCAAAACGATCGCCCATGAGGTCATCAAGGGTGCTCGGGACGATGTTTTCTTGAATAACGACCGGTTCAGGTGCTTTTTTCCTAGCCATCAGTCCTTAACCTCCTTGATAAAGCGGTCTTCTTCATTGAAAACGACGTTCTCCTCGATCCACTTCCGGCGGAGGGAGGCGTCATTCCCCATGAGAATCGATATACGGCGTTCGACGATGATTGGGTCGTCGATTTTGACTTGGTAGAGTTTACGGGTCTCTTTGTTCATCGTGGTCGCGTAAAGTTGGTCGGCGTTCATTTCGCCCAAACCTTTGTAACGGTTGATTCCGTATCCCGGACCAATGATTTTTTTGGCTTCTTCGAGGGTTTCGTCGTCCCAAGCGTAAACAAACTTATGTTGGGGATCGCTCTTCTTATAGACGCGATAGAGCGGAGGGCAGGCAATATAAACCATGCCGTGCTGGATCAGCGGTTTCATGTAGTTATAAAAGAAGGTGAGCAATAGGATTTGGATGTGCGCGCCGTCGGTATCGGCGTCGGTCATGATGATAATCTTGCCGTAATGGCTGTCATTCACATCGAAATTCGCCCCGATGCCCGCGCCAATTGTTTGGATGATCGTGGAGAATTCGGTGTTTTGGAGCATCCGTTCCATGGTGACAGAGTCGGTGTTCAAGGGTTTGCCGCGCAAAGGAAGAATCGCTTGGTGGAGACGGTCACGTCCGGTTTTGGCCGAGCCACCGGCGGAGTCACCCTCGACGATGAATAGTTCGTTATTCGGGTAGTCTTTGCTTTGGGCGGCCGCGAGTTTGTCCGAAATAATCGCATCGGGCTTTTTTTGTTTGCCCGTACGGGCGGCTTCTTTAGCGCGACGTGCGGCTTCCCGGGCGCTGCGAGAGGCTTGGCATTTCTTTACGAGGTCGACGGCGAAGTCTTTGTGTTCGGCCAAATAGTAGGAAAGGTTCTTATATACGAAGTCATTGACGGCTCCTGTGGCTTCCGGGGTTCCGAGTCTCCCTTTGGTTTGGCCTTCGAATTGACTGAGATCTTCGGGAATCTTGACGGCGATGACCGCGGTTAAACCTTCTCGGATATCCTGGCCATCGAGTTTTTGGCTTTCTTTAATGACGTTATTTTGAATCGCCCAGTCATTGACGGCGCGTGTGACGCCCAGACGGAGGCCGGTTTCATGGGTTCCCCCATCGTGGGTGCGGACGGAGTTCGCGTAGCTATAGATGTTTTCGTTGTAGTCCTCTAAACACCATTGGAAAGCGACTTCCATCTTGATGGTTCCCGAGTCGTCGTTGAATCCGAACACTTCGGAGAGATGCTTTTTGTTTTGATTCAAAACGTTGATGTATTCGACTAAACCGTTGGGATAGAAGAATTCATGTTTTTGTCCCGTTCTTTCGTCTCTTAGGAAGAAATGGACTTGGCGCAGCAAGAACGCTTCTTCTTGGAGGTGGTGATAAATGGTGTCCCATTTGAAGTCGACGGAGGAAAAGATGGTGCGGTCGGGCTTAAAACGTACGAGCGTACCGTGTTTTTTGGTTTCTCCAATGACTTCGAGGGGCACGGCGAGCTTTCCACCGTTTTCAAAGCGGATATGGTAGATTTTGCCAAGGCGGAAAACTTGAATGTCAATCCATTCGGACAAGGCATTGGTGACGGTTGCGCCAACGCCGTGCATCCCTGCGGAAGTCACATAGTTTTTGGAAGAAAACTTACCGCCGGCGTGAAGCGCGGTATAAATGAGTTGAATCGCGGGGATTCCGGTTTTCGGGTGGATGTCGACGGGAATGCCACGCCCTTCGTCCTCAACCGAAAGGGATCCGTCTTTGTGGATTGTGACGGAGACGCGGTCGCCATATCCATTGACGGCCTCGTCCACACCATTGTCGATGATTTCCCAGGCAAGGTGATGGAGACCGGTGGAATTGGTCGAGCCTATATACATAGCCGGGCGTTTGCGCACCCCTTCCATCTCGGAAAGGACCTCAATGTCTTTCGCGCTATAATTGAGTTCTTCGCGTTCGATATCTGCCATACTAAAAAAGAAACAGTCTTAAGACTGAGGTTATTATATCGCGAGTTTTCTTGTAACGGATAGCCAAATTCGAGATAATTCCACTTGTTTTTCGAGAAACTACCCATGAACCCCATTGCAATTAACATCATAATCGCCGTTTCGGCCATAATCCTCGGATACCTTATTGGATCCATTCCTACGGGAGTCATAATTGGAAAAGCGTTTTTCCACCAAGACGTTCGTGAACTCGGCAGCAAAAATAGCGGAGGTACCAATGTCGCGCGTACTTTTGGAAAAAAATTCGGAATCTTGGTCATTGCTCTCGACATGATCAAATCCATCATTCCAGTTTTCACCATTTGGGCCATTTGTACCTTCGTTCCTGAGGTCGTTGACGCCATGAACTGGGCCGTTCCTGTTGGTTTGGTAACTATCGGGGGAGCAAAAACCTATTATTGGATGGCTGGATTCTTCGCAGCCGTCGGTCACTGCTGGCCGGTGTTTATCCATTTCAAAGGTGGAAAAGCCGTTGCCGTTTTCATGGGCCTCAATTGCTTAACCTCCTGGCTTCAATTCATCTGCTGCGGATTTACATATCTCATTCTCGCGAAGAAGACCAATTACATCTCCCTTACTTCAATCATAGTTTCCGGAATCGGGGCTCTTATCGGATGGATCTTGTTTTCCCTTTCTACCTTCGTTCCTTTTAATTTCGATATCTTCCTCTGGAGCTTCGGTGCCACCCCATTCCTCACTTACGGATTGGAATTTGCCCTTATGGTTACGGGGGTTACACTCCTTCTAGTTTTCCGTCATGCGTCCAATATCCGCCGTTTAAAAGAAGGAACCGAAGGAAAGAATCCCTTCAATTCCCCTGCTAAAAATTAGTAAATCATTAGTAAGTAATTAGTTGATTTAATCTCGGTTTTATCGGTTTAATTTTAGTTTTGGCCAATTTCTTTTTTTTGTAAATTTGGTTGTTCAATTATAGACGGATTTTTTGGAGTTTGCTTCCAGATTATATTTTACGTAACTTTAATCCTTCCCTGATCTGAACGTGTATATCCGGTCAAGGAGTTCCTCTGCTTGGTTCCTCCTTTTTTTCTTGGTTACCTCGCCTTGGTTTTTTCTTGGTTCGTTTGAAAAAATGAAAAGGAATAAGGCGAAAGAAAAACGCCTGAGTTTCCATTTCGTACTCAGGCGTTTGAATGATTGATTTACTCAATCGCGAGGATGAGATCGTAGACTTTTTGATTGCCTTCGATTTCGACCAAATCCATCATGTCGAACTTTGACTCGATCGTTTGACGGAAACGCTCCTTGGCTTCTTCGGTGAAGGAACTGCCATAGGAAACGGTGATGCAGGACTTCATGTCCATGTCTTCAACCGTATCGAATATGGCGTCGATGCATTCGAAAATGTCTGCCTTCGAGGCTTTCACGGAACCCGAATGGATGCCGATGAAGTCTCCCACGTGGATGGGGAGGCCGTTGTTTATGGAATCCCGGACCGCGGTGGAAATCACGATCGTGGTGATTGCACGTTGTTCTTCAATCGCCGCTTCGACGTTTTCCTCGACGGTCGCGTTATCGAAGTCGAACATTTGGACGATGCTGTAAGATTCAATCCCGCTCTTGGTCGGAACGACGTAAACCTTCGAATCTGTGTAGAGATTTTTGGCTTGTTCCGCCGTGAGAATAATGTTCGAATTGTTTGGGAAAACGATGATGCTTTCGGCGTGAGCTTCGTTAAACGCGTTAATGAAGGCTTCCGCGGAGGGGTTCATGGTTTGTCCGCCGAGAATCGTTACGTTGACCCCGACGCTTTTGAGGATCTTCGCGAATTCTTCCGATGGAGCGACGGCGACGACGGCGACTTTGCTCTTTTCCTTCTCCTCCGGAACGATTTCCTTCAGGAGAACCTCGTTGTGCTGGATGGACATGTTTTCCATCTTGAAGGTCACGAATTCACCGAATTGTTGGGCGTAGTTGAGAACTAAGCCCGGGGTTTTCGTATGAACGTGAACCTTGACGATGGTTTCATCTTGAAGGGCTACCAAAGAATCCCCGAGGGTTTCGTAATAAGCGATGAGTTCTTGAAGGCTGAAGTTCTCCTTTCCTCCTTTGGAATTGAGAAGTTGGAGGATGAACTCGGTGCAGTAGCCGTAATCCAAAACGGAGTTCTCGTCGAAAGGAATGTTACCATCGCTTGGAACGCTTACACCGGGGCCTTTGAATTCGTGGTCTTCGAGTTCTTCGCCAATGATGTACTTGTACATCCCTTCAATGATGGTGACGAGACCCGCGCCGCCCGAATCGATGACGCCCGCTTCTTTGAGAACCGGAAGGAGGTTTGGGGTGTTGCTCAAGGCCTCGTTCATTCTCTCCAAGAGTTTTGCGAAAAGGGTTTGGAAAGTTCCAAATTGATCAAGGTGATCCAAGATGTACGTGCTTCCTTCCCGCGCGACGGTAAGAATCGTACCTTCGACGGGCTTAACGACGGCTTTGTATGCTTTCGCCGTGCCGGAACGAAGGGATGAGGCGAATTGAGTGATATTGGCTTCCTGAAGTCCCGAAAGGCCGTCGGCCAAACCCGAGAAGAATTGGGAGACGATGACGCCGCTGTTGCCACGGGCGCCGAGCAGCATACCGCGGGCTAAGGCGGAGGCAACGCTCGTAAGGGAGCTTTTATCGGCTTCTTTCAAAGCATTGAGGCCACCGGTTAAGGTTGCGGTAATGTTGGTTCCCGTATCTCCGTCGGGAACAGGAAAAACGTTGAGTTCGTTGATTTTTTCGTAATGCAGTTTCAGGTCGCGATAACCATTTTCCACCATCGCCGCAAAAACTGCTCCGCTTAAAGAAACCATGGTTATTCTTCCGAGGAGACGTAATCAAGGGCGATGGGGCGGCCGAAAGTGGCAACGCCAACCGTTCCAGGGCCCGTGGAAGCGCCGACGATGGGACCGATAGGTCCAACGATGACGGTGGCGCTTGGGAGTTTGACCAAGATTTGTTCTTTTACGAAGGTCGCGGCATTTAAATCATCACAATGGCCGATAAAAATCGGTTCCTGCTCGACATCTTGGGCCGAACCAACGGCAATATCCACAAGGGTCATCAGGGCGGCCTTTTTGCCTTTGGCCTTCTTAACGGCGGTGTTTACGCCATTTGCGTCCGAAATGATGATCGGATGGACTTTGAAGAGATTGCCAAAAAAGGCGGTGCTCGCCTTGACGCGTCCGGCTTGTTTCAAATACTTGAGGTCGTCAACGGTGACGAATTCGTTGTAATGGAGGTAATTGTCCTTGAGATAAGTAGCAACTTCCTCGATGGAAGCACCGTTTTCCCGTTTTTGGGAGGCGTGGATCGCCATAAGGGCTTGGCCATGGCAGCAGCATTTGGAATCGAATACCACGATTTTTCTCTCGGGGAATTCGCCGGCGAGTTTTTCGGCAACGGTCGTGGCGATGTTGACGGAAGCGCTCAAGGCGCTGGAACAGCCAATGTAAAGAATGTCCTTTCCTTCTTTGAGATAGCTCGTGAACTTCTCTTCGAAGGTAATTTGCGGAACCGCGGCGGTAAAGACGCGGATGCCGTTACGCATGAATTCAAAGAAATCATGAAAGGAAATGCCTTGGTCGTAGTCCAAAGAGGCGACGTGTTCCTCTCCGTTGACGCTGACCATCATCGGGCAGTAATCGAGATCGTACTTCTCACGAAGGGGCTTTTCGAGCTCTCCGCAAGAGTCAATGAGAATAACAAAAGAATCGTTTTTCATAATAAACCCCTGAAGAATAGAGAAAATAGCTCGTGGATTAGAGCGAGCTATTTTGCTTCATGGACTTCATGACGCTCCGAATTTGAGCTTCGGAGGGCTTGCGTCCCATCGATTGGAACATGGCGCGGATCATCGCTTCGTTGATGGGAGGATTTTTCTCCATTTGACGCTTAATGAACGCACGTGCTCCGAAAAAACCACCGACGGCTCCAAGAACCAAAGCGGCGAGAACGAGGCAAAACCAGCCAACGTTCCAATCCATCAGTTCGCCCTCCCGTCGTATTTACCAGTGGTCGTATCGACGGAAATCTTTTCGCCTTGTTCAATGAAAAGCGGGACGCGAATGGACATGCCAGTTTCGAGTTTGGCATCTTTGCTGCCGCCGTTGGAAACGGTGTCGCCACGGACGCCCGGTTCGCATTCGACGACTTCGAGGACGACTTTGGACGGAAGTTGAACGTCGAGGACTTCGTCTTCGTAGGAAACAATGGTGACTTCGCTGTTGGGAGCAAGGAAAGGAATGATGTCGCCATAGTTGCCTTTGGCGAGTTCGATTTGCTCATAGGTCTTGCCATCCATGAACACGAGGGTTTCACCCGAGTCATAGAGGTATTGCATGATCTTCTTGTCAATGTGGATGTCTTCGACACCATAACCAGAGTTACGGGCGAGTTCGGTGATGGCGCCGGTGCGGAGGTTCTTAACCTTCACTTTCGCGACCATTTTGCGCATCGCGGTCTTGTTGAGAAGAATGTCGATGACGCGGTAAAGATTTCCTTCGTCGATGAAGTAATTGCCAGGACGAAGTTCGGTAACGTTAATCATTATAAAAACTCCTTAAAACGTGCTGAGGCACTTTCTTATTATAATAATAATAAAGAAGCGTGAAAACCCCTTTATCGGCAACAATTCATCGGGATTGAGGGTTTCTTTGTTAGTCAATTGATGGCAACCACTGGCGTATTTCTTGCAATGTTGTGGAGGGCCCGTGCCCTGGATAGACTTTGCTAATTTCTTGAAGCGAAAGGATTTTATCTATACTCGCTTGTTTGCTACGGGGCTCTGCACCCCGGAGATCATATCGGCCAATTCCGAAACGAAACACGCTGTCGCCGGAAAAGAGAATCCCGTCTTCGGTTTCGTAACACACGCTGCCCGAAGTGTGAAACGGGGTCGCGTGAACCTTCAAAATTGTGTTTCCGAGCTTCACTTCGTCTTCATCTTCTACCAAATAGGGACGGATAAAAGGAAGTTTCAGAGGCGGTAAGCCAAAATCCACGGATAAGTTGAATTCGCTATCGAAGAGGCAACGTTCGTCCTCCGTGGAGAGAAAAACGGGACAAGGCGCTCCTTTTTCGAAGATTCTCAAGCCGTTGATGTGGTCGAAATGCCCATGGGTCAAAAAGATACCCGCAATCATCGAATGGTGCTTTTCGGCGTAACGGAGCAGTGAACCACCATCTTCCACTCCAAAATCAATGAAAATGCAGGGCTCGCCTTCATTCCCCAGCACATAGACGTTACTCCATGGGTCGTTCCCAGAAAGACGGACGATTCGGGTCATAGGTTCACCTCGATATAGAGTTCGTCAAAGTGGTCGAGCGCGTAAGCGTAGGAAAAACAGCCGATCCAAGCGGAGTTCACGTTGTCGCGATTGGTTTCCAAATCGTGGTTGTACCAAAAGATTTCCTGCTTGAGTCCGGTAAAAACTTCTTCTTGTCTTTGGGAATCGTCAATGGATTTGGCATCGTCCACTTTGCGGAGGATCGTTGCTTTTTGGGCCAAACAGGCTTTATAGGCGTCTTCGTTTCCTAATTGGTGATAACAGCAAGAGGTTATCGTTAAAACGGAGTATATCCCCGTGGAAACCAAAATCGCGGAAGAGGCAAAACGATGCTTTTTCGCAAAGAGGAAATAAACGCATCCGCCCATCACGAGGGCTCCGACGATCATCAAAACGACAAACAAAATCATACGTAAGGGAATATAACACCAGTGGAAATAAAAAATAAGGCACGCGGCCTTATTTCTTTTCCTTGTGAAGAGTCTTCTTCCTGCACTTGGGGCAATACTTGAGGATTTCCATTTTAGCAGGGTGTAAGCGCTTGTTGCGGGTGGTGATGTAGTTTTCTTCACGGCACTCGGTGCACTTCAAGATGACTTCGTCGCGTTTGCTGGCCATTTTTCTTAAACTCCCTTTCGTTCGCGGGTATGATAATAGCATAGCAAAAAGTAAAAAACCACAAGGAAATGCCACGGAAAAACAAAGATGAATTCTCGAACCCAAACTCGCCCCGTTAAGCTCGGAAATCTGCAAATCGGAGGACAGGACCATGTCGTCGTCCAAAGCATGTGTTCCATCAAGACTTCTCGCGTTGAGGAAGTCGCCACCCAAATCAACCGTTGCGCCGCTCTCGGAGCGGAAACCATGCGTCTTTCTTGTTTGGACGAAGAGGACGCACGGGCCTTTCGCGAAATCAAAAAAAGGGTTGCGATTCCATTGATCGCGGACATCCATTTTGACTATCGCCTTGCCCTAATCGCGATGGAATCTGGTGTGGATGCCATTCGCATTAACCCTGGGAACATCGGGTCGGAAGATCGGGTGAAAACCGTGGTGGAAAAAGCTCTCGAAAAACATGTCCCGATTCGCGTGGGTGTCAACTCGGGTTCCATGGATAAAAGCGTGTATTCATCGAAGGAAATCGTTCCTTCTATCGCATTAGTCGAAAGCGCGAAAAAACATGTTGGCTTGCTGGAAAAATTCGGATTTCACGACATTGTCATCTCCTTGAAAGGGTCAAACGCTTTGGAAACTATCGAAGCCTATCGCCTTGCCTCGAAGACCTTCCCTTATCCCCTTCATCTCGGCATCACGGAAGCCGGTCCCAGCTCTACGGGGATCATCCGTTCCGTCGCTGGACTCGCCCCACTTCTCCTAGAAGGAATCGGGGATACGATACGAATCTCCTTAAGCGATGAGCCCGAAGAAGAAATCAAAGCTTGTAACCGCCTCCTCCATGATATTGGACTGAAACCGGACTATCCCACATTTATCTCATGTCCCACCTGTGGGCGGACCTCCGTAAACCTTATCCCCACGGCGAATTTCCTCCAAAAATATTTGGAAGAGCACCGCATCAACAAAACCGTCGCGGTCATGGGGTGCGTCGTCAATGGGCCGGGGGAAGCCTCCCACGCGGATTTAGGATGCGCGGGCGGAAACGGAAAATGGGTGATTTTCAAGAAGGGGGAAGTCATTCGGACCGTCGACGATTCCGATATCTGTGAAGAGATGGTTCGCGAAATCAACCGGTTATAAATGAAATGTCCCCGGGTTTGGGGACATTTTCCTATTTCTTTTCCCGTTCGGCTTTCCGACGGGCCCGTTCGGCATATTTGGCGTCTTTTCTCGCTTTGACCGCCTTTTGGATGGCTTTCCGACGATACTTGTTTTTGACGCGCTCAATCGCTTGTTTCTGCTTTTTTCGGTATCCGGGTTTGACGCGATCGCTTTTGGCTTCCGCTTTCGCGCGTTTGACGTCGCGCATTTCTTCTTCGGAAAATTTCCGTTTCCCAGAAAACTTCTTCTTCATCTCGAGCCCAAGGGGATTGATGACGAGACCAGTTTTCTTGAGTTCATAGACGTCGTAGGCGATATCCATCTCCGCAAGTTCTTTGGCTTTCTTGTGGGTGTCCGCGTTATAGAAAATCCAGGAATCGCCGGATTTATCGAAACGCCCCGTTCGACCGGCGCGATGGAAATAATAGGAAATGTCGCTTGGCAAATCCAATGAAATGACGTCGGACACATCTTCGAGGTCGATACCCCGGGCCAAAAGGTCGGAGCAGATAACCACCGAATAACGGTTGCTGCGGATGCGACGAATCGCTTGTTTCCGTTCCCTTTGGTCCAGATCTCCGGAGAACATAACCGCTTCCACACCTGCGTTTTTCAAAAAGTCATAGGTGGATTTGACGGTTTCCTTAGTAGAAGCGAAAACCAAGGCGAAATAAGGCTTTTTAAGGTCGAGGAAGCGTAATAAGGCTTGGTTCACCCCGTCGTGTTTGATATCCACGAAGTGGTGGGCGACTCTCGAACTCGTCTTGGATTTTTCCCCTTCGAAAAGGAATTCGCTTCCGATGTAACGTTCGAGTTTGGCTTTTAAGCCAGTGTTCATCGTGGCTGAAAAAACCATTGTTTGGGTGGTTTCGGGGAGCAAGGCGTAGATTTGGTCGATGTCTTCAAAATATCCGAGCTCCAGGAACATATCCGCTTCATCAAGAACCAGGGTTTTGACCCCATGGAGGTCGAAGGAATAGGAATCAATGAGCATTTCCTTGAGCCGCCCCGGGGTTCCAATCGCGATATGCGGGGCGATGGAGGATCCTTCTTTGTTTTGGGAAACGTCGGATTCGCTCGAAAAGAGGCGAACCTTCATTTTGGGATAAAAACGGGAGAATTCCGAAGCGAAATCATAGACTTGACGGGCGAGTTCACGACTTGGGCAGACGATGATGCTCTGAAGGCGCGTTAGGGAAAGGTCGAGTTTTTCAATGATGGGAATGAGATACGCGTGGGTTTTGCCCGATCCCGTCTCGCTTTGGCAAACCAAGGATTTATCTTTTAGGGCCTTTGGGATGATGCGGCGTTGAACCGGGGAAGGATGGACGTATCCGAGTTTGGTAAGCGAGTTCACCATGGGCTCGCTTAAGTTAAATTCGCGAAAAGTAGCCATAACAATTTGATTATAGCAAATTTCCTTTTCTCTGGTGACCCCAAAGAGAGAAAATGAATGTATGCTGGTCCACATCGTTACGCCTCATGGATATTGCTCGGGAGTTTGGAGGGCGCTCAAAATCGCCTCCGAAGCCAAAAAGAACCATCCGAACTCCGCGCTTTATATGCTTGGGGCTTTGGTTCACAACGAAATTACGGTAGCTTCATTACGGAATCAGGGTTTTATCGTTTTGGATGAACGCGAGGCGCCTTTAGAAGACCAACTAAAGACCATCCCGAATGGATCATTTGTGGTCTTCTCTGCCCATGGGCATCCCAAAAGTTTCGATGAAATCGCGAAAAAGAAGGGACTCCAAACCATTGATGCAACCTGTCCTTTCGTGGATGAAAACCGAAATGTCGGCTTAAGCGCCCCCGAACCTCTCTTTTACTTAGGGGCGAAAGGGCATTTGGAAGCGGTGGCTTTCTTAGCCAATTGCCCGCATGCGCATTTCCTTGAAGCGGGACATCCCGTGACGAACATCAAAGGGGAATCCTGTTCCTTGATCTCCCAAACGACCCTATCGGAAGAAGAGATTCAAGAAGCCCTTGCCTATTTACAAACCCGTTTTGAGACGGTTCGGCTTCTCCGTTCTCGATGCGACGCCACCTCCGCGAGACAAAAAGCGATTCGAAACGTCCCGAAAGAAATCGAACTTGTTATTGTCTTGGGCTCTTCTTCCTCCAATAACACCAAAAAACTCGCGGAAATTGCGAAATCCTCTGGCTTTTCGACCCTTATGGTTCTCGATTTGGAGGAACTTAAAAAACACGATTTGTCCGGAATCCATTCCGTGGCCTTGTGCTCTGGGGCTTCAACGCCACCGGAGGTATTCGATTCTTGCTTGGATTACTTATCGAGGCTAGGCTGACACCGGAGTTCATCGCGTACGACGCGATAGAGGGCGAGGTAGCGTTGACGGGCCTCCCCCGAAAGGTTTTTGTTGAGCAAGTCGCTTAGGTGCTTGCGTTGGATTTCGAGCCATTCGAGGAACAGGGGTTCCCGTTTTTGCCGCAAGATGGGTCCAAGCAAAATATCCGCGTTCGTATAAGGCGATGTGGGCGTCCCTTTTACGAATTTCATGATGACGTAATGGATTTTATCTTCGTATACGAGCGTTTCGTCTTGGATTTTAAAGCCCATGGATACCACCGCGGTGCGGACTTTGACTAAGTCCCGATGGGGATCGAGGATGATGGATTTGATTTGGGGAAGTTTGCGTTTGCCTTCTTCTAGTATTTTGATGGCGAGAAGGCCGCCCATCCCGCAGATGGCCAAAGTATCGACGGATTCGTTAATTTCGGAGATTCCGTCGCTTTTGGAGCAAATGATGTGGGCGGACAATTTCTTTTGGTCGACCGCCTCTTTCATTCGCAAGAAAGGGCCGATTTTGTTATCGATGGCCATCGCCCAATCAATGGTTCCCCGTTCAACGAGTTCTATCGGGAGGAGAGCGTGGTCGCTGCCGACATCGGCCAAGTAGGCGCCTTTGTCCACCATGTCGGCAATCGCGGAAAGGCGTTTCGATAGTTTACGACTCATTTTTCCTCCTTCAACAATTGCTCCAAACGGTAGAGGGCGCGCATTTTGATTTGTCGAACCCGTTCACGGCTCACACCGAGGATGCGCCCGATTTCGGCGTTGTTCCGCGCGTTGTGGTCCTCTAACCCATAGGCTAACACCAAAATCCTCCGGTCGCTATCCTCGAGTTTCGATAAAGCCCTTTCAATGCGTTCGTCTTCTTCTCTTTGGGCCAGGGAATCTGGAATTGAGGACCCTTTGCTTTCCAGGAATCTCGCAAGGTATTCTTCCCCCTTTTCTTCGCTTGCGCTTTCAATGCTGGAAACGCCTGATAAGGAGGATAGGACTTTGACAATCGTGCTTTCCCCCAATCCGGAGACAAGGGCAATCTCTTCGATACTAGGCTTGGTGATGCCTTGCTTTAGGAGCAACTCTTTGGCGATCACCACCTTTGTGGTCGCATCGTATCTTCCCGTTGGACGGTTCGCGGCGAGATTCTCTTCCCGAACGAAATCGCGAATTGAATTTTCGATGCACGCATAAGCAAAAGTCGAAAAACGGGTATTTTGAGAAGCGTCGAAGTGGTTGAGGGCAGTGATTAGACCCAAATTCCCCGCGGAAATGAGATCGGCGAGGTTGAAGTGGCCCTCTGCATAACGTTTCGCGATGGAAACCACCATCGGAAGGTTATAGGTAAGCAAAGCTTCTTTGGCTTCTTTCGCTTGCTCCCTTTCTTGGGGACTACTTGCAGAACGGTAGGAAAAATACGCCGAAAGGAGGGAAACCTCCTCTTCCTGGGTTAAGGTCCTCGAAGGGAGGGAAGAAAGGTAAAGGCTCAGCGCGTCTTGGCTGAACAAAGTTTCTTTGCTTTTGGGGTTTGCTTTCTTCATTTTGGTTAAAAAGAAATGGCGATTTCAAGAAAGAAACCGCCAGAAACCGAAAAGGTTTTATTCTTCTTCCGCACCTTCAGGGATACCTGGGATTCCGGTTAAATCCGCGGTGTCACCGAGCTTTTTGATACGGGAAGGGTGACGAAGCTTGCGGATGGCCTTCGCTTCGATTTGGCGGATGCGTTCGCGGGTGACGTTGAACTGACGCCCCACTTCTTCCAGCGTCCGCGGGCGATTGTCGTCAAGCCCGTAACGGAGACGGAGAACTTGTTCTTCCCTTGGGGTCAAATCCTTCATGATTTCCATTAAGGCGTCACGCTTTAAGGATTTGGTCGTGTATTCGACGGGGGATTCGCTATCCTTGTCTTCGATGAAGTCCCCAAGATGCGAATCGTCTTCTTCCCCGATCGGAGTTTCGAGCGAAACGGGCTCCAAAGCGATGCGCTGGATTTCGCGGATGCGTTCCGGAGACAAAGCGCCTTCCATTTTTTCGGAGATTTCTTCCGGGGTGGGATCGCGTCCGAGTTCTTGGACGAGCTGACGTTGCACGCGGGTCATCTTGTTGATGGTTTCCACCATGTGGACGGGAATGCGGATGGTGCGGGCTTGGTCGGCGATGGCGCGGGTAATGGCTTGACGGATCCACCAAGTGGCGTAGGTTGAGAACTTAAATCCTTTGGTATAATCGAATTTTTCGACCGCTTTGATTAAGCCCATGTTGCCTTCTTGGATGAGGTCGAGGAATTGCATTCCGCGCCCGATATAGTGTTTCGCGATGGCGATGACGAGGCGTAAGTTCGCGGTGATGAGTTTGTCCTTCGCTGCTTTCCCCGCCGCTTTCTCCGCCTCGGTGGCTCCCGGGGCATTGCCCGCAACGATGGCTTTGGCGAGTTCGGGTTCTTCTTTCGGGGTCAGCAAATCGACTTTGCCGATCTCCTTGAGGTACATTTTGACCGCGTCGTTGCTTTTGACTTCTCCGACGGAAATGCGCGAAAGGTCTTCATCGGCGATGGCGGCGACTTCGGCGTCTTCCTCGTTGAGGGATTCGCCTTCCGCTTCATCGATGACGGGTTCTTCCATTTCCGATTCCAGACCGCTTAAGTCTTCGGGAAGTTCATCGCTGAAATCGACGTCTTCATCGGCTTCGATTTGAACGCCGGCTTTTTGCAAACGCTCAATAAAAGCGTCTTTGTCGCTTTCGGAGAGGTCAAAACGACGGAGCTCTTCGTCAATGACTTCTTGGGTGAGGACCCCGTCTTCTTTTCCTTCGCGGATCAAACGGGCTTCGACTTGTTGAAGGGTTTCTTCTTCTTCTGGATCGGAAACGGCATCGTTTACGGGAACGCTGTCTTCTTCGAGTAAGGAATCGGAGAAAAGCTCGACGCTTTCTTCCTCAACGACTTTTTTTGCTTTTTTTGCCATGATGTTTACTCTCCCTTGGTTTGTTTACTTCTTTTTCGTCTTGTTCCAGGACGCTCGGTTTGCTTTGGCGCGGGCGTTGATGGCTTCTAGGGCGGCCGCGGAATCTCCGCTTTCGACCGCTCGCTGGGCGGACCTTTGCTCCGCCTTGGATTGTTTTTCTTTTTGGATAACCTCCGTGCAATCATCAATTAAGGATGGGGAATAGGGCAAAGCGGCTTTGGAACGCCCCTGGATTTCGACGAGCCGGGCCGTTACATCGAAATTCTCTCCTTGGGGCATCTGCTCGAGATAAGCGAGAAGTCCTTTGATATCGATGCTTTGTTTCCCTTGACCGTATTCGAGGATATGGAAGGCGAGATCGCGTTCATCCTTCGAAAAGATGGGGTTTCCTTGAGCGGAGATATAATCTCGCGCGTCGGAATTGTTCAGAAGATAGTAGAGGATTTGGTCTTCCGCGTTGGCTAGGCGTTTACTCAAACGTTGAGCCATAGGGGGAGAGACCGGGATTTGGGCTTCCCTTGAAGTGACGAACGTGAGATTGCCCTCCCCGACTTCGCCGTCCTTGGCGGAAAAGCGGGAGACGAAGAGACGAATCGCGCTGACTTCGTAGTTCATCGCTTTTGCGAGCTTGGCGATATGGTTTTCTCTCGAGAGTTCGTCTTCCTTGGCGAGCAGGGGCGCAAAATGGCGAATGACTGCCTGCTTGTCCGCTTGCGTCGAGAGTTTTTTGACGTTTTGGTAATACGAGAGTTCGAAGTCCACGACATCGATGAGGTGGGAAACCTTCTCTTTCAGTGCTTCCGGTCCCTCTTCTTGGAGGATGTCGTCGGGATCGCGTAGATCTCCGCCGTAGTCGACAATGCGGTAACTCGCTCCGGCTTTGGCTAACTCGCGCACTCCACGCATCATGCCGATTTGCCCGGCGTTATCCCCGTCGAGGCAAAGTCGGATTTCCGCGTGAAGTTTTGCGAGCATCGAGGCTTGCTGGGAAGTAAGGGCCGTTCCCATGAGGGCAACAACGCTCGTGATTCCGATCTTATAAAGGGCGATGACGTCCATGAATCCTTCAAGGACGTAACAATATCCGTCTCGGTGGGCGGTGACGCTCGCGGAATGGTAATGGTAAATCACGTTTCCTTTATGGAAAAGGGGCGTTTCGGGGGAATTCACGTATTTTCCGCTGGAATCATCCTTAATGAGCTGCCGGGCCGAATAACCGATGACTTGTCCAACGGAATCTTGTAGCGGGAAGGTCAGACGTCCGGCGTTGCGGTCCCTGGATTGCCCATCAATTGGACTGGCGATACCAATGTCTTCGATGGTTTTCAAGGAATGTTTCTTGGAAAGAAGGAATTCCACGGTTTTGGCGCCATCTCGCGGTGCGTAACCGATTCCAAATTCTTCGGCGGTTTTGTCATCGATGTTTCTTTCCTTTAAGTAATCCCGCGCGATTTGGCCTTCCGCGGTGCTCAAGCAATAACGGTAGTAGGCCTGAAGATCATTGATGCAGTCATACATCTTCTGCTTTTCGGGATCGACGTGCTGGGCGGGAATTTGTTGGAGCAATCTCGGGTCGCGGAATCCGACGATGTCGGCCACTTTGCGAACCGCTTCCCAAAAGGAAACTTTCTCGAATTCTTGGACGAATTTGATGGCGTTTCCGCCCGCTCCACAACTGAAGCATTTATAGATTTGAAGCTCGGTGTTGATGTTCATCGAGGGGTCGTGGTCGTCGTGGAAGGGACAACGGGCAACAAAGTTTTTCCCTTTCTTGACGACTTGGCCCGGGAGGTAATAGGAAATGACATCTACGATATTCGTAACGGCAAGCAACGAATCGATTAGGTTGCGATCGTACATGCATTTACCTCCTTTCTTATATACGAAGTATATACAATAACTATAAATCTACTAATTCTTTCCTAATCTACAAAGATTTTCTCTTCGAGGGTTTTAATCAAATCCGCAATGGGGATACGGACTTGTTCCATAGTGTCGCGGTCCCGGATGGTGACTTGTTCATCCTCTAGCGAATCGAAGTCCACGCAGATGCAATAGGGGGTTCCGATTTCATCTTGGCGACGATAACGTTTGCCAATGGATCCTGCTTCGTCGAAGGAAACTGAGAACTTGTGGTTAAGCAAATTCAATACTTCCATGCTTTTCTCGGAAAGTTTTTTAGAGAGTGGAAGAACGGCCACTTGGTAAGGGGCAAGAGAAGGCTTCAAATGCATGACGGTGCGAACGTCGCCATTGGGCAGTTCTTCTTCGTCGTAAGCATCCATTGCAACCATCAAGAAGAGCCGGTCCAAACCCATGGAAGGTTCAATGCAATAGGGGATGTAACGCTCGTTGGTCTCCGGATCGAAGTAGGTCAAGTCTTCTTTCGAATATTCTTGGTGACGCTTGAGGTCGTAATCGGTACGGTCGGCAACGCCAAGGATTTCGCCCCAGCCTAAGGTCGGGAAAAGATATTCGACGTCGGTGGTTGCCTTGGAATAAAAAGCGAGTTCGGCGGCTTCGTGGTCACGGAATCGAAGGTTTTCTTCTTTTACGCCCAAGGATTCGAGGAATTTCCGGCAGTATTCTTTCCAATAGGAGAACCATTCAAGGTCGGTTCCGGGTTTGCAAAAGAATTCCATTTCGCATTGATCGAATTCACGGGTGCGGAAAGTGAAGTTCCCGGGGGTGATTTCGTTTCGGAAGGCCTTGCCGGTGTTGCAAATGCCAAAAGGGAGCTTCCGACGGGTGATGCGTTGGACCGCTTTGAAGTTGACGAAGACGCCTTGGGCGGTCTCCGGGCGGAGATAGACGGTCGAAGAGGCTTCTTCCGTGACGCCAATATGGGTCTTGAACATCATGTTGAACTTGCGGATCGGGGTGAAATCGTCCTTTCCGCAAGCGGGGCACTTCATCGGGTGGGAGGAAAGGAAGACATCCATGTCTTCAAACGTCATTCCATCAACGTCGACGTCAGGATATTGACCCTTGATTAGCTCATCCGCGCGGTGACGGGCCTTGCACGCTTTGCAATCGACCATCGGATCGTTGAAGGTTGAGACGTGTCCAGTGGCTTCCCAAACCTTTGGATTCATGAGAATCGCCGCGTCGATGCCGACGTTGGTGGGGGATTCTTGGACGAACTTCTTCCACCAAAGATCGCGGATGTTCTTTTTCATCTGCGAGCCCAAAGGACCGTAATCCCAGGTATTGGAAAGTCCGCCATAAATCTGGGAGCCTTGGAGAACGAAACCGGTGTTTTGGAGGTGTTGAGTAACTTTTTCAAATGTTTTTTCCATAAATGTAAACAAATACCTTTATTGTCCTTTCAAACATTCGCTTGATTGTAGGAAAGAGGTTTGTAATGTCAACCCACTTTAAGGGTACTACTTGCCGATTAATAAATCGAGAGATTGTAAGCGAACCCCGGTCATCTCGTTGATGTATTCGACGAGATTTCGGTAAACGTGGTTCCTTGGTTGCTCGGGTAAGGAGACACGGCCCACGTCGCTTAAGGGGGCCACGAAGATATATCGAATGATTTTCTTTTCAATGTCGGGCGTTTCGCTCATGGTTTCGGGAACGAAGCAATTCGCACAGACAAATCCCCCGTCTTCGTAAGAAACGCTCATGATTTTGCTTTTTCCACCGCATAAGACGCATTGGGTGGTTTCGAGTCCAATCCCTCCGATGCGAAGAATGTTCGCGAGGAAAAGGAGGCCTACCGTGTAAGGATCTTTCCCTTCTTGAATCGCAGATAGGCCCGCGATGAGCCAAGGATAAACCTGAGGCCCGTCTTCTTCTTGCACCAAACGGTTGGTGACCTCCAAAAGAAAGGTTTGGATAAGGCAAGCATCGAAATCGTCTCCTTTAAAATAAGAAGAATGGAGGACGGATTCGGAAAGGGCAAACTTCCCGTCGCTTGATTCCCCCAACGAGAAGGTCGCATACGACAGAAGTTCGCAAGAAGCATGATTTTTTGAAGAGTATTTGGTTACGCCCCGAGCATAGAATGAGAGAAAACCATCCCGGGAAAGGGCAGTAACCATCGCATCGTTTTCTTTCGTGGAGGCGAGACGAACGACCAAACCTTCTTTGTTTACGGAGTTAGCGATCGCCATATCCGAGTTCCGCGAGCACCTTCGGGGAATTCCGCCACCCGGGGATGGCCTCAACCTTCAGGTTCAGGTTCAAAACCCTTTGGTGCCACATGCGTTCGAGCTCGCTGCGCGCGGCCATGGAGATCTTCTTAATCATTTCTCCACCTTTCCCGATGATGATGCCTTTATGGGCGTCCTTCTCGCAGATAATTTTGGCCTCGATGTCGTATCCGCCTTTGTTCTTTTCTAGACGAAGGATTTTAACGGCGCATTGATGGGGGATTTCTTGATGGAGGAAATGAAGAAGTTTCTCGCGAATGACTTCTTTTGCCTCGTAACTGGCGTCTTTGTCGCTGATGACATCCGTGGGGAAGAAGGGTTCACCCTCCCAAAGAAGCGGGGCGATTGCGGCTTTGACTTCCTTGATTCCGAAATTTTCTTTGAAGGCGGTCTCTAAAATGGGGATGTCGGGGAACTCGCGGTGGAGTTCTGCCTCGATTTCCCGAGCACGTTCCACGCGAATTAGGTCGATTTTGTTCAATACGATGGTTTTCGGGGCTTCGGAGTCCACGGATTTTAGGATTTTGATGTCTTTTTCAAGGGTTTCGACGCCCGCGTCGATGAGATAAAGGATTCCATCGACTTGGCGCGAACTGCCAAAGGCGGCACGACGCATATGGGAGTCGAGTTTTCCGTCCCCGAAATAAATCCCGGGTGTATCAACGAAAATGATTTGTTTGTCTTTTTCGTTAAGGATCCCCGAAATCGAGTCCCGGGTCGTTTGGGCACGCGGGGTTACGATTGATACTTTCTTGGAGAGTAAGCAGTTGAGCAATGTGCTTTTGCCGACGTTGGGTCGGCCCATGATGGCAATGATTCCGATTTTCATAAGTCTTCGTTGGTAAAGGCGTTGGGAAGGAGGTCTTCGATCGTGGTTTCATCGATGTCTCCATCCGTATTCGCTAGATAAATGGGGGCGTCTTCGGGGAAGAGTTCGGCGAGGACTTGGCGGCAAGAACCGCAGGGGCTCACCGGATCAAAGGTGTCCGCGACCACGGCAAGGGCCACGAATTCGTCCTTCTTTCTGCCGTCGCAAATGGCGGAGAAGATGGCGTTACGCTCCGCGCACATGCAAAGGGAATAAGCGGCGTTTTCGATGTTGGCACCGTGATATACGGTTCCATCTTTGCATAGTAAGGCCGCCCCCACGGCGAATTCACTGTAAGGGGAATAAGACCTTTCCCGAGCAATCATCGCTTCCGCGACGAGCTTTTTGTCGTCTACTTTCATTGTTCGTTCTTCCTTTCTTTTGCGAGTGCAAGGATTTCTTCTTGGAGGGGGAACATGATTTTGGCGTCTTCTTCTTTCATGTGGTCGTAGCCTAGCAAATGAAGGAGGCCATGGACGAAGAGGAAGGAGAGCTCCCGTTCGGGGGTGTTCCCGATTTCTTCTGCTTGTTCGAGGGCTCGGGGAACGCAGATGAAGATTTCTCCGAGCATATGGGGTATTTCGGGGTTCGCGAGTGCGATTTGCTTTTCGGCTTCATCGTCATTGAAGGCGAAGGAGATGACGTCGGTCACTCGGTCAATCTTCCGATAATCCCGATTGATTTCTTGAATCTCCTCTTCTCCAACCAAGGAGCAATCGACTTCGTAATTTACGTCGATATGGAGATGTTCAAAGGTGATTTTCTGCAAATAAGCGTATTGGTCTTCCAACGCGTCATAGAACGGATGGAAACGGTTTTCGAATTCAAATTCCATTACTTCTTCTTTCCTTTTTGACGGGCAAACAGTTCTTTTCTCTTTTCAAATAGGTAGGCGATGCCGAATGCGATGGGAGGTACCGCGAGATAGAGGATGGGGAAGATATTCGCTTCTACTCCATAATCGGTGGTATAGGCGAGGGTGAATCCGGTAGCCGCACACAAGCTCATCAAGATGAGTTCAATGGAGAAGCAGAATTTCACATAAGGGCTCTTGAGGGTCTTTTCGTCGTGAAGGACGAAGTACATCGGGACGGCTTGGCAAAGGAGGAAGGCGCCCGCGAGGAGCAAACAGATAAGGGAATAACTCGTCGCGGTATCTTCGTTTCTCATAAACTGAGCGATGAAATTTAAGGAGAGGGCGAGGACCGTAAAGATGGCGAGGAAGATTGGTTCGTATTGTTGAGCGGCCTTCTTTTCCATTTTTTCATCCTCGTCATTCGGGGTTTCTTCGACAATTCCCGGAATGGGTTCGAGAATGAATTTCCTTTTGGGAACGGAGACCAAATCCCCTTCCTTGGGCATCTTGTCATCGACGATATCTTTGACGAAGGCCCCGAAGGCCAAGACGTCCAAGTCATCGGTTAATTTGGTTTCCTTTTTTGGGGCGACCGGGCGGAAACGGGTGATGGCCACTCCATCAAGCTCCTCATAGATTTGAGGGACGTAAATGAGAATTCGTTGGCCGACGTAGTTTTTTCCGATTCGTTCGACGGTCTCGTAAGCGTTATCGGCGGATAAAGCGGAGAGATCAAGCAATACGAAGGGAGGCTTAGCAGATATGGCTTCATTCAAGGGGCCTAAATCGTCTTTGTTTTGGTCGGTCAGGACAATAGACAACGGTCTTTCTTCAAGAAGATTAACGTCATCGAGATAAAGTTCGATTTCGGAAACGCTGGAGGGGGTTTCCCCGTGGACAATTGAAAGAAAATCCTTCGCTTGGTTGCCGCATAAGTAAGACACGCCGCCAAACGCTTCATGAATGAATACGTCATTGCCAGCGTCTTTATAATGAAAGAACCCCGAAATCATATATCTATTCTAAACCATTTTTGCCCTCGTGTGTGCGCGTAATATCGTTTGAATCAACAAATGCTTGTCGGAACGCCATTTCACGCTGCATTCTGGGGTGTTTCTCACGCAAATTCAGATAACATTTGTCTACTTGAAGCATGAAAAATACAGAGGAAACGGAGTAAAGGGCGGCTTTGCCGAAAGACAATCCGTCTTGAATGAAGAGGCTTAACAGGGCGAAGCCAATCGCGACAACAAACACCATTACCTGTCGGATGCAGAGATAACGGGTCAAACTTCTCGAAGATTTATTGAGTTCATCCAGGCGATCGGCTACCGCCTCTTCTGTTAGGGCGGAATATTGAAAGGAATTTTCCTGGCTTTCGAGCCGACTTTTTGCTCGATCCGCGACCGGGACATCCGTTGCCCAGGAAACGACAAGCAAGAGCAAATCCATTACCAAAGTGATTCCAAGCAAGGGGTCTTGGAAAGACAAAAGGGCGCCAAACGCCAAGGGAACCGCAAAGGACATCACCCGCATGGACGTGCCACTGACGGCATCCGTACGATAACGATAATAGACGTTAAACAACCTTCGTCTTTGGCTGATATCGGTTGTAATCATTTGTTTTTGGTAGGTGGAATCGAAAACTTTCATCGACAAAAGGGAGGCAATCACGTAGACGACAACCGAAACGACGGCCCCCAAAAGCATCAGGGGCGCAAGCAAAGGATAAGACGAATCCAAAACCAGAGACCCAGCAGCGAAAAGGAATACGGCCAAAAGGGACGAAGCAATCTGGAGTACAGTTCCAAAGGCAGGCACGATGCGCACGTGTTTTGGGTTTCTTATCTCCTCGTAAGAAGAGATTTCAAGATAGACTCCCGTGAACATTTTGATGAGTTCCTCTTCCTTCATCCAGATTTCCCCTAACCCCGGATCAAAAACCAAGAACTTTTCTTTTCTCTTTTTTTGAACATAAACCATGTGGGATAAACCGTTCCGCGAGACAACGCAAAGCAAAGGAAAAGTGTCCGCGAAGGCAAGGTCTTCCGGAACGATTCTCCAGGCGGTTAATATGAGACCGTTTTCCTTGGCAAAGTCTTGCGCGTCTTGAAGGCTTGGGGTTTTGCCATTGCAACTTGGTTCCCGTATTTCGCGAAAGGCCCGATTTTTGGAAGCGTGAACAAGGGCCATCTTCACGCAGGCATAGGCGCAACTCTTCTTTTGCGCTTGATAGATAACCGATTCTTTCATAGATCTCCTACCTATATATGAAAAAGTGGGCTTTTTGGGGCCCACATTTTTTACTATTTAGAACAAAGATTCGGTTTTATCGGGTGAAAAAAGTTGATTTTCCTTACTATTTTTTGGCTTCAAATTCTTCCATGATGGCCACGGAAGCACTGCAACCGATGCGATTGGCGCCGGCTTTCACCATTGCGCGAGCTTCCTCCAGCGTATGGATTCCACCGCTTGCTTTGACGCCGATATCGTCTCCTACGGTCTTTCGCATGATTTCGACGGCGTGGACACTAGCGCCGCCCGTTTTGTGGAATCCGGTGCTCGTTTTGACGAAATCCGCTCCCCCTTCTACGCAGGCTTTGCAGGAAAGTACAATCTCTTCATCGGTAAGCGCGGAAGTCTCGAGAATGACCTTGAGCAACGCGTTCCGGGAGTTACGCTTGACTGCTTCTACTTCGTTTTTGATGTATTCATAGTCGCCTTCTTTGACTTTGCCGAGGTTCACGACCATATCGATTTCTTCCGCACCTTCATCGACGGCGACAACCGCTTCGATGACTTTGGCTTGGGTGGTATTGGCCCCCAAAGGGAAGCCGATGACGGTGCAAACCTTGACGTCGGTGCCGTGCAATTCGTTGACGGCGAAGGCAACAAAGCAAGGATTGACGCAGACGGAGGCGAAATCGAATTTCTTGGCCTCATCGCAAAGCGCTTTGACTTCGGCGGTAGTTGCTTCCGCTTTTAGCAATGTGTGATCGAACAATTTATTGAATTCCATATTGGTACCTCGTTGGTATTGTGCCATTTTTCAAAAGAAAAAGCACCCGTTTTGGGTGCTCCAAGAATTACTTCTCTTCTTCTTTTTGTTCAATGTGAACAATTTCTTTGCCTTTGTAGAAACCACATTTCGGGCAAACGCGGTGGGGACGAACCATCGCTCCGCAGTGGGAGCAGGTGGAAAGCCCGGGGACGCTAAGCTTGAAGTGGGAGCGGCGAAGACGTTTCGCGGTTTTCGAAGTGCGACGTTGTGGGACTGCCATGGTAAACTCTCCTTTTCTTGAACGAGGGAATTATATTGATTTTGGAGGGTCTATCAACCTATTTGATTGAACAATGTCAAAAATATAGCGAAATTAATCAGCAACCACCGAAGAAACATATCGGACATTTTCCCATTTTCCATCCAGTGGTTTATCCGATGGAATCTTAACGAGAAGGTAATTGGAGGTATGGCCGTAGGCGAGGTGGTTCTTTTCGTCAAAACTTTCGAATAATACGGGCATTTCTTTACCGATGAAACCGGATTCGTATTCAGTTCGAAGTTCTTTGGAAAGGACCATAAGTTCTTTTACTCGAGCTTTCTTGATTTCCGGGGCTAAATCCGGGAGGGTAGCGGCGAAGGTTTTCGGCCGCATTGAAAAAGGGAAAACATGAATCTCGGAGAAACGTGCGATTTGGCAGAAATTCATCGTCTCCCTCCATTCTTCATCGCTTTCATAAGGATAGCCAGCGATCACGTCTGTCGTAATGGCGATGTCGGGCCGAACTTCGCGGATTTTCTTTAGTTTTTCCTGGAAAGCATCGGTGTCGTACTTCCGTTTCATGCGCCGCAAGACGGAAGAAGATCCGCTTTGAAGAGGGATGTGGAGATGGTCGACGATTTGTGGATATTTGGCGAGGACCCCCAAGAAACGTTCATCGATCTCGGTTTCCTCTATGGAAGATATACGTAGGCGAGGAAGGCTTGGGCACTTATTGAGGATGGCTTCCAACAAATCTGCCAAACGGAAACTTCCATCTCCGAGGTCCAACCCGTAAGCGCCGATATGAATCCCGGTGATTACGATTTCTTGAATGCCTCGCGCGACCAATTCCTGGCTTTCTTCTACAACCGCTCGAGGATCCCGGCTTCTAGAGTTCCCGCGTAAGAAGGGAATGTAGCAATAGGAACAAAAGTTGTTGCAGCCGTCTTGAACCTTAAGGTAAGCACGGGTGTTTTCACAGAAGGTATGAACGCCGAGTTCTTCAAAACTTTCCAATCGCATATTTGGCTTGATATCGATAATTGGTTTCCGTTTCGTTTGGAATTCTTGGATATATTCTGGAAGTTTCGATCTAGCAGCAGCTCCAACAACGATATTCGCCCCTAGTTTAAGGCATTCATCAGCATGGGTTTGGGAGTAGCACCCCATGACCACCAAAACGGCTTCCGGATTGCTCTTTCGATACGAAGAAATATGCTGCCTGGATTTTTGGTCCGCGCGTGAGGTGACGGAGCACGTATTTAAAAGAATAACGCCAGCTTCTTCGACGTTAGGAACGCTTGAGTAACCGAGCTTGGAAAGTTCGGTCGCAACCGCGGAAGTTTCGTAGGAATTTACTTTGCATCCAAGGCTATGAGTATAGTAAGTTTTTTTCATCTGGAGTGTTTGTCCATTTTTCGATAAAGTTGCGTTTCTTTCGAGAGTATTCGGTAAACTAAACTACTAGAAATCAACTTATTATCTACTAATTCTTTTAACATTTTTTCGCGGTCAAATTCTAAATATGCCTTTACAACCGGGATGACTCTTTCAATCATATGGTTCTCATTTCGATGATGGATTCCGTTGTCGAAAAGACAGATTTCATTTTCGAGTCTACCTTCTTGGTTCACGAAGTAAATGGCATAGGAATCATAGTCGTAATAGGCTTTGATTTTGCCATCATCTTGAATCAAAATGAACTTGGTAAAGTAGGAGTTGAAAAGACTGTTTCCGTAAAGGTCGAACGGGTCGATGCAAAGGGGTTGGAAGTTGGTCAAAAGCAAACGGTAGTTCTTCTCTTGGAGTTTGCTGAAATCCCCGTCGTAAATCTGATTTATGGACCGAGAAAAGATAGGTACGAAAATGCGGTGGTTTCCTTCTTGAAAGTAGGGCAATCCTTCGATTTGAAGAGCGGTCATTTGGATGGCATTGAGGATGGGATCGTCGACTTTGTCCTTCTTTTCCACCTTCAGGTTTCGGATATAGCACTCTTCGATTTGGCGTTTGTTTTGGAGGGACCGGATGATGATGTTCGCGCGAACGACATCAAAAGGACGGGAAGCGTTGATATAGCGGGCGTAGGAAGGAACATCGGTTAATATTCCGGAGTTCCGGAGAAAGAATCGCATCTCTTCCGAAGTTTCAAACGGAGTGCCCTTTTGGGCTTTTCGCAACGACTCGAATAAATCCATTATCGATCCCCTCCTTCCTTTACCGCGGAAATAATGGAAGCGGCGAAAATGGCCGCGGTTTCCGCGCGTAAAATGCGCTGACCTAAACTAACGGGAATAAACCCGGCCTCAATCGCTTCTTTTGCTTCTTCGGTAGAAAAACCACCTTCGGGTCCAACGAGGACCAAAACGGATTCGGAGGAAGACGACGCCAACGCGGACAGGAGATTTTTTCCTTGAATGGCCTCTTCTTCATAAGCGATGAACTTTAAATCCGCTGGGAGAGAGAAGATTTCTTTCCAAGAAAGATATCCCTTTACTTCGGGAACGATGTCGCGGCGGCATTGCTTCGCAGATTCGCTTGCGATCTTCCTAAGTCGCAAAAGTTTCGAATCTTCCTTCTCTTTTGGCTTAACGATGACACGGCTCGAAAGGAAGGGGGCAAAGGTTGTAACTCCGAGCTCGGTTCCTTTTTGGACAATCAGTTCGTTATGGTCTCCTTTTAGCAAACCAAAAGCCAAAGTGACTTGGCCTCGAAGTTCTCTTGAAGGACACTTTTCCACCACTACTAGCCGTAAGGGGATTCGGTTTTCCACTCGACAAAGGTAGACTTCGCTTCCATCGCCAACTTCCACGATTTCGCCTATTTCCGCCCGGCGGACATCGCGAAGATGATGGGCTTCCTCTTCAGAGAGTTGGGCGTACCCCTCCACGATAGTTCCGAGATAATGCTGCATTATCGTAAAAACTCCCCGTGGCCGTCCTTCGGCGATTCTTTCTTTAAGAGGTAGATACCTCCGGCGATAAAGAATAGGTATTCAACACCTAACAAAATCGGATAAATCGCAACGAAATGGTTCAGTAGGAAATAAAGGATGGTACCAACCCCACCTAAAAGGAAGAGTGTCGCAGCAATCGTGATGAGTCCTTTGGTTTTTTCGAATAAGTAAAAGAAATGCGCACCGAAAATACCAAGGAAGAAGCAAAGGAAGGCCGCGGTTTTCCTTTTTCGGGTCTTGGGCAAATCTTCCTCGGGAAGGCTCGATAACACCTGGGTCATATCCATGGTTTGATAGCCGGCGGGAATGGGGTTTTTCTCCCCACAATAAGGGCAGATATCATTATCGAATTTCGTGATTTCACGATGACAATTTTTGCAGATTGGCATACGAAAATAGTATAGCGGTTTCCCTCTCCCTCTTATAGTCTCATAAGAAAAAAATCATAGAAAAAGGCGGGGAATCCCGCCTGGAAGTTATTTCTTGGCGAACTTCTTTTTCCACTTCTCGAACAAGCTCTCCTTCCCTTCGGTTTGCTTCCCAAACTCTTTGAGAAGATCCTTTTGGGATTTGGTGAGGTTGGTCGGAGTTTTCACCTTGATGTGGAGATATTGGTCGCCCGGACGTCCCGAGCGGAGGTCTTTGACCCCGTGATCGCGGATTTTGAGGACATCCTCGGGTTGGGTGCCTTCGGGGATCCTCACGGAGACTTCCCCATAAACGGTTGGGACTTCAATCGTGGTTCCGAGGGCGCAATCGACGAAACTCAAGGGAACTTCAACGTGGATGTCGTTGCCGTCCCGTTGGAAGGCGGGATGGGAATCGACGACGATTTCGATATAGAGGTCGCCATTGGGCCCTCCGTTGATTCCGCGTCCTCCCTTTCCGGCGACTCGGATTTGTTGGCCGTTATTGATGCCCGCTGGAACGTTGACGGTCAAATCCTTCCGGACGCGCGAATAACCTCTGCCTCCGCAGGTGGAACAAGTCTTTTTGACGGCTTTTCCCG
This sequence comes from Candidatus Alloenteromonas sp., assembly GCA_034171505.1. Lineage (GTDB taxonomy): Bacteria > Bacillota_I > Bacilli_A > RFN20 > CAG-826 > Alloenteromonas. Next base: position 14,950 of record JAXFGC010000023.1, on the reverse strand, counting down.
AGCCGTTGCAGTGAGAGCAAGTTTGACGCGATTGCATTACGCCAAAAATCGTGCGGTTCTCGACGGTGACATAGCCTCGCCCTCCGCAATAAGGACAAGTCGAGATATCGCTTGGAGAATCCGCCCCGGTGCCGTGGCAATGTTCGCAAGGTTCGTCATAATTGACGGGAATCGTGATTTTGGTGCCGTTCACCGCATCCATAAAGGAAATGCGTTGGCGCATCAAATTGTCTTGACCTTTTTGGGGACCGGAGGAACTGCGCGAGGATCCGCCTCCTCCGAAGAAAGAAGAGAAAATATCGCCCAAATCGACGTCTCCAAACCCTTGTCCGGAGAATCCTCCTCCGAAGGGCCCGGCTCCGCCAGTGGACCCGCCTTGTTCAAAGGCAGCGTGGCCGAATTGGTCGTAAGCAGAACGTTTTTGATCGTCGTAAAGGACGTCGTATGCTTCCTGGACTTCCTTGAATTTCTCTGGAGCGTCCGGTTCGTGATTGATGTCAGGGTGGTATTTTTTGGCTAATTTGCGATAAGCGCTTTTGATTTCATCCTTGGTCGCGGATTTGGAAACCCCCAGCACTTCATAATAATCTCGTTTGGTGGCCATTAGGTATTCACCTCCTGGATACTAGATAGCGGCGCCTCGTTTCCAAGGCGCCGCGAAGAAAGGGCAGAATCGATTACTTGTGGTCGGTGAATTCCGCATCGACGACGTCATCGGCGCCGCCGGCGGTTTCCCCACCGCTTGGATTGCCCGGATTCGGATTAGCTCCCGCCGCTCCGGATTGGTAGGCCGCCGCGGCCGCATCTTCCAAACGTCCGACGATTTCACGGAGTTTTTCGATGTCGTTGGCGGCGATGGCACCGCTAGCTTCGTCTCGGAGTTGTTCGAGTTGGGCTTTTTGGGTCGCGTCGATCTTGTCTCCTTGTTCGGCGAGGGTGCGGTTGATGGAGTCGACGTAAGTTTGGGCTTTGTTCTTGATTTCAATGTCGCCCTTCCGCTTTTCGTCTTCGGCCTTGTGTTCTTCGGCTTCGCGAACCATGCGATCGATGTCTTCCTTGGAAAGACCGTTGCTATTTTGGATGGTGATATCCGCGGTCTTTTGGGTGTCGAGGTCTTTCGCGGAGACTTTCACGATGCCGTTGACGTCGATGGAGAACTTGACTTCGATACGGGGTTCCCCGCGACGCGCCGGGCGGATTCCGCCGAGTTGGAAGTGGCCGAGGAGCTTGTTGTCGTGGGCCATCGGACGTTCGCCTTGGTAGACGACGATGTCAACCGCGGGTTGGTTGTCTTCCGCGGTGGAGAAGACTTGCGATTTCTCGGTCGGAATGGTGGTGTTCCGCGGGATGAGCGGGGTCATGACTCCGCCGAGAGTCTCGATACCGAGGGTGAGCGGGGTAACGTCGAGCAAAACGACGTCCTTGATGTCCCCGGCGATGACCGCGCCTTGGACGGCGGCACCAGCGGAAACGGCTTCATCCGGGTTGACCGAGAGATTGATGGAGTGGTTGGTGACCGATTTGACCATCTCTTGGACGGCCGGCATACGGGTGGAACCGCCGATCATGAGGATTTCGTTCAAATCGCTGTAACGAAGACCCGCGTCTTTGATGGCTTTTTCCATCGGTACACGGCATCTTTCGAGAAGCGGGCGGGTGAGCTCTTGGAATTTGGCGCGAGTGAGGGTGGTTTCAAAGTTGATCGGTCCGCTCGCGGACATGCCGATGAAGGGCAAACTGATCGTCGTTTCTAACGAACTCGAGAGTTCGATCTTCGCGCGTTCGGCCGCATCGACGAAACGTTGACGGGCCATTTTATCGGTGAGGTCGACACCGTTTTGAATCTTGATTTGGGCTTGGATCCAATCGGCGATAACGTGGTCCCAGTCATCTCCGCCAAGGAGGGTGTCCCCGGAGGTGGAGAGAACTTCGAAGGTGCCATCGCCAATGTCCAGGATGGAAACGTCAAGGGTGCCTCCGCCAAGGTCGAAGACCATGACTTTCTCGCTCTTTTCCGAGTCGATGCCATAAGCGAGGCAGGCGGCGGTCGGTTCGTTGATGATGCGAACGACTTCAAGTCCCGCGATGGTACCGGCGTCTTTGGTGGCCTGGCGTTGGGCGTCGTTGAAGTAAGCCGGAACGGTGATAACCGCTTTATGGACGGGTTGTCCGAGGTTCTTTTCGGCGTAACTCTTCATGTAAGCGAGGACTTTGGAGGAAATCTCTTGCGGGGTGAAGTCCTTGCCTAAGCAATTGATGTGGAATTTGTCCGAAAGACCCATTTTACGCTTGGCGCTCGAAACGGTATCCGGGTTGGTGATGGCTTGGCGCTTAGCGGCGTTGCCGACGATTTCTTCTCCGGAAGCCTTGAAGGCGACGACGGAGGGGGTGGTATTGGTTCCTTCGGGGTTGGGGATGACTTTAACTTTTCCGTCGGCTTGCATGTAGCTGATGACGGAATTGGTGGTACCTAAGTCGATACCGACAATAACTTCTTTTGCCATAATGTTGATTCTCCTTTTTATGCTTGATTATCAGTGGTTTCGCCGGAATTGGCGGAATCTTCGGATTTTGGTTCCTCCGCCTTCGGGGCGGGGGCTTTGGCAATGTAGACCATCGCGGCCCGTACGAGGCGATCGTGGAGACGATAACCTTTCGCGGTCACGCGGGCGACGCATCCTTCCTTCACCTCGGTGGTCTCAATGTGATCGACGGCGTGCATCGTGTTCACATCATAAGGATCGCCGACGTTTGGAGTGATTTCGCTCACGCCTTCGTTTGCGAGGCTTGCGACAATCTGATTGTAGATGTAGGTGAAGCCGATTTGGTAATTTTGGGCTTCTTTGGTCGGGGCGGGCATTTCGAGGGCCATGTGGAAGCTATCCAAAGCGGGAAGCAAGGATTCGAGGAACCCTTCGGCGCGGTAACGAATCGCGCTGCGGGATTCTTCTTCCAAGGATTTCCGGAGGTTCTGGGTATCCGCATAAGCGCGGTAGTACTCGTTCTTCCAATGCTCTTTGTCCGCGATGGCCTTTTCGAGCTCTTCTTGCAACTTTTCGTATTTGGCCCGAGAAACTTTCTTTCCCGTTTCTTCGACGGTTTCTTTGGTTTCTTCTTTTACGCTTTCGGCGTCGTGTCGTTCGTTTTCGGGGGACATTCCGATTCTCCTTGGCCAGAGTTTTGGCTGAAATATTCATCGAGCGTTTCACTGACGTATTGCAGGAGCGCTACCGCTCGATCGTAATCCATTCGGGAGGGTCCCACGAGGTTCAAGGTCGTGTTTTGCCCGCCCGGAGTGGTTACCGTAGCACTCAAGATGGCCATGTCGCCGAGTTCGGGGTCATCGGAAGTGATTCTCATGTTGATTCCGCTTCCGGGATCCGTGAGAAGGGATTCTTCCATTGCCCTGCGCAAGGCCTTTGGGTCATCGAGGACTTCAAGGACCCGACGGAGTTTTTTGGCGTCTTCCGCGAATTCTGGCTGGTCGAGCAAGTTCTCTTTCCCATAGAGATTCATGCGTTCCCCGGCAAAACGGGTGAAGGCACCAAGTATCGCCTGGTAAACGACGTCTTGCCCCACGAGGTAATCCTTAACCGCGGGTTGCATGGCACGCATCTTGGGGACCAAATCCGCGATGGAGGTTCCCTTGAGACGGTCGTTGAGGACCGAGACGGCTTTGACGACGTCATCAACGGAGATGTCTTCGGGCACCAAGAAGGTTTTGTTTTCCACATACCCTTGGTCGGTGACGAAGACCGTCGTGGCCGTGCGAGGACCAATGGGAATCACCTGGACGGAAACCAAGTGTTCTTCGTGGATTTTGGGCCCGAGGACGACCGAAGCGAGGTTCGTCATGTTGGAGAGGATCTCACAGCTTTGCTGGATGATTTCTTCCACCGACTGGCTCCGCTTTTCGAGGACGGATTGAAGGGCGTAACGCACGCGATCATCGAAGCGGTCTTCCCGCAGGTGGGTCACGTAATATTCGTAACCTTTCGCGGAAGGAACGCGCCCGGATGAGGCATGGGTTTTTTCGATTAACCCTTCTTTTTCAAGGGCATTCATTTCGTTTCGAATCGTAGCGCTCGAGACATCCAATTGGTAAGAGTCGAGGAGGGTTTGACTTCCGACCGGTTGGGCGGACTTGATGAAGTGCTCAACAATCAGTTTTAAGATCTCATCGCGTCGAGTCATGGAATCTCCTTTCTAGCAGTCATAATCCTTGAGTGCTAAAGGTATTATAGACGGCCAGTTAGCACTGTCAACATAAGATTGCTAAAAAATCAGTTGTCTCGAACCAAATCCAAGACAATCGAATCCAAAATCATGAGTCCCCGGTCCGAAGCGTGGATGTTTTCCCCTTCGATCACCAACAATCCTTTTTTGAGTAAAGAGGAAGTTTGGGGGCATAGTTCAAAGAGGGACTGGCCGAATCGATTCGCAAACCTTGAGAATGAAAACCCCTTTTCCAGGCGAAGGTTGCACATTAGAAACGATAGCAAGTCATCCGCGGTGAGTTCCGTGTTTGATGACTTTTGTTTTCCTTTGTTCTTTATATATAAGGATAGGGAAAGTGTGTTGGAATAACGGTAGCCCCCCACGAATCCCGCCGCGCCAAGGCCAACCCCATAATATTCTTCGTCTTTCCAATAGGTGAGGTTGTGTCGACATTCTTCTCCCGGAAGAGCGAAATTCGAGAATTCATAACGCGAATAACCCGCTTTCCGAAAGGAAGAAAGGACTTTTTGGTACATCTCCGCTTGATCGTCTTCGCTTCGTTCGGGGATTTTTCGGACGTAGTAGGAACAGCCCGGATTCACAATCAAAGAATATGAGGAAAGATGGCCAACGCGAAGGGAAAGGAATTCCTCGATGTCTTTCTCCAAATCCTCCATTGTTTGGCCCGGCAAAGCGAACATCATGTCGAGATTGATGCGTGGGATGCCTGCTTTTTTGGCAAATCCCACCGCGCGAATTACATCTGCTTTGGTGTGTTTCCGGCCAAGTGTTTCTAGCATTTTCCTTTGGAAGGATTGGACGCCGAAGGAAATGCGATTCACCCCAAAAGATGCGAGTAATTTTGCTTTTTCTTCCGTAAACGATTCGGGGTTTGCCTCAAAGGAAAACTCCCCTCCGGGAGCTAAATGGGGGGAGAGGCCTTCAAGAAGTCGATGAAGTTCGTCGATGGATAAAGAGGTTGGGGTGCCCCCTCCGACATATATGGTGTCGACGATCCCGACTTCTCGTTCGGCAACTTCGCTAAAAAGGGCGTCCAAATACGGATTCGCCCAATCGGAACGATAAAAAACTTTGGGAAAGTCGCAATACGGACAAATGCTTTGGCAAAAAGGGATATGAACGTAGAGGGCTTTGGGAAATGGGGCTTTATTTGTCTTGGTCGAATTCATGCATCTGGCGTTGAGCGGATTCGTCTTCGATGGGTTCAAGGATCCGGTCGAGTTCTTCCGCCGCGACTTCGCGATCGGACTTGGGTTTTTCATCGCTTTGGAAGGTCTTCACGTGCTTTTTGACGATTATGACGATCAAAACGATGAGGGCGAAAACGCCAAAGATGATGACGGGGGTTAACCAGCCGAGGCTATCTGCGAGAATGGGCAATTTCATTTTGAGTTATCTCCTTGTTTGATGGGGGTGTAGACAAATTTGTTTTTGACTTGGCGCTTTTCGTAATACCCTTCTTTGGCCAAATTGTCCATCGAAGTGCGCGCCGTTTCGTAAACGCATCGGGTCACGCGTTTGTAATCTTGGATTGTGTAGAAACATCCAATGGTGCAATGGGACGCATAGAAGAGCGCCTGCGGCTTGCGAATGTTGGGGTTGGTTTCCAAAATGTAACGGGCCGTTTCCTTGATTTCTTTTTCGCTTAAAATGCGTCGGGGGGTTACGACCGCGGCAAGTCCCGCATCTTTGGGAAGAGGGATTTCTTCTTTCGGGACGCTTGGTGCCGGGATGGGTTCCGTTGGGGTAGTAACGGCTTCTTTCGGTTCGACCGACGTTTCTTTCTTTTGGGTAGGGAGGTCGCTGTCGGTCAGATGGAATTTTTCTTCTTTGAGAGCTTCCGCGACGATTTTCGAAAGGGAATCCAAACAGGCATCGACCCCTTTTTCAAGAATCGGCAGGGCATAAGTCAAGAAATAGGTGAAATCCTGAGTGGTTTGGACTTCATACAAAACATCGCTCAACGCGTTGCTCGGCTCTAAGACTTTCTCCATGGGGAGGAAGGCGGTTGCAGGACCGAATTCCAAGAGGGTGTTTTTGGCAAGCAAGGTCGCGATTAAGGAATTGTTGGAAGAGAATGGCTTCAGGTATTCGATGAAATAGAGGCCAATTAACGCGGTAACGACATGGGTTTCCCCCGAATCTCCCAGGAAAGAAAGAAGGGATTCCATTTTGCTTTCGATGATTTTCGAGGGGCATTCGCGATAGGTCGCATCGGAAGTCGCCATTGCGTAGCGCGAACGCGAATCCGTGGTTCGGTAGAATTCAAGGAGTTCATCGGTGTTCCAAAGGGCCATGAGGGTTTGGGCGAAGAACTCTTCATCGATTGGCAATGGGGAAGAAGTTAGGAATCGCTTCAAAAAAGATAAATACCCAAGAATCGAGTAATGGTCGGGGTTTTCTTCGCGGTACATCCCAGAAAGCATTGCTTTTATGGTAAGATCAGAAATCTTTTTCGAGTCGATGATCGCGGCGGATTTTAGTGGAGGGAAGAAGAGTTCCTTTTCCGCTTGGGCGGCATAGGTTTCATCTCCGGATAGTTCCGCGTACTTTCTGTTAAGCTCCGCGATTTTTTCTTCCAAACGGGTGATTCGCCCAAAAATAGCGGGTGTTTTCACCAAGTACATCGTGAGGTTGTTGATGTCGCGAAGAGGCAAGGAATTTTGGAATTCCCGTCGATAATTCAAGACGCAATTCCAGTGGAAACCCCCTAGGCTTGTGCCAAGGATTCGCCCCAATCCTCTTTGGGAGACGTATTGCTCATCCGTATAACGGATACCGATATCTCTTTCTTCTTTTTTCATTGGTTACATGAATTCTAAAAAGCCGGCGTTTTTTCTTCAACTAAAAAAGTACTAAAAATGAGATTAGTTCTCTTCATCGTCGAGGGAAAGAACGGTCATGAAGGCCTCTTGGGGGATTTCAACCGATCCCACCGCTTTCATGCGCTTTTTCCCTTCCTTTTGTTTCTCGAGCAACTTCTTCTTTCGGCTGATGTCTCCGCCATAGCATTTGGCCAAGACGTCCTTCCGCATGGATTTGATGTCCGCCCGAGCAATGACCTTTCCGTTGATCGCGGCTTGGACGGGAACCTCAAATTGTTGGCGGGGAATCACGTTTTTGAGTTTGGAAACGAGGGCAACGCCGCGATGATAGGCGCTCGGACGGTAGACAATCGAGGAAAGCGCGTCGACGCATTCGCCGTTGAGCAAAATATCCATCTTGCAGAGTTCACCTTTCCGATATTCGAGGAATTCGTAATCGAAGGAAGCATAACCTTTCGTGGAGGATTTTAGGCGGTCAAAGAAATTGAAGATGATTTCGCTTAGGGGCAACTCATAAATCAAGATGTTTCTGGTTTCATCGAACACCTGCATGTCCTTGAAAACACCGCGCTTGTTTTGACAGAGTTGCATAATCGCCCCGACGTATTCGCTCGGGGACATGATTTCGGCCCGGACAAACGGTTCTTGAATCTCCGAAATTCGGCTTGGTTCGGGAAGTTCGGAAGGGTTGTCGATGAAGACGACTTCCCCATTGGTTTTGACAACGCGGTAAACAACGCTTGGAGCGGTCAAAATTAGATCGAGATTGTATTCGCGTTCCAGGCGTTCTTGGACAACGTCCATGTGAAGCAGGCCTAAGAACCCGCAACGGAAGCCAAATCCCAAAGCTTGGGAAGTTTCCGGTTCGTATAAAAGGGAAGCATCATTTAAGGAAAGTTTTTCCAGGGCATCCTTGAGGTCGCCATACGCCTTGGAATCCACGGGGTAAAGGCCACAGTAAACCATCGGATTGATTTTGCGGTAGCCCGGAAGCGGAGTTTCCGTTGGGCTCGATGCCAAGGTGACGGTTTCACCGGCGTGGACATCGTGAATATCTTTGATTTGGGCGGCGATCCATCCGACTTCCCCACATTGGAGGGAGGCGGTTTTGATTTCGTTTGGCGTGCGGATGCCAAGCTCGGTGACTTGATAGGTTTTGCCCGCCTGCATAAGGGAAATCGTGTCTCCCGGTTTCACTTTTCCTTCGAATACGCGAACCAAAATAATGACCCCGCGATAGGAATCGTAATAGCTGTCAAAAATGAGTGCTTTTAAGGGGTGGTCCGGACTTCCCGTTGGGGCGGGGATGTCCGCGACGATCTTTTCTAGGACATCGGGGACTCCAAGCCCGGTTTTCGCAGAAACGTAGCAGGCATCGGAACAATCGACCCCGATTCGCTTTTCGATATCATCTTTTACGAAATTCGGCATCGCGCTTGGAAGGTCAACCTTATTGATGACGGGGAGAAGGGACAAGTCGTTATCAACGGCGAGATAGACGTTGGCTAGGGTCTGGGCTTGAACGCCTTGGGTCGCGTCGACTACTAGCAAAGCACCTTCACATGCCGCGAGGGAACGGCTGACTTCGTAGGAAAAATCGACGTGCCCTGGGGTATCGATCAAATTGAAGATGTATTCTTCGCCGTTTTTGGCTTTATAGGAGACCGTGACGGCGTTGAGTTTAATCGTGATGCCTCTTTCCCGTTCGAGTTCCAGCGAATCGAGGAGTTGTTCCTTCATATCGCGCTTTTCGACGGTTCCGGTCAATTCCAAAATACGGTCGGCAAGGGTGGATTTGCCATGGTCGATGTGGGCGATGATGCTGAAGTTGCGGATGTGGGATAAATCAAAAGCCATAAATTTTTCAACGGATTATACCCTAATTCTCCAAGGACTTGTAGAAGGAAGAAAGGCTCGAAGAAACATCTTCGGGGGTGAGGACGACATCGTAATTGGGCCAGAGGCGTTGAACGAGTTCATAATATTCGCCCTTGAGATAACGATCGTCGATTAACAACGCGCTTCCGACATCGGTTTCCGTTCGGATTAACCTTCCTACCGCCTGGGTGATTTTATTGATTCCGGGGTAGAGATAGGCGAAAGAGTATCCGTCCTTCTCCTTTTCTTCGTAATACGCACGGAGTTTGTTATTTTCGTAGCACACCATCGGGATTCCGACTCCGACGATGGCAACCCCAATCAAACGGTCGTCGGGTAAGTCGATTCCTTCGGCGAAAGGGCCACCGAGAACGAGGAGCCCAATCGTCGTGACCGACGGGTTAGGAACGAAGGCGGAAAGGAACTCGAGGCGATCCTCCTCCTTCATCCGTTTGCTTTGGGTTAAGACGTTACACCCCTGGAAGGTGAAATATTCCCGAATTTTTTCCATGTAGGAATAACTCGGGAAATAAAAGAAATAATTCCCGACTTTGGATTCGACGAACCGCATCAAATACTCGGCGACGAGTTCATAGGATTTCGCCCGATCTTTATAGCGAACGGAAACTTTTGGCGCAATCAAGGTTTTTAGATTGCCATGGTCAAAGGGGGAGGGCAAAAGCAAAGAGGGGTAATTTGATCCCCCAAGCAATGTTTTTTGATAGTATTCGACCGGGCTTAGGGTAGCCGAGAATAAGACCGCTCCTTTGACACGAAAAAAATCTTTCGTTAAGAACTGGGAGGGGTCCATGCACATCATGTGCAGGGTTAGGTTCTCACCGTTTCGAATCGCGTAGACTTGGAAGGTGGAGTTGTAGTATTCGTTCGCGAGTTTGACAAATCGGCCGAATTCTCGGCGGAATTCGGTATATTCCACTGGGAAAGCGGAACTGTTTTCCTTCGCCCAAGCGTTTTCCGCGGTTTTGAGTCGGTCGTAGAGGGTTGCGAGTTCCATCGGGGGAATCGGCAGTTCGTTGATTTCCTCTTCGCAATAAGCGGGAAAAAGTTTTTCAAGAGCGCTGATGACGTTTCGGAAACGTTTAAACGATGGCCCCTTCAACGATTTCCTCGCCTTGGTCAAGTCCCGTAAAGAGAGAACCGCCGAATACATCGCGCGGCTTCGGTCCACGAGGTTGTGGGCCTCATCGATGAGAACGAAATCGCGACTCGCATCAACGCTCGTATCGAAATAACGTTCCAGACGAACAAAAGGATCGAAGAAATAGTTGTAATCCGCGATGATGATGTCCGCCTGAAGGGACAAATCCAGTTGGAATTCAAAGGAGCAAATACCGTATTTTCGTGAGATTTCAAGAACGCTTGCCATGTCAAAGCGCCGCTTTGTCCGAACCGCCTCGGCAATCGCATCCCCGACTTTTCCATAGTAGTTTTTGGCAAACGGGCAGTCATCGGGATTGCAAGCGTGCCCGGGACAAAGACAGATTTTCTCTTTGCCTACGAGTACGGAGTCTCTACCTACAAAACCGGTTTCATAAAGAGCCCCGATTGCATCGTAAGCGGCCAAAGACCCGGTCGTTTTCGCGGTTAAGTAGAAAATCCGTTCAATCTTATCGTCTTGAAAATCCAAAACCGCGGGATAGAGGGTGGAAATCGTTTTGCCAATCCCCGTCGGGGCTTCCGTGAAGAGAATTCCGCCTTTCTTCGCCGCCCCATAAACAAGCTGGGAAAGCTCTCGTTGCCCTTTTCGGAAGTTATCAAACGGGAACGGTAGGCCGAAAACGCTCGCGTTACGTTTTTCGATATGCTCGAAACGTTCTTGGTTCATCAAAAAGAAATCCCGAACGAGGCTTTTGACCTTTTCTTCGATTTCCTCGTAAGTAAAAACGAAGGTTTTGGTCATTTTGTCGCTGGAAACGATTTGGGAAAGGTAAGTCAGGTGGACTTCGGCTTCGCTTTGCTGACAGGTTTTTTGAAGATAGAGGTAGCAATAACAAAGGGCTTGGCCGAGGTGCCACTCTTTTTGTTGCTCATAGAATTCTTCCAGGGGCAAAACCGTCGATTTGATTTCATCGATGATTGGGCGTTTTCCCCCGACGATAACGCCGTCCGCTCGGCCTTGCAGGAGGATGGTTCCTAACTCGGTGACCACTTCTCCTTTTAAGGGGACTTCCGCTAAATAATCGTTTCCTTGTTCCCTTTGGTAAGAGGCGTGCAACAAAGAGCCCATTTTCATGGTTTCAAGGTTGTAGACGCGGGAATCGATGTCACCGCGTCGCAACAAGCGGTCCACGAGATCATGGACCGAAAGGGAGAGATAACGGGGGTTATTCAAATGTTTTCCCTTTCAAATCCCGGACTCCGTTGACGAAGCTTTTCGCGTCCATGCATTTCTTTCCTTCCAGTTGGATTTGGAGAAGAGAAACAACCCCGTCAAGACATTGTACGAACAAGCCTTTTTTATCCGAAACAATGGTTCCAGGCTCCGCGATAATCTCGCTAGAAATAGCTTTGGCTGAGAACACCTTGCATTTCTTGCCTTCTAGCATGGCGTATCCTCCGGGGGTGAAGGACAAACCGCGGACTTGATTGACGAAATCCTTAGCCGGTTGAGCGAAAGAAAGCTTCTCATCTTCGGGCAAAATTTTCGGGGCGAAGGTTACTTCTTCTTCGTTTTGAGGGATGCCCGGCAATTCCCCGTTTAGATAAGGGAGCAAATCTTTTACGATCAATTCCTTTGCGGCTTGGCCCATCTTTTCCGCCAAAGAAGAGAAATTGTCATCGGCAGCAATCTCGATTTCGATGGAATCGTACATTCTTCCGGCGTCCATTTTATCCACCATTTCCATCAAGGTGACTCCGGTTTTGCAATCGCCTTGCATGATGGAACGTTGGATGGGGGCGGCCCCACGGAGTTTCGGGAGCAATGAACCATGGAGGTTAATACAGCCATGGGAAGGGATATCCAAAACGGCCTGCGGAACAATCTGCCCATAAGCCATCGTTACGATGACATCTGGTTTCCATTCGATTAAGGTTTGGTAATCATTCCGAATTCGATGAGGTTGGAAGACGGGGATACCATGGGATAATGCGACCTCCTTGGTTGGAGGATACTTCATTTCCCCTCTTCTCCCGACGGGGCGGTCTTCGTTGCAAACTAGACCGACGATATGAAAGCCCGCTTCGATTAGGCCCGATAATACGATCGCCGAAATCGCCGGGGTGCCCATGTAGACGATTCGCGGTTGTTGAGGATTCAAAAATTCCATTGTTCGAAACTCCCAAATGATTGTACCATGAACTCGCCCACCCGCGTGCATGTTTTGGATGCTTTACAAAAAAGAACAAAAAGAGGTTGGGTGTACAAAAATTTAGAAAAAAGTTGTAATCTTTTCCCGTTATGAAAAAAGCTACACCCGAACAAGTCGCCGAATTCATTGGCGCAACCAAGCAATTCGCCGAAAACGCGAAGACGATGGAGGACATCTATCGCGCGATTGTGACCCGCGATCCGGATGCCACCGCGTATATCTATTTCGATGATAATGGAAAGCCCAAAAAGAGATCCTACGAATTCTTCCGTGACGAAGTCTTCAAACTCGCCTCGAAGTTAAGCGTCGCCTTCTCTTCCCTCCCCCCCGAAGCCGTCATCGCCATCAAACTTAAAAATTCCCCCCGCTGGCCAATGGTCTTCTGGGCGATTCTCATGACCCATCGCATCCCCATTCTCCTTGATGCGCGTCTCCCAAAAGAAAACGCCGACAACATTTTGTCCCAGGCTTCCGCCAAAGGCGTAATCTGCGAAGAAGATACCGAATTCGTGGTTCCTTCTTTCCGCCTCTCGAGCGTCATGAATTCGGAAGCGGATTACACCTTCCAACCCGATTGGGCCGATAGTGCCATCTTCTGCTCCTCGGGTACAACCGGTCCGGCCAAACTCATGGTTTACCACGGCCGCAACTTCGTCCACCAAATCGCCGCTTCTTTGAATATTCCAGGTCGAAGCGTCGACCTCATGTACCCTGGGAAAATCCGTGTTCTAGCGATGCTTCCTTACCATCACGTCTTCGGATTCATGGTCGTTTACCTTTGGTACAACTTCTATGGCGCCTGCGTTGTCTACCCAAACTCGATGGCCACAAGCGATTTGCTCCACGCCTGCCAAGAAGGGGAATGCACCCACGTCTTCTCCGTTCCGATGTTCTGGGATGGAGTTGCCCAAGCGGTCAACCGTTTAGTTGCTGGGATGAAACCCGGACGGCGCGATTTGTTCGCCAAACTCATTGCCTATAACACCCACAAGATTTCGAAAAAGGAAGCCGGTGGCGCCGCCTCTAAGGTTGTGTTGGGCGTGTTCCAAAAGAAAACGCTCGGAAAACACATTCGTTTCTGCATCTCCGGTGGCGGATTCCTCTCCCCGAAGACCGCGAGTGTTATCAATGGACTTGGTTTCCCTCTCTATAACGGCTTCGGTATGACCGAGATCGGCATCACTTCCGTCGAACAAAGCATCCGCGTGGAACAACGTATGAAATGTTCCATTGGAAAACCGTTCGCGGGAATCGAATACATCATTAAGAAATCCTCTCCGGATGCGGAATGCGGCGAGCTTTGGGTCCGTTCTCCGATTACTCACGAAGAAGAAATCGTCGGTGGGGTTCGTCAAAAGACTCAACTCGACGAGAACGGTTTCTTCCCGACTGGGGATATCGCGACCGTCGACCTTAATGGCAACTTCTTCCTCCGTGGCCGTATCAAAGACACGATTATCCTTAGCAACGGCGAGAACGTGTTCCCCGATGAAATCGAGTACTATTTCAAGGATGTAAAGAACCTCAATAACGTTGTCTGCCTTGGCGCGGTCCATCCGGGCGATACCGAAGAAAAGATTACCCTCGTTTGCGAAGTCGACAACTCGGTTTCGGAAGAGAAGATTGCCCAAATCTATTCCGATATCAAAGCCATCAACGCGACTCTTCCGAGCGAAAAGCGCGTCCAAGCCATTCTTATCGACAAGCGTCCTCTCCCCGTCTCGGGTTCAATGAAGGTCAAGCGCTTCGCGATTCGCAAGGCCATCCAAGAAGGGTCCAAGGACTTCTATAACGCAGAAGCACCGAAGGTGGAGGAGGTGAGTTTCGAAGGGTACGATCCCGAACTCGTCGCCCAAACGATTAAGGATGTCAAGAAAGTCTTCTCTCGCATCCTCTCCCTCCCGGATTACAAGATCGACGGCAACGCCGTTTGGAACACCGACCTTGGCGGAGACTCCATGAGCTATATCGAACTCTGCCAAGATCTCAACGATGAATTCGACGTCGATATCCCACAAGAACTTTGGGGAAAACTCGGAAGTGTCCATGATTTTACGAAGCAAATCTTGGAACTATTGGCTGCGAAAGGGGAATCCTCCCCCAAAAAAGCCAAAAAGGGAAAGAAATAGTTGTCAAAAGATAGTCTAAAGACTAAGATTAACACCGCGAAATCTAGAAAAGGAACCTAAAATGCCGAACATCAAATCTCAAATCAAACGTGATGCGACCAATAAAGCTGCCAACGCGAAGAACAGCGCGGAAAAGAGCCGTGTTCGCACCGCCGTCAAGAAAGTCACCGCCGCTGTTGCCGCCGGCAACCTCGCGGATGCCGAAGCTGCTTTGAACGCTGCCATCTCTATCATCGACAAAGCCGCCCAAGCTGGTGTCATCAAAAAGAACACTGCCAACCGTAAGAAAGCCGCCCTTCAAAAAGCGGTCGCTACTCTTCGCTAAGAGTTCAAAAGTAAAAACAAGCGCCTCAATCGAGGCGCTTTTTTTCTAGATACACCAGCAAATGATGGATAATCGTCCCTGTGGTATAATCGTTCCGCCAAACAATCAGAGACGGTTGGGAGGCGGCCCGGGCCTGGTTGTTTGGCGATAACCCTTCCCCCGAGACGCCTCCCAACGGTCGGAAGGGATTTTTTATGTGGGACAAAGCCGCCGTTTCGTCCA
>JAXFGC010000045.1:0-6136 GCA_034171505.1 Candidatus Alloenteromonas sp. | reverse complement strand
GCCTGCGTAAGAAGACCAGGAGACCTCATCGGCCTCTGCCGCAGACGGCAACTCTATTGTAAGTCGCCGCATATCCCGCAGGATATGCCTATGGCAGTGACCAAGGAATCATCCTGGTATTAATCATATGAAAATACCCTGTTTTCCTGTTTGGGAATTCGGGGTATTTCAATCGATGAAGAGATTACTTAACGAGTTTATCCGCCATCTCGAAGAGGCCGTTGATGTAGGCGCATCCCAAGGCGCGGTCGTATAAGCCGTATCCGGGTTTGCCGTCCTCTCCCCAGATGTTTCTGCCATGATCGGGACGGACGTAACCGTTAAATCCGTTCTTCACCGCGGACAAAACGATCGCGGACATATCGAGCGATCCGTCTTTGCTGCAATGGCCGACCTCGCAGAAAGAATCGAGGTCATCGGTGTACTTGACGTTGCGGAGGTGAAGGAAGTGAACCCGTCCTTGGGCGGAATACTTCCCGACCATATGGACGAGGTCGTTGCCTCTTCCCGCTCCGAAACTGCCGGTGCAAAGGGTGAGTCCGTTCGCGGTGCTTGGGACGGCTTCGAACATCCGGTCCAAATCTTTTTCGTTGGAGACAATCCGCGGAAGCCCGAACACATCCCAGGGGGGATCGTCGGGATGGATGGCCATCTTGACTCCGACTTCCTCACAGACGGGGATGACGCGCTTTAGGAAATAGACGAGGTTCTCAAACAAACGTTCGTGGGAGACGTGGGAGTATTCCTCGAGCAGGGCTTGGAGTTCTTCTTCGCTATAGGATTCGTCCCACCCCGGCAAATGGAGGTGTTTGGGATCGATTTTCTCGAAGTCTTTCCGGGAATAGGAGAGGGAATTCGACCCATCCGCGTTTTGGTGGTGCATCTCCGTGCGGAGCCAGTCAAAGACCGGCATGAAGTTGTAGCAGACGACCTTGACCCCGACCTTGGCGACGCGACGGAGGTTTTCGCAGTACACGTCGATGTAATGGTCGCGGGCTCGGCGTCCGAGTTTGATGTCCTCGTGGACGGGGATGGATTCAATGACCTCCATCTCCAAACCGTTATTCGCGGCGAGGGCTTTGAGTTCCTCCAATTCCTCCATGGGCCAAACTTCCCCCACGGGGACGGAGTAACAAGCGGTGACAATACCCGACAAATTCGGGATTTGACGGAGGTAGGAAAGGGGGATGCTGTCCGTCTTTCCATACCATCGGAAGGTGAGTTTCATAGGTATTCCTCTCTAGTTCAAGGAGTTGGCGACATCATAGGCGGAGAAGAGGGCGTGGTCAACGTTGCTCGGACGCTCCCCTTCGCAATCGCCGCAATAATGGATGGATGCCTCCACCCCTTCAAGGTCGATAAGGTGTTTCTTCGAGGCGAGGGCGTTCACCACATAGTCGCAGGGGATGCTCTCTTCTTTGATGGGATTGCCCTTTTCATCGAGGACATCGACCACCACTTCGTGAAGTCCGATCGATTTGGCCTTGCGGTTCGTGAGGAGTTCCACCCCGTGTTCGGCGAAATCCCCCATCATGATCGGAAGGATCGTCGGGGATTCTTGGGCGGCGATCGTGCCCGTCATTTCGACGATGGAAACGGGGAGTCCCTTATGGGCGAGGTATTCCGCGGTTTCGGCGCCGACTAAGCCTCCACCGAGGACGACGACGCGTCCAAAGGGCAAGGCTTTGCCGGCTAAAACATCCCAAGCGGAGGCCACGTTGACTTCGTGGATGCCCGGAATATTCGGAACGAGGGGTTCGGCGCCCGTGGCGAGGATGATGTGTTCGAACCCCTTCGCGTCCTCCTTGGTGAAAAGGTGTCCCATGCGGACATCGATCCCAAGGGAGGGGAGGATCTTTTCGTAGTAAGCCACCGAACGGACCATCTCGTCTTTTCGTGGCGGGACGCTTGCGATGTTGATTTGGCCACCCAAACGGTAGGAGGCCTCAAACAAGGTGACTTTGTGTCCGGCTAGCGCGGCGACACGGGCGGCTTCTAAACCCGAGATGCCGCCTCCGACGACGGCGACGTTGCGGGATACCGCTGCCTTTTTGATGCGCTTGGTGGCCTCAAACCCGTTCTCGGGGTTGAGGACGCAGGAGACGAAACGGAAGGTGCCTTTGCCAGCGATCGCGTCGGTGCAGCCCTTATTGCAGCTCATGCATTCGCGGATCGGTTCCCCGGTTTCGAGTTTGTGGGGGATGTCCGGATCGCAAAGCAAGGAACGGCCATAAGCGATGATGTCCAAGGTTCCGTTTTCAAGAAGCATTTCCCCGTTGTTCGCGGAGATAATGCGCCCAACGCTGGAAACGGGGATGGAGACCGCCGCTTTGACCTTTTTCGCGGCTTCGAGCATAAACACGTAGTCGCGGCTTCCCATCGAGGGGATGGTGTCATTGTTGTTGCCTGTGTGGTTGGCTTGACCCACATGGATCGCGTGAACCCCGATCTTTTGCAGTTCGACGGCGAGTTGGACGGCTTCGTCGATAAAGAGTCCGCCTTTGCCGATTGGGGCGCCTTTGGGGTCTTCCATGATGACGGGGAGTTTGTATTCGATCATCATGCCCGGGACGGCTTCGATGATGGAACGGGTGACTTCGAGAGCATAACGAATGCGGTTTTCAAAGCTGCCACCGTACTTATCGGTCCGCTTGTTGAGGCGAACCGAGCAAAGGCTTCCCACGATACGGTCCCCGTGGATTTCAATCGCGTCCACGCCCGCTTTTTGGGCGCGGATCGCCGTGGCGACCATCGCTTCGCGAATGCCGTCTAGCGCCGCTTGATCGGCGGTGTTGGCGAAGGTCATCATCGAGGTGTGGAGGAATCCATAGGCCTCTTTTCGCTTGGCTTCCCCCGCTTCTTGGGCGGCTTTGGCTTCGGTCGCCTTCCCTTGGGCGGCCAAGGCTTTGGCTTGTCCCAAAAGGGCGAAGGTCGCGCCGACGAGTTCGGCGACTTTCACGCAATCGTACTCGGGGTGGAAGATTTGTAAACCGAGTTTGGCGCCGTATTGGTGGAGTGAATCCGCGAGGGCGGCAAACGAGGGGATTTGGGAATCGTCAAAAAGTTTCGGGGTGGGGGAAATCGTCTTGACGGGGGAGACGTCCCCCAAGACGATGTAACCGACCCCACCTTCCGCGAGGCGGGTGTAGAAAGCGCGGGATTGTTCGCCAATCGAGCCGTCTTTCTCTTCGTAACCCGTCGAAAGGGGCGGGAACATGATGCGGTTCTTAAGCGTTAACGGACCGACCGTAATGGGTTGCAGTAATTTCATCGGTTGTTCTCCTTGTTATTACTTTTTATTGAAGCGCTTCTAAGAAGGCGTTTACGTAAGGGGTTTCCTCGTATTCGCCCTTTGTTAGGGGCACATAGACTTCATCGATAAACCGCCTCCAGGATTCCGCCTCTTTCTTGGGGAAGATCGGATAGAAGGAAACGCGGTTCTTCTTCGCGGCTTGGTAGTCCCCGAGGGCATCGCCCACCATCACGACGCGGGAAGGGTCGTATCCAAGAGTTAAGGCTTTCGCGATAATCTCGGATTTGGTCCCGTCTTCTTGGGTCATAACCCCCATGAAGAGGGAATAGATCCCTTCTTTCTCCCATTCTTCCTTGACCGCTTTGGCATTCGCGCTGGAGACGCCGAGCAAATCGCATCCACGAAGTTGCCGCAAGACCTCCTTCACCCCATCAAACGGGTGAGACGGGGGCAACAAGGCGATGAGGGCATTGACTTTCTTGCTCCAGGAATAGGCTTTCGCGAAAACCAAATTCTCCGGATGGCTCTCCATCTCGATTTGAAGCAAATCCATCGAAAAGGCGGGGGTGGAATTCACCCAGCTTGAGAATTCCTCCCTTCCGGGGAAGGAATATCCCAAACCCTCCGAGAAACGGAGGATCTCATCGAGTCCTTGGAAACGGTTCATCCCACGGGTTTTGGTGTAAAGGTTCTCTTTTAACCAATGGTCCGTGATTTCTTGGGCGTGATGGGAGATTCCGAATTCCTCGATGAAAGCGGGGGCGAAAGCCCGTTCGTGCTTCACCGTCATGGTGTCCATGATGGTGCCGTCACTATCGAAGCAAAGAAGATAGTCGGCGTGGCGTTCCATGGAAATCAGACTCCCGAGTAGGAAGAGAATCCCCCGTCGATGGGGATGCAGACGCCGGTGACGAATCCCGCGGCTTTCTCGTCTAACAAGAAGAGGGTCGCGCCGATCAAGTCATCGACTTCGCCGAACCGTCCCATCGGGGTGGCGGCTAAAATCTTGCCGGTTCGCGCGGTGGGGGTGCCATCCTCGTTCCAGAGGAGTTTGGCGTTTTGGGCGGTGGAGAAGAATCCCGGGGCGATCGCGTTCACGCGGATGCCGATGTGGGAGAAATGGACCGCGAGCCATTGGGTGAAGTTGGTGACCGCGGCTTTCGCGCCCGAATAGGCGGGGATCTTGGTCAAGGGGGTATAGGCATTCATGGAGGAGATATTGAGGATGTTGCATCCTTTCTTCCCCACCATGTCCGCGGCGAAGACTTGGGTCGGAAGCAAGGTTCCGAGGAAGTTGAGGTTAAAGACGAACCCAACCCCGTCTTTATCAAGGTCGAAGAAGGTCTTGATCTCTTTGGCCGCGTCATCGAGTTCGGCGTATTCGTTGTCGGTGGTCGCGCGGGGATGGTTGCCTCCCGCCCCATTGATGAGGATGTCGCAGGGACCGAGATCGCTTAAAACGGCTTGGTGGCAGGCTTCGAGAGAGTCTTTGTCGAGGACGTTCGCGGCGTAACCTTTCGCACTTCCCCCGGTTTCCTCGACGATTTCCTTGGCTTTGGCTTCCGCGGCGTCGAGGTGAAGGTCCAACAGGGCGACTTTCGCCCCGCAGGCGGCGATGGCTTTCGCAAGGTGGGAGCAGATGACGCCTCCCGCGCCGGTGATGACGACGACTTTGTTCTTCAAATCAATGGTAAATGGCAAGTTCATGGTTGGTTCCTTTCAACGTTTCGAAATGGGGAAGGAGAGTTCTTTCACCCCGAGGTTATCCATTCCGAGGAATGGTTCCCGTCCCATCAGTTTATCCATTAACGCGCCCAAGGTCGATGGGCTCGCGTCAAAACAATTGATGTAGGTCTTCACCAAGGGGGCGTCAAAGAGGTGAAACGGGTTTTTAAAGGAAATCATCATCGTGGGGAGTTCCTCGACGTACCAAGGGATATCCGCGGTCCCCTTCGACATCTTCCAAGAGATGCGCGAAGTGGTGTTGTGGGTGTCGATGGCGGCGAGGTGAATCACGAGATCGTAATGGCCCGTGAGCTCGGAAATCGGAGTCTTTTGGTTGTAGATGTTCCCCACGATCTTCCGCGCCTCTTCGGGTGGGGAGGAGAGGGCTTTGTCCATCGCCGAGAGGAAGATGGTGACTTCAAACCCTTCTTTTTCCAGCAAGTCTTTTACGCGTTCCGCGATGGAAGGGCGCTTCGGATAAAGGAAGGCAAAGGGGTTTTCGGTGGATTCTTCCACCAACAGGATTCGCTTGGTTTTGTTTGGGGACAAAGGCAATAGCCCCTCTTCTTCTTGCACCAAGGTGATGCCTTTCTTTGAAACTTCTTTGGGCAAGTCCGAAGGGCTCATTTCAAAGGAAGTCGGGAGGGTGGGATGATCCAATAACCCATAGGCTTCCTTTAATCCAAGGACGCGGAGCAAGGCTTCATCGATCCGTGAGAGAGATAAAGTTCCCTCCTTCACGGCGTCGAGCAAGAAACGAACGTCTTCTTCATTGTCGTTGGCGAACAATATCAAATCCACCCCCGCGGAAATCATGTGGGGGAGCAAGTCCTTGCGTTTTTCAAAGGAAGTGAGTCCGACCATGTGGGTCGCATCCGAGACGATGACCCCGTTAAATCCCAAGCGTTCCCGCAAGAGGCCTTGGAGGAGTTCCTTGCTTAAGGTCGCGGGGAGGATACGTTCCGCGTTTGGATTGATTCTCTTTTGATAGGAAGGTAAAGCGACGTGCCCCGTCATGATGAGGGGCGCGCCGTCTTGAATGAGGCGCGAATACACCTTTCCAAAGCTTTGGTCCCATTCTTCTACGGACAAGGAATTGATGTTCGGGGCCAAGTGGGCGTCGCGTTCATCCACCCCATCTCCGGGGAAGTGTTTGGG
>JAXFGC010000056.1:0-4965 GCA_034171505.1 Candidatus Alloenteromonas sp. | reverse complement strand
AGAATGGCTTAGTTGTCTTAACGCACATTGCAGGCGTAGTTCAATGGTAGAACATTACCTTGCCAAGGTAAATACGCGGGTCCGATTCCCGTCACTTGCTCCAGTAACAAATTACCCCGAATCCATCGGGGTTTTTTCATGCAAAAAAGCCAAGGTGGTGATTTTCCTTCCCTTGGCTTTCCATTCACTATTCGTCTTTGTGCTCGTCATCCTTCGGGGATTCATCCTCCGGAGGTATCTTTTCGTTGAACCCGCGAAGCATATTCTCCAAGGATTCGATTTCCTCTTGGGAGAGGGATTGCATCGCGCGAAGCTGGTCCAAGGATTGCTGAGCCATTCGGGTGGACATGCGCAAAGTCGCGGGACGGATATCGTCCGCGATGCAGGCGATGCCTACCCCATAAAAGGGGAAGTAGAGAAGGGCGAGGGTGATCGATAACGCCATCGAAACCGCGAGGACGTAGACGAGGTCCCATTGGAAATACACTCCGAGGGCAACTCCTCCCGCGTAACCTATTATTAATAATAAATAGATGGGCCACATGGTTCCGTAATAGGCCTTGGAAAAAGAGGCGCGTTCGGAGCGTAAGGTCTGACGGAAGATGGTGTCGGAGAAATTCCTTCCCGCCTTGGGGAAAAGGAGACGGGAATAGCAGTTTAGCCCATAAACCAAACAATGGTGTAGGAACATCACGAACGCCCCGCCAAAGACGATCGAGGAAGAGAGGGTGGTGTATTGGATTAACGTATCGCTTTCCTGCATGAAATGGAAGATTTCGTTCGCGCTTCCACTTTCGAGCAAAGAATAGAAATTGTTGATCGTATCGTTGAAATCCGGCCAAATCACGGGGGCAAGCCCACTCATGAGGGCGGATACGACAAGCATGACACCAAAGAAGGCCAGCATCGCCTTAAGGAAGCCTAGCCACATCTTGAAAGCTCCGCGATAAGGGACGGAGAAATAAGAAAGGAAGAGGCCCCAAGTCGTTTTGTTGCTAATGGCAAACTCCGGATCTTGGGACAATCCTCCCGCGGTCGCGACGTAAACGAATAACGCGGGCGCAAAGATGAACGGGACGGTGATAACGAGGAACAAAGGGGAAAGGAGGCAGGGGGCAATGGCCACCAATACCATGATCCAAAAGGAAAAAGTCGCGGCAATCATCTGCCCGGGATTCTTGCTGATCCCTTCTTTCATTTTGGCGAATAGTTTTTTCGGTGAATTAGTCATGTAGGTTGATCCGATGTAAGTCTTGGGCGAGCGCTTCCGCGGCGACGGGGTCGATGGGGTCGACGTCGTCTTTTTCGCGGAGGTGGACGAATTTATTGAGTTGCTTTAATGAGAGGAAGTACCCCGTCTCATCGGTTTGTTCAAAGGGAATGTAGTAACAGTCATCATTCACGAGGACAATCGGGATGAGGATGCCCCTTCCAATGGGGGTGAGGAGGCTTAATCGTTCGACGCGAAGCAAGTTGTTTCGCAAAGGATTGGGAACGTAGATGCCTTTCCGCTTGCCTCGGAAGAAGGGCCATCGCTCTTCGTTGGGGTTGCTTAATAACGTCCCGTTGTAATAAACGTCATGAATGCAATAGATGTACTTCTCACCGATTAATATATGGTCGATGTGGAAGTCCTCGAGCAATCCCGTTTTGTGGTGGAAGGCGTTGATGAGGAAGATATCTTCATCAAGGGCGACTTGTCGGACCGTTTTGTAATAGAAACGGACGGTTTGATGGGCGCATAAAAAATATTTGATGGGCCCATAAATGACCCATGCCAAAAAGAAGGCGCCCACGAGGGTTAGGGAAACGATGAATACGGTCAGTTCGAGTTCCCAGGTCATTGCGCAAAATGTTCCGCGGTGGCAATGCCAAGGAGGGCCATGTTCACGAGGCCGCTTTGACGTTCTTCCGCGCTCATGATCTTGGTATCGACGAACGAATCGGAGGCGGTGAAGAGGCCAAGGGCCTTTTTCCCGCAGAGGGCGGCGTTGGCGTATACCGCATAGGATTCCATCTCAACGCCCAAAACGCCGAGATCGACGTAGCGTTTCCAGACATCCTTATCGTAGTTGTAGAAAACGTCGGAAGAGAGAATGTTGCCTACGTGGACATGCAGATTCATTTTCTTGGCTTCTTCATAGGCGGCGAGCAAGACATCGAAAGAGGCGATGGCGCTGTAGGTGCCGCCGTTGAGTTTGAATTGTCCGGACCAATTGGAATCGGTGCAGGCCCCTTCGGCGAGGATGATGTCCCCGACGTCGACTTGCTTTTGATAGGCGCCACAGGTGCCGATGCGGATGATGACCTCCACCCCGTATTCGGTGTAGAGCTCATGGGAATAGATGCCGATGGAAGGCATCCCCATGCCGGAAGCCATGACGGAGATGCGCTTTCCGTTTTTGGTGGTACCAGTGTACCCGAAAACATTGCGGACGCTGGTGACGAGTTGGACGTCGGTCAAAAAGGTTTCGGCGATCCATTTTGCGCGGAGGGGATCTCCGGGCATTAAGACGACTTTGGCGAAATCGCCGGGTTTGGCATTGATGTGTGGAGTGGGCATAAAAGACGTATTCTCTATTTTTTCCCGTTCAGATCGAGAATACTCGCTCCTTTCATTGGCGTTCTGAGCGGCGAATACCCCTTTAGAGGTGTATTTCTATAATGGGGTCAAGGGGAGGGATAGTCAATGGGAATAAGGAAAAATTCCTTATTCGCGCAAGGGGAAGGTTAATGAAAAAACAAAGTTGCTTTATTCCACCGTTACGGATTTGGCGAGGTTCCGGGGCTTATCGATGGGGAGTCCTTTCTCCAATGCGACGTAATAGGTGAATAATTGGGCGAACACGACCAAGGGCAGGGTCGCGAAATGGGGTTTGCAGGATTCGGTCACGAAGGTGTCGTTCGGATGACGGGTCGCCTTCGTGGAGATGACGAAGACGTTGCCGTTCCGCGCCCGAAGCTCCTCGAGGTTATTGCGAATCGCGTTGGACAAAGAGGGGTCGCTGTCAAAACCGATGACGAGGACGTTTTCGTCGATTAAGGCAATGGGGCCGTGCTTCAGTTCGCCGCCTTGATAGGCTTCCGCGTGGATGTAGCTCACTTCTTTGAGTTTAAGCGCCCCTTCCAAAGCCCCGAGGTAATCGTGCCCGCGTCCGACGAAGAAAGCGTCGTGATAACCCGTGCAGGTAGAAGCAATCGCGTGCACTTCTTCTTGTCGGGCGATGATGTCCTTCACCGCGTCAATGAGGGCGGAAAGGTGGACGATTACTTTGGTTTTGCCTTCAATCGCCCCCACAAGCATCGCGAGGAAGGCGGCTTGGGCGAGGTAACTCTTCGTGGAAGCAACCGCGACCTCCAGCCCGGCATAAAGGAGACAAGAATAGGTGGCCTTGCGTTCAATCGTGGAACCTTTCGTGTTGGTCACCGCGATGGAGATTCCGTTTTGTTCGTTGATGATTTTTTGGCAACGGATAAGGTCCGCGGTTTCCCCGGATTGGGAAAGAAGGATGAAGACGGGTTTATCCACCACGTCATACGGGTCATACGCCCATTCAGAGGCGATGGACGCGCTCGCGACTTTGCCCAGATAACGGAAATACTTCACCCCGAGTTTACAGGCGAAGAAAGAAGTTCCGCAAGCAAGGAAGTGTACCTTCTTTGCCTTTCGGAGGGTTTCGATTAGTTCGGGGTCAAACAGGAATTGATCCCCGTCGAAATAGTTATCCCGAAGGCGGTGGAGGACCGAAGGAATCTCATGGATTTCCTTGAGCATGTAATGGGGGAATCCATCGAGGTCGTTTCGGAGCAAATCCACTGAGCGTTCGGTAAAGGTCGGGGCAATTTCCTCATACCCGTGGTGAAGAGAAATCTTCCCAGGGGTCAAATACCCGTAATCCAAATCGTTGAGGTCCACGAAAGAGGAGGTGAACTCGATCATCGGAACCGCGTCGGAAGCAAGATAGGACGCATCCTCGGTTAACCCCACCAAAAGAGGGGAGGCATTTTTCATAAAATAAAGCCGGTTCGGCTCGTTTTTATAGAGAATGGCGCAGGCATAGGAACCTTCAAGGGCGTCCATCGTGGAACGGATGGCCTCCAAAACATTGCCGGAACTGAGATACATCCTTTCGAGCAAATTGGCGATGACCTCCGTGTCGGTTTCCGAGACAAACCGGTAATGATGGGCCTCAAGTTGTTTCTTCAAGGCGCGGAAGTTTTCGATCACCCCGTTATGGACAATCGTGAACAATCCGTTTTGGGAAACGTGGGGGTGGGCATTGACCACGCTTGGGGCACCATGGGTGGCCCAGCGGGTGTGGGCGATGCCCACACTTGCATCGGAGAAGGGTTCGGTCGCCGCATCGAGGGCTTCGACCCTGCCCATGACTTTGGAGAGATAGACTTCCCCGTTTCTCATGACGGCAAGACCCGCGGAATCATATCCACGATAATCGAGGGATTTTAGTCCCTTAAGCAAATAAGAACGGAGTTCGATATGACCGACTCCACCGACGATACCGCACATAGTTAGTTGTTCCTTTCATGAATGGCTTGAATGATTTGACGGACCGCTTCCGCGCAATCGGATTCGCTAGAGGCTTCGCTCATGACGCGCACCAGCGGTTCCGTTCCGCTTTTTCGGACCAATACTCGGCCGCTATCCCCGAGTCGAGCATCGACTTCGGCGATAACTTTTTGGACTTTGGGGTCGCTTAACGCCTCAATAGCCTCTTCCTTGCTCTCAAAACGCACGTTCTCAAGGATTTGGGGGTAGACCGGGCATTCCTCGATATGTTCAATGAGACTTGGTTCGTCCACCGCGATGTTCATGAGGTGGACGCAGGAAAGGAAGCCATCCCCCGTGTTGAGTTCATCGAGGAAGATGACGTGGCCGGATTGTTCTCCTCCGACGACATACCCCTTTTCCTTCAGACAGGCTTGGACGTATTTGTCTCCGACTTG
>JAXFGC010000008.1:0-17442 GCA_034171505.1 Candidatus Alloenteromonas sp. | reverse complement strand
CAAGGCGTCGATTTTTCTTTTTCTTGAAAGAGAAAATCCTTTCCCTCACCATTCAAAATCTCAAAACCGACGGTCTTCGTTTTTCGGTGGAAGAACTCGTGAAAGGACTTCGGATTTCCAAAAAGACCATCTACAAGTATTTTCCTTCCAAAGAAACCCTCGCAAAAGAAGTGTTCTCTACATATTTCAGGGGAAGTCACGGAAGGTATTTTGGATTATGGAAAGAATCATCCCGGGGACCATTATGGGTTCTTGCTTCGTTCCTCGACCTCGGGGATTCGCATCGACCTGTTGGTATATCCATCCTTCACTTTGAACTATTTGTTAATGGGCATGTCCTTCAGCGGGACTCCAGTGAACATGGTAAAAGAAGAAGATACAACGAAAGCTTTCCATTATTACGATCCCATTCTCCAATTCTCATTGATTGCTCTCATCGTTAACCTCGGGATGCCATTAGATGTCCGGTATATCGGGTGGGGTGTCCCTTATTTTCACCGAAATCGGGGCGAATACCTTAATGGGCATCAACCCGGAACTAGGCAGTCTCATCCAAGGCACCATATGCGCCGCGACGATCATCAACGAAGTCATCGCGGTGATCCTCGCCAAATTCACCTTCAAATGGGCGGGGAACTCCCAAAACCCAACAAGAGCTGACCTTGATTCTTTATTTATCCCCCTTCAATATTAAGGAGAGGAAAAGTTATGAACGCGAACGAATACCAAAGAAAAGCCAAATCTTTCATCAATCCTAAACTCCAAGGAAACGACTTGCTCATCAACGGGGTCATGGGCTTGTGCGGAGAATCCGGAGAAGTGATCGACCACGTCAAAAAGCACCTCGCGCAAGGACATGAACTCTCCAAAGAAAAGATGGTCGAAGAACTCGGGGACGTTGCCTGGTACCTCGCTGAACTAGCGACTTACCTCGGGATATCCCTTGAGGAGATTTTCGATAAAAACATCGAGAAATTATCCAAACGGTTTCCGAATGGATTCGACGTTTCCGCCTCAATTCACCGAAAAGAATAATATCGATCGGTGGCTTGATGTCCATTAGGCAAAGGACCTATTGATATTTTCTTTTGCAGTTTTCCATCCAAAATTCCTTCGTTACCCTATACAACAATTGGGAAAGATTCCAAACGAATTCGCATACCTGTCCCCCTTCTTTTTTGTTTGTCAGGCAAGATTTGTAACAATTGCCTGCAAATCTAGGGATGTTACTTTTAATAAACGACATCCGAGGAAATTTGAGACAGGTGAATTACTAGAAATCATGTATTTATCAAGTATTTTATGATTGAATTTATACATTGTATGAATTTGGAACGAAATCCCGATTTGCCCTCTCAAATTTTCTTTCTTTGAGATATATAATTCTCAAAGGGACAGGGGCATCCCATCATAAGGCTCTGTATGGACACCGATTTTGAAAAGTACCGTTCTGCACTCTCTCTGGATTTCGACGAAATCTACGCGGTAGACCTCCGCACGATGACCCCCCAGCTGGTTTTCGGTCCGCCGAGACAATTTGGCTTGATTCTTTCTTCGTCCGCATCCCTTGACGATGCCATTCATGAATACGTCGAGCGTTATGTTTTCCCAAGCGATAAGGAGAAATTCCTCCGTTCTTTTTGCATCCAACGCTTCCCGGATATCTTTCATGAAACTTCGACGTTCACCCTTCATTTCCGGGTGATGAAGGAGGACGGGATTCATTTCATTAAGGGCAAAGCCGCGCGGATGGACAGCGATCCCTTTATGGCGGTCGTTGGATTTGCCTCTGAAGATTCCGCGGTCCTTTCCCGTTCCTTAAGCCATTTATCCACATTTGGCGCTCAATTCGGAAAAGTCCTCGTATTTGATTCCCATGAAGAAGAGGTCTCTTCTTTCCTCAAGGGTTCCTTTGAAACCGAGGAACTCTTCTTAAGTCACGATTTCTTCCGCTCCGTCGAGAAACGCCATAACGAGTATTCTTGCTTTGTCTTCTTCGAAAAGTCCTACAACGAATCCTTGTATCGTTTCGTCCGCCATAAGAGCCAATGCCCCTTAGTCGTCCGAATCCCCATCATCGTCTATTTGGACGAATATACCGAAGAGGAAGTCGCCTCTTTGTCTCGTTACGGGGCGATTGTCCTAAAATCCTCCGCCCAAAGCAAAGAAGAAACCCTGCGTTTCATCCGAAATGTCGTCTTCATCCAACAAGAGGACGATCAAAAAGCCGCATTGGAACGAGATGAACTCACGGGTATTTTGACCCGTCAGGCTTTTGTCTCCGAAGCGGAAACCTATTTGGCCTCCCACCCCAATGAGGACCTCGATCTCATCATGGCCGACGTAAGCGACCTCAAAATGATCAATAACGTTTATGGCTTGGCCTCAGGGGACGCGGTCATCCAATACCTCGCGAAATGTTGTTACCTAACTCCCGGTGCCATTTTCGTGGGACGTTACGAAGGGGACCGGATTTGCCTTGTGGCTCGTTCGAACGATTCCATTTCCCTAGAATCGATTGAAGCGAACAAAGAACGCCTGTCCAAATACGCCCCACTTCGTAACATCGCCTTCCATTTTGGCATCGTCAAGCATTTGCCCCATGGGATTTTCCTCTCGGAGGCCATTGACCGTGGACGTCTCGCCCTTGCTTCATTACGGGGTAAAAAGAGCATCGTCGCCGGCATTTACTCCCCCGCGATGCAAGACGATTTGTTCCGCGAACTCCGTTTCCAAGCCGACTTCAATAGCGGTATCGAAAACGGGGAGTTCGTCCTTTACTACCAACCCAAATACTCCGTCAAAACCGGTGAGCTTTTTGGGGCGGAGGCCCTTGTCCGTTGGCAAAAAAACGGAGAGATTGTTTCCCCGACCGAATTTATCAAGGTATTCGAACGGGACGAACGCATCATCGCGATGGACGAATATGTCTTCACGAAAGCCTGTCAGTTCCAATCTAAGAACATCGCCTTGGGTCGGAAACTCTTCCCCATCTCAGTGAATTTATCGCGCAACACCTTGTTCCAGCATCCCGTCGCCGAGCGTTACAGCGCCATCGCGGAAAAGTATGGCGTCCCCCTTCGTTTGGTGCCCCTTGAAATCACGGAAACCGCGGCGATTTCCTCCAAAGACGTGAAAGATTTCGCGGATGCCCTCTACCAAAAGGGATTCGTCCTCGACATGGATGACTTCGGTTCGGGATATTCCTCCCTCTATTCGATGGATATCCTGCATTTCGACGTCATCAAGATCGATAAATCCCTCATCGATTTGATTGGAAACCCCCGCGCGGAAATCACCTTGTCCCACGTGATTGACTTGGCTCAGGAACTCGGTATGACCGTCATCGCGGAAGGGGTCGAAACCAGAGAACAATTCTTATTCCTCCGTTCCGCGGGATGCGATGTCATCCAAGGGTTCTATTTCTCCCTCCCGCTTCCAGAAAGCGATTTCGAGGCCTTAATGGAAGCCTACACTCCCCAAAGCAATTCCCTTTTCGACGTGCAATTCCATCAAATCACGCGAGGAGACGTTGCCAAAATCATGGTGGACGTCGATTATTCCAACGCCGCGGTCGCCGAACTCATCGGTCCGTTTGGATTCTTCCACCGCAAGAAAGACGGCCTCTATTTCGTGGGGGCCAATCGTTCCTTGCTTCGCTTGCTCGATCTATCCCTTCAAGAAGGGGATGAAGCCGTAAACGACATCTCCGCGCTGGGGGTCGTGGAAGAAGAGACGAATCGCTTCTCCTCCTTGTTTGAGGGGGATGGGGCCAAATCCAATATCCGATTCGTGTCCAACAAACGTCCTTTGATGGTTAAGGTTGAATCCCATTACCTCAAAAACGAAGGGCAGGCGAGGGTCTATTTCGCTACGTTTGAAGACGTCACTTCCGTTTCGGAACGGGCGGACTTCTTAAGCAACATTCCCGGTGGGGTTTTGTATTTCTCTTCCGCCAAACGCGGGGCGATGATCTATTCCAACGAATGGATTTGGAAGAACTTAGGTTACCAAAGCGAGGAGGAATTCCTCTTTGTCCATGAGGATTTCCTCTCCCTTTGCCCCAGGCAAGGAGAAGAAATCTTACGGAGGGTTCGGAATACCTCCGTTCCCGAAGGCAAGACATTCGACTTCGATGTTTTCGATATCGAACTCCTCGATAAGCAGAACCGTTTTCAAACTTTTGACGTTTCGGGCCGTTTGATTGATTCGGATGCGGTTGGACGATGCGTCCTCTTCTTCCTGGAGAAAAAATGAATCCTTACGGCAAAGAAAGGACCATCGCCTTATACGGGCAAGAAAAGGTTGACCGTTTATCTCATGCCCACGTGGCCCTTTTTGGCCTTGGGGGAGTGGGGGGATACGCCCTTGAAGTGTTGGCCCGTTCGGGAATTGGGGAGTTGACCCTCGTAGACGGAGACGTCTTCGCCCCTTCGAACCTCAATCGCCAGATTCTTTCGACCCAAGACAACGTCGGGGAAAAGAAAGTCGACGCCGCCGCGCTTCGGGTCCAAAAGATATTCCCCGAGACCATCGTCCATACTTATCCCCTGTTTGTAAATGCCTCTAGCATCACTACGTTGGATTTTTCGAAGTTTGACTTTGTCCTAGATGCGATCGATACGATTTCGAGCAAAGTCTTGTTGGCGGAGGAAGCTTTGAAAGCCAATGTCCCCATCATTTCCTGCATGGGCGCCGGCAACAAAAACCATCCCGAGATGTTTCGGGTCGTCGATTTGTTCGAAACCTACGGCGATCCCCTTTCCAAGGTCATGCGGAAGCTTTGCAAGGAGAAGGGCATCGCTTCCCTTCCCGTCGTCTTCTCCCCCGAACCCCCTTTGGTTCCCGCCGAACAGGTGGAAGGGAATCCGCGCTTACCCGCCTCCAACGCCTTTGCTCCGGCTTCCGCGGGCATCTTGCTCGCCACTTACGCGGTTCAAAAGTTAATGAAATAGTAACCGAATGAAAGCAAACGAAAAGGCCCAAAGGGCCTTGACGTTTATTCGACTTTTTCGAAACCGTCTTTGGGGTTTCCGCAGAGCGGGCAAGTGAAGTCGCTCGGAAGATCGTCAAATTTGGTTCCGGGAGCGATTCCGTATTCCGGCGCGCCGGCTTCTTCATCGTATTCCCAACCACACATCGGGCAAACGTATTTCATGACCATATCCTTTCTGGCCTTAGCCTACACTTAAATATATCACGTTTTTCTTTTCTTACGAGTGGGAAGCATCGTCAGGATTTCCTATTATGCATGGATATGCGGTATCATTACTTCACCTCAGGGGGGCAACGATGATCCGAAATAAGAAGACCGTATTGATTGTAGACGACGAAGAAATCAATCGCGTGATCCTTTCTTCCATGCTCGAAGAAGGTTTTGTCATCCTCGAAGCCACGAATGGGAAGGAAGCGATGGAGGTCTACGAATCCCACAAAGAGGAAATCTCCGTCATCCTCTTAGATATCATCATGCCCGTCTGCGATGGCCTTGAAGTGCTTAAGACCATGCGGGAGAAGGGGTATATCGAAGAAACCCCCGTGATCATGATTTCCGCCGAAACGGGAAGCGAAACCATGAAGAAGGCCTATGACCTCGGCGCGGTCGATTACATTCCCCGTTCCACCTACGAAAGGGAAATCGTCCTCCGCCGCATCCAAAACACGATTCTCCTTTTCGCCAAACAAAAAGAACTCGTCAAGGAAGTGAACGCCCAACTCCTCGCGCGGAAGAAGGACAACGAGCTGATGATTGCGATCCTCTCCCATATCGTCGAGTTCCGCAACGCCGAAAGTGGTCTCCACGTTTTGCATATCAACGCCTTGACCGAACTCCTCTGCGAAAAGGTCTTGTCCAAAACCTCCGCCTATCCGTTTTCCGCTAGCGACATCCCCTTAATCAAGATGGCCTCCTCCCTCCATGACATTGGGAAAATCTCCATCCCCGAGGAAATCCTCAATAAGCCGGGACGTTTGACCGCGGAAGAATTCGAAATCATCAAAACCCATTCCCGGAAAGGCGCGGATTTATTGACTTCCTTGGGCGCATTCCAAAACGAAGACCTCGTTCGATTCGCCTATGACATTTGCCTCCATCACCACGAACGATACGACGGGAAAGGCTATCCCGATGGCCTAAAAGGAGAAGAGAATCCAATTTGGGCCCAGATCGTTGGACTCGCCGATGTTTACGATGCCTTAACGAGCGTCCGATGCTATAAACGCGCCTATACCCACGAAG
Source organism: Candidatus Alloenteromonas sp. (assembly GCA_034171505.1). GTDB lineage: Bacteria > Bacillota_I > Bacilli_A > RFN20 > CAG-826 > Alloenteromonas. The sequence goes on along the minus strand of JAXFGC010000008.1, from coordinate 11,204 downwards.
AAGCCATAACGATGATCCAAAACGGGGAATGCGGATCCTTCTCCCCCTTCTTGCTCGAATGTTTCGCCGAAATCGCTCCAAACATCTCCAAAACCATTAAAGACCTCGATAACGGATCGAAAGAAGAGCCAGCCGCTGGAGGAGAAAACCTCTTCAGCGGAACCCCTTCGGAACGCGACGACACGTTCTTGCTGTTAGAAAGAAAGATCCACGACCGATTCGTCACTTTGACGGATGAATGCTGGTTCCGTTTTGAACTTGGCGACCACCAAACCATCACCTTTAACCCCGCGGCCCAAAAGAAGTTTGGCTTTCCTTCGGCCATCCACGACCCCTTTTCGCTTTTCACCCCCTTTGGGGCGAGAAACCAAGACGCGGCCTCCATCATCGAAAAGGTCATCGCCGCGACTTCCCCCGAAGAGCCGGGGTTCGAATTTGATTTGTGCATCCATTTCTCTCGGGGGGATAAATGGTTCCACTTCAAAGGGGAAGCCATATATACGGAACGTCGATCGGTCTTCTTGGCCCTCGGTAAATTCGTCGATGCCTCCGAAACCCTCTTTACCCTCGATGAACTCCATGCCCGTTCCACCCGAATCGACGCCCCCGATTTCACTAACGTCGATAACTTAAGCCTCGAACAAGCGGAGATGCTCCTGCAATTTCAGCAACACCATTTCGACATGGTTCGCCTCATTTCCTATGAACTGAAGAAGGAGTACCGCCTCGAAGAAGGCAAATTCATCGCCACGATGGACTTCACTCCCTTTTGGGATGCCCAGGCCATCAAAGGCAAGCCCGTCGAAAGCGTGCAAAAAACCACCCGTTCCTTCCGCCTCCACGAAAGGGAACTCTATTTCGTGATTTCCCGTCCCATCAAAATCGTTAATACCCCTTATACCTTGGAACTCATTTCGCGAATCGACGATGATTCCCTGTCCAACTTTTCGCGAGAGGAAGAGGGTCTATATTCCGTCGCGGCCCTCTCCTACGCCTTGTACCGCGATTCGATGCTGGGGTCGAAAACCCGTCGGTACTACGATGAAAAGGCCAAAGACCGCGTGGGGAATTTCTCGGTCGCGATCCTCGATATGGATGACTTCAAACACATTAACGACACCTTCGGCCATAAAGCGGGGGATATCGCGTTAAAGAAAGTGGTCGACGCCATACGCTCCTGCATCCGCGCGGAAGACGAAATCATCCGTTACGGAGGCGATGAATTCATTTTGTTATTCGAAGAGATGCCTCGAAATATCCTCGAAGAAAAACTTCGTTTGATCCTGGAACGAATCAACGAACAATCCGTCGAAGGAATTCCCCTCAATGCCTCCGCGGGGGTATACCGCGGATACGGCAAGGTCGCGGATCTGTTTGAAAAGGCCGACTCGGCCCTCTACTACGCCAAGAAAAACAAAGGCACGTTCCACATCATCGAAGAAGGAGAAGACTGATGAGTCCAAAAGAGGTATACGAAATCCTGCACGGGGATTATTCCGCGATTTTCGCCGCGGTGAGAAGCGAAGCGGTCGTCTCGCGCTTGCTCAAGATGCTGCAAAACGACAAATCGATGGAGAAACTCGCGAAAGGCATCGCCTTAAGCGATCCCGAAGAAGCCTTCCGTGCCGTCCACACCCTCAAAGGGGTGGCGTTGAACCTCCATTTGGACGTCCTTGCCGCCCGCGCGATCGACCTCACCGAAATCCTCCGTCCCCGAACCCTCATCGGTTACCAAAACGCCTACATGGCATTAACGGAAGAATACAACCGAACGATTCAAACCATCGCGAAGTTGAATTAATTAGAAGTCTTCTTTACCATTATTTCTATAGATATACAAAAAGGCTGCCTCGAGGTTTTCTCCGGCAGCCTTTTGTTTGCTATTTCTTGGTTCCCGTTAAGGTGTAGGTCTTGTACATGGTTTCGGATTCAAACGCGAGTTTGTAAACTCCCTCGACCTCCGTCAGGACCCCTCCATTCTCTCCGAAGCGGATGAACAGGAAATCATCTACGGATGCATCCGCTTCGTTATTCGCCTCAAAGGAAGACAAGATGATGTTTCCAAACAATGAGATGGAATAAGAAGCCTTGCCTTCAACGGGACCCATCGTGTTTACGTAAGAATACGTGACGTTTCCGAGTTCGTCGAAATGGAAGGTGACTTCCCAATCATAGATGTCCTTGTAGTACCAGGAATAGGAGGCGAGTAATGCGGGGATTTCTCCTCCTTCGATCGGTTCTTGGACGGTTAAGGTTTCCTCGCAATAAACCTCGGGGGATTCCTGGCATTCGACGCGAATCACGACGCTTCCTTCTTTGTGGGGCGTGAAGGTTAAGGTACCGCTCGAAAGGGTCACGGAAAGAACCTCGGGATCCGAAGAAGTGGCCAGCAAAGTGCCCACCCCATAAGAAGGATTGATGATGAGGTTTTGACGGTACGTCCTACCCATCAACAAGGTATTCTCCGTCACTTCGGGAGTGAATAAAGAAGAGAAACGAACCGAGGCAATCGGAGAGGGAATGACGGTGATGTTCGTAGAGACGTAACAAACGTCGTAAATTCCTTCGTTATCGAGGCCGATGTAGGCGAAGGTGAGCTCCGCGCTACCGCTTCCCTTAACAAGGAAATAAGAACCCGAACTCGTGGCCTCGAGTTCCACGACCTCTTCGTTGTTGCTTGAAAAAGGAGTCAAAATGTATTCGTTTAACCCCAAAACCTTGGAAGGGGTATAACGAAGGGGGTAGCCAAATAAGTACATCGTCGACCCGTAATAGATCGCATTGGGATTCTCGATGACGTTCCGGGAAGAATCTAGTAGCGATACCTCTTCCACGCTTTCGAGGAAGAAGTCGGAGGCTTTCATGACGCCACTCGGGACGGGATCCCGGGTTTCGTAGACCAAACTGCCCGAAATGGAGGTAATTCCGGTCGTGGTATTGTTCTTATCCTCCATCTCCGTGTCGGTTTGGGAGAGGGAATAGGTGAATTCCTCGAGGCCTTTGGAAGAAAGGACAAAAGAAGAAGAATAAGTGTAGGTCGTTTCTAGGTAATCTTCGGTCAAGGAATAACTACCTTCCATCGAGTAGGTCGTGGAAGTTTCCCCTTCTTCGATTTCGAATCCCAAGATTCCTTTTTGGGACAAATACGGAGAAGCCCCCATCCCCGCGACGAGAACGGCGTATTCTTTGCTTAAGCCGAGGGTAGCGCTATAAGGCTTTTCGGATTCGTAGATGTAACTGCCATCGGCAAACCCATCGCTCGAGGCGTTCGAAGGAAGGACGTATTGCTTGCTTGCCTCCGAATCGTGGGAGGAATCGCTATATTCGGTGGCTTCGATTCGACGTTCAAGAGAAACGACGCTTCCATCGCTCCCACGGAAACGCTCGGTTTGGAATTCGACGCGGTGGTCGTAGGTTGTCACTTTGCTAGAGATCGAAGTGGATAATTCCCCTTTTCCAAGGCTGGAACCGTCGAGGAATACGGATAAGACTTCCTTGTCTTGTTTAACGTAACTCCCCCGCGTATAGGTTTCGGTTCGGATTTCGCTGGAAATACTTCCTTCGTATGCCCGGCATCCCAGCAACAGATCCACCGCTTCATCGAAGGTCAAAAGATTATCTTCCTCCGAGTCGATGGAGCTATTAGAAGAAGAGGAATCGAAAGAAGAATCGCTAGAAACGATAGAATCCAAACTGGAATCCAAGGAATTATCTAGGGATTCCGATGGAAACGAAGATTCTTCCATCGAAGAAGTCCCTCCGCAAGAAGAAAGGGGAAGGACAAAAGAAAGGAGCAAAAGAAGAGAACGATTCAATTTCATGGATTAGCCTTCGTACGTGGGATAATCGGAGGGGATGTAACGTTCCCCTTCGTAGACGGGGTAAGCTTCCCCGGCTTCAAAATCAAAGACGGAGAGGCTTGTGAGATACATTAAGCAATCCCCGTCGATGTAATAGGAAATCATCTTTTGGACTTGGCAGTGGAGGATCTTGCCGTTTACGATCGCGAATTCCGCGGTGCTTTGGATGAGCTCGGTCCATAGGTTGCCGCTCGTCGTGGCGGTCGACATCGTGTAGGCGAATGCAAAGGCCCCGCTTTCGGCAGTCTCATCCAACGTGGAGACGTTCACGCCTTGGATGTAATAGGAGTTGTTCCCAAACTCTTGGTCCAAACTCGAAACGGGTTCCATCGCGGAATCTTCGCTCGATAAGGCGCCGCTTAACTGGGAGAGATACCCCATGAAGTAGGCGGAAAAATCAATGGAAAGAAAGGAATCCACCTGGGACTCGTTGCCTTTGGAGACGTATTTGCCATCGGGATTCCCGGAGTCATAGGAGGCGTGGAGTTCGTTGTAGTTGCAAATCGTGTAGAACGATCCGCCTTGGTAGAAGTCTTGCTCCGTGAGGGTCAAGTTCTTCGCGTTGATGTCCTCTACGCTATATCCCGCGGCTTTTTCCTCTTCGCTTAAGTCGGCCTCCGAATCGCAGACCTTGGGATAATAATGGTCGATGACCGTGATGTCGCTATAACGCTTCGCGCGGAAGATGTCGACGGAAGTGAAGATGCCTTCCGCCGTCGAATATTGAACCGCGCTTTCGACGTATCCCCGGGTCGAGACCGTCTTGGGGCAAAGGTCTTGGATGCGTAAGATGTAACGCGAGAGCTTTTCGGCGTCGCTTAAGTCTTGGTAGACCACCCAATGCGCGTACAAGTCGCTTGGTGCGGGGTTATCAAAGTCAAAGGCTTCCCCGCCGCTAGGGGAGGTATACCATCCATCGAAGACGTAGTTCTTATATAAGGGAACCGCGGGGGCGTCGACCTTCCCCTCGTTATCTTTGGGTATCTCATAAAGGATGGTCGAATCCCCGGAGACAATGTTTTGATGGAACTTCGTAAGGGAAGAAGATCCTCCTTCTCCCGAGCAACTCGCCAGAAGAAGTCCCAAAAGAGGCAACAAATAGAAAGGTTTCATCTCTTATTCCCCTTCGTAAAGGAAGTTAGCGCGGCTGGAATCCCGCCAATAGGATTGGTAATGCTTTTCGCAATAATCGAGGGAATGGAGGACCTTGACGGTTTGGTTCGCACCCCAGGAGTTGAAGAGGCGGTCGCCCATGGAGAGAACAGAAGAGGGGAGGGTGAGCAAGGTGACGCTCACATCCCCCGAGAAAGCGTAATTCCCAATGGTTTCGAGTCCTTCGGGGAGGTCAAATCCCGTGACGAGATTGGCGTCCGCGAGGGCGAAGGGGTGGATGTTCTTGACGCTCGTTGGCAAGGAGATGCGACCCGTTGCTTTGCCGGCGATCGCGTAAACATCGGTCTTTTCCAGGTTATAGACAACATTATTCTCACTTGCGAAATGGGTGCTGCCCGAGGCAACGGAGAGGGAAGTGATTTCGTTTCCGCTTGCAGTGCTCGTGCCCCAGGATCCGAAGACGTTATCGCCCAAACTGGTCAAGGAGGCGGGCAGTACCACGCTTCCCCCGAGGTTTTTGTTCCCGAAGAACGCCCCTTCCCCGATGCTCAGTAGACCTTCGGAGAACGACAGGGAAGTGGTGGGGCAGGCGTAGAAGGCTTCCTTCCCGATTTCCCGTAACGAGGCGGGGAAATGCAGTTCCTTGACGCCGTCGTTCATTTCAAACGCGGAGATGCCGATGGTCTCGAGGGACGTCGCGCTTGCAAAATCAATGGAATCGGTCTTCGCCCCATAGAACGCCCCTTCCCCGATTTCTTTCAAGGAGGAAGGGAAGGTAACGGAGATGTCGCTGGAAGAATCAAACGCGTAATAGAACGCCCCTTCCCCGATGCTTGCCAGAGTCGAGGGAAGTTCAATCGAAGTCGCTTCCACGTGGCTTAAAGCGTAAGGAGCGATCGTGGTAAGCCCTTCGGGTAAGACCAAATCCCCCGTCTTACCGGGAGATTCGTAAAGCAAGGTCGAATACCCATCGCGGTAAAGGCCCAAGTCTTTAACGGTCAATTTGCCACCGCTTGCGACGCTTAACTTCGTGGGCTTGGCCCCCGAGAAAGCTTCGCCTCCAAGGGTTTCAAGTCCATTCCCGAAGGCAATGGAAGTCAGCCCACCATGGTTGGCGAACGCGCGGTCCCCAATGCTTTTCAAGGAGGAAGGGAAGGTGAGGCTCGTCAACGCGGAAGTGTAGGAAGAATAGTATTCGTCATCGTAACTCGAAGTGAGGAAGTAGAACGCCCCATCTCCGATTTCCTCCAACCCTTCGGAGAAGGCAATCGAGGAGAAGGAACAGCCAAAGAAGCAGTTCTCCCCGATGGTTTTCAAAGAAGAAGGGAGGGCAAGGGTCTTCGCCGAAGTCTCCGAGAAGGCGTAACGTCCCAAACTTTGAAGCCCTTCGTTGAAGGTGATGGACGTTAGCTTGGTGCAGCGGTCAAAGGCGCTTTCGCCGATGCTCGTGACGGAGGAAGGGATTTCAATCGAGGTGATGCCGACGTTATAGAAGAAGGCATAAGGGGCGATCGTTTTCAAGGTCGAAGGGAAGGAAAGCGAATCAAAATAACGGATTTCACCGCAAGCGTATTCGCCGATGGTTTCGACTCCTTCGGGGATTTCGATGTTGCCTTTGTGATCGCTAGGCACCCAAACGAGGGTGGAACGGTCCTTCGTGAGCAACATATTGTCCTCAACGACGTAGTTTTCTGAAGGCCCGCTCAAACTCACTTTGGCGATGCCATAGCAGTTGCTGAAGACCCCGCCTTCGAAAACTTCCAAGGAAGCGGGAAGGACAACGCTAGTAATCGCGCATCCCCCATCGGTGCAACCAAAGGCGTAGATGCCAATCTTCTTGAGGCCTTCGGGCAAAACCAAGATGTCGTGGACGTATTGGCCAAAGAAAGCGGCTTCCCCGATTTCTTCGAGTCCATTTCCCCAGGTGATCGTGAGTTTTTCGGCCGTGTCAAAGGCGCAGAAAGCGTGGGAATCGATGACCTTCAAGGAATCGGGGAAGGATAAGGAAGTCGCGCGGGTCCAGTAATAGAAGGCGTAGGCTCCGATTTTCTCAAGTCCATCGTTGAAGGTGATGCTCGAAATACCCTCGTCTTTTTGATCGTAGAAGGCGTAATCCCCGATTTCCTTGACGGAAGAACGAACCGTGAAGGAAGCGTTTTGGAAGCCTTTCGCGGGAACGCGGACGAGTTTGGTGAAGTCCGCGTTATAGAGGATGCCGTTTTCGGCTTTGTATTCGGTGTTGCCGGCTTCAACTTCAAAAGAAGTCATTCTCCGCGCCCCATTGCAGAACTGCGGATCGATTTCCTTGACGGAAGCGGGAATGGTGACCGATTCGACGTAAATGCGAGATTGCAAAGCGGTTTTTCCGATTTTGGTGACCGCGCGTCCGTCGATCTGGTTCGGGAAGGAAACGACGACGGCATTGATGTCGCGGATGCCCGTGATGGTGATCGTGTCATCGCCGTTGATCTCGTAATTGTAGTTGAAGTCTTGTTTCACGTATTCCGCGGTTAAGACTTTCGCGGCGGCGACTTCCTCGGATACGTAACCCGTGAAGCGGGACCCTTCCCCATAGAACCATCCCGAGAAGACGAATCCCGTTTTTTCCGGGATTTTGGTGGAGATGGTATCGCCGATAAAGGTTTCGACGTCGTAAGTGTTTTGTCCGTTCGCGGGATCAAAGGTTAGGGTGACTTTCGCGTCTTCGTTTACGGAATAATGGGCGAAGAGATTGAGGTCGCCCATGATCGCGGACATGAAATTCCATTGGAAGCCATCCTCGGTAAACCAGCCTAAGAAGGTGCTATGTTCTTTGGTGGGGCTCACCAAGGGTTTGGTCGCCCAATGCCCTTCCTCGACCATTTGGTCTTCGATGGTGACTCCGCTCGGGAGGGTGCCCCCGTTTAAGTCGAAGTGGACCCGGTATTTGGTGACGATGGATTCGGAGGAAGCGGGTTGAGCGGAAGAAGACTCGCTCGTCGGATTTCCACCGCATCCCGCAAGAACAAGCAAGGATGCCGTTGCTAAGGTGAATAACGCTGATTTTTTCATTCTAGACTCCTAAACGTTTATTGAAGGGTGAATACCGTTCCCGCGGTGGGGAAGAATTCATGGGTACTATACGAATTCACGAGGGTGATCGTGGAAGGAACCCCTTTTTCGCTCAAAGTGGAGGAAACGGAGAAGTAGGCCGTGGCCGTCCCTCCAGCGTATCCGGTGCTGATGGTTGCCGCGTAATAGCCACTATCCGGGGAATAGGTGTATGTCACGTTTTTGTCGTCCGCGCGGTTATTGGAGAAGATCCATTCGTAATAGACGATATTTGGTCCTCCAAGGCTCGGTTCGTAAGCCCATTCATCGTAATATCCATCATCGTAATAGTAGACATCACAACGGAAGTCGAAGGTTCCATCTCCTCTGAAATGGAAACTCCAAGCGTATTTGTTGCTATAGGACGAATCGATTTTTTCCGCTCCATACGTGACGTCTTTGCCGCTCCAGGGATCGCTCGAACTATCGATGATTTGGGAGACCGTGACGACCAAGGTCGCAGTTTCCGAGGGCATCGAGAAGGAATAGTAGCCATCCTCTCCTTCGGTCAAGGCGAAGGAAGAGGAAGAATAGGTGTATTCGACTTTCCGGAGGGAATACCCTTCATCGGCGGCGACTTGGAAGCGGATGCGGGTTCCGCTTCGATAATAGGCTTGGACTTCGTTTTCGAAGGTTACGGTCGCGTGTTCGGCTTGCACGTTCAACGCGTAATTGCGCACGCTTTCCACGCTGATGGTGACGTTCATATAGGGCATCACGAACGAATAGAGCCCATCGGTTTCTTGGATGGTGAAACGTGCCCCGGATTCAATCGTGTAATAAACGCCTGAAAGTTCGTAATACTCCGCCAAAGCGGTCAAACGGAATGAAACCGTTTGTTCGGGGAGGACGTAATTCGGGTCAAAGGAGGAATCCGCATATTGGAGGGAGAATCCGCTGGTCTTTTTGGAAACGACGAAATGGACTTCCTCGGAGGATTCGATGGATTCTTCGCTTTCGATGGTTTCGGAGACCGAGGAGGAGTCTTCGATGCTTGGAACGGTGCTTTCTTCGGAGAGGGGATCGCTAACCGAAGGAACCTCGGAAACCTGAGAATAGGGAAGGGAAGTCTCCTCGACAGGAGAAGAAACTTCGGAAGAAGCAATCTCGCTTTCGGAAGGAAGTGGGCTTGTTTCCGAAGAAGAAAAACTCGACGGCGGAGTGCCACAACCCGCGAGAAGGAGGGAAGTGCTAAGAAGTAATAAGGTGGAGTGTTTCATGGTGATGCCTTTTCGTGGACGGCCAAAGCGCTTTGCGCGTATACGCATACTATACACGCGCGATAACAAAAGTCTTTCTTTTTTTGTTTGGTTTCGTCAACGGAAAACATACAGGAAAGTATAGAGGAAAAGAAAAAGCCGAGTCCTTTTTAGGGGATTCGGCTTAGTTGATGAAGAGGAATTAGGCGAGAGCCATGTCCTTAACGATGATGCGGTCATCGTTTACGTTACCGCTTCCATCTTTGTAATAGCCGATTTGGACAACCATGCCGGCGGTGACTTCAATGGTCACGTCTACCTTTCGGACACCGGAGTTGTTTTCGCGATTCGCCGAACCATAGCCATCGAGGATAGTGAACGTACTGTCGTCCGCGCCTCTGGTTTGGATCGTGAGGTAATCGTACTTCGCCTCCGTGGAGATATCCGCGGTGAAGGTGAGGGTACCCGCACGGTAGCAGGTGACTTGGAGCCACGGCGCTCTGCTGGTGTGGCCACTCGGAGAGGTCCAGACACCATCGCTTTCGGTCCAGGGGTATCCGCCGAGGTAACCACGGTCTTCACAGACGAAGAGCCCGGTTTCGCGGACGCTGCCTTCGGTGATGGTCGCGGTTTTGGCCTCGACATCGTAGGTCACGGTGTAGGTCGTGTGGACGATCTTATCCGCTTCGAGCTGGATATCCATGACGGTGTAGGAGAGAGTGCCATCGTCATTGAGGACGAACGTGTACTCCGTGCCATCGACGGTGATGGTACCGGCGTTATCGATATGGACGGGGTTTTCGTGGCCTTCGACGGTGTAATCGCCGCTGATGTTGGCCTTGATCGCTCCGCTCACGTAAGAGAGCTCGCCACTCGTCACGCCATTAATCGTGAGGGTGAAGGTCGCTCCTTCCGTGTGCCAGTTGGCGGATTCGCTCGTGAGGGTGACGGTACCGAACTTCATGCCAGCCGCATCTTGGATGACGACGTTGCTGGACTCGGTGATACCAGTGGTGGAACCCTTTTGGACAAGGGCGAACACTTTCTTGCTGCCGAATTCGGAAACAAGGAGTTGGGTGTTGCTCGAACTGATCGAGGAAGTCGCGAGAGTCGAATAGAAGTAGTAGGTGGTGGAGTCTTTCTTGTGGAAGAGCGCGAGTTCGCCATCCGCAGAGAAGTCGAAGATGTAATCACCGTATTCGTCATACCAGGAAGAAGTGCGGACGTGAGCCACGACTTCGCCTTCGCTATTGATCGAATAGGTACCGGTGTAAGCGGTGGAAGCAATCTTGATGTAGACGTTGAGGAGGGTTTCGTCGGTTGGCGTGCCTTCCGAAGTGCTCGAACCAAAGTTCACCGTGTAGGAGGAGGAGTTGATATAAGCGGAGGTGGAGTAGTATCCGCCGCGACGGACGCCAAGGATGTTGGTGCCGTAGAGCTTGCCCGCCAAGGGCACGAAGGTTCCCGCTTCTTCGTCGACGAGGACGTTGTAGATGCGGACTTCGTCCTCCACTTTGGCGATGAAGGAGATGGTCTTGCCCCCTTCTTCGGTTTGCCCATAGGCGGAGCTAAGGACTTCCGCGCCGTTAAAGGTTACACCGCCAACGGAGTCGGAAACGATCGTGTCGGTCGCGCTCACAAAGGTTCCGCGCGGACCTTTGACGTAGCTAGCGATGACGCCGGAATTGTTGATGTGGGTGGAGAGGACTTCTTCGCCGTTCTTGATGTCGAAGATCGCGCCTTCGTCGGCAATCGAGGATTTGCCGTTGAGGATTTCGATGCCGACGTCCCAGGCGATGGAGTTGGCATCGTGGTTCACGCCGGTCTCCTCATCGATTCCGGTTTCGGGATCGAAGTCTCCGATCTTGTGGAAGGAACTCGTCCCGTCCGCGTGGGTGATTTGGACAAGGGCCATCGTGGCGGAGTAGGAGGAGGAACTATC
>JAXFGC010000040.1:0-4083 GCA_034171505.1 Candidatus Alloenteromonas sp. | reverse complement strand
GGACTTTTGTAGGACTTATCATTCGGCAAGCGATTAGTGGCTTTCGGAATGACTCTTCGTTTTCCGTTGAACCAATCATACACCAAATTACAAAACCTGTTAATCGGCCTTCGTTTCCCCGCTTCAAGATTGACTCACTTTGTGAGTGAAAACGTCATATGAAAATCATATAATTAAATAACCAGTTCAAGGAGCATTGCCATGCCTTCTGTTACACAGAGAATTTCTCAAGTTAAACAACCTCGTGGCGGTTACCTCAATCCCAAGAATCTCGACCTCGTCCAATTGACTAACGAAGTCGAGCTCGCCGAAATAGAGAGTATCCACGCTTCATTAGTCGGCCTTGCTGTTGATTATTTGACTCGCTTTATGCTTGGCGCCGACATTGTTGAAGCCTTTTCTATTTCGATTTTGGGCGCTCGCATTATAGGAGAAGAACTGAACTGCATCAGGTATTTGCAAAAGATAAAAGGATTAGATGACGCTTCTATATCTATCGCGGCTAAAGTAGTTGGATATGACGTTTGTTTTCGGGCAGGGCCTATGGGATACCGTCCTGTTGAGACTATAGTCGCGGATAAGGACACCATTGGTAATATTCGAATCATGGTTGAGCGTAGCTTAGCGTTCTTTAAAAAATACGGCCCAATCGTAAAGGACGGTTTTACCTTTGAGGGTGGTTATACAAAAATCGTTGAAACAGGAGACGGCGATTTCTTGACCAAAGACACGCTATGGGATTTCAAGGTATCGGGAAAGGATCCGACTAATAAGCACACTCTCCAATTGCTTATGTATTACTTGATGGGTATTCATTCCAAACATTCCTATTTCAAGGAAATAAAGAAAGTTGGAATCTACAATCCAAGGCTGAATCGCGTATATACGTACAATTTGGCAAACATTCCGGCATCCGTTTTTGCTGAGATCGAAAAGGAAGTCATCGGTTATTAATAATGGCGCAGAGAATTAATTATTCCTCCTATATAAAAAGGATCGCTTTGGAATCTATGACTGATGAAGGAGTGGATTCCGAAACATTCGCCCAGCTAGCTACATTTGGTATGCAAGGACCAAATGAGTTTCAAAGCTTCCTCATTGTTCTTAGAACCATCAATGAGAACATCGCCGGATTGCTGAACGATACCAAAATCGATGGGTTTGCCGAGTCTGCTTTATTCCCTTCGGAAAGAGTGGGGCTGTGCTCATTATCTGAGCTAAGAGACAACAAAGTGATGTGGTCCTTATACGGAAATACCTATTCGGGCTATTGCGTGGAGTATGAGATTCCAAGAAAGAAATACATCATATCGAACCTCTGCCCAGTGATTTATACCAAGAAAGCCAACAACAGTTTTATTGAAAAATTCCTGCGATACTCTTTCTCCGCCTTGTTAGGCGGAGCATCAAGCGGTCAATTTGGCGGTGAGGAGATCGGCGCTACCATGGAGCTTTTCTGCACAAAGGACACCGACTGGTCCTATCAGCGAGAATGGAGAATTATCGGAGCGCCAGCAGGCCATATCAGCCTACCAATTAAGGCTATTTATCTTGGTTTTAAAGTCTCTGAAACAAACAAGAAACGAATGCTTAGACTCGCCAAAAAAAAGGCTTCGCGCTTTGCTTGATGAATCCGCCAGATGGTTCTAAGCGCATTTCTTATGAGCGGCTTGTTTGAAAGGTTAGTTGTGAGGTAGCCAAATGGAAAAACTTTACAGTCTAAAAGAGATATTCAATGGTCGACTTCTCAGAGTGCCCGATTATCAACGCGGCTATGCCTGGGGCGATCGTCAGCTCGAAGACTTTTGGGATGACATTCAGAATCTTACCGAGAGGCGAAAACACTACACCGGTATGCTTTCCCTTCGCAAACTCAACGATAAGGAAACTTCCGGATGGTTGGAGGAACAGTGGGCGATCGATAATTATGATTGCTTCCACGTTGTTGATGGTCAGCAACGCCTGACAACCTTCGTAATCCTTTTGATGTGCATTATCGAAAGGGTTAGATCATTATCAAAAAACGCAGGCAAAAAGGATGAAGACATTGCTTTTGCAACACAAAAGCTCAATGACATCGTTCGCACGTTCATCGTGGAGATAAACGCCGAATATGAAACCGAAAAGGTATATAAATTCGGATACGAAACGGACAATCCAAGCTTTAGATTCCTGCGTCACGAAATCTTCGGTGAAAGAATCGACGAAGAACTCGTCAAATCGTTTTATACCCTTAATCTGAAGAACGCTAAGGGGTTTTTCGAAACGCGGATCAACGTCCTTGCCGAGGACGAAGCCTCTTTAGAAGCCGCTTTGAGGGTCATCTATCAAAAAATAACGCAGGATCTCGTATTTGTCGTTCAAGAAATCTCCGATGATTTCGACGTTTTCGTTGCATTTGAGACGATGAACAACAGAGGTCTTACGCTTTCCGCGTTGGAGAAGCTGAAGAACCGCCTTATCTATTTGACCACTCTATACGACCATTCCGAATTGCCTGAAACGCGATACGTTACCTTGCGAAAGGAAATCAACGACGCTTGGGCCGAAGTTTATAAACAACTTGGCAGGAACGAGAGCCATCGTCTCGATGATGACGATTACCTGAGAAACCATTATTTCCTTTATTGGAAATACGCCCGAAGCGGAAACGAGAAGAGGCCAGACGAGGATCTTTTATATCGGAAGTTCACGTCCAAAGCCGCTTTGACCAAAGGCAAAGGTCATCTGACCCCCGCTGAGATTGAGGCATACGCAAGAGACTTGTCCCGCACCGCTAAGTATTGGTACTACACATTCAACCCAGCGGAATGGAAAGAGATATCAGAAGAGGAGCGGAAGTGGATTGCCAAGCTAAACCGCCTGGAGATGGCTTATTTCCGCCCCATCATCGTCGCAGCTTACATGGATCCTAGATCTTCTTCAGAAGACCGATTGACGCTTCTTAAATCCATAGAGCGCTTTGTCTTTATTTTGTTCCGCACTTTGTCGGGATTTACCAGCCAATATGGTTCGACCGTTTACTTAGCCTATGCTAAATCGCTTAGGGATGGCACCATGTCCTTGCAGGAACTAATCGATAGCCTCGATGACACCGTTGACCGGTATCAAAACATCTTCAATGGCTTCAAGACCCGAATCGACAAACTGTTCGATTCCAGGGACGGTTTCTATTCTTGGGACGGGATTCGACATTTCTTGTTTGAATACGAACAAGAACTCGTCCTTAAAAACGGCAGCCCAAAGATCGATGCATCCGATTTCTTTAAGCGGAGCGAGAAAGACCGTTTCACCATAGAACACATTTACCCCCAAACGCACAACACCGTCTATTACTGGGCCGATGGCTTCCGTTTCTTCTCGGATAGGGAAAAGGATTTACTCTGCGGATCATTGGGCAATCTCCTCCCTCTTGCCTCCTCCGTCAACTCTGAGATGCAAAACTACCCTTATCCAGAAAAGCGGAACGGATCTCAGAACTCGCATAGACGCGGATACATCAATGGCTCTTATTCCGAAATAGAAGTCTCCGTAGGGGCTCAGAATGACTGGACATACGAAGACATCAAACAAAGAGGCTTGGATTTGCTCGCGTTCTTAGAAAAGCGTTGGAGAGTTACCATTGGCGATGAAGCTGCCAAGCTCCAATTGTTACATCTCGAGTTTTTGGAAAGCGTGGATGTTTCGGTTCCCCACCTTGAGAAATTTGCGGATGTTACGAAGGTTTCCCACGAAGCGGGAGCCAAATCGCTGCGAAGGGAGTTTTGGATCAACCTTAGTAACGCACTGTCGCTGGACAAACCCGAACTATCAATCCCGGGAGAAAGCATCGGAACGGGTTATCTTTACTGGCCGTCTCCAAAAACGCCTGGGAGATTTGTTGTTTACGCAGACATCAAAGAAGGGACCGCTAAGGTTATCGTTCACGTCCCCAAGTCGGATCTATTTGAACGGCTTCGTCCCATGAAGCAAGACATCGACGATCTTATGGGCTTTGATAGCGATTGGGATAGCAAAAATGGTACGGCGTCCTATCGTAAGGCGATTCTATACTCCGTCTCGTTCACCATGTGGGAAAAGAGC